>NZ_NEGL01000005.1:0-267090 GCF_002135425.1 Acinetobacter sp. ANC 4654
AAGCAAAAGCAGATATTACAAAATACGTAGAGCTATTTTATAATCAAAGTAGAATTCAGAAAGGTCTGGATTTTAAGACACCGAATCAAATGGCAGAGAGTTTTTATAAGTCGGCTGCCTAGAATCTCCCAAGTGGAAGTCTCCTGCAATTTCAGCACACATCATCCTTTAATAAACTTAAAAAGCTATAGGATGTTCCTTTTACTAAAAAGCTATTATATTCACCTGCCAAAAACTTCCGAACTGCCAAGAAGTTTCCAACCTGTGCATAGCGACCTGCCCCTGTGGTCATAAACTCCAGTGCATTGACAGTAATGGGCAAACGGTCATCTTTATGAAAATTAACAATCCGTTCATCTAGGGCATCCTCAGGTTTGGTTGTTTGTCCATATAGATAATAACTAATGATTTGATACATATTTGGAATGGTACTCATATTGTTTTCCTCTTGATTAATTTAATTTTTTTCTACAATGGTGCCACAGGCTGTGATGGATATTTCTTGCTTCATATTTTTTTTATACACAGGTTTTCTTAGACCACCTGTACTCCAAAGTAGTCCATATTTTTGTACTTGCTGGGGTTGATTTAATAATGAATCAGCATATAAATCTGATACATAGAAGTCATCAATTATTACCCCATCAATTTGATCTAAACGTAATTCAGGCTCTGGTGTAATACTAATTTCCCCACGGCGGTATGCTGCTGTCTTCGCAGGGTCACTATTATTAACAAGATTGTTACCTACAAATGGGGTTCGTCTTTCAATTTCTTCTTGATCACAACATCTCTGATTTATGCTATACCTTGATATTCTGTAGTGCTTGGCATCGATCTGTTGCAGTGTAGATAGTGGATAAATGTCTAAGTCAACACCACTTCCCTCTCTCGTTATTATTGAATAATTTTCAGGTAGAGATTTTATATATTCTATATTAATACTATTATCATCATTCCATAATGTCACCAAACCATTATTAGATTTACTAAAGTCATAACATCGTCGAGGATCACGTAGACATGTACGTCTATCGATATATTCTGGAATTGAACCAATTGCGATAATACCTAGATTTTCTATCCATGATTTATTAAAATCAGCCTGTGTCATCAGATCAATAACTTTTTCCTCATTTGAAAGATCATATTTTGATATTCCTACAATGCTAAATTTATAGTGATCATAATGTTTAGATCGGCTTTGCAAATGATGAACAATCAAATTCACACGTATATTTTTTAACTTTTCTTCATCACTTAAAAATTTCCCTTCTGCTGTACAATATCCTCTTCTTTCATTATATGCTTCATACTGCCAAGCAATAAGTTTAACTACCGAATAAATTAGTAATATAAAAATACTAAAAAAAATAATTTTATTTGATAACTTCATTATTTCTCATCCAAAAAAATCATTAGGTTTAGTACCTTTACCATATAAATACCATGACAAAATTTCAAACATTGTCGGGATTATACTCATGTGATTTACCTTATTTAATTATTAATTCGTTTTAAAGTTTTTGGATCTACTGCAAAGCTCTTAATGAGTTTTTCTGAATTTTTTCTAATTAATTGCCAATCTTTTAAATGAGCTCGTTGAAAATATGCTTCTATTTGAACTTTCATAAAAGGCTCTAGATTCCAACGCATGTTACATCTTGGGGCAGACAACCCTTTCATTACATAATTATTACACTCCAATAGTGTGATAATTTTCCCTGTATTATCTTTTTGCAGATACATATCTTTCGTTTCAGCATATCCTGAAAACTTTACCCATTCAGGATGTGGAGCATATTTCTCCAAACCGAATTCTTGTTTATAGGTAGGGGTGTATATATATATAGTAGATCTCTTGCGAAAGTTGTTATTGCGAGTTGATTCGGTTTACCAATGCAGCTATTAAGTTGACGCGTAAACCAAATCTTTTCCGTCTATTTCGATATCGTTCACTTAATATTCTAAATGTTTTCAATTGACTATTAATGTGTTCGATCACAACTCGTATTTTTCCAATCTTTTTATTGTACTTTTTTTCAGCATCAAATAAAGGGGAATTCTTCTTTTTCTTGATCGGCATCAATAATTTAAAGCCCTCTTGCTCTAATCCATAGTACCCTAAATCCGTCAGAACATATTCACAATGTTTGAATTTCTTAACCGTTTTTCTTGCCAGTTTAATATCATGCTGACTGCCATTTGATACATCGATCCCTATGATTTGTTTGCTCTTCGGATGATAGATCACTTGTGCTTTTAGCGTATGTTTCTTCTTTTTACCACTGTAGAACTTACTCTGATTTTTTTTTCGGGCGTTCTATTGAACATTCTGTGGCATCAATAATGACCCAGTTAAAGTGTTCGTCTGCTGTGGTAATGCTTCGTTTTGGCAGAGTAAAACGTCTTGATTTCATTAATGCATCTTCAACTTTTTTAATGGTTCGATTCACATTGCTTTCAGCGATATGGTAATTTGCCGCCAATTCCAGTTGAGTACTGTAGTTCCGTAAGTAATTGAGCGTTAATAACAACTGATCCTCTATAGCTAAAGTATGAGGACGACCTGATTTCTTTTTGAGTGATTCTGCTTTTTCTAAAACCTCTACCATTTCGGTAAAAACTTGCCGAGGTACGCCAACCAAGCGTTTGAATTCAGAATCTGAAAAACGGTTTAATTTCTGATATCTCATAAAACTTAGATTGAGGTGGTTTTTACTTTCGCAAGAGGTCTATTATATTTAAATACACTCATCGAGAATAAGTTCTCGGCAACATAGTTAAACAGTGATGTGAGGTGAATAAAGTTCCCTAAATTTTGTCTACCACTAGCTAAGCTTAATAATTGTTCACTTCTAAACTCAACAAAGCTGTTTCCTCTTACCCACTGACGTACAATAAAAGGAGCATAGATGACAAATGAAATCATTTTAAAACTGAAATGCTGTATTTCAAGTGTTTTCCTTATCGCCTCAATATCAGATGAAGAAAATCGCCTTTCGATGACTTCTTCAAACAAAATGGGTAACATTTTTAAAGCAGAATAATAATTATCAGTTAAAAGTAATTTTTGATCTTCATCCGATATTGGTTTGAGTAATTTCATAGCACGTCTTTAACTTCAATACATTTCTATAAAACTCAAGGTTTGGCATTTCTTGAATTCAGTCTAATTAAATAATATCTGCATTAAGTACATATCGTTGATTTTTACTTGTAGGCTTATCTGGAATTGTCATCTTAATAAGGTTTAAGTCCAAAGCTGGGCCTAAATAATTTTTAGAGAAAGTTCCCCTATGTTTCATTTCAAGCAATACCATTAAATCATTAATAGAATATTCTTTATCTTCAATCATCTTCGAAATGAGTCTCTTGGTATTTACATAAGGTTCACTCTTTACAGCAACACTACTCTCTTGAATTTCGATTCGACTTGAGTTTACGACTGGATCACATACTTCAACACTTTCATGATATCCATCCCCTGTACTGCTTACAGCAACTTGCTCTGTTTTACCTTGTCCGTTTTGGAGTTTATCGATCTTGTTCGCAAATAATAAATCTTGACGTTCTATTATTTCTTTCAGCATCTTTAAAATGGTATCCAGATTAAACTCAATAAATTCGCTCGGATCATTAGAAAGCAGGAGTATAGAAAGATTACGATCAGAAATCGAATCCATCATCCAAAAACAATCATGCGCAAGAACATGATAAAGAATAGGTTTCCACTCAAGTAGAATAATGTTTTGCCATAAGCCAGCCATTAAGATATTGACATCAGTATCATCAAAAATGGGGTGCTTGAGCATTATCCAAGTGAATAGACCGCAACGAATCAACGGATGATAATCGTTGTTGCCTATCAACTGAAATATAGAACTCGATTCTGGCGAGCTATTTTTTATTTCCGCAAGCTTAGAAAGTCCACTGTAAGAAACCTTATGCGAAACATCAACTCGTTTAAATTGAAGCCTATCATCACCAAATAAAAGCCTTGTAGCCTCAGAAAAGTGATCAAAACTGCTTACTTTCCACGTATTCATTCTTTGGATAAGAGCGATAACACTTTCTTCAGTAATACTGTCATCTTTTTTATAACTTAATTTTTCTGATGCTATTTTAGCAATTTGTTCATCATTACCCTTCTTTAAATCATACAAGTTAAATCGACTTATCACTTCGTAAATTTCAGTAACGCAGTTAATTAATTGATGACTAGCATTCACTTTATAACTTTTATTTTTCAACATTATTTTACAGAACCATTCCCCTTTTTTATCAATTTAATACTTCATTACTGATATTAAAAGAATAATATCAATATAAAATCAGACTTCGATAACATGAAAGTACATTAAACCAAATAAAGTAGCTGTCCTAACCTGTCTTATATTGTTGGTTTTAGTTTGATCCAATCCAATTTTTTATGTGGGGTAGGTTGTGGGGTAAAACTACAGACAAGAAAAAAGCCCTTGCAAATACAAGGACTTAATTCAAAATTTGGCGGAAGCGGTGAGATTCGAACTCACGGAGGACTCACACCCTCGTCGGTTTTCAAGACCGGTGCATTAAACCGCTCTGCCACGCTTCCAATGGCGGCTATGATATAAATAAAATCCAATCTTAGCAAACATTTTTATACTTTTTTCTTACTGACTGCTTAAAATAAAATCAAAATCCATCATTTTGACTATTTTTCAGGCTTTTCATAACGAATTTCATTGATATACCACAATTTTTTTCCTGATGGTGTCACCACTTCAACCTCATCATCGACTTGTTTTCCAAGCAACGCTTGCGCCATAGGTGAACCAATTGAAATATGTTGTGGGTGGTGATCATAAATTTCATCTACCCCAACAATACGCACCGTGATTTTTTCACCTTGATCATTCTCAATCTCAACCCAAGCACCAAAATATACTTTCCCTTCTTGTTCAGGGGAAAAATCAATAATTTTAAACTCTTCTAAACGCTTACCTAAGTAACGAACACGGCGGTCTATCTTGCGTAAAATTTGCTTATTATATTGGTAATCCGCATTTTCACTGCGGTCGCCCAGACTCGCAGCCCAGTTCACTTTTTTAGTAATTTCGGGTCGTTCTTCATGCCATAAATGTTGTAATTCCGCGACCAATTTGTCGTGTCCAGCACGTGTAATTAAGTTAGATTTCATAGTATTTTTTGATGTTATGCTTACAATTTATTGACAATAATGCGCTATTTTATCTAATTTTCAAACAGAACTAAAGTTTATAAAATTAATTATTAAATTAAATCAGTTATTTATACTACATATTTTAAAAAAAATTAGTACAAAATTTGACAAGTTTATTTTTCAGCCTTATTATGCGCTCATGTTTTCAAGTTGCCTATTTTTTAATCTATGTAGAAATTCTACATTATTCTTCTTTTAATCCAATGTCATTTTTGAATGACGTCATGACTGCCCAACCCTTATTGAATTTATCAAACTTGAAAAAGTCTGAGGCATGTTTGTCTTTACTTTTTAGGGCATAAATTACTTGTAGCGGAGACAACATGCACAGTAGTTCAACTTCTGGAGTGAGGCTTAGCCTTAACTCTTTAAAGTCCTCTCTCTCATTAAAAGTTCTTGCATTTAGTACACTGCTAATTCCATTTCACAGCATTAATGCAAGTAAATCGTACCAATACGATTCTGTCGTAAACGACAAGCAATTAACTGTCGTTTCAGTCGAAAATTCGACTACGGTATTTAAAGATGGTTCTCATCTACATGGTTTTGGTTATGACCTAGCACGCAACTACGCCAATAGTTTAAACGTTAATTTAGTGTTTAAAACAGTACCAGACAATGCCACAGCACTTAAATGGATCTCGCAAGGTAAAGCAAACTTTGCCATGACCACTGCGGATGTAAGCTCAATCGAGAAAAAGCATTTAGCTTCATTTTCAGCAACGTGTGGTGATTTAAACAGCTTGCAAAAAAATGGTTTAGATACCAACCTGAATTGGGTCTTTAAACATGCTGATGACCCACTGACCCAAACCGCGAGTGGTTTTGTCTGTCAGGGCAAACAATCTGGCTCGATTCGTCAACTGGCTTCATTCTATAATCAGAATGTCGTGAAAGAAGAATCATGGGACAGCATTCAACGTGATTTAAATCAACGCATGCCTATTTATAAAGCTAGCTTTAAAAATACGGCTGAAAAATATGATTTAGATTGGCATTTATTGGCTGCTATTGGTTATCAGGAATCGTATCTGAAACCAAACTCAGTTTCGCCTACAGGTGTTCGTGGTTTAATGATGCTCACCAACAGTACAGCAAAAGCGATGGGTGTGAGTAATCGAACTGACCCTGCACAAAGTATTGAAGGTGGTGCTAAATATTACGACCAGATGTTAGATCGATATCAGGATGTACCCCTCCCAGATCGTAATTGGTACGCACTGGTGGCTTACAATATGGGACCCGGTGCAGTCAATCAGATTCAAAATCGAATCAAGGCACAAGGTAAAAACCCCAACAATTGGGTGAATTTGTACAGTTATTTAGATAACAACAAAGCCAGCAATGGTCGTTATCGACAAGCAGTTCAATATGTAACGCGTATCCGTGCCTATTTGGAACATATTAAATCTACACCACAGTTAGTTAACATCTAATCTGTGTACTGTAGACAAAAAAAAGCTTAGCAATCCAGCTAAGCTTTTTTTTGTTCAAAAGACTTAAGCTGTTTGCTCAAGCACTTTTTTAAATAAATCTTTTTGTTCTTGGCTTGGCTTCGCAGTTTGTAAAGCCATTAATTGTGACATATCACCTTGAACTTTAATTTTACCTGTCATAAATGCTTGCATTGCGGCAGCCATATCAAACTCTAGGAACACTTTGCGAAGTGTTTCACCATCCATATTCAATGTCGTTTTCGCATTTGAAGATAGACCTTTTTTGATTGCTCCACCATCCAAAGACAATTCAGTATTGCCCTCTGAATCTGCAACCACTAAATTGATTGCTAAATTTGCAAGTGCAGGTGGCAAGTTTAAGTTACCAGCTTGAGCAGTTAAAGTCTCTACTGTTGAAAACCAATCATCAGTTAAAAAGGCAGGCATGATGTTTCCTCAATTTATTTGTTCATTTGTGTCGCCTATCCAGACAACATCTTTGTGAAGCTATTGTGCTTGACGCCTGTTATAGCATGTAAAATTGTTTTCTGCTTAAAGTTTTTTGCACTGGACGTTCAATTTTAATACTTTTAATACATTTATTAAATAAATCAGATATATAAAATAAACACCAATCCTAAAATTGGTGTTTAAAGTCAGCATTATTCTGCCGCAAAACCTAAATTGACCATATTAATGCGTTTGTTTGGTGCTTCATCTTCAGTTGAACAACTTCCTGTGAAATCAATCTCACGTTGCTCATCTAAAGCTTCAAAATCAAATAACTCACGATCGGCCAATTGTGAAGGCGATACGTTTTGCATCGCACCAAAAATACTATGTAAACGCTTCGGATATTCTGCATCCCATTCACGCAACATATTATTAATCATTGCGCGCTGTAAATTTTCCTGTGAACCACATAAGTTACAAGGAATAATCGGGAACTGTCGCATTTCTGCATACTTAATAATATCTTTTTCTTCCACATAAGCCAGTGGACGAATCAAGATATTCTTTTTGTCAGAGGACAACAGTTTTGGTGGCATCGCTTTTAAGCTACCGCCATGAAATAAGTTCAAGAAGAAGGTTGCCATAATGTCATCACGATGATGACCTAAAGCGACTTTAGTTGCCCCAATTTCTTGCGCAAAACCATATAAAGAACCACGGCGTAAGCGTGAACACACGGCACAATAGGTTTTACCTTCAGGGGTTAACTTTTTGGTAATGCTATACGTGTCTTTTTCCAAAATATAATATGGAATATTATTTTCTTCTAAATAACGCGGTAACACATCTTCTGGAAAGCCGGGTTGCTTTTGGTCAAGGTTAACCGCAACAACATCAAAGTTTATGGGTGCAATACGTTTAAACTGCAACATGATGTCCAGCAAGGTATAACTGTCTTTACCACCAGAAATACATACCATTACCTTGTCACCTTCTTCGAGCATTTTAAAATCACGAATGGCATGACCGACTTGACGGCGAATCTTTTTCAACAAACGGTAATATGCCGAACTTGTAGGCAGTTCTGGTTTGAAATTAAATCCTTGTTCGGACTCAACTGGCGAGTACATAGACGAGATAAACCATAAATAAAAATACCGCGCGATTTTATCCGATTCAGCTGCATATCGCACCAAAAGAATTTATTTTCTGAAAATTGATCATTGCTGTCATTTTGATGTCATTAACCCCATGCTATTTTGACCGTTTGAGTTCAAATTTCACCCACAATGCTTACAGTTTGTACTTTCCCACAGTTGTCCACAAAACCTGTGGATAACTTTGTGGATTTCAAAAGGCTTGACACGGTCTCCGACCTATTATTTAAGGCTTCTATTTAAATTGATCACTTTTTAATCAATTTAAAATTAAATAAAAATCAATGGTTTAATTGTGTCAAGTTATCCTGATTAAAAAAAAATTAAATATTTTTTGATTACTATCTCTACAATTAGCACTTGCTTTTTACAAACTCAACGAGAAATAAATTTAGAAATACTTTCTATCCTATTTTTTTTTGTTAAACTGCTATTTAACTGTTTGAGGCAGATTTTTTCTACATTAAAAAATGAAAAATAACATTGTAAGTATTGGATTTTATATTTTGGGGTATGTAACAGTTAGTTTTGTTACAGCGACCAGTTACGCGGGTCAAACCATTTATCAACTCAAAGAGTCCAATGGCACGACCTTACTGACCAATAAACAAGGTCGATATAGTCATTTAAAAGTTGAAAAAAAAACCTATTATCCTGACAGTAATATGCACAGTTATACGAACTGGGGAAATTCTGAAGCATCAGTTTTACCAAGCTACAGTCGCAATAAGAATGCGTTTGACCATATTATTAAGCAAGCAGCATCACAACACGGTATTTCTGAAGGCTTAATTAAAGCTGTCATGCATACTGAATCTGGATTTAATGTCAATGCTCGCTCCCCTGTGGGTGCACAAGGACTGATGCAACTCATGCCTGCCACAGCACGACGTTTTAATGTATCCAATGCTTTTGATCCACAACAAAACATTATGGCGGGTGCAAAATATTTAGCATGGTTGACGAAACGTTTTAATGGCAATACGTCATTGGTTTTAGCCAGCTACAATGCGGGTGAAGGCAATGTTGCTAAATACGGTGGTATTCCGCCATTTAAAGAAACCCAAGATTATGTCAGACGCGTCAGCAGTCGTTTCAGCAACCTATACTCAAATGGCGTCGGTTTAAGCTCGAGTTCAAATCGTGATAGCCGTCCAGATAATGCTAAAATTATTGCACAATCAACTCCAGATGAAGCATCACCCTCTCGTTACAGTGAACAACGTCAAATTATTATGGCATCTGATGGTAGTTATACTGATGCCCCAATGCGCTCATACGCCACGGCACATGCCACAGCTTCTGCTAAAATCTCAATTGCCGATTAAAAAACTCAGCCAGTAAATACCATCATTAAACAGAATTACTGATTTTTTTCCTTGAATTTTTAAGGCTTACACCTCATATTTAAAAAGATGATTTTTGATTCAGAAATCAGATTATTTTTTTATTATAAGAGGATTTTCTCAATGATGCGGATTGGTTTGTTCTTGCTTACCAACCTCGCGGTACTGGTGGTAGCTGGCATTATTTTGTCACTCTTCGGTGTCGGTAGTTACCATGGCGCGGGTGGCTTAAATTTAGGCAACCTACTGGTTATCTGTTTTGTCTTTGGTATGGTTGGTTCACTCATTTCTCTATTCATGTCTAAATGGATGGCGAAAAAAACCACGGGTACTGAACTGATTGACCCAAATGCGCCTCGTAACCAAGCGGAAGCATGGTTATTACAAGAAGTTGCGCAATTGGCTCAACGTTCTGGTATCAATATGCCAGAAGTGGGTATTTTCCCTTCTTATCAATCAAATGCTTTTGCCACAGGTTGGAACAAGAACGATGCTTTAGTTGCCGTTTCAACGGGTTTGCTCGAACGCATGAACAAAGATGAGCTGCGTGCTGTCCTTGCGCATGAAATTGGTCACGTTGCCAATGGCGACATGGTGACTCTTGCTCTTGTACAAGGCGTAGTCAATGCCTTCGTGATGTTCTTTGCTCGTGTTGTGGGTGACTTTATTGACCGTAATGTATTTGGTCGTGAAGATGGCGAAGCACCTGGATTAGCTTACTTTGGTATTACCATCGTATTGGATATTGTGTTTGGTATTCTTGCCTCTTCTATTGTGATGTGGTTCTCACGTTACCGTGAATATCGTGCCGATGAAGCGGGTGCACGTTTAGCCGGTAAACAAGCGATGATCTCTGCATTATTACGCTTACAGGCTGAATCAGAATTACCTGATCAGATGCCAAAAGAAATGAAAGCATTCGCAATTACGGAAGGTAAAGAACAAGGCTTTAGTTTAGCGGCTTTGTTCCAAACTCACCCAACAATTGAGCAACGTGTAGCAGCATTACAACTATTGAATTGTCCATAATATTTTTTATTGAATAGATATCAAAAAGCCTCCAACATGGAGGCTTTTTTTAATGATGCTCAATACAGCGTAATAAACTGCCATTCAGATCAATCACACAAAAAAGCCTCACTCCCCCCAATGGCTCAATTTCGGTAATACGTGCATTGGGAAATGCTGACCAATCTAAAAGACGCCAAGCCTGATCTAAAATTGATAAATCCTGTACACGGATACATGCGCTATGCCAAGATGTTTTCGGGTCTAATTCTGGGTGATGAAAAAACTCAAGCTTGAAACTGTCTTTTTCTAGCATCATCCATATATCTGATTGGTAAATACATTGAAAGCCCAACATGGCATAAAAATTTCGTGTCGCCTCAAAATCAATTGCAGGTAAATTTGCAGCAATATAATCCATTATTTTTTATCCTAAAAATGAACTAGACATTCAAACCTTGAAACCAGTGCCATAACCAACTCAGTCCAAACCACATCGCAGCCAACATAAGCACGAGAACAATGAGCCCTAAAAGATCAGGAATATGTAGCCAAATCCATGCGACGATGGGATTACGCCAAAATTTTGACGTCTGCTGTTTACGCTCTAAGCTTTCATGTAAAAAGGGATGCAGCACATGTACATCGCTCTGAATCTGATATTCAGCTCGAATATGCTCATGTACAACAGTTAAAGCCCTGCGGCTTGGGCGAATAAAAATATCAAAAATAGTACCAATCACCGGAATAAAACCAATGACTGCATCCATCATGGCCAATTTCATCACTGAATTTAATTTACTTTGAGGCACGCCAATTTGTTTGGCTTTATAAATGGCATAACACGTCAGTGCAAACCCCGCAACATCACCCGCAACAGGAATAGTACTTAACGCAGCGTCTGCCCCGACCCCTTGTTTGGTAAATGGAATACGCACCACCGAATCCATCATATTGGCAAACTTGGCTAAATCTCGTTCTAATCGCAGCACCTCTTGCTGTGTTAATTTTTTTTCTTTTTCAACCGCAACCATGTTTTAGCCTTGTTTAAACATTTGTGTTATCGCTCTGAGAATAAAGTATAAATTGAAAATAAGTGTGTATATTTATTATCTATATCGCTATAGCAATAACTGTGAAGCGATAAATAAATAGACCAGAACACCTGTCGCATCACAAATAGATGTCACCAATGGTGCAGATGCACTTGCAGGATCAAATCCAAAACGATTGAGCACAAAAGGCAAACTCATTCCAATTAAACAGCCCAAAAGCACAATACCCATCATACTCAGAGCAAGCACTAAAGCGACCATTTCATCACCTCGGTAATATCCCAAAAGTGAAACTGCAAGCGCCATTGTTCCTCCTAAACATAGAGCAACCAAACCTTCACGTCCCAATAAATAGAACCAGTCTTTAAAATGCACATCGCCCGTTGCTAATGCACGTACCATCAGAGTTGCCGATTGAGAGCCTGCATTTCCGCCACTTCCAACCAGTAAGGGTAAAAAGAAGACCAATACAATATTTGCAGCAATGATGTCTTCAAAATGTGCAATCCCCAGACCTGATAACAAACTACCAAAAACAAGAAATACCAACCAATACACCCGTTTTTGATAGAGCTGTAATATCGAGGCAGATTTAAGACTCAGTTTAGATGATGCATCAACAGCACCAGATTTTAAAAAATCTTCCGTTGCCTCTTCACTGGCCACATCCATCGCATCATCATATGTCACAATACCCACCATCACACCAGCATGATCTACAATGGGTAATGCCAGTAAGTCATAACGCGCAATGGTTTTGGCTACTTCATCCTGATCAGTATCAAAATATGCAAAAATAATATCGGTAGCCATTAAATCACTAATATTATTTTCTTCTTCGGCAAGTATTAATTGTTTAAGTGACAAAACACCAAGTAACTTTCTTGCTTCATCAAGTACATAAGCCAAATAAATGGTTTCTGTGTCAGGTGCTTCATAACGCAACATTTTAATGGCATCTTTTACCGAAATATTCGGCTTTAGGGTGGCATATTCAGAGCTCATAATTGCCCCTGCCGTACCTTCGACATAAGAAGAGAGCTGTCGAATATCTTCACGTTCGGCCTGTGCCAATGCAGGCAATAAAGCATTTTGCTGCTCGTGATCTAAACATTTAAATAAATCGACACGCTTATCTGAAGGCATTTCCCCCATAATTTCTGCCAAGTCTATTCGCGTTAACACTTGTGCAAATTTCACTTGTTCTTCTGGTTTTAAATATGAAAATACATAGGCGCGTGCAGGAAGATTCAGCAGCAGTTTTTGACTATTTTCTAAAGGCAATTGCGCCAAAATATCAGCTAAATCTGCGGCTTTAAATGTTTTGACAGAGTCTAATGCCAATGAAATGTCATGATTGCTTAACGCATCATTTAAAAGGTATAAAAAGTTGTTGTAGCTCATGCTCGCCCCTATTACCTAACATACGTAATGAGGCTGCAACGGCTATCATTTTATCTGCCGAATAGACCCACATAATCATGTTGGTAAATATAGATGTTTGAAGTTTGGTGTTTCTGACAACTGTACCTGTCCATTTAGGGATTTAATCCTCATCAAACCGTTCATACGGCGCAGCAATACTACAAATAACTTTTACCTTTCTCAACTTTTACAACAAAACATAAACAATTTAATCACTTATCTTTTGCTAACAGACTTAGCTTTAAACAGTGTTCGTATCAATACATACATAAATGGAATAAAAATCAGCACCAAAATGGTTGCAAAAATAACCCCACCTAACACACTCACGCCAATTTCCTGACGACTCGCAGCACCCGCACCAAAAGCAAAAACCAATGGAATCACACCTGCACCAAATGCCAATGACGTCATCAGAATGGGACGTAAGCGTAGGCTCGCACCTTCCAATGCAGCTTCAATCGCATTTTTACCTTGTTGCTGCGCTAAGGATGCAAATTCAACAATTAAAATGGCATTTTTACAAGACAAGCCAATGGTGGTCAGTAACGCAATTTGGAAATAAATATCATTGGGAAATCCGACAAAGTAACTAAATAAGATATTGCCACCTATCCCGAGCGGAATCGCACTCATCACGGCAGTCGGAATAGACCAACTTTCATAAAGTGCAGCTAAGCATAGAAAAATAAAGCCAATCGACACCAGATATAACAGCAGTGATTGGTTACTAGATTTTTGCTCTTCAAAAGATAAACCGCTCCATGCCACATCAATGCCAGATTGCTGTTCAACCAGCTTACCGACATCTTGCATGGCAGCTCCCGAACTGACATTTTTAGCGGTATCCGCTTCCATTTGCAATGCCGTATAACCCATATAGCGATTGACCACTTCAGGGCCACCACTCCAAGTCACATTGGCAAACTGACTAAAGGAAACCATTTGATTTAGATCATTACGCACAGACCAATATTGCAAATCTTCTGGCTTAGAACGGAATTCGGCATCCCCTTGCATCATGACCCGTTTAATCCGACCACGGTCAATAAAATCATTGATATAGCTGCCGCCCCATGCACTAGACAATGTGCTATTAATGGCAGTTTGCGACAACCCATTTGCCATGGCAAGTTTCTGATCAACATTGACCTTGAGTTCAGCTTTATCTGGATTAGAGCGCTTGTCAAGGTTTTCAAAAGTCGCATATTGTTTTGCTTGTTGCTGTAATTGCTTAAATTCACGCTCTAGATACTGACGACCTTGACCATTCACATCACGAATCCAGAAATCCAGTCCATCAGTTTGACCTAAACCGCTGACCGAAGATGGCAAACTCACACTAATTTGTGCATTCGGATTACTTTTAAAATATTTTAAAGCACGCTCACGGATGGCTTGCGCTGAGTTTTCTTGCCCAGAACGCTCATCCCAATGTTTTAATGCAATAAAGCCCTGACCCAAATTTTGCCCTGTGCCAGAAAAATTACGCCCATAACGAATCATCACCAAATTGACATTCTCTTTTTCATGTTCTAAGAAATATTGTCGAATCTGTTCACCAATGTCTCGACTTTTTGACATCGGTGCGCCATCAACCAGTTTAAACTGCACATTTAAAATCCCCTGATCTTCACTGGGAATAAAACTGGTGGGTAAAGCACGATAAAACAATGCAAAAACAGTAATTAATGCCACAAAAACAACGAGGGAAATAGCTTTGTGCTGAATCGTCAACTTGGATAATTTTAAATAATGCTGCTTTAAACCCTCTAACTTTTGATTAAACCACAGTGCCCATTTGGCAGGTTGTGGATTCGGTTTTAAAATTAGCGCGCATAAAGCGGGGGTTAAAATCAGTGCCACAGCCAAGGATAGAGCCATTGCAGCCACTAAAGTCATTGAAAATTGGCGATAAATCACCCCAGTCGAGCCACTAAAAAATGCCATCGGAATAAATACCGCCGTCAGCACTAAGGTAATCCCAATCAATGCACCACTAATTTCTTGCATCGACTCAATGGATGCTTGTTTTGCAGTTAAATTTTTCTCGTGCATCAAGCGTTCAACATTTTCAACCACCACAATGGCATCATCAACCAAAAGCCCGATCGCCAAAACCAAGGCGAATAAAGTTAAAGTATTAATACTCATACCCAGCACAGACAACACCGCCATCGTCCCCAAAATCACCACGGGCACAGTAATGGTTGGAATCAGTGTCGCTCGCCAATTTTGTAGAAAAATAAACATCACCACGATCACCAACAAAATGGCTTCAAACAGTGTTTTAACCACTTCCTTAATCGATTCTTGGACAAATGGCGTATTATCCCGTGGATAAACTAGCTGATAGCCATCAGGCAATTGTGTCGTCAGATGATCGACTTCAGCCTTAATTAAAGCTGAAGTAGCTAAGGCGTTGGCACCTGAAGCTAAGGAAATGCCCATTCCCGCAGAGGGAAAACCATTAATGGTATTAAACGACTGATAGTTTTCCGCACCTAGCTCAATGCGTGCAACATCTTTTAAATAGATAAAACTGCCGTCTCTGGTCGATTTAACAATGATATTCTCAAATTCCTCGACGCTTTTTAAACGTGAGCCTGAAGTCACTTTGGCATTTAAATACTGATCTTTTACAACAGGTAAGTCACCGATTGCCCCAGCTGCCACTTGGGTGTTCTGTGCTTCGACTGCGGCACGAATATCACTGGGCATTAAGTTATATTGTTTTAATTTTAAGGGATTTAACCAAATGCGCATGGCATATTGTGAGCCAAAAACATCCACCTCACCAATGCCTTCAATACGGGCTAAATCTTGCTCCAAATGGGTCATCATATAATCGGACAACTCAATATTGTCACTTTTTCCCGAAGCATCGTACAAGCCAATCACCATATGAGTATCGCCCAGTGACTTAAAGACATTGACTCCTTGACGCTGAACATCTTCAGGTAAACGATTCAGCACACCATTAATGGCATTTTGCACTTGAACTTGAGCGGTATCTGGATCTGTGCCATTTTCAAAACTTATACTAATTCGACTACGACCAGATGAATCACTACTGGAACTAAAATACAGCAAATCATCAATGCCTTTAATTTGCTGTTCTAAAACTTGGGTAACACTCTCTTCTACCGTTTCAGCCGATGCCCCCGTATACGTTGCACTTACCGTAATGCGTGGTGGTGCAATGTCAGGATAGCGCTCTACGGGTAAATTCAACACTGCGAAAAGCCCAAAAGCCATTACAATAATAGCCAATACGCCAGCAAAGATGGGGCGTTGAATAAAAAATTTCGACAGCATATGACTTGATCGCAGTATAAAAAGGTGAGATTGCTAAACATTCAAAACTGTTTTTTAATTTAGCAAATTTATTTTGATATTCAGTAACTAAAATTCAAAACACAATAACATTTAACAGAAAAATAATTTTTTACTACAAATAAGGAGAAACAATGAAGATGGGCAATATAGAATCAAAATTATCCTATGATAATTTTCCTTATTTATCATCACACGGTTAACACTCGCTTAAAACTATCATTTTTTAAATAAACCTTTTGGAAATTAATCTCGGTTTAATAAATTTGCTCTATTTTGTCTGAAATTGATGAAAAATTTGAGTTATGACCCCACACTCTCCCTTCAAAGGCTCAACAGGCTTGAAACGCATTATCAATGCCACCTCATATTCTCTTGCTGGTTTTAAAGCTGCATTTTCCAATGAAGCCGCTTTTCGGCAAATTACATTTTTAAATGTCGTACTCATTCCCAGTAGTTTTTTAGTTGATGTATCGCGTGTAGAACAAGCATTAATGATTGCTGTTTGTTTATTTGCACTGATTGTGGAATTATTTAATTCTGCGATTGAAGCAGTTGTAGATCGTATTTCTTTAGAAAAACATGTACTTTCAAAAAATGCCAAAGATATGGGCAGTGCCGCGCAATTTGTGGCTTTAAGTATTATTTTTATCACATGGCTGCTGATTTTAATCTCTTAACCATTGAAGTTCATCATATAAATGTAAATCTTATAGCTTACTTAATCTTTAGCTTAGTCTTTATAGCTTGCGCTTATTTCAATTAAAAGCCATAAAAAAAACCCTGCTTTCGCAGGGTTTTTTCTGAATCAGTTTGGAGGATTAACCACCGAATTGGTTCATTGTGTTTTTAGCATCATCATGCGCTTTCAATGCATTGTCACCAGAGAAGATTTCTTTGTGATCATCACCGATGTCAGAACCAGCCATTGCTTGGTGTTTAACACATGCGATTGTACCGCGGATTTCTTTACGTTGTACGCCAGCAACATAAGCAAGCATACCTTGATCGCCGAAGTAACCTTTAGCAAGCTCATGTGTAGAAAGAGCAGCTGTGTGGTAAGTCGGAAGTGTGATCAAGTGATGGAACACACCCGCTTCACGAGAAGCATCTGCTTGGAATGTACGAACTTTTTCATCAGCATCAGCAGCTAATTCAGTTTCGTCATACTCAGCGCTCATTAATTTAGCACGGTCATAAGCAGAAACGTCTTTACCTTCAGCAACGAAACGGTCATAAGACTGTTGACGGAAGTTTAAAGTCCAGTTGAATGATGGGCTGTTGTTATAAACAAGCTTCGCATTTGGAACTGTTTCTTTCACACGGTTAACCATGTGAGCGATTTCTTCAACGTTTGGAGTCGCAGTTTCAATCCAAAGAAGATCAGCACCGTTTTGTAAACTAGATACGCAGTCAAGTACCACACGGTCAATTTGAGTACCTTCACGGAACTGGTACAAGCCAGAAGCTAAACGTTTAGGACGGTGTAATTTACCATCACGTTTGATCAAGATTTCGTCTTCTTGAGCATCAGCAATGTCAATTTCAACTGTGTCTAGGAAACCGATGTATTGAGAAGCGATGTCGCCTGACTCTTTAACCACTGGGATTTTCTGAGTTAAGTCAGCGCCTTCAGAGTCAGTACGTGCAACGATGATACCGTCATCAACACCCATTTCTAAAAATGCATAACGTAATGCATGGATTTTAGAGATGAAGTCTTCATGTGGAACAGTTACTTTACCAGCTTGGTGACCACACTGTTTAGCATCAGATACTTGGTTTTCAATTTGAAGCGCACAAGCACCAGCTTCGATCATTTTACGAGCAAGTAAGTAAGTCGCTTCTTCGTTACCGAAACCAGCATCGATGTCCGCAATAATTGGCACAACGTGAGTTTGGAAACCGTCGATTTGAGCAGTGATTTCAGCAGCTTTAGCAGTATCACCAGCTTCGTTTGCTTTTTTAAGCGCACGGAACAAATCGTTTAATTCTTTTGCATCTGCTTGACGAAGGAAAGTGTAGATTTCTTCGATCAAAGCAGGTACTGAAGTTTTTTCGTGCATAGATTGGTCAGGAAGTGGACCGAATTCTGAACGAAGCGCAGCAACCATCCAACCAGAAAGGTAGATGTAACGACGGTCAGTTGTACCGAAGTATTTTTTGTTCGCAATCATTTTTTGTTGCGCGATGAAACCGTGCCAGCAGCCTAAAGACTGAGTGTATTGACTAGAATCAGCATCATAAGCCGCCATATCACGACGCATAATCGCAGCGGTATATTTAGCAATATCTAAACCAGTTTTGAATTGGTTTTGCATTTGCATACGCGCAGCATCTTCTGGGCTAATATCGCGCCATGTGCTACCGAATTTTGCTTTTAATTCGCGGATTGCATCTACTGCTGTTTGATATTGAGTCATGATATTTCCTGTAATAATATTAGGATTTCATCAATCGAAGGAATAAATCTGCTCGGTATTCAATTGTTCAGATTTAGAGCGCTTCGTTGTTATGGATACAGCTTAGATCGAGTCAAAAAATTAATCCAATATTCTGTGTTGATTTTCAATATTTATTTAAAAAATATGTAGATCAAAGTCGTATTATAATTATGCTGTTTTTTATCAAGTTATTGTTTTTATTCTTTTAAAGAAGTTTTCCTTTTTTATTTTTCACAGTAAAAATAGATTCAGCTCCCTATTTTTCTTTATTAGACCTAAGTCTCAAACTTATCAACAAGACTGTTTTTATACAATAACTCAGCTTTTACCTGTTTTATGAGCAGTAGGTTTAAAATAATCACAGCTTATAATTTCACCCTATTAAGTAGCTAAGCTTTCGTCGCCATCAAGTCAATATTCAGGATTTTAAAAAACGGCTACGCGATCTAAACTTAAGGCTTCCGAACGACAATCACATTAAAATAAATTGCATTTAACCGCCTCGAATAAAAGTGCAATAAGGTTTATCTGCTTGCAATTATAGTCCCCATCCTTTAATCGTTAAAATACAAAATGCGGAGTCACTTTAGATCAGAAATTATATACAGCTGAATTAAAAACAAGTTCATCATGTCACAGAATTTGCAACAAAAAAGAACATGCTGCACCATAATAGAACCATATATGATTCTATTTTATAACGTCTTTTTTTTCATCATATTTCCTACACAAGCCTTGCTGCTTATGGCATAATCAACATAATTTCATGGCTTGATTATCGGTATTTCTTATATGAATTTGGAGCGTGTCGACCTCAATCTATTAATTTACCTCGATGTACTTTTACGTGAAAAAAATGTAACCCGCGCAGCAGAACAATTGGGCGTTACCCAACCCGCCATGAGTAATATTTTACGTCGTTTACGTAATTTATTTAATGATCCTCTCCTTATTCGCTCTTCTGAAGGGATGACCCCAACAGAACGCGCACTCGAACTTCAACCCCGTATTCGTGATGCCTTGTCTGATTTATCCATGATCTTGGAACCACGTACCGAATTTCGTCCTTATACCTCGAACCGTGTCTTCCGCATTATGACCTCCGACTATGCTGAAGCAACGCTGGTTCCTCGTCTAGTCAAAGCCCTACGGTCCGAAGCGCCAAATGTTGTTCTTGATTTTCTAACCCCAAGTGACGTGTCATACCGTGACATGGAGCAAGGCAAAGTTGATTTGGCCATTAATCGCTTTAATGAAATTCCACAAAGTTTTCACCAAGTTTTGGTTTGGCGCGACAGTTTTTCCTGCTTGCTCAATAACAAACATCCTGCTGCAAATAACCTTAATCTCAAAAGCTATCTAGATGCACAGCATATTTGGGTGTCTAAAACAGGCATGGGCGTTGGTTTCGGGGTAAATCCTGAAAAACAGGCTGGACTGGGTTGGATTGATCAAGCACTCGAGCGTATTGGTCAAAAACGTAAGATTTCCGTCTTTACCCGTCATTATCAAATGCCTGCTCTTTTGGCATCGAATGTCGATTTGATTGCAACGCTGCCAAGCCGTATTGCACATCTACAATCAAACAATTCAAATTTGCTGATTAAAGATCCACCATTCTATATTCCTGAATTTGAATTAAAAATGGCTTGGTGTCCGCTATTGCATCATCATCCTGCACACCGCTGGTTACGCCAGCTTATTCTGTACGTTGCTCGTCAAATGATTGAAGAAGAAAATCGTGAATTTCTTATGAATAACTCACAATTTTCGCATTATTAAACAGAAAAATTCTTAAATTCTTCTTTTTTAAGCTTATACTGTGCCTATCGAGGTAGTAATCTCTTTACTACCTCTCGTTCTTTTGTGTTAAAAATATTCCATAATAATGATGATCTACAGGTGGATTCGTGAGCCTTTTCCAGAATATCCTCATCATCGTAATACTGATTGCAGGAGCCGGTTTCCTCTCTTTAACTGAAATTGCCCTTGCTGGTGCACGTAAGGTCAAACTTAAAATTCTTGCCGAATCTGGCGATGAACGCGCACAAAGAGTTTTAGACTTACAAGCACAATCTGCTGACTTCTTTGCTGCTTCACAAATTGGCTTAAATGCCGTTGCCATTCTGGGTGGTATTTTAGGTGAGGCTGCCTTTCGCCCCTATTTTGTCACGCTGATTGATCGTATTTATCAAGGTCCTTGGACGGAAACGATTGGTTTCGTACTCTCCTTTACCTTAGTGACCTCACTATTTATTCTTTTTGCAGATTTAATGCCGAAACGCTTGGCGATGATCGCACCAGAAAAAATTGCGGTCTCTGTCATTAATCCAATTCAAATCTTTATTAAAGTCTGCAAACCATTGGCTTGGATTATTAATGCCATCGCAAATTTATTGTTTCGTTTGTTTAAAGTTAATACCATTCGTGACGATAATATTACCTTCGCAGATATTTCAGCCGTCATGGATGCTGGTGCACAAGCCGGTGTGCTACAAAAGCAAGAACATCATTTTATTGAAAATGTATTTGAACTTGAAGAACGCAATGTACCTTCAAGCATGACCACACGTGAAAATGTGGTGTTTTTTACTTTAAAAGAGTCTGAAGCCAGCATTCGCCAAAAACTAGCAGAATATCCATATTCTAAGTTTGTAGTGTGCAGTGAAAATATTGATGATGTGATTGGCTATATTGATGCCAAAGATATTTTAGTGCGCATTCTGAACAATCAATCTTTACTGCAATTGAACGAAAATACTATTCGTAACGTACTCACGATTCCAGATACATTAACCTTGTCTGAATTACTGGATCGGTTCCGTTCAACCAAAGAGAAATTTGCGGTTGTTATTAACGAATATGCCTTGGTTGTTGGTGTGATTACCCTTTCCGATATTATGATTACCGTTATGGGCGATTGGGTGACTCCGATTGAAGCAGATCAGCAAATTATTAAACGTGATAACAATTCATGGCTGATTGATGGCAGCACGCCTATTGAAGATATCAAACATGCGCTTGAAATTAATGAAATGCCAGATGATGAAAATTATGAGACTATCGCTGGTTTTATGATGTATAAGTTGCGCAAAATTCCACGCCCTGCCGATGCCGTGGATTTTGATGGTTATAAATTTGAAGTGGTCGATGTCGACCATTTCAAGATAGACCAATTACTGGTTACTCGATTACTTGAAAAACCCACAGAAAATGAAACTCAAGAAGAAGCAGAGTAAATCGTCGCTTAAATTTTAGGTTAGGCTGTTGCAAAAAAGCAAGATGACATAAAAAAGCACCTTCATGAAGGTGCTTTTTAACTATTTACAAAGATTATCTAAAGTGTTCAATCAAGCTTTTAATCACCAGAGCATAATGAATTCGAATATCATCTTCTAAAATATTGTAGGCATTATCAAACTGAACCATTGGCCAGCCTTCTTTCCAAAATGGGAAAATATTGTGCAAACCATTCGTTACAATGGCATCTTCACGAACAATGGCTTGTGCAACTTGTGATAAAACCTGAGCAGTTTCAGCACCATCAATTGCCATATAATCAATGCCGCGCACTTTCAAAATACGGATACGATCTTTTTTATATTTAATCTTTTTCGCTTGTCCTGCATTTAGTCCCAATGCCAAAGTGACCGCTTCAACAAAGTTTTTTTCAAAAGCATTATGCAAAGCAACAATGGCTTGCTTATATGCTTCTTGACGACCCGCTTTACCACCATTCAAGATAATCTCTTTCGCTTCAGTATTCAGCTCATCGTTTTTCATGGACTGTAAAATGTCTAAAATTTCGATATCGCTTAAAGATTCAGGAGATTGATCAGTCATGAACTGTCCTTGGACAAAATAATAAAGCACTATTTTCGCATAAATCACCATTTAATACAGGAATAAAATCTAGTTCAGCATATTCTTCACGTATAGCACAGCTAAAATAATCGCTAAAACAACTTGATGAGTGGCAAAACCAATTGATCTAAATCGTGGCTTCAATTAATAATTTTTCAGATAAAACAATATTAGATAACTTGCATAAATTAAAAAAATTAATATTCGATTATTTGAAATTTGCATTGCCTCATTTTGAGTACTTCAATTTTTATGCCTTTGCGTAGGCATTATCTCTACTTTTGAAAGGTCAAAATGAGGATCTCAAAATATATTTTGAGTCCGCAAGAAAAAGCTTTTGTTTCCCATACACGACATCCTGAGCCAGTTTTAAGCATTGCTTTAAAATGCAGCGCAAGGATGGGAAACGTGTGGCATCCATGCCACACTCATGAATCCAATACTTCCTAGAATTTTTTTTTAAATTTTGGCTTTCAAACAATTTATGTTGATCAAAAAACGACTTATGAAAGAAGTCTATTGTAGATTAATCCTCAGAAATCCCGAAACCTAACTGCTCATTCTACTGAAAATAAAAATAACAGCGGTTAATTGCTGATTCATAAATCATAGCGCCATTTTTTTCTGCCAAATGTCATTAAATCATTTATATTACAGTTCATTTTTATGTGCTCTTGATTCTTATGATCAGCAACAAACAAACTGCGCTTTTTTTAAAACAAATGCGGGAACAACACCCAACCGCCTTTAAAAGAAATTTTTTGTTTTATAGTATGATCAAAACCAAAGGCATTTTAGATGAACTTAAAGAACTGATTCCTTGGCTTCTTGCGGCAATGATATTTATCTCTCTTTCAATGAGTTTGGGTCATTTCATCTCAGTTCAATTGCCACAATTTGATCACTTTCGTTCCTATGGCATTGCTGTTTTAGCCATCATGTTGTTGTTTATGCTATATACTCCATTGGTGATTAAACAAATCAAACACAGTTCAACCTCTTTATATCAACAACTTCGTCATACCCCGATTAAATTAGCAGGGCTGATTCTGCTACAAGCCATTAATATTGCCTATATTGAAAGTATTTTTTTACAGATTATTCTTTTTTTTCTTGCCTTAAGTTTTGGTTTTGTACGCTTTTATAAAGAAAATATGTTCCGTGCTGACACTCAAAATGAACAATATTTTTATCTACAAGAAACGCGTCGAATCTGTTTTTGGTCATATAAACAAATTTTAAAGATTAAATTCAAGCGTTTATTCAGTGCTAAAAATTCAGAAAAACGCAATGCACTGCAACAACAAGAACAACAATTTATTGACCTCTATATTCAACTGATTCGTTATGAAAATGATTTGTGCAAAACCCATAAACATGTGGATATCGAGACCTATTTAGATAGCTTAATGTAGCGCCCAAAACTGAGTTTCCCTACCCAGTTTTTGAGCACCGCAAGTTAAGCAATTTTTGGTTCGGCTTTTATATCATTGAGCATACTGTCTACCAAAACTTGATAAGAACGATCATGATCGACGGTATACTGTCGGTCTTTAATGGTATTCACAAACACCCAGTTTGCTTGCATCTGCTGCGTAGTAAAATGCACTGTTAAATAGCCACGTTGGTTTAAATTACAATAATTTAGTTCATCAATTAAAGTTGTGAAAGCCAACTCAAATTGTTGTAATTGTGCCAAGGGAATATTTAAATATTTTTCCAAACCTGGTGAAGACACTGAACTGGTCGCCAGTTCCAAGCCAACATGTTCACCACTTTGACTGTGTAAATCCGATGCCCATGCATTGTGCGTATCACCCGCTAAAACCACGACCTTTTTATCAATTTTCCTCAAGGTCGCATAGAGTATTTCACGCTCCGCAGTGTAACCATCCCAAGCATCTAAATTATAGGGTGCCACTAAAGTTAAACGTGCTTTTTCTCTTTCTGTTAGGCTTGGATCACCCTGTAAAGCTCGCATTTTCAAAGTGACTAATTCTGGAATTTTTTGGTTTAAAGCCACAATATCCATCTGGCTTAACGGCAGCAAAAGTTCCGCAGGAATCAGCATTTTACTCATCAGTACTTGTTGGCCAAGTACATTCCAAGTCGCTGTAGATTGCTCTAATTGAGCCTGTAGCCACTGCAATTGCTTATACCCCATTAACGTCCGCATTGGATGATTTAAATCTTGTTGAAAACGCTGAAAATCCATTCCCTGCGCTGTCATGTAGTCAGCATAATCTAACTGTCGATCACGTGCTAAGATGCGTGTATCTAACATAGTCAACTGCACCAAGGTGCCAAAATTAAATTGACGATAAATATTTAAATGATCATTGTCTGAAACAGGACGTATAGGCATCCATTCAAAATAAGCTTGCAGCGCTGCAATTTTACGCGCTATAAATTTACCTTCATTTTTATTACTTTCTGTTTCTTCTGTATGGTTTTCCGCGCCATCTTTCCATGTATCATTCGCTAGTTCATGATCATCCCAAATCACAATAAAGGGATGACGCTGATGTACCATTTGTAAAGCGATATCTTTTCGATATAAAGCATAACGCTTACGATAATCGTCCAATGTAATTATTTCTTTATTATTATCTAAAGCCAACTCCCGCCCCAATTTAGCAGCATCTTCTGTGGCATAGCCGTCTTTACCATATTCATAAATATAGTCTCCTAGATGAATGACCACATCTACATCCTGTTTGGCTATTTCCTGATAAACATGGAAATAACCTGCTGGATAGTTAGAACAAGAACAGACCGCAAAACTCACTGTATTGCTAATTTCAGGCAATGTTTTGGTTTGCCCTATAGGTGAAATAACATTGCCATAACGGAATCGGTAGTAATAACGCTGATTTGATTTTAATTTATTGGCATCGACTTTTACGGTAAAATCTTGTGCTTGTGCAGTTTGTACTTTGCCAGTATTAACCAATTGGATAAATTTTTGATCTAAAGCAATTTCCCAAATGACCTCTAAACGCAAAGATACATCATTCGGTGTAAGACGCGTCCATAAAATAACCTTATCTTTTAAAGGGTCACCACTGGCAACACCATGTAAAAAATCTGCTTTCACACTATCAGATTGCATGCCATCATCAGAATCCCCTCCACAAGCCGTCAGTGATATCGGTAAAGATAAAGCCCCAAAACTGGCCAAGGTTTTTTGCAGAAGTTCACGGCGTGAAATTTTCAAAGACATCATATTTTTCCTTATTTTTTATTCTTTTAATATAAAAAAGGATTGTTGCTTTATGATCTCAAATCGATGAAAGAATCATGACAATTTATTGTTTCTTGATAAAAAATAAAGAATTTTGCTAGATAAGCACATGAATTGATTGAAAAGAAAGCAAACAAACGTAAAGATACTTGCCAAGTTTTCATTCGTCCTCTATTATTGCGCTCATGCCCGAGTGGTGAAATCGGTAGACACAGGGGATTTAAAATCCCCCGCCCACAAAGCGTGCCAGTTCGAGTCTGGCCTCGGGCACCATTTTAATACTTCTTAAAATGGTGCAATAAAAATCCCAGCTTATGCTGGTTTTTTTATGTCTGAATTATTAAAATACCAACAAGCACAGAACAAGAAATATAAAACATGAATTTCAACGGATTACAGCATCTGTTCTATATCAGCTTCTTTTTACTCATTACTTCACCTTTTAGCCATGCTGAAGAATTAGTTGCAACAGACAAGGTAGATGTTCTTTATGATTTATTTTCTGGAACAATCATACAAGATAAAGATCAACTGATCTTACAGCGCTGTAATTTAGCGAAAAATCAATATCTTCTTGATTTCAAGCATATTCAAGATGAAGACATAATTCGAAAACGACTAAAACAAGACACTCATTTTTGGCTCAGCCTTAAAGCCAGCGCTTATGAAAAAAATGAACGATATCATTTAGCCGTAGATGAGATATTAGACGTACATCTTAAAGAAAGTTGCCATCTTTCAGATTTATTGTCAGATTTAAATAAACTTTAAAAATAAAGAGTGCATCACCACTCTCTATTCGACACCAATTCTTCCATTTCAATATTCATGTAGCCATTATCTTGTGCCACCATCATCATCGCTTCAGCAATATAATCCGCTGCCGTGTCATCTAATGATGAATCAAGATCATCAAACTGTAGCTTCATTTTATTAATGGATACAACGGTTTCAGCAGCAAAACGATAAATTTCGACTTCAGATAGATCCGTTTTTGCTATTTTCTTCGCAAACTGCTTAATGATCTGTTTAACTTCAGCGACAAGAATATCTGGATAATATTCATCATCAAACATAGGGAGAAGTAAATCTTCAAACATATAAAACTCAAAAAAGACACGCATTAAAGCGAGCTTGTATAACATAAACTTTACATTTTACCAAATGAAAAAACGAGCAGATTTCCATCCGCTCGTTTACATTACTTCAAACAACCCAACCATCTACGATTTTTTCTGCTCCGAACTTAGACTTTTTGCTATTTTCAATAAATCAATAAATTCTTCACGTAAGCCAAATGTATCTGGTTTTGCAGCACTTTGTGCTAAGCGTAAAATGTCATCCCATTGCATATTTGCATTGTACTGACCACCTCGAAGTTGCTGTCCATACGCGGCAACCGCAATGGCAAAACGAGTATCTGTACTGGCCTGTGCCAAAGGCTTACTCGTAATGTGTACAGGTGAATTCAGCAAAATACTTTGTGTTTGGTTAGGCAATTTATAACGTAAATTTACATCAGCATACTCATGTTTAAGCGAGGCTAAAGCTGTAGGTGCAGCTTGATAGCGTGGTTCACTTAACCACCCTTTTTGCCCTACAGGAATAATTTCATAGAGTGCCGTAACAGTATGCCCTGCACCAATATCCCCAGCATCGACTTGATCATTATTAAAATCTTCATTTTTTAACAAGCGATTTTCATAACCAATCAGGCGATATTCCTTAACTGTCGCTGGGTTAAATTCGACTTGTATTTTAACATCTTGCGCAACCGTTGCCAAAGTAGAGGACAACTGACGTTGCAACACTTTTTTAGCCTCACGCTCGTTATCAATATAGCTATAGTTACCATCACCAGCATCTGCAAGCTGTTCCATCAACTGCTCATCATAATTACCACTACCAAAACCCAAAGTGGTAAATGAAATACCTGATTTACGCTTTTCAGCAATCATACCTTTTAGTGTATTAAAATCGGTAATGCCCACATTAAAGTCACCATCTGTCGCAATCAAGATTCGGTTAATTCCTGCTTTAATATAAGACTTCTCTGCCTGCTCATATGCCAATTGAATGGCACGCTCGCCTGAAGTTGCACCTCCCGCTTTCAAGCGATGAATGACTTTTAGGATTTTATCTTTCTCTACACCAGAGGTTGGAGCCAAGGCTAAATCCTCTCCACTGGCATAAGTGACAATCGTGACTTTATCTTGCGGGCGTAATTGCTCAGTCAATAGCGAAAGAGTCTTCTTGACTAAAGGTAATTTATTCTCTGCATCCATACTGCCCGAGACATCAACTAAGAAAACCAAATTTGCTGGGGGTAATTGTTGAGCTGCAATATCTTTAGCCCTAATCCCAATTCGAATAATTTTGGCATTTGGTTGCCAAGGTGAATTAACAGTTTCCGTCGAAACTGAAAATGGATGCTTTCCCTGCTGCTCAGGATAATCATAATTAAAATAATTGACCATTTCCTCAATACGCACAGCATCGACTGGGGGCAACTGTGCTTCTTTCGTTAAAAAACGACGTACATTGGTATAACTTCCTGTATCGACATCAATACTAAATGTAGAAATAGGCTGCTGAGCAACACTATGTACAGAATTTGTGTCAATTTTTTGATAATTCTCAGTATTTTCTACCAATGGCTGGACGCGTTCATATGCAGCGATATTCAACGCTGGCGCTGGCATCGACAATACCGCAACTTCACCCATTCTCATTTGCTGAGATGGCATTTGTCCACAAGCAGCCAATATGAATGTACTTACCGTGACGGTCAAAAATTTAAGTTTAAACATTATTACTTATCCTAAGTTGTTATTATCAAAAACAAATCAATAGATTTCTGCACTATAAACAACTTTTATTTTTATCATACTGCCTTTATGTAATTTTGCGCTAACAAATCAATACGGCAAGCCAGTTGCACCAATCAAACTGGCTTACCTCAACTTAAGCCGACTGCATGGCTTGCCAAACCTGAATTGCATCTGACATCGCTTTTACATCATGCGCACGCACCATACTGGCACCTTGTTGAATACTGATCAAATGTGCTGCTACCGAACCTACAGCACGGTTTTGAGCATCTGCTCCACCCAATGCTTCACCAATAAACCGCTTACGAGATAATGCAGATAGAACCGGATAACCCATTTGGTTTAATTTATAAAATTGTTGCAGTAGTTTTAAGTTTTGCTGTGCATTTTTAGCAAAACCAAAACCGGGATCAATCATAATATTTTCAGGCTTCACCCCCACTTTAAGGGCATCATTAACACGTTGTTGTAATTCCCCCATTACATCAACTGTTACGTCATTATATTGATCCAACTGATTCATCGTGGTTGGTTCACCACGCATATGCATAATAATGATGGGTATATTCAGCTCAGCTGCAGTAACTAAAGCGTGTGGGCGGGTTAAAGCACGAACATCATTCCAAATATGTGCACCTGCTTTTACCGCAGCCTTTATGACTTCAGGCTGTGAAGTATCAATTGAGATAACAACATTATGCTTAGATAATTCTTTAACCACAGGCACGACACGACGAATTTCTTCTTCAACTTCAACACTTGAGGCACCCGGTCGGGTAGACTCCCCACCCACATCAATCACGGTTGCCCCATCAGCCATCATTTGCAGCGCATACGCTATGGCTTGCTCTTGTGTATTATACTTCCCACCATCACTAAAAGAATCAGGCGTAACATTGAGAATCCCCATCACATGCGGTTGAGATAAATCCAAGCGCAATGTTCCACATTGCAATACTCGTTTGGGTAATGGCATCAATCGCATAGTAACTTTCCTAAAATATCTAAGCACAGTGTATCAAGAGTGACTTTTATTCTTGCTGAAATGTTCTCAAAAATTCAACTTTTAAACATAAAAAAGAGCCTCTATTGAGACTCTTTTTTATATAAAGCTTTTAATTAATTTGCAGGTAATGGTGGTGGTGTTACAGGACCATCCTTTGGTGTTACATCAATCACTGGATTTTCAGCAACATATACCTTAGGTGGTTGTGGTTCACGACCTTCCATGATGTCACGGATTTGGTCACGATCTATGGTTTCCCATTCCATTAACGCTTTCACCATTGCATGAGCAATATCTTTCTTACTTTCTAAGATATCGCGTGCAATTTTATATTGCTCATCCAAAATACGGCGAATTTCACGATCCACTTCTAACTGTGTGGTTTCAGAAATACTACGACTACCGATGCTGCCCATGAAGGATTGCTGTGCATCTTCTTCATACACCATCACACCCATCTTGTCAGACATACCGTACTTCGTAACCATTGCACGTGCCATTTTAGTTGCACGTTCAAAATCGTTTGATGCACCTGTAGACATTTGATTAATGAATACTTCTTCAGCAATACGACCACCAAACAAAATTGAAAGTTCATTCAACATTTTGTCTTTATAATGGCTAGTTTGATCGAATTCAGGTAACTGCCAAGTCACACCTAAAGCCCAACCACGCGGCATAATAGTGACTTTATGCACAGGATCTGTACCCGGTAAACTTTCAGCCACAATCGCATGACCTGCTTCATGGTAAGCCGTAGCACGACGTTCTTCATCACGAAGCACCATCGATTTACGTTCAGGACCCATGTACAACTTATCTTTTGCATCTTCAAAATCATGCATATCGACAGTATTCTTGTTACGACGTGCTGCAAATAATGCTGCTTCGTTTACAAGGTTTGCCAATTGTGCACCAGAAAAACCCGGTGTACCACGTGCAAGAACTTTGACATCTACACCTGTTACTGACGGTAATTTCTTCATGTGAACATTTAAAATTTGTTCACGACCCTTAATGTCTGGAAGACCAACCATCACTTGACGGTCAAAACGACCCGGACGAAGTAAAGCTTTATCCAGTACATCTGCTCGGTTTGTTGCAGCAATGACGATAATACCTTCATTACCTTCAAAACCATCCATTTCTACCAGCATTTGGTTCAGTGTTTGCTCACGTTCATCATGACCACCACCTGTACCCGAACCACGATGACGACCAACAGCATCGATCTCATCAATAAAGATGATACATGGTGCATGGCGTTTGGCTTGTTCAAACATATCACGGACACGGGACGCACCCACACCAACGAACATTTCAACAAAATCAGAACCAGAAATACTAAAGAATGGCACTTTTGCTTCGCCAGCAATGGCTTTGGCAATTAGAGTTTTACCTGTACCTGGAGGACCCACCATTAAAACACCACGTGGAATACTTGCACCTAGGCGTTTAAATTTGGTTGGATCTTTTAAGAAATCAACAATTTCAACAACTTCTTGTTTAGCTTCATCACAGCCAGCAACATCACTAAATGTTACTTTAATTTGGTCTTCTGAAAGCATTTTTGCTTTAGATTTACCAAAACTCATTGGGCCGCTTTTACCACCTGCACCGCCACCCATGTTGCGCATAAAGAACATGAATAACAAAATGATTAAAAGTACAGGGAAGCTAGCGATAAGAAGCTGCATCAACAAACCTTGACGTGCAGGTGCAGTACCTTCTACGACAACATTGTTTTTAATGAGGCTTGGCATAAGGTCTGGATCTTGAATCGCAGGGCGAATACTTTCAAACTCTGAACCGTTTGTTTTTTCACCACGAATTCTTTCACCATCAATTGTGACTTGCTTAATTTGACCAGCATTCACAGCTGAAACAAACTCTGAATAATTCAGTGCAGTCGGTTGATTGCGGTCACTGATGTTACTGAAAATAAGGATCAGTACACCGAGTATAACCAGCCACAATACGGCATTCTTGAAGAGATCGCTCAAAGCTTTATTCCCATATCAATCTAATTTGATCATGCCCAAAATGGGTGACCTTAATTTAAGCTAAAGACCAGCTTTTGCAATATTTTAAAAAAGTACAAAATGCACAATTTTTAACGTCTTGGCAAGTAAACTTTATTTAGAAGCCTTCTTACGCCCCTGTCCGATCAAAAATACTTCTTTCGAACGGGCACGCGAAGCAGCAGGTTTTGCTGTTTTTAGTACATCAAAGCTATCTACAATTTGTTTACGGAACTCATCAAATCCAATACCTTGGAAAACCTTCACTACAAATTGACCTTTAGGCCCTAAAACCTTATTGGCAAAATCTAAAGCAAGTTCACACAAGTAAATTTGACGAGGTTGATCTACAGCCTTATTACCTGATGTATTGGGGGCCATATCTGAAATTACAACGTCTACAGTCCGTCCATTTAAAATATTTAACAATTTTTCGAAAACTTCTTCCTCGCGGAAGTCACCTTGTAAAAAGGTTACATCAGGTAATGCATCCATTTCCAAGATATCAGAAGCGATAAGTAAGCCTTTATCACCCACCAGTTTTCCAGCAATTTGCGACCAACTTCCTGGTGCAGCACCAAGGTCAACAACCGTCATACCAGGTTTAATAATTTTGTATTTTTCTTGCATTTCAAGCAGCTTATAAGCAGCACGCGCACGATAACCTTCCTTTTGTGCTTTTTTCACAAAAGGATCGTCTAAATGCTCTCTCATCCAATCTCGACTACTTTTCGATAACTTTGGGTTGGTAATGCGTGTCGCCATAACTCTCTAAATAATAAAAAACTGCTAATTCATGATTGTACGTGAAAAATACATGCCTTGCAGTATACATCTGTATCTAAATCTGATCTTTGGTGATGTTTTTTTCAATAATTCAAATCGATTATTTCAACAGAATATAAAGCGTTTAAACTTGGCATTTGTTATACTAAGCCGTTTTTAAAATTAGGTTATCTTTATGGCGGCTTTATCAATTCATGAACGCAAACGTTTGCGTCAAATCGGACATGCGCTTAACCCTGTGGTTATGCTTGGTGGTCAAGGTTTGACTGAAAGTGTCATTGAAGAAACAAACCGCGCTTTAAATGATCACGAACTCATCAAAGTTAAAATTGCGGGTGAAGATCGTGAAGCTCGTACTGCTGCAATTAGCGAAATTGCTCAAGTAACTGGTGCTGAAGTTGTACAAACAATTGGTAAAATTGCATTGCTTTACAAAAAAGCAGCCAAACAAAATCCAAAACTTTCAAACCTTGTACGCCACGCAAATTTGTCTAACTAAGCTTTATGGCCAGTTACGAACTTAGCGCTTTTGATCGTCGCTTTCAATCTATATCCCTTGTGGGAGCGATTGAACAACAAGGTCCATATACTTTAAATGTGGGCTATTGGTTACGTGATCCCAATCAACTCATGCAATGGCCTGAATTGGTGAGTGGAAACCCACGCCAAGATTTCTTATGGGAACAAACCTGTTATGAAATTTTTATTGGCGTTCACGGTGAAGATTTCTATCGTGAGATTAACCTCTCGCCTTCACAAGCTTGGCAGGTTTATCAGTTTGAGGAATATCGTTATCCTGAAGATATGCCTCCGCAAGCAGCGCATGACATTGAACTCAACCAACTCAAACGCACACATTACGGTTTAAGTGTGAATTTGGATCTCACCGAGTTTATGTTAAAGCACAAATTACAATGGTCGAATTTATTTTTAAGCTTAAGTGCTGTGCTTAAAACTTCGCAAGGTAATCAATACTATGCGATGCAACACAGTAGCCCAAATGCAGACTTTCACAATAAACGTGATTGGCTGCATCAGCTCTAAGCTAGCGCATTAATATTCGATAAATAAAAAAGTGAGGCATAGCACCTCACTTTTTTATTGTCTGTGACTTACTCAGCTTAAATAAAATATCTTTTCAAATAGTGAGCAATGCGTCTAACATCCAACTTCTTTATCCTGAGCAAGAAATAAAACACTATTTCCCGCAAGGAAAAGGATCCATCTCTTTTAAAGAAGAACAACAGATCATAAAAAAGTGAACCATGCATTTTACATCGTTCACTTTTTTATTTTTTACATTTACACACGCAATTAACTTTTAAGCGCTGCATCGCTCTCTGTTTTAGTGGCTTCGTCTTTCTGTGGAACCACTTTTTTCCATGCTTCTAAGGTATGTTCTTTCGAACGTTTCAATGTTTCAGTTAAAGTATCTTTATGTTTAACTGAAATTTGGCTGACATCTTCTTTTAACTCTTTACCCAGTTTAGATAAATCGTTAATGACAGCATTTAATTCAGATTTCACAAACTCTTTTAATTCGCCTAAATCTTTTGGTGAAAAATTTAATTGCTTTTTAATAAGTTCGATACGCTGAATAATATCTTGTTTCAAACTTTGGATTTGATCTTGTACATTACTTTGTAATTCCTGAGCTTCAACCTTAATATTTTCAGCTGATTCAGCAACTGCTTCTGTTACTTTGTGCTGAGCTTCTTTAGAGGCCTGTTCCAATTTCTCAGCACTTTCAGTAACCACTGCAACCACTTCTGTTACTTTCTGTTGTGCTTCTTTAGAGACTTGTTCCAGCTTTTCAGCACTTTCAGCAACGACTTCTTTTAATACTGTTTTAGCTTTAACCTGTTTTTGCTCTATAGTCATGATTTTGTTCCTGTAGTTATTAGATAAGAACTATAGCCTAGCGCTATTTGATAAAATTTAAGTTTTGATTTGTCAGACAATTCTTATTTGCTTACATTTTATATACACGATTTAAGAGCAGACTCCCACATAAATTACAAGGCATTTATATTGCATATTCAGTATAAATTAAATGGACTTCAAGACACTTCGTCCGTATAATGCGCTGTTAAGTTCAAGCGAGCAGACATAGGAGGGTTGGTTAAAAAAATAGCCTTCCTTTTTTTTCGTCTTCTCGCTTTTTTACAGCCTAAATTTCAGGAGCTTTGGTTTGAGCACTCCCGCCATTTTAGCCCTCGCAGATGGAACGATCTTTAAAGGTACGTCTATCGGTGCATCGGGTAGTACGACTGGTGAAGTCGTTTTTAATACTGCCATGACTGGCTATCAAGAAATTTTGACTGACCCAAGTTATGCACAACAGCTTGTAACTTTGACTTACCCACATATTGGTAATACTGGTTGCAACGAAGAAGACGCTGAGTCAGGTCGAATTCATAAAGTATGGGCAAACGGTTTAATTATCCGTGACCTACCTTTATTGCATAGCAATTTCCGTGCTGATCAATCTTTAGGTGAATACCTAGAACAACATAATGTTGTTGCGATTGCTGACATTGACACACGTAAATTGACACGAATTTTACGTGCGAAAGGTGCGCAAAATGGTTGTATCCTTGCTGGTGAAAATATCACAGAAGAAGAAGCTTTAGAAAAAGCACGTGCTTTCGGTGGCTTGGATGGTCTAGACCTTGCTAAAGAATGCTGCGATCCAGAAGGTTTTGAATGGACGGAAGGTTCTTGGACACTGGGTCAAGGCTTCTCTCAACCTGAACTTAAATTCCATGTTGTGGCATATGATTACGGTGTCAAAACCAACATCTTACGTATGCTGACGGATCGTGGATGCAAACTGACTGTAGTTCCAGCTCAAACGCCTGCAGAAAAAGTTCTCGCATTAAATCCAGACGGTGTGTTCTTATCGAATGGCCCTGGCGATCCAGCGGCATGTGATTATGCAATTGAAGCTGTAAAAACCATTGTTGAAACCACAAATTTACCTGTATTTGGTATTTGCCTCGGTCACCAAATTCTAGCCCTTGCTTCTGGTGCTAAAACGGTAAAAATGCCTCACGGTCACCACGGTGCCAACCATCCTGTACAAAATCTTGAAGATGGTACAGTGATGATTACTTCTCAGAATCATGGCTTTGCAGTTGATATTGATACATTACCTGCAAACCTAAAAGCGACGCACAAATCATTGTTCGATCAAACCCTTCAAGGTATGCATCGCACTGACAAGCCAGCGTTTAGCTTCCAAGGTCACCCTGAAGCGAGCCCTGGTCCACATGACTGTGCACCATTATTCGATCATTTCATCGAACTTATCGAAGCATCTAAGAAGTAATTAAGGAAGCGATCATGGCTAAACGTACAGACATTAAAAGCATCTTAATTATTGGTGCAGGTCCGATTGTGATCGGTCAAGCATGTGAGTTCGATTACTCAGGTGCACAAGCATGTAAAGCACTTCGTGAAGAAGGTTATCGCGTTATTTTAGTGAACTCTAACCCAGCCACTATTATGACCGACCCAAGCATGGCAGATGCAACGTATATCGAACCGATTACTTGGCAGACTGTTGCACAAATTATTGAAAAAGAACGTCCAGATGCAGTCCTCCCAACCATGGGTGGTCAAACAGCATTGAACTGTGCGCTTGCACTGGATGAGCACGGTATTTTAGCGAAATACAATGTTGAATTAATTGGTGCGAGTAAAGATGCCATTGAAATGGCAGAAGACCGTAAATTGTTTGATGATGCGATGCGTCGTATTGGTCTTGAATGTCCACGTGCTGCTGTTGCAAGCACGATGGAAGAAGCATTCGAAATCCAAGCAAAATTGGGCTTCCCTTCGATTATTCGTCCATCATTCACCATGGGTGGTTCAGGCGGTGGTATTGCTTACAACCGTGACGAATTCATTGAAATCTGTGAACGTGGTTTCGACCTATCGCCAACTCACCAACTGTTAATCGATGAATCGTTGATTGGTTGGAAAGAATACGAAATGGAAGTTGTTCGTGACAAAAACGACAACTGTATTATCGTCTGTGCGATTGAAAACTTCGACCCAATGGGTGTGCATACAGGTGACTCAATCACTGTTGCACCTGCACAAACACTCACTGACAAAGAATACCAAATCATGCGTAATGCATCGATTGCTGTTCTGCGTGAAATTGGTGTTGAAACAGGTGGTTCGAACGTTCAATTCGGTATTAACCCGAAAGACGGTCGTATGGTTGTGATCGAGATGAATCCACGTGTATCACGTTCATCTGCACTTGCATCGAAAGCAACAGGTTTCCCAATTGCACGTATCGCTGCGAAATTGGCTGTCGGTTATACCCTTGATGAATTGAAAAATGACATCACTGGTGGTATTACTCCTGCGTCATTCGAACCGTCGATTGACTATGTCGTTACCAAAATTCCTCGTTTTAACTTCGAGAAATTCCCACAAGCTGAAGCAATTCTAACCACACAGATGAAATCTGTCGGTGAAGTGATGGCGATTGGTCGTAACTTCCAAGAATCTCTGCAAAAAGCGCTTCGTGGTCTTGAAGTTGGCGTATGTGGTTTTGACGAACAAATTGCGGTTGGCGCTGAAGGCGCGCGCGAAAAGATCTTACACGAACTTAAAGTTCCGGGTCCTGAGCGTATTTGGTATATCGCAGATGCATTCCGTCATGGTTTTAGCTTAGACGAAGTTTTTGCTGCAACCAATATCGACAAATGGTTCCTGATTCAAATTGAAGACATTGTTAAAACTGAAGAACAAGTAAAAACACTTGGCTTTGGTGATTTAAATGCCGATAACATCCGTTCGTTCAAACGTAAAGGTTTATCTGACCTTCGTATTGCAGATTTGATGGGCATTTCACAAAAACAATTCCGTAAACACCGTTGGAACTTAGGCGTAATGCCAGTTTACAAACGTGTGGATACCTGTGCTGCAGAGTTTGAATCTGACACTGCGTACATGTACTCAACTTACGATGAAGAATGTGAAGCGAACCCATCGACCAAAGACAAGATCATGGTGATTGGTGGCGGTCCTAACCGTATTGGTCAAGGCATCGAGTTCGATTACTGCTGTGTACACGCGGCCCTTGCAATGCGTGAAGACGGCTACGAAACAATCATGGTGAACTGTAACCCTGAAACTGTTTCTACTGACTATGACACATCAGATCGTTTGTACTTCGAACCAATCACTTTAGAAGATGTACTTGAAATCGTGCGTATTGAGAAGCCTAAAGGCATTATCGTACAGTACGGTGGTCAGACTCCGTTAAAATTGGCTCGTGCTTTAGAAGAAGCGGGTGCGCCAATTATCGGTACATCACCTGACGCGATTGACCGTGCAGAAGATCGTGAACGTTTCCAACAAATGATTCAACGTTTACAACTTCGTCAACCAAACAACAGTATTGTAAAATCTGCTGAAGAAGGCATGGCTGAAGCATCTAAAGTTGGTTATCCACTTGTTGTACGTCCTTCGTATGTACTTGGTGGTCGTGCGATGGAAATCGTATACAACGATGACGAGCTTAAACGTTACTTACGTGATGCGGTTCAGGCATCGAACGAAGCTCCTGTTCTTCTTGACCGTTTCTTAGATGACGCAATTGAAGTTGACGTAGACTGCGTATCTGACGGTAAAGACGTTGTGATTGGCGGTATTATGCAGCACATTGAACAAGCGGGTATTCACTCTGGTGACTCTGCATGTTCTATTCCTCCTTATTCATTATCAAATGAAGTACAGGATGAAATGCGCCGCCAAACTGTGGCGATGGCAAAAGAGCTTGGTGTCATTGGTTTGATGAACGTTCAGTTTGCAGTTAAAGGCAATGACGTTTATATTCTTGAAGTGAACCCACGTGCATCACGTACTGTACCGTTCGTGTCTAAGTGTATTGGCGAATCATTGGCAAAAGTTGCTGCACGTTGTATGGCGGGTCAATCTTTAGTATCTCAAGGATTTACTAAAGAAATTATCCCAACCCACTTTGCAGTAAAAGAAGCCGTGTTCCCATTCTCGAAATTCCCTGGTGTTGACCCTATTCTTGGCCCTGAAATGAAATCTACAGGTGAAGTAATGGGTGTTGGTAAAACTTTTGGCGAAGCGTTCTATAAAGCGGTACTTGGTGCCAATGAACGTTTACCAGGTCTACCAACTGAAGGTGAAATCAAGCATGCATTTATCTCTGTACGTGAATCAGATAAACCACGTGCAGTTGCAATTGCAAAACAACTAATCAATTTAGGCTTCAAGATTCTTGCGACTGATGGTACATTTAAGGTAATCAGCGAAGCTGGTCTTGAGTGTGAACGCGTGAACAAGGTTACTGAAGGTCGTCCTCACATTGTGGATCGCATTAAAAATGGCGAAATTCACCTTGTTATTAACACAACTGAAGGTAAACAGGCTCAAGAAGATTCATTCTCGATCCGCCGTTCAGCACTTCAAGGTAAAGTGTATAACACGACTACTTTGAATGGTGCAGAAGCAGTATGCCAAGCTCTAGCAATCCAATTACCAATGGATGTTTACCGCTTGCAAGACCTTACTAAAGACTAATTAAGTTACCGATAGGTCCCGTCACCTTATCGGTGGCGGGATTTTTTTATTTTTAATCTGTATTTTTTAATACATAACAACTGTGAGGGACAACAATGAAACGTTATCCTATGACACCTGAAGGCAAAATTGCCTTAGAGAAAGAATTACTTCAACTTAAATCGGTTGATCGTCCACGCATTATTGCTGCAATTGCTGAAGCGCGTGAACATGGGGATTTAAAAGAAAATGCAGAATACCATGCTGCTCGCGAGCAACAAGGCTTCTGTGAAGGTCGTATTCAGGATATTGAAGGCAAACTTGGTGCAGCTCAAGAAATTGATATTAAATCACTTGAGCAAAATGGCCGTGTTGTTTTTGGTGTGACCGTAACGATTGAAAATCTGGACACTGAAGAAAAGAAAACCTATAAAATTGTAGGTGATGACGAAGCAGACTTTAAGATCAATAAGATCTCTGTGAACTCACCGATTGCTCGTGGTCTTTTGGGTAAAAGCGAAGGCGATGAAGCAAAAATTACCACTCCCCAAGGTGAAGTGGAATACGAAATTGTGAAAGTTGAATATCTTTAATTTTTAAAGATTCATCGCTTTCCAGATCCCCTCTTTTGAGGGGATTTTTGTTTTTCATTCGATCACAATTCAATCAACAACATAAAATGACAATGAAAAATGGATGAGCGCTTAATACAAACTTTTTATTATGCAATTGGTGGAATCTTCTTAGGTGTGATGGTTGCTGTTGCATGGTCTTTTTATATTAATACCCATACAAGTTCAGTAAACATTATATTAATCACTGCATTTATTTCAGCGCTTTGTGGTTTTCTGTTTCCAAATCTTATTTCACATTGGTTTAAGGCTTTTTGGAATTTTTTCACCTAATTCGGAATTACGCTTATCAATCATAATATCTGATCAGCCTTTCTCTTTGAGGAGATAGGCAACACTACTGCGAAAGAGTATTTTTATTCTTTGAATCCTCATTCAGTTATTTAAATAATCTCCCCAAACCCCTCTTTTTCAAAGAGGGGTTTATTTTAAGTTATAATTCTCTCACCTCCCAATGCTGTATTCCCATGTCTGAGCAACTGATTAATTCCCCTCTAAAACATTGGTGTGAATTCGAATTCATCTCGAAAACAGTGAAGAATCCCAATATCTATATTAAAGGGAATTACAGCTATTACAGCGCTTACTGGGATCAAGGTTTTGAGCGCTGTGTGGTGCGTTATCTACATGACAAACCTGCTACGGTTGAAAAACCGATAGATCAGCTCCATATTGGTAACTTTGTCTGTTTTGGTGCTGAATGCGTGATTATGATGGGCGGTAACCAATTACACCGTACCGACTGGATTTCAGCCTTTCCATTCGATACACGTAGTTTTGTCCCTGCTGGCGATACAATTATTGGTGATGGCTGCTGGATTGGTAGCAGAGCGATGATTATGCAAGGTGTGAAGCTTGGCGAAGGCGCTGTAGTTGCGACAGGTGCTGTTGTGACTAAAGATGTTCCAGCCTATGCTGTGGTGGGTGGCGTACCTGCAAAAATCATTAAATACCGCTTTCCTGAGGAAGATATAGAAAAACTGCTTTCACTTCAGCTGTATGAGTTAGATGAAAAACAGTTTTTAAAGATGCGGGAACAATTGCAGAAGGATGATGTGGGGGACTTAATTCAATATTTTGAAAATCTATGATCTTTCATTGTTCGCTCATACCCCCTTAAAAATGCAGCTCTTTAAGGGCAATCTCCCATAATCGCTAATTGTAGCGCTGCATATAATGACCAATTTTCTTCATCAAATTGCTGATGTTCAAATTTACTTTGTTTAAAAAACATGCATCTTAGTTTAAACAAACGATAAACCTCATCATTTACCATGTTAGATTTTAATTCTTTCTTAAAATACTTAACCCTTTTCAAAATTATCTTATTACCAATCCAGCTGGTTCAATTCAGTCATTTCTATTTCATTATTAGTAAGTTACTACACTTATGATATGCCATTTTTCAAAGGCATATTTCATATCCTTTCAAATAAAAAATCTGCTTACAATTTCATCAGACTTTAGTTTTAAAGCCTCTATATTCCAAAGCAATACATGTTAGATTAAATTAGAAATAGTACTTTACGGTGACGAATTATCCCCATGAAATTACTAGGTTTTATTTTAGAAAAAATGTAGTTAGTATCAAAATGTAAGCTGCTTTAACAAACAACAATTTATAGTTCTATAACGCATCTGTTTTAGTAACGATTATAAGGAGAAATTCACATGGCTTATCATAATATTTTAGTGCCAGTTGACGGTTCAGAAACATCACATGCAGCCGTTGAAAAAGCAGTTGAATTTGCTAAAGCATTTGGCAGTAAAATTACAGTGGTTCAGGCTTTAGTACTCGACCCATATATTGCAGCAGAATATATTTCTGCGAGTCAAACAAATGATTTAATAGAACGTGCTCGTACATCAATTGAGGAATCACTTGCTGCCGCTAAAGCAAAATTTAATGAACAAGGCATTGAAGTAGAAACCAAACTGCTTGAAGGACAAGTGATTCATCGTGAAATCATCCGAGCAGCAGAAGAACTGCATGCTGACCTGATTATCATTGGCTCACATGGTCGTACAGGTTTTAAAAAGTTATTCCTTGGCAGCGTCGCACAAAGCTTACTAGGCGAATCTCATGTTCCTGTCTTAATTGTTCGTCAACCATAATCCTTGTCTTTTTCCCATCTTTCTCTAAAGATGGGAAAATCCCTACTCTCATTCAATTTCAGTTATTCATCGATCAATCATTCATCCATTGATATTGTTTTAAATTAATCTTATCTGCAATAACCATTACGCCCTCGTCTAATAGTTTTAAGCGTTGAATATTGTCCCCGCAATGATCCAATTTACTTAGGCTAATTCTCCCTTGTGAATTAATCACTCGATGCCAAGGAATTTCAGCCCCTTGATCCAGATGTTTTAAAACATAACCAACTAAACGTGCATGTTTAGGCAAGCCTGCCAGCTTTGCAAGTTGTCCATATGAAGCCACTTTTCCATAAGGAATTAAAGCAACCACCTGTAATATTTGCCGTGCTAATTCATCACTGGAAGTACCGGCATGTTGTGGCATATATGGTCCTTAAATCATCTCATTCGACCTTGAGAACAAATGATTTTACTTACTCATGCTGCTAGTCTAGAACAACATTTAATATAAAAACAACCTGAGTACAATTCATGAAAAAGACTTTTTAAAAAAAATTTTATAGCCAACAATCAGTTTTAAGCTGCTAAATTATTTTTGGCTATCGTTAAGTTTTTTACATATTTTCAGTAATGAATTAACATAGACCACCATCAAAGTGCTGAATGTATCAACGCTTTCTTCTAGCTCTCTATTAAGTTGAATTTATTCATGCATCAAACAGTTAAAACGCTATTTCGACTTTTTTTTGCAGTTGTGATTTTTCTCATTACAATCGCTTTATTTTTCAGTATCTATTCAAAAAGCAAAGATATTTTAAATGCAGATCAAGCTTTCCAACAAGCACAACAAATTTCGCTCAAATCGACCACTCAAGAACAACTGGTTTTAGTTTCGAATAATAAACGACCCGATAAAGCGATTTATATTCTGATTGCACATAATGGCTATATTGCAAAAGTAAACTGCGAACATTATTTACAAGATATTTGTACGGATGCCTATAACCAGTCACATACTCGACAAATCAAACAGATTAATTTATTAAAAGTTGCTCAACAGTATTATATTAAAGACGTTAATTATCAAGATAGTCTGACACAAAAACAGCAACAGTGGTCTTATTCTAAACAACAAATTCAGCAATTTTATCAAGCCGATATTTCAAGTTTAAAATATATTGTTTTTAGCATCAGCCTCTTTGCTTTAGCTGCACTTTACGTCTCTATTCGAATTATCCGTAACTTTAAAAAGTTTTTAAGTCGCTAAAAATTTAAAATAAAAGAGGGTTTTAAATCCTCTTTTTATTTTCTTAAATCGCTTGATTAAAAGTGTCACAATCGTTGATCTTTCCTGATTTCAAACCAGTTTGAAACCATTTCATGCGTTGCTCACTACTACCATGAGTAAAACTATCGGGCACAACCTGCCCTGTAGCACGTTTTTGCAAATAATCATCGCCAATTTTATGCGCTGCATCCATCGCTTCTTCAATATCACCTTGCTCTAAAAATTGGGTGCGTTGTTGATTATGATGTGCCCAAATTCCTGCAAAGCAGTCTGCTTGCAATTCCTGACGCACAGAGAGTTGATTACCTTGCACCTCACTGGATTGAGCACGTGCTTTTTGCACTTGATCGGAAATACCCAACAAGGTTTGTAAATGGTGCCCGACTTCATGCGCAACCACATAGGCTTGGGCAAAATCTCCCGCTTGGTCTTGGCGAGATAACTCGGTCGCATTTTGCTCACCCGAAATACCCATTTGCTGACGCATATCTTTAAAGAAAGTCGTATCAATATAAACTTTTCGATCGGCAGGACAATAAAATGGCCCCATCGCAGATTGTGCTGTACCACAGCCTGAATTCACAACTCCACTAAACATCACCAATTTAGGTGCAACATACTGACTATTTAATTGCTGTTGAAAGACTTGCGTCCACGTATCTTCGGTATCTGCTAAGACTGTCCCAATAAAATCCATGGCTTCTTGCTGTTCTGCTGTGGGATGATCCAAGCCTTTCGTTTCAGTGGGTTGTGCTTGTGATGTGACTTGCTTCGTGGCTTGATAGGCTTGTTGCGGGTCAACCCCAAAAAACTTCCACGCCACAAAGGCAACCACAAGACCTAAAATACTAATACCACCCGCCTTAACACCTCCACCACCACGGCGGTCTTCAACATTGCTACTTACACGACGTCCTTTCCAGCGCATAGTGATATTCCTTTAGCTTGTATTTATTTGATTTTACCGCGCATTGATGCTCATGCTTGTTTGGATTTAGGCCAAAACTTTTGAATGAAATTCACCATCACGAGAACCAATAATCCCGCAACAAAACCAATAGCAAAATTAATTAAAGTAGGTGTAATTGCACCCACAATATTGCCAACTGTTGGAATATGTTCAATATAATCGACTGAATCTTCACTCCAATGATGAATCAGAGGCACAGCATGGTTAATAATCCCACCACCGACCAAGAACATCGCAATGGTTCCCACAAAAGTCAGAGTCTTCATTAATTTAGGTGCAAATGCTAACAATCCACGTCCAATACTTTGCTTAAGACTTGATGCTTGCTCGGTTAAATATAAACCTAAATCATCAATTTTCACAATCATGGCAACAAAACCATAAACCCCCACAGTCATTAAAATTGCAATCACTGAAAGCACTAGGACTTTAGTACCAAATGCAGCTGTGGCAACCGTACCCAATGAAATTACCACAATTTCAGCAGATAAAATAAAGTCCGTTCGAATAGCCCCTTTAACTTTATCTTTTTCAAAAGTGACTAAATCTGTTTCTATTTCGACCAGTTCTGCTTGTGCAGCTTCTTCTGTTTGAGCTTTTTTATGATGCAAACTATGCAGAACTTTTTCTACGCCCTCATAGCACAAAAATAAACCACCAATCATCAATAAAGGATTAATGAGCCACGGTGCAACGACACTAATCAGTAAAGCTAGAGGTACAAGAATTAATTTATTAATGAATGAACCTTTTGCGACACTCCAAACCACAGGTAATTCGCGTTCAGAACGAACACCACTGACTTGTTGTGCATTCAGCGCTAAATCATCTCCCAACACCCCAGCCGTTTTTTTTGCCGCCATTTTACTCATTACAGCAACGTCATCTAATACGGTGGCAATATCGTCTAATAATATTAATAAGCTACTCGCCATTCTTTTTATCCTTGAGGTGTCTATAGGGTATTTTAAATACAAATATAAGAAAACTGTATCAACTTCATTAAATTCTTTTTATTTTTTCAAGCTTCTGTTTTTATAGTGTCTGACATTAAAAAACATTATGCCGTACAATATGGCAATCCATCAGCAGATACATGTTGTGTTAACAACTTTGGAATAAAGAGATAATGAGTAATCAAGACAATCGTCCTGTTATTTTGACTGGCGACCGCCCAACTGGACAACTTCATTTAGGTCATTTTGTAGGTTCTTTACGTTCACGTGTAGGATTACAAGATTCTCACCATCAACATCTCCTCCTTGCTGATGCTCAAGCCTTAACAGATAATGCAGATAACTTTGAAAAAGTACGTCGCAATATTATTGAAGTGGCAACAGATTATCTTGCCGTCGGCATTGATCCAACCAAAACAACAATTTGCGTTCAGTCATGCTTACCTGCATTAAATGAATTGACCATGTTGTATCTCAACTTTGTAACGGTGTCACGTTTAGAACGCAACCCAACCATTAAAGCAGAGATTCAACTCCGTGGTTTTGAACGTGATATTCCTGCTGGCTTCTTATGCTATCCAGTTGCACAAGCAGCAGATATTACTGCTTTTAAAGCATCAGTCGTTCCTGTTGGTGATGACCAAATTCCAATGATTGAACAGACCAATGAAATTATTCGTCGTTTAAATCGTCAAATTGGTCATGATGTGCTACCCGAATGTAAAGCTCTGCTTTCAAACATGAGTCGTTTACCCGGTTTTGATGGCAAAGCAAAAATGTCTAAATCATTAGGCAATACCATTGTGCTGGATGCTTCTGACAAAGACATTAAAAAAGCAGTCAATGCCATGTATACCGACCCGAATCATTTAAGAATTGAAGATCCAGGTCAAGTCGAAGGCAATATTGTATTTACTTATTTAGATGCTTTTGATCCAAATAAAGAAGAAGTTGAAGAGTTAAAAGCACATTATCGTCGTGGTGGTTTAGGCGATGGCACTGTGAAAAAACGCCTTGAAGGTGTGCTGAAAGAGTTGATTACACCGATTCGTGAACGTCGTCTCGAACTGGCTAAAGATCCCGATTACATCATGGATATCTTAAAAACAGGTACAGATAAATGTCGCGATATTACCCAGCAGACACTTGATGAAATTAAATCGGGTTTAGGCATGTTTCACTTCTAAACATGTTTAATCATAAAAAAGCCTTTCTTTATGTAGAAAGGCTTTTTTATGCTCAGAAAATGATAAATAAATCACACTCACAAATAGTTATTAACTTTAATTAACACAACTTAACTGAAAGCATGATGAAATGACTGATCATTCATTTTATGATGTTTTTAGTGTTTAAAGCTCTATCGAGTTTTAACATTCTCCTTAACCGAAACTGTGAAAACAGCTTCGTTGTTATACGCAATGATCACCCCAATCGTTGCGTATTTTTTTGTCTATACGATTATAACAACTACCATGTATAAACCACTTTAAAACTAAACATTTTTATTTAATATTTAGAAATTTTTTGTATATAAAATAAACTTTATTTTGTTCTTCTTTTTAAATTCTTAATTTGTTATAAATAACGAGAGCTGATTATAATTCATACGGGGTTTAAAATATGTTACTTAACAAATATATAAAATATACTTTTCTCGCAACAACGATAACAACATTACTTACTGCGTGTGCTGGTAGCGATGGTAGCAATAATAGCTCAACAACACCCTTTGCACCAAAATCAATTTCGGGGGCTGCTGTCGATTTCTATTTAAAGAATGCCACTGTAAAATTTGATGACTGTAATGGCCTGACAACCACAACAGATTTACAAGGTCAATTCTCTTTTGAGACCACTGCCGACTGTAATAACTCCGCAATTACCATTACTGGCGGTACAGATATAGGAACAGGACTTCCATTTACTGGCACACTGAAAATCAAAAAAACAGATTTACAAAACATTTCAAATAATGATTTAGTTGCGAGTCCACTTACATCACTTGAATATTATCTTGGCTCTGGTGACCTTCAGGTCGTTTTAAATAATCTCGGTCTGACCACTGTAACAGCAGCAAATATTAAGTCATACAACCCTGTCACGGATGGCAGCGCAAAAGAAATGGCGGTAATTTTCACGCTACAACAACTTGCAACTCAAATTGAAGATAACTTCCAAGCCATCAACAAAAGTGATGGCTCTGTCGCATTGACGCAAGAACAGGCTACACAAATTGCTTTTTCGACTATCGCAAGTGCATTAAAGACTCAAGGGAAAAATCTATTTAATAGTAATGGTGAACTTCAAGCAACTGCTTTAACTGACATTCTTACTGCTGCTGTAACCATGGCTGGGACAACCATCAATGATCCTAGCGTACAAATAGATCCTAATATTCAAGGTAATATCAGCGGTAATATTACCACCGTATCAACAGAGATCAATAAGATTGCACAGTCAGGTGGAAAGGGCGAGGATTTACAAGCAGCTTTAAACGTAGCGTTACAAGACCCTAACAGTCCAGCACAGGCAATTAAAGAGAGCTTAAAAACGCCAATTTATGCTGATTTTACTTTAGCAGGTTATTCATTGGCAGAACTTAAAGCATCTACTGCTGCACCATTAGCGTTAAGTCATGCAAACCTAAGTACTGCCTTGGCTGTCAACTTTAAACTCAATAATACCAAGTCTGAATTAACCGATACGATTAAATTAGGTTTTAAACTCGATGGTAGCCGTGGCGCAGCAAAAGAAAACCTAGATGTCATCATTCATAATATTCAAGTAACCTTTAAACAGGATGGTACAATACTCAGTGCTAAAATTCCGTCGAATACCAAGGTTAATATTGCTTCAACTCTTAAAGATGTAACTCAATTAGAGTTTATTACCCAAACAGATATCGTTATTAATGTCAGCAACGGTTCAATTCCGCTAGCAAGTGTTGTAAGTAGCAGTCCAACCCTACAGAAATATTATAATCTATACATTGACAAACTTGCCGTGAATGATTTAGTACAGGCATCGGCTTATGTATTACCTATCACCTATACAGTGGATCCAGCTCTTGGACTACAAAATGATACGATCAATGTGAATGGAATTCAATTCCAAGGATCAAGCTTAGTCGCTCACTTTAAACTAAATTAATCCATTCAATGCCAGCCTTCAAGCTGGCATTTTTATCTTCAGCATTTAAATATTTGTCTTTGGATTATATGAAATATCATAATTTAATTATATATACTGCATGTATATGCCCAACTGGTTTATATGCTGCACCTGAAGATCTTTTTTTACAGGCACAGAGCTTAGCAAAAGAAACCAAATCATCTTTAAAATTTACAGCAGAACTAAATGCAGTGAATGACCGCATTGACTTTCTGGATATAAGACAAAGTGAAGGCGTACAGAATAACAACGCTGGCGACTACATGGGTGCACATTTTGCCATGGAATACCAGTTTCATCCACAGTGGATTGTTGATGGATCATATTGGTACAGAGAAATTGATTATGCTCAAGACACCAATACCATTCACTCTGGCTCACTGGGGATCCGCTATTTCCCTGAGTTAAATTTAAACAAAAAAGATCGTTTTTTCATTGCTGCAACGCTATGGGGAGATCAGGCCAGTGAGCTAAATAAATCTACAGCAACCATCGTTAACCAACAAAGGCTTGAACAGCTTCAGGTCAATCAACCGCAAGACTTACAATTTCAACTCAATGGTGTTTTTTCTCGAAAGATTGACCCCATGAATCAAATCAATTTATTTGCTGGAGTCGGTTACAGCCAAGTCAAAGTAGATAGCTTAGATATTCAAGCAAAATATAAAGGTTGTTTGATGGATATCAATATTAATTCCAGTAATCAATATTCAGGAAAGTTAAATAAACCCTGCTCTATCGATAATCTATTGATCAACCAACTGAATATTTCAGGTAATGCCAGTGATTATGGCATTGAGATTCAAGATGATCTGAACTATAACGCTTATTTTACCAGCTTAGGCGGTTCATGGAACTGGAGATATCGTCAATTTGAAAGTCAGATTGCCTACCAGTATCAGCATTTATGGCGAGACAACATTGATGACCGCGTTCGTAATTTTGGTAATACGCCAGTTAACAACAATCATAGTCTTGGCCTTAAACTCAGCTACGATGTTACCCCAAAAATATCGACCTTTATGAAAGGGGAATTTTACCAACACAATTTTGTCGGAAATATACCATTTTTGTATAATGGAGTGACTGCATCGCGTTTGGATCGTCGATATGGGCTTGCTACTTTGGGGCTAACCTTTCAAGGTTTTTAACAATAGCAAAGCTAAGGATTATTTAAGATAAGATTGAGTCATGCATCACTGCATTAAGATGAAAATACCAGTCAAATCTCAACTGACTGGTATTCACTCTCATTTTAAGACTTAGTTTTTATGACGCATGTGAGGGAATAAAATCACATCACGGATACTTGCTGCATCAGCAAACAACATCACCAAACGGTCAATACCAATACCCTGACCCGCTGTTGGAGGAAGACCATATTCAAGTGCTTCAATGAAGTCAGCATCGTAATGCATTGCTTCATCATCACCTGCATCTTTCTCTTCAACTTGCGCTTGGAAACGTTCTGCTTGGTCAATTGGGTCATTTAATTCTGAGAAACCATTCGCCAATTCACGACCACCAATAAAGAACTCAAAACGATCGGTAATGTGTGCATTATGATCATTACGACGCGCCAATGGTGAAGTTTCCGCTGGATATTCGGTAATGAATGTTGGTTGGCGCAGTTTAGTTTCCACCGTTTCTTCAAATACAATGGTTTGAAGTCGACCTAAACCAAAACTCGGTTTTACTTTTTCTTTCAATTCTTCTTGAATAAATTTAGCCAAAAATTCACGGTCAGCCACATTTTCTGGCGTGAGGTTTGGATTATGTTCAAGAATGGCATCAAACATCGAAATTTTCTTAAATGGACCTTTGAAGCTAAACACTTCACCTTGATAAGGCACATCGGTCGAACCCAAAATATCGAGCGCTAATTTTTCCAGCATATTTTCAGTCAAAGCCATCAAATCTTTGTAATCTGCATACGCTTGGTAGAATTCGATCATGGTGAATTCTGGGTTATGGCGCGTCGAAACACCTTCATTACGGAAGTTACGGTTAATTTCGAATACGCGTTCAAAACCACCAACCACTAGGCGTTTTAAGTAAAGCTCAGGGGCAATACGTAAATACAATGGCATATCAAGTGCATTGTGGTGTGTTTCAAATGGACGCGCAGATGCACCACCCGGAATCACATGCATCATTGGCGTTTCAACTTCCATGAAACGCTGTTCCGTTAAAAATGCACGCATACCCGCAACAACTTTGGCACGGATTTCAAAAGTTTTACGTGTTTCGTCGTTCACCATCAAATCAAGATAACGTTTACGATACTTCATTTCGGTATCGTTTAAACCATGAAATTTATCTGGAAGTGGACGCAGTGATTTGGTTAAAAGTTCGAAGTGTTCAATATGAACATAAAGATCGCCTTTACCAGAACGACCGATATAACCTTCAACAGCAATAATATCACCAAGGTCTAAACCTTTAATGGTTGCAAGTACTTCTGGATCTAATTCTTTACGCGCAACATAAAGTTGAATACGACCAGTCATATCTTGAATCACGATGAATGAACCACGGTTCAACATCACACGACCTGCAACTTTTACATAAACTTTTTCACCAGCTTCAATTTCTTCTTTAGACTGATCTGCAAATTGATCTTGTAAATCTTGAGCGTAGTGTTCACGTTTAAAGGTGTTCGGCCAAGGGCTAGTGCCCTTTTCCTTAGCATGTTGTTCAATATGCTTTAACTTGGCATGACGCTGTGCAATTAAATCGTTTTCGGAAATTTGTTGTTCAGAAGTCGATTGAGCGTTAGGTTGCGTCATCTCTGCCTCGTATATGTGTAAAAAACGGAAGTTGCATAGCATAGCAGATTCAGTAAAAGTTTCGTATGACTTATTGCCAAACAAAAGTATTGATTTACTCAAAACAGCTTCACCACTGCCCTTTTGATTCAGAAAAACAGTTTTAGCTATTACCTTCCAATCTGAATACACACCTACGCTATTGATTCAGCCTATTTCTTAGACCAAAAGCTAACTTCTTTGTTCACCAGAGTCCCTTACAATGATTTAAGCAAAATAGTTGAAAAGGAAACTATTCAACTCTTTCTATCTTTGTAAATAAAGACAGAGTGAATGATAAAATAATGAGTACATGTACTTCAAAAATCTTATTTTTACATGGACTAGATTCTTCTCGTGAATCGACCAAATTCCATGCCATTGATGCCAACCATAAGTATTGCATTGATATCGATTATCGCAATCTTACTTTTCAGACTGTCGCCAATTTTTATCACGACATTATCGTCAAAATTAAACCTGAAATATTGGTGGGACACAGCTTAGGTGCTTATTGGGCACTCAAAATGTCAGCCTTACATAAAATTCCAGCAATTATTGCCAATCCAAGTCTCAACCCAAATTTTCGGGAAGACTACCCACCGATTGCCGAAAATGATCTAGAACATGAAATTGCTCAAATTGCTTATTTAGAGCTAGGTGATGAAGTGCTGGATATGCATGCAGTGAAAGAACAGCTTGAACCATATATGCTTGTTCAAGCTGTTGAAGGTGGACATCACCGTTTAGCCAGCCCTGAAAACTTAAATGACTTAATTCAACATTTGCAAATACATTTCTTGAAGTAAAAAAGCCTTGGATTAACCAAGGCTTTTTATCATTTATGATCGTTTATGCAACAGCTTTTTCTGGCTGACTTTTATCATCCAATACTGACCAAACCGTTAAACCTAAATCAGTATGTAGGTCAGGTAAATCTAGGAAAATACTGGCACCCAAGAGTTCATGGTTGCATTTATCCACCAATTGTTTCACTGCTTTTAAAGTACCGCCCGTTGCCAACACATCATCCACAATAATAATTTTTTGCGGCTCAATTTCAGCAGACATTTCTAAACGATCCATACCATATTCTAAGCTGTAGCCTACTCCAACCACGGGTGGCGGTAACTTACCCGCTTTACGAACCAGTAATAGACCTTTGCCTAAACGCTGTGCCAACAAGCTCGCAAGAACAAAACCACGAGCTTCAACAGCAACAAAGCTATCTACTTCTTGCAACTTTTCAGCAGGAATACTTGCAATTAACGCATCTGTTAATAGCTCAATATTTCCTATAAATAATGGTGTTAAATCAAAGAAACAAATCCCAGGTTTAGGGAAATTTTGGACAGTACGAATTTTAGACCACAAAGTTGTAGACAGATTGCTCATGGGGAGAAAAGTAATTTAAAAAGAGAATATGTCAATTTTAGCGCTTTATGCACTGAATGACCAGTAAACAACCACCCGTAAAATACAACCAAACACAAAAATAATGCATAAGTACTTAATTTTATTAAATAAATAATAGGTATAAATTTAGCCAATTCTAAAATAACAAATCGGATATTCTTTTTCTCCTCGACCTTAGTCTAGAGACTGACTTTTAAACTTAAAAAAGTGATCTAAATCTTTACATACACCTTTCATTCAGCGCTATTTAAAGGCGTATATTTAATTCATATTGTTAAACAAAAATGATATTTCAGCCTTTTTATGACAAGTTTTGTCCTCATCTGCAATTCTGCTTTCAAATTCACTCACTAAACTCAGATATTTGCTTTACATTAACGCTGGAACTGCGTAAAAATTTGCTTGAATATGTACATTGAAAGTCATATCACTAGAGTCAAGCTGTATATGGATTTTTACTGACTTCACTTTTTAAAAAGTCAGTGCTTTGGAGAGTCAAATGAAAAAGTATCAATGCATCGTTTGTGGATGGATTTATAACGAAGCTGAAGGTTGGCCACAAGATGGTATTGTCGCAGGCACGAAATGGGAAGACATCCCAGATGATTGGACATGTCCGGATTGTGGTGTATCAAAAGTTGATTTTGAAATGATTGAAATCTAATCATTGATACAAAAGACCATAGCGCATGGTCTTTTTTACATCTTTTAGAAAACCGTTTGGAGAAAACTATGCACCCTATCGTCATCATTGGTTCAGGTATGGCCGGTTATACCGCAGCACGTGAGTTTCGCAAGCTAAATCCCGAGCATGAACTGGTCATGATTTGTGCAGATGATGCGGTAAACTATGCTAAACCCACGCTGTCAAATGCTTTGGTTGGTAACAAAGCACCAGAACAAATCGCTTTGGGTGATGCCATTAAAATGAGTGCCCAACTACAGATGCGTATTGAAGCACATACTTGGGTCAAAGAAATTCAGTCCGAACAACATCAACTCATTTTAGAAAAAGAGGGGCAACAAAGTACTCAGCCCTACTCAAAATTGGTTCTCGCTGTTGGCGCAAATCCAGTTCGCTTAGCCATTGCTGGTGATGGTAGTGATGACATTCATGTGGTTAACAATTTGAATGACTACAAAACTTTCCGTAAAAATTTGGCTATACGTCAAGACAAACGTGTCGTGATTTTAGGTGCAGGTCTGATTGGCTGTGAATTTGCCAATGACTTACAAAACACTGAACATCAAGTCACTGTGATTGATTTAGCAGCTCAACCTTTAGGACGTCTCATTCCTGAATATGTTGCATCTTCGTTCCAAGAAAAATTAGAAAATATTGGCATTCACTTTGTATTGGGGACAACGGTTGAAAAAGTCACCAAAGTTGAAAATGGCGACTATCAAATTACTCTAGCCAATGGTCAGTCTGTCATTGCAGACATTGTCCTTTCTGCAATTGGTTTGCAACCCAACGTAGAATTAGCCAAAGCGACCAAGATTACATGTAGCCGTGGAATCTTGACCAATGGTCTTTTAGAAACCAATCAAGCCGATATTTATGCAATTGGGGACTGTGCAGAAGTCAATGGTCTACTGCTACCTTACGTGATGCCAATCATGCAACAAGCCCGCGCTTTAGCAAAAACCTTAAATGGTGACAACACTCATGTTCACTATCCTGCAATGCCTGTTGCCGTTAAAACACCTACTGCACCACTGACTGTACTTCCAGCACCAATTGACGTAGATGTCACGTGGGAGACAGAAGAACTAGAAGATGGCATGATTGCAAAAGCTTTCGATAATCAAAATACCTTACGTGGTTTTGTACTCTTGGGTGCAACTGCGGCAAAACAACGTTTAAGCCTAACTAAATTAGTACCTGACTTGATTCCTGTAGCAGTTTAAGGTTTTAATATAAAGGATGTTTTTTCAAAAAAATGTCCTTTTTTAGGAAAATAACAATGAATAGCGCACTCACATTCACGGGCTCTCCATATACTTCGTTTATGCATGAAACCAAAGTCACTTTAAGCAATGGTATTGAGCTGCATGTCGAAATAGGTGGAAAGCCTGAACATCCTGCAATCATGCTGATTATGGGTTTAGGTGCGCAACTGTTATTCTGGCCTGATTTTTTCTGTAAATCACTTATAGACCAAGGTTATCGAGTCATTCGTTTTGACAACCGAGATATTGGGTTGTCTTCAAAAATTCGTCATTCAGGTCCACGACTCAATACATTAAAACTCATGGGTCGCTTTGCTTTAGGTTTAGAAAACCAAGGCGCACCCTATAATTTATATGATATGGCAGAAGATGCTGCATTGTTAATTGATCATTTAGAACTTGATAATGTCTCGGTGCTCGGAGCTTCAATGGGGGGAATGATTGCGCAAATTCTGGCAGCAAAACACCCTCAAAAAGTAAGCAACCTAGGGCTAATGTTTACCAGTAACAATCAACCCTTACTCCCCCCCCCCTTTCCAAAACAACTTTTTAGTCTGATTGGTAAACCTGAATCTACCGACGAAGATGGTATTGTGAATCATAGTGTAAAAGTATTTAATATTATTGGTTCACCCGGATATATCAACCAAATTGAAATTATTCAGACCGCACGCAAGTTATATCAACGAAGTTATTATCCAGCGGGTGTACTTCAACAATTTTTAGCAATATTATGTACGGGTTCTTTGCTACAATTGGGTAAGCAAATTCAGCAACCGACCCTCGTGGTACATGGCTCTCGGGATCGTTTAATTCCACCGAGTCATGGCAAAGCCGTTGCAAAGGCAATTACAGATGCTAAGTTTGAATTAATTGATGGAATGGGGCATGATATGCCTCCGCATTTTATTCCATATCTTAGCGGATTATTTGCTGATCACTTTAAATCAAAACATTAGGACACTATGGCTGCATTACCATCTTTAAGACAGCTGTCATATCTCGTTACACTGTCTGAAACGCTGCATTTTACTGAAGCTGCGCGTCGTTCATTTGTGACCCAATCGACTTTGTCAGGCGGGATCATGGAGTTAGAGCGCTTGTTAGGTGGAGTACTCGTTGAACGCGACCGCCAAAATGTACGTTTAACTCCGCTAGGCGAGCAGGTTGTTGCCCGAGCCCGTGTTCTATTGGCAGATGCACAAGACTTGATGCGTTTAAGTCGTGAGATGAGCGAGCCTTTAACTGGTGATTTACATTTGGGAATCATCCCAACCATTGCACCTTTTATTTTATCGAAACTTTTAGATGAAGTTCATAAACAACTTCCTAAAATTCAATTGCATTTGCACGAAGCACAAAGTGAAAAAATCGTCGAAAAACTAGAACATGGCAATCTCGATATGATTGTTTTGGCTCTACCTTTTGATACGCGTGGCTTAAAAGTTGCTGAAATCGCAAAAGAAAACCTTTATTTGGTCTGTAATAAATTAGACCAAAATGCGAATAATGCAAACTCTTTAGATGACTTAGATCTATCGCGTTTAGTCTTGCTTGAAGAAGGTCATTGTCTACGTAATCATGCTTTGAGTGCTTGTCCAATTGGCGAACGTAAAAATGATCATCGCTTAAAAGCAAGTTCATTGCCAACATTAGTAGAAATGGTTTCTTCAGATTTAGGTTTTACCCTACTTCCTGAAATTGCAATTCATACCAATATGATTAAAGCAAATCCAGATTTAGTGGTCAAAGCGATTGAGGCAGCACCAAGTCGTACCCTTGCATTGGTCACGCGTAAAAGCACCCCATTGCAAAGTGAATTTGATGTGCTGTTGCAAATTTTTCAAAAAATCACCAAAAATCTTCACTAAAAAACCATCTATATATTAAAAGGAGCAATCGCTCCTTTTTTTATGTTCAATTTTTTATACTCCATATTCACCTAACGCAAATCAATTCATGGAATGCAAACTTAAAACATTTTTCATATTTTTTTAAATAAAAAAATGGCTTATCTATACAGATAAGCCATTCAAGATAAAAACAGATTATGACTCAATAGAGCAATAAAATATTAGATTCCCGATAAGTTGAAGTACTACTAATTAGCCAGACTAATAAGAAGTGCTGTCATAGTAGAAGGTTCAATCTGTTTTTTGTATCCCCATAAATAGGGATTTTTTCATTGCCCAAAAGCACTCTGCTGCAAACAAAAATAATTTAAAATAAAAACACAATAAATATACATTTTTTAAATATGTATTATTCAACAAATACTTAAGTTTACCTCAAACCTTATAAATTACCAATTTCTTGGGATAGCGCTTTCATTCACTTTATAGCAAAGTGACTCAATAAAATAGAAAACCATTGTGAGAAATACCTAGTGGGTGAACTAACATTACCTGTTCCTATTATGATGATAAAAGATCAACCCACTTTTAATCATCTATCCGAAAATATTCTCATGCGATTAGGTTATCCGGCAGAATTAATGATTCATACTGATAATCTGATTGAAGCTGAACAATTATTGCAACAACATTTACCCAATTTAATCTTGATTGATTTATATCTTAATCAATCAGAAAAAACTTCATTTATAAGAAGAATAAAAAAGATTCATCCAGATGCATATATTATTGTGGTCTTAGCCCAGCACGAGACCTCTTTACTGTTTGCTGCAATTCAAGCGGGTGTACAAGGCTATATTTTTTATGAACATACTGAAGCAAAAATTTTCAGCCACATTAAAACTATTCTACGTGGCGGCGCGCCCATTCATTACGCTTTAGCGCAATATATTTTGTCACATCAACTTGGCATTAATAAAACCCAAACAACAACTGAAAGAAACCAACCCATACACCTAACAGCGATTGAAAATGACATTTTGACTTTAATATCAGAGGGACTGAGCCCACAACAAATTGCACAACAGCTTACTGTGCCCTTATATAAGATTGAAGGTCATATTAAAAATATTTATCAAAAAATTACCTGTTTATAGCATGAGATATCCCGAATTCCCTTTTATCTCAAAAGTAGTATCGAGATAAAATAAAAGAGTCCGAAGACTCCTTTATTTTAGGACTTACGAGTAAATTATTTAATTAAGCCTAGTAATATTCTTTGCGCATTATGTGGCGCTTGACCTGACGCAACATGAGCACGTACCCACGTTCCATCTCCTTGCAACAACCATGCTTGTTGGTTATCTTGTAAATAAGTCAATAAACCTTGCTGATAAATACGTTTTTTCAGCGCTGGATCTTCAATTGGGAAACATGCCTCAACACGATTAAATAAATTACGATCCATCCAATCGGCACTTGAGCAGTAAATTCGAGCATTGCCATTATTACCAAAGTAATAAACACGGGTATGCTCTAAGAAACGTCCGACAATTGAACGCACTCGAATATTTTCTGAAAGCCCCGGCAAACCCGGACGCAAACAACAAATAGAGCGAATAATTAAATCAATTTGTACGCCTGCTTGAGATGCTTCATACAACTTGTTAATCAGCTGCATTTCAGTTAAAGCATTCACTTTGACAATAATTTGTGCAGACTTACCTGCTTTAGCATTGGCAATTTCTTCATCAATATAGTTCACAAGTTGCGCATGTAAGGTAAATGGCGCATGCAGAAGTTTCTTTAACTTCGCCATTTTCCCCATACCTGTCAATTCTTGAAAAATACGATGTACATCTTCACATAGCTCTTTATCTGTGGTGAGCAACCCATAGTCAGTATAAATACGCGCATTGCCCGCGTGATAGTTACCTGTACCTAGATGCACATAACGCACGAGCTTGTTATTTTCACGGCGTACCACCAAAATCATTTTGGCATGGGTTTTATAACCCACAATGCCATAGACCACCACAGCACCCGCTTCTTGCAGTACATTTGCCACTTCAATATTTGACTCTTCATCAAAACGGGCACGTAATTCAATGACTGCGGTGACTTCTTTACCATTGCGCGCGGCTTCTGCCAACACTTGTACAATTTCAGAATCGGGACCACTACGGTACAAAGTTTGCTTAATCGCAAGCACTTGCGGATCACGTGCAGCTTCACGCAATAAATTAATCACAGGTGCAAATGATTCAAATGGGTGATGTAACAGAATGTCTTGTTTCTGCATAGCAGAAAAAATATTTTCAGATTTTTTCAGAACTTTTGGAATAATGGGTGTATGTGAATCATAACGTAAATGTGGACGTTTAAAATTCGAAAGTAATCGTGCAAGATTAACTGGGCCATCCACTTTATAAAGTTGCTCTTTTTCAAGATCAAATTCATCGAGTAAATATTCATAAATATGTTCAGGACAATTGTGGGTCACTTCTAAACGTACCGCACGACCAAAACGGCGTGAGTTCAATTCGCCTTTCAATGCTTTGGCTAAGTCTTCAACATCTTCATTTAATGCCAAATCTGCATTACGTGTTACGCGAAATTGATAGCAACCTGTCGCAGTCATACCCGGGAATAAGTCGGACACATGTTCATGAATGATGGCAGACAACATAACATGATGTTCTTTGCCATCGGTTAGCTCATCAGGTAAACGTACCACGCGAGGTAATGAACGCGGTGCTGGAACAACAGCTAAATCAATTTGACGACCAAAGGCATCTTTCCCTTCCAAAGTCACAATAAAGTTTAAACTTTTATTCACCAAACGCGGAAATGGATGAGCTGGATCAAGGCTAATTGGGGTCAGAACAGGGGCAACTTGTTCTTGGAAATACTTTTTAATCCAAGCAGACTGAGCAGGTGTAAGCTCACCACGACGTAAAAAACAAATGTCTTCTTCACGTAATTTAGGCAAAATTGCTTCATTTAAAATACGGTATTGGCGTTCAATTGCTGCGTGTGCTGTTTTAGAAATAGTATCTAGCACTTGTTTTGGGGTTAAACCATCAGGGCTGCGACTTTCATTGCCTAAATCAAGTTGCTCCATCAAACCAGCAAAACGAATTTCAAAAAATTCATCCAGATTACGGGAAAAAATAAGCAAAAAATTCATGCGATCAAGCAAAGGATGCAGAGGATCAACCGCCTGTTCTAATACACGAAGATGAAAATCTAGAATAGAAAGTTCACGGTTAATATAGCGATCATTATATGTATATTCTATTTGTGTAGGAGATGGGTCTGCTGCAGTATTCATACCTAACCTATGCATATTTTAAAGTAATTCGTATTTACTTAAGTATGCTTCAAAATTGTGACAATTTCATAAAAAAAAGCCCAATAATTTGGGCTTTTTTACAGTAAAGAATTAAGGAATATGGCTATAACGCATATATTTTTGAATCATCCGTTTACGATACTTTAATTTCCGATCTTCACGATGGTCTTGATAATATTTTGGATTCGGTAAAATCGCGGCTAAGAAAGCGGCTTGTTCACGCGATAAGTTTTTCGAACTTTTACCAAAATAATGCTGTGTTGCTGCTTCCACACCATAAATATTTTCACCAAACTCAACTGAATTTAAATATACTTCTAAAATCCGTTCTTTTGACCAGACCCGCTCCATCATCCACGTGGCAACCGCTTCTTGACCTTTACGCAAAAATGAACGCTTATTGTATAAAAATAGATTTTTTGCCAATTGCTGTGAAATCGTTGAACCACCTGCAACCACTTTACCTTTATCTTTATTACGCTCTAAGGCGAATTGCATACCCGCCCAATCGAAACCGTTGTGTTGTAAAAATTTGCCATCTTCTGCTGCAACCACCGCATGTTTCAAATAGTCACTGATTTGATCATAATCACGCCATTCATGTTTAATTGGCTTAGACGGTTCAGACCAATAATCTATCCGCATCATCATGGTGGTTTCAACCGGATGAGTTCGCCACCAAACCAGACTCGCAAAAATCCAAAGTTGTACTAAAAGTACCAAACTGACAAGTATTAACAAACTACGAACAATAAAAGCTTTCATGTCAGTGAGTTACTCCAAAATATCTATTTTTTCATGCTAAGCTTGAAGCTAAATATAGCAAAGATTATAAAAGAATAGCATGGCTGAACTTTCACCTCCCTCAATTCGAAGTAAACCCGAGGTTCACCTTTGGTGGCTGACTGCACTTTTTATTGCCATTAATGTCAGTTTATTTCTCTGGCAAGTGCTCACAGGGGTAAATATTAGCAGTCCCAGTCTTGTCGATGCTATTCATTGGGGCGCTGATTATGCACCTTTAACCTTTTTAGAGGAACCCATCCGCCTGTTTACCAGCATGTTTTTTCATTTTGGCTTAATCCATCTCATGCTAAACATGTGGGCACTCTATATTTTTGGCAGTGTCGCTGAGCAACTTTTCGGTCGATTCTATTATTTAGGTGTGTATATTTTTGCAGGTCTTATGGGCAGCTTGCTCAGTGGTTTCATCGACATCCAAAATACCTTCGAACTACTTCAAACCCAAAACCCTGAACTTTTTCCAACCGTCAGTGCGGGTGCTTCTGGTGCCGTGATGGGCATTGGTGGTGCATTGACGGTTTTATCTTTATTTCCTGTTTTACCCAAGCAACGCTTTATTTTAGATAAAAAAACTTTGGTCATGGTCATGGGCATTAACTTATTGATTGGCTTCACCATGCCCGGAATTAATAATGCAGCCCATATTGGCGGTATGCTGATGGGCGCTGTATTGGCAATTATTTGGTATATGGGACAACGGATACATAAACCGAATTTGGGTATTTATATCGGCTTAGCTGTGGGTGCAGTAACCTGTTATTTATTTTATGATTACTGCATGCAACAAGTTCAAATCCTTGAACCCATTTGGCGCCAAATTCTTGCTGCTATGCGCGCACAACTTCATTTCTAAGCGGCATAAATCAGATAAGAGAGATCATTGATTGATCTCTCTTAAACTTTGTAAAGGTGGAATATCACACAGGTAACTTAAGCGATAACGTCCAATCAAGGCACACAGTAAGGTCATGACAATCGGTAAAATCAACCAAATTTCCCCATGTGCCTGAATTGCCAAATTCATTTTATAGCTCGCAATTGCACTAATTACTTCTGCAAACAGACAAGAAACCACACCCGCCACAAATCCAATAAAACCAATCTCCACGCTCATCATTTGTTTTAACTTTTGTTTCGAACTACCAAATGAACGTAACAAAGCCACTTCACGTTTACGTTCATCCATCAATAAATTCAAGCAAGCAATAAGCACTAAAACACCTGATACACTCACCAATAACGCCAGAATGGTAATAATTTGCACCAGCACATTCACCAAGCGTTTGACTTCATCCAAAATCAAACTAACATCAATAAAAACAGTATTGGAAAATTGCTGAATCACCGAAACCAATTGCTTTTTATCCTGCTCTGGCACATAAAAACTGCCTAAATAACTGCCTGCATTTTCATCCATGGTTTTGGGTGCAAAAATAAAGAAAAAATTAGGACTAAAGCTTTCCCATTCCACACTACGCAAGTTAATGACTTTGGCGTGAACCAAACCTTCTGGCAAGCTAAAGGTCAGCCGATCACCGATTTTAATCCCCAGTTCTTCCGCAGTTTTGACTTCAACAGACACATCACCAACCTGTTTTAATGCTGCGCTGCCCTGCACTATTTTATTGTCAGTCGGATATTCTGCGGTTTGGGTTAAATTTAATTCACGGCGTAAAGAGTTATTGCTTTTCAGCAATTGCTCTGCAAAGGGCTGATCATTTTTCGCCACCAATCGCCCACGGATATTGGGATATAATGGTGTACTCTGCCAACCCTGTTGTTCAAGCTGGGCTTTGAATACAGGCATATCAAATGGTGGTAAACCATAAACAAATTGATTGGGTGTACCTTCAGGTAATTGTTGCTGCCAACGCTCCAGTAAATCCGTTCGCAGCACCGCCAATACGGTAATTAAACTTAGACCCAGTGCCAAAGCAGTAATTTGAAAAGCCGTTTGATAAGGCGCACGCACATAAGCTGAAATGGATATTTTTAAGCTTTTGATGAATTTCAGCCCGCCCCAAATTAGCAAATACAGCACAGTACACAATAAAATAATCGCACCAATCACCCAAGCAGTGAGCACAATATTTTCAGTTAGCACAATACTAAACAGCACCAAACTTGCCGTGCCCATTAATAGCATCCATAACATCGACTGCACCGTTTTTTCTTGCTGACGAATGACACGAATAGGCGGTGTATTCAACAGTTGCCATAAACTTGGCACAATAAATCCGAGTAACACTACCGCGCTGGTGAGCATTGCGATAGGCAGTGGCCCAAGCAACAAATCCAACACAGAAAATTGAATGTGCAGATGTGGAATCAACTGTAGCATCAGTTGCAATAAGCCATAGCCGAGTGAAACTCCCGCTAAACTGCCAATCGCCATTGCCACCATTAAAACCACACTCAATAAAGCCAAATATGCGTTAAGAATCTGAGCCTTTGTTGCGCCAATACAACGCATAAGCGCAATATAGTCCTGATTTTGTTGTACATAGCGCTGACTGGTTAAGGCAATGGCAATACCACACAACAAAATAGTCAAAATATTGGTCAGTTGTAAGAAGGTATCTAAATTGGCAATCGGCTTCATTAAACGCGTATTGCCTTCGCTGGCATTGCGTAACCTCAGGCTGGTTTGTTCATTTGCGCTTGGTGTTTGAACACCTTGCTGCAATTTGAAATTTTGTTCAAATTTCTTGGTTTGCTCTGCCGTACCCGCAATCAATAAACGATATTCAACCCGACTCCCCACTTGAATGGCATGGGTTCGAGCAACATCAGCTTGGGAAATAATTACGGTAGGCGAAAAACCTGAAAAACCCAATTCCTGATTGGAATCATGGGCAATTTGAGCCGTGACTTTAAAGCTTGCATCGGCAATATTGACCGTATCCCCCACTTTAACATGCAATAAATCCAGAGCACGAACGCTGAGCCAAACCTCTCCTGCTTGAATTTTGTCTGCTGTTGGCACAACACGAATGTCTCCACGTAACGGAAAGGCATCATCAATGGCTTTGACATTCACCATCACAAATTGCTCATGGGTATGTGCCATTGAACTAAATGTGGTGACTTTAGATTGTTGTAACGTGAGTTGGTTGGCTTGGTCTTGCCACTTTTTTTCCAGTGGCTGATTATCTGTCAGAACCAAATCCGCTGCTAACATTTCTGCGGCTTGTAGTGCCACGGCATTTTGAATTTGTTCATTGCTAAATTTTAGTGCTGTGGTTGCACTAATTGCCAAAACCAGCGCAATAATCAGTAAGTAAACACCGCTACTTTTAAAACTTTGTTTGAGTAACGGTTGAAAGAGAGGGTTCATTTCAGTCCTCACCGTTACGATGTTCAATTACATGTCCATCTAACAATTCAAAATGACGCTGGCATTGTTCAGCCAGTTTTGGATCATGCGTCACCAAAACCAAGGTTGTCCCCAATTCACGATTCAGCTGAAATAATAATTGCTCAATCTCTTGGGCTGTTTGTGTGTCTAAATTACCTGTCGGTTCATCGGCAAAAATAATTTGTGGATCACTAATCAAAGCCCGTGCAATCGCAACTCGTTGCTGCTCACCACCAGAAAGGACTTTGGGCGTTTGTGTCGCTTGTCGTTCTAAACCCACTTTTGTCAGCAATGCCAAGGCTTTTTTTTCAGCTGCTGCAAAATTAAAATTCTTTTGTAAGCGCAGTGGCAACATCACATTTTCAACCGCAGTTAAATGCGGTAGCAATTGAAAAGATTGAAAAACAAATCCAATATGTTTTAAACGTACCAAAGCACGTTGTTCTTCGTTTAATTCAGCAATCGATTCTCCACAAACTGTTAATTTTCCTGCACTGGCTTGATCCAACGTCGCCAAAATTCCAAGCAAGGTCGATTTTCCTGAACCCGAACGCCCCGTAATTGCCACTTGCTCACCCGCATAAATTTCAAAATTTAAATTTTCAAAAATGCGTAGTTCTTTTTGTGCAATTTTGATCTTTTGTGTCAGTTGCTGGGCAGAAATAATCACTTGTGGCATGATGCAATGATCATGAGTAACTTGGGTCATAATATCTCTATATGCAAAATCGCAATTTAAAAATTCGTGGAATTTCTTACTTGGCGATGTTCAGCCTGTGTCTTATTCCAGCCGTGGTTTCTGCTAAAACCATTATGATTGTGGGGGACAGTATTAGCGCAGCATATGGCATGCAAGCAGAACAAGGTTGGGTCTATTTATTACAAAAGCGTTTAGACCAACAGTATCCGAAAAAACATAAAGTGGTCAATGCCAGTGTGAGTGGTGAAACCAGCAGTGGTGCTGTAGCGCGTTTACCTAAATTATTAAACACCTATAAACCGCATATTGTGGTGATTGAATTGGGTGGAAATGATGGTTTACGTGGTCAATCGCCACTTTTGATTCAAAAGAACCTCGCCAATTTAATTCAACAAAGTCAGCAAGCCAAAGCGACGGTGGTTGTTTTGGGCATGAAAATTCCACCCAATTACGGCACGGCTTATAGTCAAGCTTTTGAAAAAAATTACAGTATTGTCAGCCAACAATACAAAGTGAAATTGATGCCCTTCTTTTTAACAGGAATTGCTGGCAATAAAAACCTGATGCAATCTGATCTGGTTCACCCGAATGCAAAAGCGCAAAGCATTTTACTGAACAATGCTTATCCCTATATAAAAGGCGCTTTATAAACTAATGCTAGTCAGTTAAGAAAATGACTGGCATTTTTTATTTTGAATCCATAATTTTATTTGATACACGGAAACGTCATTCGCAACTGTCTGAGGCAGGACTACATTGGCAATATATTGTTTTTGCAATTTTTTTGTTAATTTTCGGTAGTTAGCGAGTTTTGCGATGAGAATAGTTTTAAATAAATTATTTAAAACTATTCTCAAGATGCTTTTCTTACGAACTCAAAATATATTTTGAGGATTCTCATTTTGGCTAAACAAAAGAACAAACGAGCTCCAAAAATTGGATTTAAAACAATAAGACTCTGTCGTGAATAACTAAAAAGTTAAGGCGTTCATTGTAAAACCCCTTAACTGATCAGCATTAGCTTATAAAGCGCCTTTTATGAATCATTGAAATTTATTTGATTTTAAAAATCAAAGAATAAAACTTCACCTGTTTCTAAAGAATACTCTGCACCAACCACTTTTAACTTACCTTTAGCAATCAAGCTTTCCAGTACAGCAGAACCATGACGCAACTGATTCACAGATGCAAAAACATTTGATCGTACCGCATGTTTGCATAGTTTAGCCAAATCATCCTTCAATTCTGTCTGCAACAAGGTTTCAACCGATGGGCGCACACGGTTTACAATTGACATTAAGTTTTGTGATGGTGGACTGGCAGGGTTCATCAATGTATCAATCGTGGCTTGAATAGCACCACAATGACTGTGACCTAAAACTACGACCACTGCGCAATCATAACGTTCAGCAGCAAATTCAACACTACCAACCTGAGAAGGTGCAACCACATTGCCTGCGACGCGAATCACAAATAAATCACCCAGCCCCTGATCAAAGACCATTTCAGCAGGAACACGAGAGTCTGAGCAGCCTAAAACAATAGCAAACGGGTTTTGGTCTCCCGCCATTTCTGCACGTTCCTGATGGCTCAGTTGTTTATGATGGGTCGTCTCGCCAGATACAAAACGTTGGTTACCAATTTTAAGACGTTCTAAAGCTTCTTGAGCTGTTAGCATTTCTTTCCCACCAGAATGTTTTGAAGTTACAACATTTTAATCGCTGTGAAAATGAAAGTCACTTGCAAAAAGAATGACTGTTTAGTTTATACCGATGTTACAAAATATTTTATTTCACATGAAAAATGAATCCAGTTCACACTTCTAAGCTTTCGAGCTACCCAATTCAACAAACAATACAGTGACATTTTCTTTAAAATACTTACAATAAGCTATAGACATTTCTAGAAAAATAAAATGCAGTCTAAATTTAGATTATTTTTATCATATCCTCTATAAATATTATCGTCATGAACACATTAAGGATAATGATCAATGATACAGACACACTCGATTTTATCTCGCATCTTAAGCACGATGTGTTTAGCACTTGCAGTCAGTGTGCCTCATTTTTCATATGCAGCAACAAATAAGACGACAGATGAACCTCTTTCTTTACAGAGTTATTTCGCCAAAGAACGTCAGGCAGCAGGCTTACGCAGTAAAACTATAAAAATTGATGACATTACTTGGAGCTATAGCGAAGGGGGTTCCAGCAATAAACCCGCAGTATTACTCATTCATGGCTTGGCAGGAAATCGCGACAATTGGAATGGCGTAGCACATTTTTTAACGCCTTATTATCATGTAATTATTCCAGACCTGCCAAGCAATGGCGAAACCAAAGTTGCAGATAATTTTGATCTCTCTGTGCCCAATGTCACGGAACGCTTACGTCGTTTTGTTGAAGCGATTAATATCGAAACCAAACTGAATATTGCAGGACACTCACTGGGCGGATCAATTGCAACCATCTATGCCTCACAGTATCCCTTCGATACTCAAAGTTTATTTTTACTCAATAGCGCAGGCATTTATAAAAAAGCCAATACAGCCTATACCAAAGATCCTTATTTTTTAAAAAATTTGATTGTTTCTAAACCGGGTGATTTAGAAGATGTACTCAGTCAAGTTATGCAAACACCACCTGAACTACCGCTTTACTTTAAAAAAGCACAAGAAAAAATGCTGATTTCGCAATCTTCACAAACCCGTAAAATGATTGATCAAATCGTGACACTCAATCGTATTTACACCCCTGAATCCTTTGCCCGTCTGACCCGTACCATTGAAGCACCGACACTGATTCTTTGGGGCAAGCAAGATAAAATTATTAATGTTGAAGCAGCAAGTGAATTACAATCTTTATTGAAGCGTGCAGAAACGCCTGTGATTTTAAACAATGTCGGTCATATGCCGATTTTAGAAGCAGAACAACAAGTGGCTTTACACTATTTACCTTTTCTAGCAAAAACCCAAAAGCTAAAGAACCCACTTGCTGATAAACTCATTCCTTTAAATTAGCTTGCAGAGACAGTATGCAGAAACACCCGATGATTGAGCAATTAATAGATGCTCATCTTGACTTTTTAGAACAAGAGTTTTCGCATGCTGCCACCATTCAAAGCGAATTTCTAAATTTTTATCATTGGTTTAGAAAACAAACCTTACAGAAAATTTGGTCATTTGAACACATCAATGCCCTGTTACAAAAGCAAATTTTAGCCACACCTGCCAGTCCTGTTCTCATTGAGCAAATTGCTGAACATCTTCGTTTTGCTTTAATTCATCCTGCCAATGAAAACACGCTAATTGCCGATGTAATCCCTGTACTCACCGTCGATAAAATTGCCCAATATGTGGCAAGTAAAAGTATTCATCGTCAACGTTTAATTAAAACTGTGGTGAATAGCCCTGCCTTTTCAGCCATGATTACCCAATTAATTCAGCACTCTATTCAAGATTATTTAGATAATTCTGTCATGGCTAAACGCATGCCGGGTATGTCTAGTTTTATGAAAATGGGCAAATCTGTTTTAGAGACGGTCACAGATTCCAATTTAAATGACACCATCGGACATTATTTACAAAAAAATATTTTGAAACTGAGCCAAATGAGTGAGCATGTGCTCAATCAACATTTTGATAATGACAAGCTGTATCACTTTCAGGCCAATCTTTGGCATAAAATCAAAGATTGGCCTTTAAGCGTCTTGAAGAACTATATTGAAATTCAAGACCTTCCCAATACTGTCAATTTAGGGCATGAAATTTGGGATCATATCCGTCAAACAGAATATTTAAAACAACAGGTTCATGATGGTGTTTATGCTTGGTATGTACGTAATCAAGAACGTAGTTTTGACCTATTACTTCGTGATTTAAATATTGATGAAGCGCTGATTCAACAAGAATTACAGCATTTATTAGCCCCTGTAATGCAAAATTTGGTTTCCTCTGAATATTTACGTGAACGTGCCAGAGCCTATTTAGAGAAATTTTATTATGCTGAAACAGCGCAGAAAATTTTAAATATTCAGGCATGAAAAAAGCCGCTTGTAACCACCAACTCTTCACAATTTAAAACAAGAGTGACCTCAATTGAGGTCACTCTTGTTTTGACTAAAAATAAGACTTTAAATAAGACTTTAAATAACTTTTTCTCAAACAAATTAATGTATGCAAGACATAATCATTTTTGAATTGTTCAACTGAATGATTCTATCTTTTTACAGCAATAACTTTCATACTGACAAGCCACTTCGGGGCTTAAATGAATCACAAATCAAATTTTTAAACTATGAAATTTGCATGCGATTAATCTATTCACACAGCGTGTAGCAAAAGCAATATATTTCCACTCAAAAAACATATAAAAATTAAACGAAATTCATAAACTATTACTACTCTAGATCATGTTCAAAAATATTTTTATACAATTAGAAAGAAGTTTTAATTGAAGCATAATAAGCTCGACCAGGTTCATTATAAGTCTGACTATCTGAATTACTATCACGTAAAATTTGTTTATCAAACAAATTACTCACACCTATAGTAAGTTTTAAATGGTCATTGTGTTTATAACCCATATTAATTCCTGTAATACTATAACTTTTTACAGATTCAGGATTTATACCATTATTCTGTTCAGTATTACTTTTTGCAAACTGGCGTGGTTTTTGACGACCATATTGTGTAAATACAAAGTTGGTATCAAATTGATCATTAATTTCATAATTAAAAATAGAATTAATGGTGTAATTCGGAATAATTGATAAAGGATTACCTGTTTTTTTATCCTTTGAATCCATCATATAAGTAAAATTATTGGTCCAGTTAATACGATCAAAGTTAAGGCTAAGGCTTCCTTCTAAACCTTGAACAAGTGCTTTAGGTGTATTTTCCCATTGTAAAATATTATAAATACCAATCGTATTTAAAACTGTAGTGCCTGAAGTGATTTTATCTTCATAGTCATTTCTGAACCACGCTAAACTTGCATTCACATTATCTTTATCGAACTGGATACCTAGTTCTTTATTAACAGATGTTTCAGGTTTTAAATTTGGATTTCCTAATAAATAACAATTTGATAGTGCAACGCCATTTGATTGAATTGGACAACCATTTCCTCGAGTAGAAAGTAAATAGCCCTCAGCATTTTGATACATATTTGGTGCTTTATAAGCTTTTGCAATGCCACCTTTTAATGTGAAATAATCACCAAGTTTTTGCGTAATATTTAGACCAGGACTCCAATTATCACCTGATTTATTGTGATCATCAAAACGTACTGTCCATGCTAAATCAGTACTATCTGTTAAATGCATATTATCTTCAATATATACAGAATATATATTAGAAGACATTTTTGAACGATTACCTGAAACTAATTGTCCAGTTGCATCTGCCTGCCTTGTTGATGAAGAATCTTTAAATTTATCTTCAACCAATTCTGTACCTAAAGTTAATACTTGTGGTACATAAAAATCGAATGGAATATTCACTTCACTAGATAATCTTAATGTATTTAATAAAGATGTTTGTTTATCAGTAAGTGTATTGATACTTCCTTCTGTACTACCAGCAAGACCTTCTAAATAACGTTTATTTCTAGTTTTGTCATATTGTGCAATAAACTTACTATCCCCCCAATCCCACTCTCCTTCATGAGTCAAGGCATAACCATCTTTATACATTGTATTCGTTTCAGTGCCGAGTAATTCTTTTAATATATTATTTGCATTTGCATCTGAACTGTACTGTGAATCACCTGCAAAAACATTCCCTTGACGGCTTGCAGTAATATCTAAAGTTAACGCCTGATTATCTGTAACTTGCCAACCTAAACGAGCACCAATATCTTTGTTTTTGACCCCCTCTCGTCCAGCAGCGGTACTACCAATAGAGTTATTTATATTCCAGTCATCACTCTCTGTTTTATTGAAATTACCATATAAACGATAAGATAAAATATCTTTGATAATTGGACCACTTACATTAAAGCCAACTCGATTAGATTCACCTTCTTTAGAATCCTCAGGTTGATTGGTATATAGATCAATAGAACCATGTAATTCATTCGTAATTTTTTTTGTTTTAATATTTACCACACCACCAGCAGCACCTGATCCATATCTGGCAGCGGCAGGTCCTCGAATAACTTCAATAGACTCTATTGCATCAACTGGAACCCAATTTGAGTCCCCTCTTGTATCACGCTCACCACCCCACCCATATCGAACTGAATTTCGTGAGTTAATTGGTTTTCCATCAATCAGAATTAAGGTGTTTTCTGGTCCCATACCACGAATATCAATTTGACGATTGTTTCCTCGTACACCACTTGAACTATTTCCTGTTAAGTTAACACCTGGCATACGTCGAACATATTCAGAAATATCATTGACAACAGGCAGTCTATCTAAATCTTCTTCTGTAATAACAGAAGCACCCAATGATTGTTTCAACTGTTCTTCAGCCGTTACAACTATAGTTTGTAACTTTATTGGTTCTTGAATTTGATTTTCACTTGAAGTCTCTTGTGAATCAGCAGCATGCGTAGCGCCTATCATAAAGGAGAATATTGTCAGAGATAATGCAGATCGAATAATATGCTTGGTCATTCAAGGTCCCCAAGTGGTAAATAGTGGATAAGTATTGCAATTTTCGTTGCACAGTGTAACAAAAAGTAGTCACATTGCAATCGATATTGATAATAATTATCATTATACTTTCTATTTATTGATGGATTTTAAACAAAATTAGCGATTTTCATCATCAATTTAAATTTGACCTATATGTTCTCTGCACAATCTAAAACTGAGTTCAGCTCAAAAAATTATGCTTATTTTCTGCATAAAAAAACCTCCATAATTGGAGGTTTTCCTAAACTTATTTCAAAAATTATTTAAAATAAGCACCCTCTGCCTGAGTATGATCCGTTTGGTCAACCACACGAGATAATTCAGGAATATGCTGTTTCAAGGTCGTTTCAACACCTTGTTTGAGTGTGACATCAATGGCTGAACAGCCTTGGCAACCACCACCAAATTTCAATACAGCCGTTAAACCATGTTCTTCATCTTCAATAATTTCAACTAAAGCACAGTTACCACCATGTCCAGCAAGACCGGGGTTAATTTCGGCTTGTAATACATAGCTAATACGCTCTTCCATTGAAGCATCTGCGCCCACACGTGGCACTTTTGAATTAGGTGCACGGAACGTCAATTGCCCACCAAAACGGTCTTTATTGTAATCAATCACAGCATCTAGCAAATATGGGATAGATGGCGCGTCAATATAAGCCGCAAAATTTGGATAATCTTGTTTATAGTCTGTAGGAATAATTTCTTCAGGCGCACTATATGCCATACAACATTCAGCACGTGGCGTACCAGGATTTTCCACAAAAACACGTACAGCAATGCCTGGTGTATTTTGTTTTTCAAGTAAATCAAACAAATACTCTTGTGCTGTTGGCGTAATCAATAAATTTGGAATTTCTTCTGCAACTGCAGCGCTGATGTTCTCAGTCGACATAATAATATTTCCTCAAGCTGAAGTGGCTATTTTAACTGAAGATGCGGGGTAATAAAAAAAAATCAACTAAAATTGTCGGAATTATTATAAAATTTCATCTTAGCCCTTCATTTAATGGCATTATTAAAGCAAATATCTAAAAGCTGAACCTTCACTTTATGCTAGATTTACCTTTTAACCATACTGTTAGCTTGATCCTCATTACAGTGGTTGTTTCACTGATTGCATTTTCAAATCAGAAAGTCATGAGCCGCCTTATTTTTTGGCCACCTGCAATGCAACGTGGGCAATATGATCGCTTTGTTACTCATGGTTTTGTACATGCAGATGGCGCACACCTAATCTTCAATATGATTACGCTGTTCTTTTTTGGCAGTGTCATTGAAAGTTTTTATCGACAGTATTTTTTTGATCTTGGCTTTGTTTTGTTTTATTTAGGCGGTCTAATTGTCGCAATTATTCCCAGTTATTTAAAACATAAAAATGACCATCGCTGGGCCAGCTTAGGTGCTTCTGGTGCAGTTTCAGCAGTCTTGTTTGCTTATATTTTATTTGAACCGTGGAAACTAATTTTTGTTTTCTTTATTCCAGTGCCTGCAATTATTTTTGCCATTTTATATATTGGCTATAGTATTTGGTCTGGCAAACGTGGCAATTCGAACATCAACCATAGTGCCCATTTATGGGGAGCAGCTTACGGTGTGATCATGACCATCATTATAGAACCACGTGTGCTTCCACACTTTTTAAATAAGCTGATGCAACTTCCTTTCTAAAATTTATGCTTTATTTATCAATATTCAAGGACGTTAAATTGCAACGTCCTTTTTTTAGAATAAAAATAAAACTCTGATTAGGTCATTGAATTTGATCACGGCATGCTTAAAGAAAACTCTGAACGTCTTGCCAAATAAACTGAGCTTTTAAGATGGCAGATTTAAAGCTTAAAGCGCTACTGCCCTTCTTTCTCAAGACTCTAAAATCATTGTAAAAAAAATCATTTTAAAAAAGATTTACACAATTTTGTCATTAAATGCTACCCCATAAATCAATTTGGCATAGATAATGTAGACATCTGTATATTAACAATCAAAAAAACGAGATATTTTGCATGTCTACTTCATTAGATGGTCTTCAATTCCCGATCAATTCTGCCAGCAATAAAGCCAGCACGTCTCAGACAGGTAAAGAAATTATTGCTGAAGCCCTTTCTATTGTTGACAATAAATCATCAATGGATGCACTCACAGAAAAAAATTGGCGTAAAAATTATCCTATCTATTTTAAAGCTTTGGTTGAACACGGTATTCGTAGCACCAACAATCCAATTACCATCGCAAAACAAGGCTTACACAAGGCCCATCATAGCTTTGATTTTTATCGCAATGGTCAACGCTATTTACTCAAAGACATCATGAATGATGTCGATACCGCAGATTTACATACCGTTCAGCTTAGAGGTGAAAGTGATGCTGCACCTGAATGGTATGTGCCTTATAAAGGACAAAAATTGCAAGGTCAGGCTTTACTAGATCAAATTCAAACATGGCAAGATGCAGGAATTATTGAGCTTAGCCATGCAGATGCTTTACGTGCAGCACAGGCCCATCCTGAATGGTTCAATCTTTCTGACCGTACCATGGTCTTATTTGGTGCAGGCTCTGAAGCAGGCCCCCTTACGTGGTTATCTAAATGGAAAGCCAACATCGTGGCTGTCGATTTACCCAATAGTCGTGTTTGGGACAAAATTTTAAAGACGATTCAACAAGGCAATGCAACGCTATATGCACCCTGCGCAGAAAAATTAGCTGAAAATACCCCAACTGCCACGCTGAAAAAAAAATTGGGGGCCGATTTACTGACTCAAACACCAGAAATTGCACACTGGCTGACCCAAAGTGAACATCAGCTTGATCTCGCTGCGATTGCTTATTTAGATGGTGAAAAACATGTTCGTGTCTCTATGGCCATGGACAGTATTATGCAATACGTGAGTGAGCGAAAGGCTGACACCAGTTTAATGTTTATGTGTACGCCAACCGATGTCTATGCCGTTCCTAAAGAAGTGGTAGAGGCTTCACATGAGAAGTTCCAACAACGCTCTAAAACCCAGCAAATTATTAGCAAAAGTATTTCCACTGTTTCGGGTCAGCATTTCTTCAAAGAAAATCTAAAAACCTTAATTGCTTCTGATAATGGCAAGGAATATGGTATTGCCGATTGTTTAGTGGTGGAACAAGGCCCCAACTATGCTTTGGCAAAACGCATTCAACAGTGGCGTGCAACTTTGGCTCGTCATTCTGGGCAACGTGTCAGTATTAATATTGCACCTTCAACCACAACCCATTCGGTGACTAAAAATCCGTTATTAAAAGCCGCATTTAATGGTGCCAGCCTATTTGATGTTGAATCATTTAGTCCAGAAACCACCAATGCACTTATGGCGGCATTATGGATTCATGACTTACGCAATCCTGACTCGGTTGCTAATCCAGAAACCCCTTTGGCTCATCCTTTAGAATTAATGATGAAAGGTGCAAACCATGGTGGTTTATGGCGTGTGGCTTATTTAGCACGTACCGCTCTGCCTTTTGCAGCAATCTATGGCTTTGCCAATGATAAATTACCGATGAAGAAAATATACGGGTTATTTAAGAAGTAATTTTTATCTTTAACCCATTAAAGCTAAAACTCGGTTTTGGCTTTAATCCAAAATGACTCTTTGTAATAAGGCGTTTATCTGTTCTCTCTAAGCTTCGACCAAAGTCAGACCACATCAAAAAACCAAGAAAAAAAACGCTGCAATTGCAGCGTTTTTTTTATTTCATATAGCTTGTTTAAACAAACTGTAAAAACAACCAATACAAACCACCAGATAAACAAATCGTGGCTGGTAAAGTGAACACCCATGCGGAAAGAATGGTTTTCACCGTTGCGAAGTTTAAGCCTGATTTATTGGCAACCATCGTACCTGCAACCGCACTGTTCAAAACGTGTGTGGTTGAAACTGGCATACCAAAACCATCTGCTGCTGCAATGGTGGTCATTGCCACAAGTTCAGCCGACATACCCTGACCATAAGTCATATGGTTTTTACCAATACGCTCACCCACTGTCACCACAATACGCTTCCAGCCCACCATGGTGCCTAAACCAAGTGCCAGTGCCACTGCAACTTTCACCCAAGTCGGAATATATTGTAAGAACGAGTCTAGGTTAGAGCGGTACTCTTTAACCACTTTGTTTTGTGCTTCCGACATTGCAGGTAACTGTTTATTTTTATCTAAACGCTTAAATGCAGTGCTACTTAAATACATGTCATTACGAATAATAGAGGTATCTGCTTCAGGAATATCTTTTAAATCACGATACTGAGCTACACGATCACCCAAATGATCCGTTAAACTTGCCAGAGCAGGAATGACGTCTTTATTCATTTCTTTGGTTTGAATGTATGACGTCAAGACTTCACGTGCGTGAGTATCCGAAATATTGCTATGATTGGCGTACATAACAGCCGCAGTTTGATTTGATAATTGATCAAATGACTGAATATGTTGAGTATCTAAGTTCTTATTCAACGAATACGCGAGCGGCACAACACCAATCAAAATGAGCATAATTAAGCCCATACCTTTTTGACCATCGTTTGAACCATGTGCAAAACTAACGCCTGTACAGGTAAAAATTAAGATGGCACGAATTAAAGGTGGTGGTGGCTTATTACCTTCAGGTGGTTGAAAAAGTTCGACTTGTTTTTTGAAAACTTTTTTCACTAACAAGAATACAACCGCAGCAAAAGCAAAACCAATTAAAGGTGAAAACAGCAAGGCTTTGCCGACTTTCATCACTTGGTCCATGTCTACACCACTGGCGCCACTACCTGCATGCAAGATGTAGTTCATAATTCCCACACCTAAAATCGAACCAATTAAGGTATGTGAACTTGACGCTGGAATACCCAAGAACCAAGTCCCTAAGTTCCAAAGAATAGCGGCGATTAGCATGGCAAAAACCATGGCAAAACCTGCCCCAGAGCTGACATTCATAATCAACTCGACAGGCAATAAAGCAATGATGCCGTAAGCAACAGCACCACTTGCAACCATTACACCAAGAAAATTACAAAAGCCTGCCCACATCACAGCAACAGGTGCAGATAAGGCATTGGTATAAATGACCGTAGCGACCGCATTGGCAGTGTCATGAAAACCATTGACAAATTCAAAGCCTAAGGCAATCAAAAGCGCAGTGGCTAAAAGAATAACGGAATATAAACTTAAAGTTGGAACATGTGACAAATCAGCTGCAAGTTGAAAGCCGATGTACACCAAAGTAGAAATAATAACCGTGAGAAACACCGGCATAAAAAATTTCGGTGTGGCAACATGCACATTCGTCGATTTCTGTGGCACGGATTGCACCTGATCTTGGACGGGAGGAATATTAGAATTCATGCAGACGGTTCAAGGGGATAATAAAATCCCCTTATTGTTCAATTTAATTGTGACAATTATATGACAAACAGGTACCATATAAAGCCAAATTTTAACAATTGAGCTAATTTAAATCACTCCCGCTTCATTTTAGGGAGCTAAATTCTTTTAAATCCATCATTTTGCAATCTTTGAAGCTCAAAATAATTTGCACCGCAATATTTCAAAATATTTGGATCGCTGCATAAAAAATCTTTCTAATTCCGTTCATCACTCAATTTTTTCTTATCTAGACTCAGATCATAGCTGAGCCATATTTCAATTCGATGAAAAATTCAGCACAAATAGGGTTATTTAAAAACTGTGTCTCACTAAGTCGGCTGAATATTCCTCAAATGTAGTGTAATTCTGCTAAAATCATGCCCATTTTGTATTCCATCGGATTGGGGTTATTTATGTCCACGCTTGCCACCCTAAAAGAGCTTCTCACCCAACGCATTCTGATTATTGATGGTGCTATGGGCACCATGATTCAGCGCCACAAACTCGAAGAAGCAGATTATCGGGGTGAGCGTTTTGCTGACTGGGCCTCTGATTTAAAAGGCAATAATGACCTTTTAGTGCTGACGCAACCGCATATTATTCAAGGCATTCACGAAGACTATCTGGATGCAGGTGCGGACATTATTGAAACCAACAGTTTCAATGGTACGCGCGTTTCCATGTCGGATTACCACATGGAAGATTTGGTTCATGAGATTAACTTTGAAGCAGCACGTATTGCAAAAGAAGCCTGTAAAAAATATTCAACGCCTGATAAACCTCGTTTTGTCGCAGGTGTACTTGGACCAACATCGCGTACCTGTTCAATTTCACCCAATGTAAATGACCCTGCATTTCGTAATGTTTCTTTTGATGAACTCAAAGAAAATTATATTCAAGCCACACATGCCTTAATTGAGGGTGGCTCTGACATCATTCTGATTGAAACTGTTTTCGATACACTTAACTGTAAAGCTGCAATTTTTGCCGTGAAAGAAGTCTTCAATCAAATTGGTCGTGAATTACCCCTGATGATTTCAGGCACCATTACCGATGCTTCAGGTCGTACCTTAACGGGTCAAACCGCTGAGGCATTTTGGAATTCGGTACGTCATGGCGATTTACTTTCGATTGGTTTTAACTGTGCGCTAGGTGCAGATGCCATGCGCCCGCATGTAAAAACCATTGCCGATGTTGCAGATACTTTTGTTTCAGCGCATCCAAATGCAGGCTTACCCAATGCTTTTGGTGGTTATGATGAAACACCAGAAGAAACCGCAGCATTTTTAAAAGAATTTGCGATGAGTGGTTTGATTAATATTACCGGTGGCTGCTGTGGTACTACGCCTGACCATATTCGCGCTATTTACAATGCAGTTAAAGATATTAAGCCGCGTCAAATTCCTGACATTGAACCCGCTTGTCGCCTTTCTGGCTTAGAACCCTTTAACATCACCAAAGACTCATTGTTTGTAAATGTCGGTGAACGAACCAACGTCACAGGGTCAAAAAAATTCTTACGTTTAATTCGTGAAGAAAACTTTGCAGAAGCACTCGATGTTGCACTACAACAAGTGGTTTCAGGTGCACAAGTCATCGACATTAATATGGATGAAGGCATGCTCGATTCGCAAGGCGCGATGGTGCATTTCCTAAATTTAGTCGCGTCCGAGCCTGAAATTTCCAAAGTACCGATCATGATTGACTCATCAAAATGGGAAATCATTGAAGCTGGCTTAAAATGCGTACAAGGCAAGCCGATTGTTAACTCTATTTCCTTAAAAGAAGGTTATGACGAGTTTGTACATAAAGCACGTTTATGCCGTCAATACGGTGCTGCTATTATTGTCATGGCCTTTGATGAAGCCGGACAAGCGGATACTGCGGCACGTAAGCGTGAAATCTGTAAACGCTCGTATGATGTATTGGTTAATGATGTGGGCTTCCCTGCTGAAGACATCATTTTTGACCCGAACGTGTTTGCTGTGGCAACGGGTATTGAAGAACACAATAACTACGCGGTTGATTTCATTGAAGCGACAGGTTGGATTAAACAAAATCTTCCCCATGCCATGATTTCAGGTGGTGTTTCGAACGTATCATTCTCATTCCGTGGCAATGAGCCTGTACGTGAGGCGATTCACTCGGTGTTCTTGTATTATGCCATTAAACAAGGCATGACCATGGGTATTGTAAATGCAGGCCAAATGGCAATTTACGACGATATTCCAAAAGAACTCAAAGATGCAGTTGAAGATGTTGTTCGCAACCTGAATCAAGGTGAAAGCGGTCAGGATGCGACTGAAAAACTACTTGAAGTTGCAGAACAATACCGTGGTCAAAGTGCTGCACAAAAACAAGTTGAAAACTTAGAATGGCGTGATCAACCTGTAGAAAAACGTCTTGAACATGCGCTGGTTAAAGGTATTACTGCATTTATTGATGTCGATACCGAAGAAGCCCGTTTAAAATCTACTCGACCTTTAGATGTAATTGAAGGCCCGCTCATGGATGGCATGAACGTGGTTGGTGACTTATTTGGTTCGGGTAAAATGTTTTTACCGCAAGTGGTGAAATCGGCCCGTGTGATGAAGCAAGCGGTGGCGTGGTTAAACCCATACATCGAAGCTGAAAAATCAGGTAGCCAATCGAAAGGTAAAATCCTGATGGCTACCGTAAAAGGTGACGTCCATGACATTGGTAAAAACATTGTAGGTGTTGTACTGGGTTGTAATGGCTATGACATTGTTGACCTTGGCGTAATGGTGCCTGCGGAAAAAATTTTACAAACGGCCATTGATGAAAAATGTGACATCATTGGTCTGTCAGGTTTGATCACGCCATCATTGGATGAAATGGTGTTTGTTGCCAAAGAAATGCAGCGTAAAGGCTTTAATATTCCACTATTGATTGGTGGTGCAACAACGTCTAAAGCACATACTGCGGTAAAAATTGATCCACAATATTTTAATGATGCTGTGATTTATGTGGCCGATGCTTCACGTGCGGTAGGCGTTGCAACAACATTGCTATCGAAAGAAATGAAACCTGCTTTTGTTGCAGAGCATCGTGCTGAATATGAAAAAGTCCGTGAACGTATTGCCAACAAACAGCCTAAAGCTGCAAAATTGTCTTATGCAGAATCGATTAAAAATGGTTTAAGCGTTGATTGGAACAACTATGTTCCGCCTAAACCGAATTTTATCGGCAGCCAAGTCCTGAAGAATTACCCACTTGAAACCTTAGTGCCCTATTTTGACTGGACACCATTCTTTATTTCTTGGAGTTTGGCTGGCAAGTTCCCTGCCATCTTGACCGATGAAATTGTCGGTGAAGCCGCAACAGATTTGTATGAACAAGCGCAACTGATGTTAAAAGATATTGTAGAGAACAAGCGTTTTGATGCTCGTGCCGTCTTTAATATCGCTTCGGCTAAACGCACGGGTGCAGACACGGTTTCCATTTATGATGAAAATCAAACGGCAACGCATCAATTTGAACATACCCGTCAACAGTCAGATAAAGTCTCTAAGAAACCCAATTTATCATTGGCGGACTTTATTGCACCTGAAGAGACAAACATTGAAGATTACCTCGGTGGTTTCACTATATCAATCTTTGGTGCAGAAGAAATGGCCCATGAATACAAAGCCAAAGGCGATGACTATTCTGCAATTCTTGCCCAATCTTTAGGTGACCGTTTTGCCGAAGCCTTTGCTGAGCATTTACATGAGCGTATTCGTAAAGAGTTCTGGGGTTATCAGGCTTCTGAACAACTATCTAACGAAGAATTAATTAAAGAAAAATATGTCGGGATTCGACCTGCACCGGGTTACCCTGCTTGTCCTGAACATTCTGAAAAAGCAGTTTTGTTTGACTGGTTGGGTTCTACTGATAAGATTGGCACCCAATTAACCACAAGTTTTGCGATGTGGCCACCTTCAAGCGTGAGTGGTTTCTATTACAGCAACCCACAATCTGAATACTTTAATGTTGGTAAAATTGCGCAAGATCAGCTAGACAGTTATGCAGAGCGTAAAGGCTGGTCTATGGATGAAGCGAAGCGTTGGTTAATGCCGAATTTGGATGATTCGATTGATATTTAAGTAAATCCCCCTGACCTTCCTTAAGCAAAGGAGGGAGTAAAAATCCCCTCGATTGAGGGGATTTTTTATTGTAAAAGCATTGAATCCCCCTCTTACGAAACGTAGTTTCTCACCTTTTAAAGGGGGACTTTCGCGTATCCAACGAATTACGTGACAACTCCTCCCTTTTTTAAAGGGAGGTTGGGAGGGATTAATTTACTCATTTTTGTATTAATAGATCTTGGAGCATGTAGTAATTAGCTTTCACTATATGCTCCAAGATACAAAGTCTATTAAATGTAGGGCTTTAACATTACTAAATACTAAATTTTTTAGTAAAATCTTGAATACAATATTTAATGGTTAAAACTAATAATGAATAAAAGTGTTTCTTTTCTTATTTTAATTTTATATTCAAACTTTACCTTTGCAGAATGTAAAAATGCGAATGTTTATGAGAGCATTGATTGCTATGAGCAACAGCTCAAGATAGACAAAACCAAACTGAACCAAAGCTATCAAAAACTTTATAAATCTTTAGATACTATGGGTCAAAAAGCTTTAGAAAATTCACAAAAATCATGGCTAAACTATAAAAACACACACTGTGATGAACTCGTCGCTTACTTTGCTACACAAGCTCAAGGCGCAGGTTCAAAACTTATTACACTTTCATGTAATGCTGATTTGACACAAGAACGTATTAAACAATTAAAGGATCTAGAATAAAATCTGAATTCATTTAGTATGAACAGTCTTCTCTAACCCTATTTTGAAAAAATAGGGTTCTAAAATTTCCCCTAATATTCTAAAAAAATAATTTTTAAACTTTTTCCACAAACAACACCCCATTCAAATGATCAACTTCATGTTGCACGATCCGTGCAGGAAAACCATGAAATACGGCTTCAACTGACTCACCTTGTAACGTCAAATATCTCACCTTAATCATTTCCGCCCGAGCCACTTGCCCACGTTCATTAGGCACACTTAAACAGCCTTCTTCACCTAAAATGGTACTTTCAGATTGTTCTAAAATTTCAGGATTGACCATCACCACAGCATCCATTTCAGGTGCATCGGGATAGCGTAAATTTGGACGTGAAGCCACGATAATAATGCGTTTAGACACATACACTTGTGGCGCTGCAATACCAACACCATTACGTTCAAGCATAGTTGCTTGCATGGCCGCGGCTAGTTCATTTAGCCATAAACTATTCAATTCCGACTCTACAACTGATGCAGCTTTTAAAGTTAAGATAACTTCGCCACGCTGTGCTACAGCTAAAATTCCACTCATGTTTTCTTTCCTCTATTTCAATTTAACCATGTCAAATTTTAATAAGACTAACGTTCCTTCAATATTAAGCATATCTTTTTTATATTTTTTTGAGGCGATCACATTCAAAATGAATCAACAGCTATTGATTTTATATTTACCCTAAAAAGCATCATCATTTAAGCTAAATTTAATCTTTTTCTTTATAATCAGCCTAATTCCACATCAGCATAATAAAGATGAACACAACACAATTACTCCTTGGCGTTCTTTTTAGTTCTATCGGTTTGGGCTATTTTATCTATGGTAAAAAACAAAAAGTGACTGTACCTTTGGTTTGTGGTTTAGTGCTGATGATCTTTCCCTACTTCATTGAAAATACAGCAATGTTGGCATCTATAGGTATACTGCTCTCAATCTTGCCTTATTTTATTCGACTTTAAACCGCGACAAAAACATGCAATGTATTACATTTAGGTGCTATGTCTCATCTCATTCTTTACTACCATGATGCATAACAACAAGTTTGAATAATGTTCATTATAACTTTTTAAATAAATAAACCTATTCAGTAGAAGTGAGCATTATTTTCTATAAAAAAATCGCCCTTATTTTACAAAAATAAGAGCGATTTGATTAATTAAGCAAGAGAAAGAACGAGCTTAAATAACTCAGGCTTTTAAATTAAACTATTAAATTTTTCTTTAATTCATCTTCAACAATTTGGAGTTCCAAATCACTAAATTTACGAATTTCACCTTCTGCATGTTTTTCTAGGAAACCGCCAATGAGTGGCACTTTAATTTTAATAGTCCAATCTAATTGAATATTCACTTGCTGCGCATTACCTGTAACAGAGCGCTCACCTTGTGCTTCTAAAGGTAAATTTGCGCCCAATTCAACGGTCGAAGTCAAAGCATCTAAATTGGTAATATCTGTACGTTTTAAGCGAAATGCATCTTTAAGTAGCTTTTTAGCAATATCTGGAATATTGACATCCAAATTATAAGCACGCTTTAAAGTGTAAATATCACCCACAATTTGCGATTCTAAAATTTCTAATTTTTCTCCCGGAATACGTTTACAAACAGCCTCATGCATCTCTGGGTCTGCTGCTATACGACGAAACTCATCCAAAGAAACACCATGAATGGTGGCATTGACGGTAAAACGATGTGCCATATTACTATCCTTTATTTTTTAATTATTTAAATATCTTAAAACTATTAGATCAGCACTGATCTAGCATATTTTAGCGCGGTTTATTTAATTGAATTTTAGTCATGCTGTCATTGACCGAGTATACAAAACTATTCTAGATGAATGCCACAGCGTATTTCAATTTTCTCGGTGCAGGAAATACTCACAAAATGCTTTCGATACTCAATGATTGCATAAAATTGTTCAGCACCATCATCTAGACCTGTGGCTGACCATGTGGTTCCTTTTGGAAACTCATTTAGCCATTTGGCTTTATAAAAATCGGAGACCGAATCAAAATTGATATATTTTTCAGGTGCAGCCTGAATTCGTGCTGCCATTTCATCAAATTGTGTTAATTGATGTTGAACCAAATCAATCAGCATCTTTATTCATCCAAGTACAACCTAAAAGAGGTTATACACCCTTAAAATGGCTGTGCACCTGTTTCTTTTTCACCTGTTCCCACTGCCACCAGCCAAAAGCTGCCAAACCAACAAAAGCGGCATATAAGCCCGCAGTCAGGAATAAGTCTTTATAAATAAACATGCCCACATAAACAATATCGACAACAATCCAAAGCACCCAAGTTGCAATATGTTTACGACTGGTCCAATAGGTTGCCAGTAAACTAAAAGCAGCCAATTGTGAGTCGAGCATCGGTACGGCAGCATCGGTAAAATGTTTTAAAGTTAAACCGAAAATCAAACCACCTAACGCTGCCAACAATATTTGGAAAATGACTGTTTTTTGAGCAATCGGTTCAATACGAATTTCATGATCTTGCTGTTTACCTTTGAACCAATGATAGAAACCATAAAAGTTCACCACTATAAAAAAGAACTGCAAGATGGTTTCGCCATACAATTTAAATTCATAAAATAAATAAGCATATAAAACAAATGCCGCAAAGTTAAACCACCAACACCACATATTTCGTTTAACCGTTAATGTCACACCAATAACACTAATAATGACTGCAATAATTTCTAAAGGTGACATAGCAATAAACAAATGTATAAATAGTGCCGCTATTATGAAAAAAATGGCGCTGAACGCAAGATAAATTATGCCGATTCGTCTGTTAACTCGCTGTGCATCGCGTTTCCATTTTCCTATCACAATGTGTAGTTACAAACCTCTGTCAGAAATTTGACTGAACAGATTTGACAGTTTTCTAACGATCGTTTAAAAATATAAAAAACAACCAACTTGGAAGAATAAAAATGTCAGAACAACAAGGTAAAGTCAGTCGTGAAATTCGTGGACATCTATTTTTGATCGGACTTGACCGTGCAGCAAAAAGAAATGCCTTTGATAGTCATCTTATTCATGACTTATCCCTCGCCTTAACAGAATATGAAGATCATCCAGAACTACGCTGTGCAATCATTTTTGCCCACGGCGATCACTTTACCGCAGGCCTAGATTTGGTCGAATTACAACCCAAGCTCAATAGTGGCATCTTTAATTATGATGAGCAGCACATCAACCCGTGGGGAACCAGTGGACGACCACGTAAAAAACCAGTGATTGTTGCAGTACAAGGCTTTTGCTATACCGCAGGAATAGAGCTGATGTTAAATGCTGATATTGTCATCGCACAAGACAATACTCAATTTGCCCAAATGGAAGTACAACGTGGCATTTTACCTTTTGGCGGTGCAACAGCCCGTTTTGTACAAGCTGCGGGTTGGTCAAAAGCCATGCGCTACTTACTCACGGGTGATGCCTTTGATGCAACAACGGCACTCGATTTAAATCTGATCAATGAAATCACCCCTGAAGCACCGCTCAATCGCGCTATTGAACTGGCTGAACGCATTGCTCAAGCTGCACCACTTGCAGTGCAAGCCACGCTTGCCTCTGCCAAAGAAGCCGCTGAACATGGCACTGAAATGGCTTTTTATCATTTACAACAGCACCTCACCCCCTTGTTAAAAACGCAAGATGTACAAGAAGGTGTCATGGCTATGCTGCAAAAACGTGCTCCGCAGTTTAAAGGTCAATAATTTGAGTCAAAATCTACCTAGAAAATGAGTTTGTTATGCCCTATTTAAATCAGAATCCACAAAAACAACATTTTAGTGTTGCCACACAATCCTTTACCGCAAGCGATGGATATACTCTGTTTGGCACACTTTACACACCAGAACATGGCATAAAAGCCAATATCGTAGTGGCCTGTGCAACAGGTGTTCCACAAGCGTTTTATCGTCGCTTTGCTGAATATGCCACACAGTTTGGCTATCAAGTGCTGACCTTTGATTATCGTGGTGTGGCACTTTCTGCTCCGAAGCAGCTCAAAGGCTTTAAAATGTCTTACTTAGACTGGGGCACTTTAGACCTTGCTGCGGCCATTGATTTTCTGGCACAAGATCCCATTCCGCTCTTTATGGTCGGGCATTCTTATGGTGGACAAGCACTGGGTTTAGCACCCAACCATGCCAAAGTGACGGCAATGTATTGCTTTGGCACGGGCGCAGGTTGGCATGGTTATATGCCTTTTAAAGAAAAAATGAAGGTTCAGGTGATTTGGAATATTATTTTCCCACCGATGGTTGCAGTCACAGGCTATTTACCGTGGAGCAAACTCAATATGGGGGCAGATTTACCGATTGGGGTCTATCAGCAATGGCGGAAATGGTGTAAAAACCCAACTTATTTCTTTGCCGACCCTGAACAGCATGCCTTAATTGCACAATATGCACAGGTGAAAACCCCTATTTATGCAGTCTCTGCATTGGATGATGATTGGGCTTTACCCAATTCACGCCATGCTTTTATGCAACATTACCGCCAAGCAGCGATGCAATTTATTAATATTTCAGCTTCAGACTATGGCTTAAAAGAAATTGGACATATGGGGTATTTCCGTAAAGGCTCAGAAAAAATCTGGGATGAAATTTTACATTCCTTTCATGACTTCATTGCCACAAAAAATGGATAGAGACTTCAAATAGATGCGTCCACAGAAACTTAGCCGAGAGCAAATTCTCAACAGATGTGCCTTACAGTTTAAGACGTATGGATATGCAGCGACCAGTATGGGCATGCTCGCCAAAGCCTGTGGACTGACCAAAGCGTCTTTTTACTATTACTACGCCAGTAAAGAAGCTTTATTGATGGATGTGCTCGAACTGACCCAACAATATTTAAATACGTATTTATTTAAGCTCGGTGAACATAGAACACTTTGCGTCGTTGAACATTTTGAACAGATACATGAGCGTGCGGTAGAATTTTTTAGTTATGGCGTTAAAGGCTGTTTAGTGGGGATTATTTCTATCGAAGCGTTGTATCAATCTGCCGATATTTTAGCAAAGATTCGCAGTATTTTTAAAGACTGGGAAATGGCATTTTATCAATTCTTTAAAGTTCAACTAAGCGATCATGACGCCCAGATTTTAGCCAAACAAAGCGTAGCCGATTATGAAGGTGCGCTTTTAATGTACCGCCTCAATGATGATGTTTTTTATCTTGATCAGGTCAAGCTCAGAATTTTAAAGCAGTTAACAACCATATAAAGATGTAGAGCATTTCATCCTTTAGCTAAAAGTATTGGCACTCAAGCGAGTCAGTTTGATTAAACGTGGCTATGCTCATCTTTCATTTCAAATTTATGCTCATCTCCGAAACGGTCAACATGGGTATAAAACACCCCATAACACCCCACATAGTATTCCAAAGACTGATCGTAAAAAGTCCAATAAATAGACCATTCATTTAAATCAAGTTGACGAATTTGGGTCTGCGTTTTTGCAGGCATTTTTCTCAGTACATCTTCTTGAACGGACATTGCTTGACTCAAATTTCGTTCAGTCCGTTTTTGATCAAAAAAGATTTCGCAGACATCATCAAAAAGCTGCTGTTCATATTCTTCCACTTTTTCTATAGGTGCTTCAACGACAAGGGGCATTTCGCCAATAGAAGTGACACTAGGTTTGTTTACATCTTCTTGCTGCTGCTTTCGGTATTGCTGAAAATGTCGATGTATATGAATTTTAAACAATACTTTCCAAAATCCAATCAACACAATGAAAAAACACAACCATATGAGTACTTTCAGCATGGCATCACTCTCACGAGTAAATAGTTGTTATTTTTATAGTATATAAAACAATTTGAATAAAATTCATACAATTTTTAAAATATTATGCTATAAAAAATATTCATTCATCGATTTTTTCTACATGTTCCCTATTCCATACCCTCAAGAGCCGCTTGTGAATTATTTTGCTTTGGACATTCCAGTCAACAAGGCCCATTCACGACGTGTGGACTTTTTACGCGGGGTGCCTTGGAATTTGTACCGTGATCATTGTTTAGAATAATCATCACAGCATAAAATCACTTCAGGTCGCCTCAATAGCGGCCTTTTTTATTGCCAAAAAATAAGGACATAAGCCATGAGTAATCCATTCAATTCAAAAGACTTATCCTCGCCACTGTACGATCCGGTTGCAGCGTCTTTAAATCGAAACTCACGCCTCGCTACAACCGGTCAATTTATTACTGTTGTGCTGATTTGGTCGCTGACACCACTTGCAGCCGTCTGGACAGTGAATGAAATTCATTGGGCGTGGGGTTTATTTATTCGATTTAGCTTGGCTATTACAATGGCCTGCATCTGTCAGCTTTACTTTAAAATCAAAATACCCGTTCATCCGCAAGCATTACTCAGCTATGCAGCAGGTGCAATTGGCTTATTTGCCTCCATGGCTTTTTGCTATATGGGTGCATCCAAAGTGCCTTCAGCCATTATTTCAATGATCTATGGTATTGCCCCATTGGTATCAGGCTTAATGGCCATTTATATTTTTAAAAGTGCAGCATTTAGTGTCTATCAATGGATGGGTTTAATGCTGGGCATGTTCGGGCTATTTTTCGCACTCGGATTCGGTTCTCAAAGCTTCACACTCAACTATTTGGGCGTGGGTTTAGAACTGATTGCAATGCTGCTTTATGTCCTTTCTGCTTTTGCAGTTCGCTCTGTCAATGCGAATATCCACCCGATCAGCCAAATGACAGGTGCAACTCTCGTATCATGGGTCGGCTATGGTAGTTTGTTGCCCTTTTTCTGGTCGGAGATGCCAACTCAATTGCCATCATTACAGAGCAGTATTGCACTCATCTATAGCGCTTTATTTTCCTCTGTACTGGCGATGATTTTTTATTATGATTTACTCAACAAAGTCAGTCCGACCACACTGATGCTCATTACCATCATGACACCCGTGCTGGCGACGGTTTGGGGCAACTGGCTAAATCAGGAGCAATTAAGCCCAGATTTAATTTTGGGACTGTTTTTACTCTGTCTAGGATTAGCCCTCTATTCATTTCAAGTCCGTAGCAAAGTCTAAAAAATCCCGAGTTTGATCTAGACTCGGGATTTTTTACAATTTTGGGTTAAAGGCAGTCTTGCAGAATGCCAAAAATGCAGCAGCATTGACCAATACAATTGCTTTTAAGGAACAAGATCTTCTGATTTCAGTTCAAAGACTTGACGTAACTCTTCGGTATCTGGATGATCTTGAATAGGATCATCTGGATAATAAGCCACATGCATTACCCCTTGTCTATATAAAGACTGAATCGTGGTCACCATTTCCGCTGATGGAATTTTTTCATTGTTACGCCAATTGACCGTTTGTAATTCAAATACCGTTTTCTTCATACCGTTCGGGAAACGCTTCACATGCTTCACAATATTCCGATAAAACTGATCATGATTCGGTGCTTGTTCCATATAAGGCATTGCCATAATGGCAGTAAAATCATAACGCTTTAAAGACTGTTCTAATGACTGGGAATACCAATTTTCTGCATAAGGTTCCAATGCAACTTGTGCATATAAATTTCGTGCCGTCAGCAAAAAGGGCTGGTACTGACGTACATCACTGGCAAGTTGCATCGCAAAGTCATCAAGGTACTTGGTTTTATAGGCTGTCCATTTTTGTAAGTCTGCATCATTACTGCGAATTTTGGCTAAATCGTTCGGTAAGCCAATGGAAGCATAAGCCCGCATCGCGTCAGGACTGGCATCTTCATAATCCGACAACGTCGCGTCATCGTGAAATAAAATGCCGTTAAATGGCACAGATTTGGCTAAATCGGTATAAATACCGGCTATGATTTTTCGTGCATCAGCTGAAAATGGACTGAGGCGATGATAGCCCATATCTAAATGTTTAACGTCCTGTGTGGGTTGAGTTTCTACCCTATCCTGTGCAGCAGGATTATTTTTTGGTAATTCCCATGCCAACAATGGCATCCAAGCATAGATGCGGCTGACTTGGGTACGGCTCTGAATTTGCCATGCAACTCGATTAAATAAATCTGCACGCATGGGTAAATAACGATTCGGGAAATACACCATATCCGCAGAACCATTGGCATCGGGGTCGGAAAAGGCTTGTAAATACACGGTATTTCCGTCCACCTCTACAATACGGTCCAGTAAATGATCAAGGTTACGTTCTTGTTGAGCAGGATCTTGATCGTAAATATAGTCTAAATCGATATGCATAATTTTTTGCGGGCGATTATTATCGCCTAAATTCTGCTGACGATCTTTAATTTCCTGTGCCAAATCGGTGATACTCATATCACCCTCAACCAAAATACGGTTCAATTGCCCCAAGGAACTTTTAGCCGAATCTGCACCATCATTCAAACTGATGGTAATCGGCATACCCAACTGTTTCGCCATGTTGACGGTTTGCATATTATAGTGACCATAAGGCCACACCATGACCCGTGGCGCTTTCAAACTATGTGCTGTCAATAACTGGTTATTTTGTTTTAAATCATCAAAAATCCGTTTTTGATAGTGCGAATCATCTTCATAACGTGCAGTTTGACGGTCATATAAACGGGTGACTGCTGCAGATTCAAGATTTCCTTGTGGATTGCCTAAAATCCCACGGTGTAAGTTATAACTATGATTGGCGATTTCGACCAAACCACTGTCCTGCATCTCTTTCAATTCTGACCAAGACAACATTTCATTACGCTGAATCTGTTTACCTGAAAAATCAATGTTTTGACCTTCTTTCGGCTCTAACCATGAACCGACAACTGCCAATACAACAGGAATGCTATTGGCTTTAATAATCGGATAGGCATTTTGATAAAAAGATGCATAACCATCATCTACGGTCAATAAAACTGGTTTTTCTGGCAAATGAGATTGACCTTGATTCGCTTGAATCAGCTGATCCACACTAATAAAGTGAAAACCATTATTTTTGAGCCACGCGATATGTTGTTTAAAGTGTGTCGTGCTTACGGCATATTCAGGAATCAGTGCATTTTTACGATTGGTAATTTCATGATAGCCAATGACGGTCAGTGTCGGATTATGCGCTAAGGTTTCACTCCAAGCCAAATGAGGAAGCTGCCATAAAACAGCAGAAAGTGAGATTGAAAGCAAAGTGGAAAGCAAGCGAGTCTTCATTTCATGGTACTCAAAAATTATTTATTCTCTGAACAACACTCATCGTCCATCAATAACATGTTGAGCTTTCCCTTGCATGATGTATGGTCTAGCGTTATTGCAACATCACTTTTATCAAGCCAAACTGAAATAAATATTAAAGGACTATTTTTATAAGAAACAAACATGTTAAAAAACAACAATAGCTTATTTTATAAGTGATTTTCCAATCTTCATTTGTGTATTTTTAATCATCCGCAGCGCGAAAGGCATCTTTAAATTTGTTTGGCGCATCTCGCTTTATTTATCGCATTATGCACTTGATATTGATCTCGCCCAGCATGCTTCGCAGCATAGAGTTGCACATCCGCAGCTTTCATTAATTCATGAATATCTGCATATTGATGCTCTCGATCTATCCACGCAATGCCCATACTTAAAGTCACATATTGCTTTTTATCGGGTCGATTTAAATGTTCAAAGTGGTTTTTTCTGACCGCATTAAGCACCTGCTGCAAAACATTGAGCACCACGGCATGTGGGACATCATGCAAAATAATCGCGAACTCTTCGCCACCATAACGTGCAACATAGGCCGATTCGGGTAAAGCCCGTTGTATCACCGTAACCAAATCTTTCAAAATGGCATCGCCCTTTAAATGCCCATAGTAATCATTATAATTTTTAAAATAATCTACATCTAACATAGCAAAGGTCAATGTGCTGTTGGTATGATTATTTTGAGTCAGCATAAATAAACGCTGAATTTCATTATTTAAAGCACGGCGGTTAAATGCTCCTGTTAATGCATCAATTTGAATTTGCCGTGCTAACTTTTCATTTAACTGATGCAATTGTGAGGTACGTTGTTGTACTTTGTGATCTAAAGAACTGTTCAGCTCCACTAAATTGTCATTCAATTGCTGAATATAATAGGTATGATGGGCGTAATTTTTTGCCTGCTGGAACATAATCAGCAGCGCATAAAAACTGGTGGAAATAAACGAAAGATTAAAAGAGTCGATTAAATTAAGCGTCAATAAAAAGTCATGTAAAAAAGTGACACATAACAAAATAACCGCCCATAAATTGACCATAGAATATGGTTCTTTATGTTTTAGTATTAAATAAAAACCATAGGCAAAATTTGAAATGACCACAAAGCTAAACATAAAACTATAAAATGCGAAATGCTGAAATACTTCTGGTACGGTTAAAACTGTGACCACAATATCAATCGTCAGCAAAACCATAGCAGCAAAATACACAATCGGATGCAAATAGCGCTGATTGAGTAAAAACATATAACTCAGAAAAAAGACCACTGCCAAATAAGTAAACAGATATTCTAATCGTGCTCCCCACAACCAACTAATGTCGGTAAATGCAGTGTAAGCATACGGTGCTGAAAATAAATTATGTAAGGCTAAAAACAGGATAAAAATACCAAAGACAAATACTCGAATGTTACTGCGCCCAATGACACCTTGAAAAATTGAAAACATTAAGGTGAATATTCCAATCCCCAATACTGCACCGCAGACCAAACCAATACTCATCATCAACTGTTGGTATTGCCGACTGACGGTTTTAGAAATACCAATTCGCATGGGGTTTTCTAAACCACCATGCAGATGATTAAAATTGGAGGCTTGAATGGTCAGGGTAAAATATTCTTTATTCACAACAAAAAAAGCGATTCGAGGTGCATTTTCTGTTTGATGGCTTTTTGCATCCCGACCGACATCACCTAAACGGAGTAGAAAATCTCCATTTAAGTACATACGATAAGCACCATATTGATTCGGAATAAAAATTGCGATACGCCGCCCAAGATATTGTTTCGGTATTTTAAAATGCCCAATAAATGTGCCGTAGGTTTGATTGGTTCCAGTCAGTGCTTTGAAAGAAATTGGCAACTGTACTGTTTCTGATTTTAAGACTGAACTGGGTTTAATAATCAATTGTTCGGGATAATACTGCCACAGCCCATTTAACGGACTGGTGGTCTTATCGGTAAAATCGACCTGATTAATTAATTTCTGATGTAAGTAATAAGACTCAGACGCAGCTTCATATTGTGCACATGCGTATTTTTGCCACATGAATAAACATAAACATGCCAAAAGGAAAAATTTAAGAAAATGTATTAAATATTTTATTTTAAACAAAAAGCGAATCTTCCTTAAATTACGCTTAGCTATATCTTAATGTAACGATAAAAAAATAAAACTCAAATAACTTTTGTATCTTCTACAAGATTCATCCTTGTCTCTTGTAGAATATTTTTTAATCAAAGCATGCAATGTGCTTAATCACGTGTTTTTACGTCAAATAATTCAATTTCAAAAATAAGGTTTGAATTAGCAGGAATCACTTTACCCATTTTACGTTCACCATAAGCCAAATGTGCAGGAACCAGTAATTTACGTTTACCGCCCACTTTCATCCCCATAATGCCTTGATCCCATCCTTTAATCACACGGCCCGTCCCAATCACTGTTTCAAAGTAATTACCACGGTCAATTGATGAGTCAAACTTGGTGCCATCTTCTAACCAACCTGTATAATGCGTGGTAATCAGCGCACCTTTGACCGCTTCTTTGCCTTCACCCACTTTCAAATCAATAATTTCTAATTCATTCGACATTGTCATTTACCCAACCTACAGCTATGTTTTCGATCCATAGTATAAACTGGATTAGGGTCTGTTGAATTCCTTCCCATTTGAATGTTGCAACATTTAAAAACTCAGTTCTTCAATATTGGCATCATTGAGTAAATAAGCCGTCAATTTTTTATGATTTTCCGCTGAACCAATTAAAATCCACCGACCTCTAATTCTATGTTCTGTTTTATGTTGTGCGCTACGGACAACCTTCATGTTATAAGTTTTAAATAAATCTTCGTACTGATCTAATGTTTTTTGTTGAAATTCACAAACAATTCGATAGGTTCGTGCTTGGTTGAGTGACTCAATATGCTCTTGCACATAAATTAAAAAAATTAACACGATCAAAACAATCAGCGTCCCCAACAGACTCAACAGCTCGTAGCCCGCACCCACAGCCATGCCCAATGCAGCCGTCATCCAAATGGTGGTGGCCGTGGTAATGCCTGAAATGCGATTTTCATCTTTAAAAATCACACCTGCACCCAGAAAACCCAGCCCCGTTAAGATATTGGCGGCTAAGCGATCAGGGTTTTCCACACCAATTTTTAACGATAGAATCGTAAACAAACATGAACTTAAACTGACCATAATCATGGTTCTTAAGCCCGCAGATTTACTTCTATACTCACGTTCTGCACCAATAATTGCACCAATACCAAGCGCAATCAGCAAATGATATAAATCAGGATCCATTGATCTACCTGTTTTAAATTCTTGTTTTTAAGGTATACGCAATTTTGCTATTCGGATGCAAGCCTAAACCTGCATCCTCAAATAATTTACTGTAACTGTTCCCATTCAACCAATACTTGAGCTTGATCACCAATTAACGTCCACTCGCCATCCATCACATTTAATTGTAACTGCATGGTGCGTTCGCATAATTGTGGCAAAGCATCCGTTGTGGCAGTCGATAACTTCCAGACTTGCACATTACTCATGGTTTTTAATTTACTGTTGCGCTTATACCACTCATCAACAGCCGAGCCATACGTCACCACAGCAACTTGTTTACAGCGTGCGCTGGCTTTTTTAACTTTATCTTCATCTGGACTACCGACTTCAATCCATTTGATCAATTGACCCGTTAAATCTTTTTCCCACAAAGCAGGTTCATTGGTTTCAAATAAATCTTTGGTAAACTCTAAAGCTTCATCAGCAAAACGAGCATATGCCAAAATACGTACCATCAAGCGCTCAATCGTTTCTGACGGATGTAAAGCCATCGTCAGCTGATAATCAGCATATTGATGATCATCCATATTGGCAATATTCAAATCAGCCTTATAAATCGTTGCTTTAAGTGCCATAAAAAAGTCCTCAAATTTGGCGCTTAGCATATAAGATTTGAACTAAATTTGCTGAGTTGTTTTATCCGTATTATCGGCATTTAACTGACATTGAAATAATTGATCTTCAAAGTGTTGCCAATCACGCTGATCTTGCACAATAATTTCAATGCGGTTATCAATCCCCTCTTCTGAAGACTGATAATTAAATTGCTGCGGATTAAAATTAAAGGTTTTCCAGCCCTGATTGGTATTAAAAATACCTTTAATGCGCAGCCAATTTTGTTGCTCACAGAGCAAATCTAATAACGGATAAAAATCAAACAACCAACGCTTAGGTAATTTCCAGCCTGCCACGCTATACCCTTGTGTCGTTTCGACATAGTGATAAGGCAACTGTTTAATTTCAGGCAAAGTCTGTCCTGCAAGCAATGTTTTTTGAATTTTCAGTAAAGGTTGAATCTTACGTTCAGTCCCAATATAAGGCTGATCAATCTGCTCAAGAGCAATATCAGCTTGCCCACTCCTAAGCCAAGTTTGTGCATACGCCTGATATTCTGTCTGTAAGATTTCTAAGGCTTGCTGATCGACAAAATCCATACGATCTGCATGAGAAACCACAATAATCTGCGCAGCTTTCAATTGGTCGGCATACAAATTTTGCTCAGTCCATTGGCAATCATGTAAGCGTGAACCATCCACCACGGTCACTAAAGCACGCATCGCAATACTTTGCTGCCAATGCAGTTCGGTCAGTTGTTCCAACAATTGTGCAGGATGCCCCAAACCCGTCGGTTCAATAAACAATCGGTTTGGTTTGGTTTCTGACAATAGTCGCGATAAAGCAATTTGCATGGGTAATTGACTACTACAACACAAACAACCACCCAAGAGTTCTTTGACTTCATAGCCTTGGGTTTGCGGCAACATCTGCTGATCGACCCCAATTTGCCCAAACTCATTCATCAACACGGCCCAGACTTCATTTTCTGGCTTTTGGCTAAGTAAATGCTTCAGCAAAGTGGTTTTTCCAGCGCCTAAAAATCCAGAAATAATATGAGTAGGTACAGCTTGCGTTGGAGAAATCAGTTTCAAAACTTACTCGCTTTTAACTAAAGTGGACATTAATTCAGGTCATCATCAGCTCAAATCACACTCAAGATCTGCTGAATGGCTCCACTTTAATTTCTTCCTTGCCAGATGGCAACGTATTCAAATTCATTTATAAATTTTAAAAGCCTTTTCATCTGTAAGAAGGTCATTATGAGTCATAGAAAAAAATGATTACTCATTTAAAAAATCGTATGGTTAAATTTATTATTATTTTATATTTTTCAATGTTTTGATATATCACATAGTCTTTGGCATGTTTTCTTTTTAATCAACATATCTACTATGGCATAGCTTGTTCAGCCTCTCAAATTCATCGTTAATAGCATTATTGTGAATTGAATGGATATTCGCTGTGAGCACAAACAAAACGAATTATACGACTGAAGTAGCTATATTGGGCGCAGGTCCTGTTGGTTTAACAATTGCGAATTATTTAAGTAAGCAAGGCGTACAAGTCACTATTATTGAGCAGTTGGATAGTTTAATTGACTACCCACGTGCGATTGGGATTGATGATGAATCTTTGCGTACCATTCAATCTCTCGGTTTAGTCGATCAAGTATTACCACATACCACACCAAACCATGCGATGCGTTTCTTAACCCCCAAAGGTCGCTGTTTCGCAGATATTCAACCACTGACTCGTGAATTTGGTTTCTCACGTCGCAATGCCTTTATTCAACCTCAAGTTGACAATGTTTTACTGCAAGGTTTAAAACAATACCCAACAACAAAGGTCTTATTTTCACGTCAGCTCAATGAATTTAGCCAAGATGCAAATGGTGTCACACTAAAGCTTCAAGACAAAAATCAAAAACAAGAAACTATTCATGCACAATATTTAATTGCCTGTGATGGGGGCAATTCCATTGTGCGTCGTAATTTAAATATTGCTTTTGATGGTAAAACTGCACCGAACCAATGGATCGTCATCGACATTGAAAATGATCCTTTAGCCACACCGCACATTTACTTATGCTGCGACCCAGTACGCCCATATGTATCGGCGGCTTTACCACACGGTATTCGTCGTTTCGAATTTATGGTCATGCCCGGTGAAACTCAAGAAGAACTTAGCAAAGCAGAAAATATTGCAAAATTATTGTCTAAAGTTTTACCCAATGCTGAAAACATTGAAGTGATTCGTCAACGGGTCTATACCCACAATGCACGTATTGCCGATAAGTTCCGTGTCGAGCGTATTTTACTGGCGGGTGATGCTGCACATATTATGCCAGTATGGCAAGGTCAAGGTTATAACAGTGGTATGCGAGATGCCTTTAACTTAGCGTGGAAAGTTGCGCTGGTGGTACAAGGTAAAGTAACTGCTGATCTATTGGATTCGTACCAAGTTGAACGTAAAGACCATGCCAAAGCGATGATTGATCTTTCTGTGATGGCAGGTCACGTGCTTGCGCCACCGAAAAAATGGCAAGGTTTTGTCCGTGATGGAATTGCTTATGCATTAAATTACATCAAACCGATTAAGCAATATTTGCTTGAAATGCGTTTTAAACCTATGCCTAAATATAACGATGGTGCCTTGCTGGCAGATGGTAAGAAAGAATCGCCTATTGGTAAAATGTTCATCCAACCGCATGTAAAACTGGAGTCGGGTGAAAAAGTTTTACTGGATGACATCATTGGCAATGACTTTGCCATTATCGCTTGGGGTGTCGACCCTCAATGGGGAATTAACGATGCCAATATGCAAGTGTGGAAAAAATTAGGGGTTAAATTCATTCAAATTATTCCTGAAGTTCAATTTGGCAATGAAAACCGTAAAAAGTTTGAAGGCGTGATTACTTTAGGTGATATTGGTACAGACATTCGTACATGGTTTGGTAAAACATCTGAATCTGTTGTTATTTTACGTCCTGACCGCTTTGTGGCCGCGCTTGCGATTCCACAAACTTTAGATCAGGTCAGCCAACAATTGTTCAAAAAGCTGCATGTAAAATAATTCATCAACTGAATCATATTTACAGATCTGACCACGCAAAAGCGTGGTCTTTTTATTTCATCTGGATGATTAAATTAACCATATAAAACAGATTAGCCATTTAATTTCTGAAACCAAACCACATCTTTCATCGAATCACGCTGCTTAATCAATTCAAGAAAAGGTTTGAACTCATCAAGATAAGGTAGGATTTTGAAGGCAATTGCAAAAACCAGCCAGTAACCCAAATATAAATCTGCTGCTGAAATTTTTTCCCCAAGCAAATAAGGATTCGCCTGCTGCATCCCCTGTTTTAAAAAGGCAAATAACGTTTCTTGATCACCAAATGCTAAGCCTCGTTTTTTCTGTTCGATTCTTTCATTCGATACTTCAAGACTGCGCAAATCCATATATTCAGTCAAAGGACCATGACAAAAAAACATCCATTTCAAATATGCCCCACGCTTGGGATCATCCAATGCGGGTGCCAAACCCTTTTCAATATATTTATCGGCCAGATAGGTAAATATTGCAGCCGTTTCAGAAATTACGATACCTTGATCGACCAAACAAGGGACTTTCCCCATAGGATTAATGTTCAAATAATCTGCTTTATGCATATCTTCATAAGCAATCTGAATTTGATCAATTTGCTCTGCAATTCCCAACTCTTTGAGCAAAGGAAAAAGGGTCATACCACGTGATTGTGCATTGTTATATAACTTCATCATTCTTATCATGCCTATATTGTTGTTTTAGATTTTAATTATAAAAAGCTAAAACAGTTTGTGCATTATTGTTATGTGATGTGTGTAATCGCTCACGATGCTTTTGATTTTTTAAAGCATCGCGCAACATTTAGAATTTTAATGCTGAGATTTTTAAAAGAAGCCCATATAAAACTGCTCTTTTAATATTTTTAAAATCAGTTCAATGACTTCATTTTTTTGACCTTTACGATAACTTGCATGCAAGTCAATCATCGGCAACGGCTCAATGGTATTTTTTACCACAATTTTATCGCCCAAAAGCGGAATCACATAAGCGGGCACCAAGCTCCAACCCACTCCCATCCCCACTAAGTTGACATTCAATAAAATATTGGTCGATTGTTGCACCACATTTACATTCAATTTGGACTGCTTAAAGAAATCCGTAATAATTTTATACAGTTGTGGTGATGCAACTTCATCACTAATAATAAAATCTTGCTGATTAAAGCTCTTAATACTCACATGACGCTGTGCAGCAATGGCCGAGTCTTTGGGAACAATTAAAGCCAAAGGCTCACTAAAAATTTGTACATGCTCAAGTTCACTTGACTCATCCACATAGCGCGTAAAAGCGATATCAATATCGCCTTTTTTTAACGCTTTAAATTGATTTGCATCCGTCAAACTATGAAAATTAATTTTAATTTCAGGAAAATGCGCCCGAATATTCGGCATGATATAGGGGAAAATTTTCATTTCAGCCACAGGAACAAAACCAATATTCAGTTGGTCTTTGTTTAAATTGGCAATTTTCCGTGCATCTTGAATGGCTTTTTCAGCATGCTCTAAACTTAACAAGGCTTCTTTTAAAAATGCTTTGCCTTCTTCAGTCAGTTCAACTTTACGATTCGAGCGAATCAGCAATTGCACACCGACCTCTTGTTCAAGGTCTTTAATCTGCTGGCTTAAAGAAGGTTGTACCGTGCACATACGCTGTGCAGCTTTAGTAAAATTCAGCTCTTCTGCCACTGCAACGAAATAGCGTAAATGACGTAATTCCATGGCCGTACCTCTTTATTTGGGTTGTTTAACTGTTGCTGAAACGGTGTATTTATAGACAAATAATGTTGCCACAGTAATGACAGCACAGCATAGATAAGTCATTTGATAACCATAGTAGGCAATGATCAAACCAAGGATCACTGAACCCATCGCCATGCCTAAATCAAATAAGGTGAAGAAGGTCGAAATTGCATGACCCATGCGCTGTTTAGGCACAGACTGTATAGCCAGCGTTTGAAAACATGGAAATAATGAACCATAGCCAATACCAATAAATATAGCAGAGAGCCAAAGCATCCATTGATTGGAGATAAAGCTGACAATGACCAAACCAATCGCAAAGAAAATAAAGGACGGATAAATCACCGCACTCGCACCTTTACGATCATAAATTTTACCCACCCAAGGACGTACAATAATCATCGAAATGGCAAAAACAATAAAAAATAAACTGGTATAGGCAAGCAGCTGTTGAGCTTCACTATATGCGGTAATAAAACTCATAATACTGGCATAAGCAAATGCAGTGAGCAAAGCAACAAAACCGATAGGCACGACACGCATTTCAATAATGTCATGAAAACCTAGACGCTTTTCTACCCCTTGATCATCACTTGAATCCATCTGATTTTTTGCTACAGGAACCATCAGACAAAACATAAAGCCCAGACAAACCACACTGGCTAAAATTAAAAATAGGTTTTTAAAATCAGTAAATTGAATAATAGTTAATGCCAACAATGGCCCAAACACCACGGCAAGATTGGTCGACATGACGAAATATCCCATGCCTTCACCCTTACGATGATCGGGAATAAAATCATTGGCAATAGGCACTGTAACCGTAGTCAAAACACTAAACCAAATACCATGAATAAAACGAATCACCAATAAAGCCCACAAACTATCGGCAAATAAATAGCTGAACGCAAAAAGTACAAATAAAAATGCTGAACCACGGAACGCTATTTTTTTTCCTAATTTTTCAACAATCAGTCCAGAAAATGGACGAACCGCAATCGAAGACACCAAAAATAAGGTCAATGCCAAACCCGCTTCTTTTACCGTTCCACCTAAATTTTTCATGATATAAATCGGTAAAATGGTCAGTAGTGCATAATAATAAGTAAATAAAAACAAATTATTAAAAAGGCACAAGATAAAAGAGCGATTCCATAAACGCTCAGTGGCTGTCGTAATCATAATGATCAACTTACTTGCATAGCTATGGTGAATTTTGAACAAGAATGGGTTGCATGACTAAACTGACCAGATGTTCAATGTAGGTTTGATCAGGTATTCGATTGAAGAAAATAATTTGATAATGGATTGGGCCATAAAGCGTATCCAGCATCAGTTCAAAAGGATATTCAGCAATAATTTCATGACGCTGAATGGCGATTTGAATCAACTTACGCATTTGCTCACGGCGTGGTAATAAATACTGTTTAAAGAATTCACCCGCAGCTTCACGATGTTCCGCCATCACCACCAATAAGGCTCGACCCACAGGATGGTTTAATGCTTGTGATAACTTTAAAAGTTGCTGGTTAAAATTAAATGCCAAACTTTGTTGAAAATCTAATTCAAACACAGGTGCAGTTTGTTCTTTAAACGCATCTAAGACCAAATCGGACTTATGCTTCCACCAGCGATAGATCGTAGATTTACCCACCCCTGCACGTGCCGCGATGTCTTCTACAGTTAAATGACGATAATCATATTCTTCTAATGCCTCAGACACTGCATTTAAAATACACTGCTTACGGCGTGAAGTTTTTTCCGCTTCAGTCATTACACCATCCAAACAAAACGATACGTATCGTTTTATATTATGCTGATTTATGCTGCCTGTATAGCGTAAATCTTATTTTTGAATCAAAAAAAAGACCGCTTAGAAGCAGTCTGTTTATTCAATCAATAATGCGTAGCATTATGAAGTTTTTTTATAAATACTACATGATGGATGATGGCTTTCTTGTAGACGCGCCACTTTACGATGTTCGGCAGCCTCAAAACGGCAACGTTTCCAATCATTGTCTAAATTTAATGCAGGAATTTGTTGTGGCTTACCACTTTTATCGACAGCAACCATGGTGAAATAGCAACTATTGGTATGACGCACGGTACGCTTTTGAATGTTCTGCGCTTCTACACGAATCCCGATTTCCATTGACGTCCGACCCACATGGTTTACGCTAGCAAGGAAAGTAACCAATTCACCAACATGGATCGGTTCTTTAAAATTTACTTTATCGACCGACAAAGTCACTACATAGCAACCTGAATAGCGGCTAGCACATGCATAAGCGACTTGATCCAACAATTTTAAAATTGTTCCACCATGAACATTACCTGAAAAGTTTGCCATATCAGGGGTCATTAATACTGACATGGTCAATTCAGCCTGGTCATCTAATGCTGGAGCAATTTGATCTAATGGGGACATCGCGTTCTCTAGACTCTTTAACAGACAATAGTATATGTAACTATTATTATATCGTTTTTCAAAGAAATTGAATGTCCCAATTGACAATAAAATCATCATTATTATTTATAGTTAAAAAAGCAGCATTCCCAAAAAGATACAAAAAACCAACTCAAGCCACTGTATATTATTAATTTTTTATATATCACTGATTTATAGAATAAATGCTCAAAAAGAATTATTACAAAAAACACCCACCGATAAATTGAAAACTTTCTCCGTTCATTCTCTTATGTTTTGCCTGTTACGGATCAAGCATGCATGCAAATCCATTTGCAGGTACGGTCTAATATATTGAATGACTAAGATAAAACTGAATAAACAAGATGAAGCAAATACTTATACTTTACGTAACATCTCTTGAGAAATATTTCCATAATTCAGCACATTTTGCTGATCTAACTGTGTTTCAATCCCATATGTACCATCTGTATTTTCCGAAATCACGGTAAAAACCAGATGCTCCATAGAGGCCATTTTGACTTTATGACCTATGGTAATTTTTTCTATCTTCGGATTACTCTTATTCATTTAACCATCCTTATAGATACAGGTTTTTGTATCAAATTTATTGAGATGAAGTTTATTGACTTTCTTGTAGTGGGTAAACTTAAATAATTGAATAAAAAGTATTAATCTAAAAATTATATAGAATAAGACCTTTAGCCACTTAATTTATTTTCATTAAAAATATCAATAAATTAGTTTACTTTTACAATATAACCCACTCAAATGAGATTATTTTACGATCAAAAAATCACACTCATCGGCTTAAAAGAATAATAAAATCTAATTTTAAACTTGCTGAATCTACCTGCATCATTGCAGTCATCAGTTTGCTTAATCATGTACACTGAATTGCTGAAGCTTCTGCCCTTGTGGCATCTGTTTTTGATTAAAGACCGTTGAAATTTGCTGTAATTGATTTTGTGCTGCATCAATGCCCGCTTGTATGGTCATTTCACGACCTTTGACATCAAAAATATGTCCCTTCTCTCTTAAATCAGGCTGAATCACGATATTTGCATGTTTAAGCTCTTCTCTGGCTAAGTGGTTCTGCATAATATTAATATTTTGATTAAACATCCCCCAAACATTACTGGTTTCAGTATGCATCGGTTGAGCTAAAATATCGACTGCAATAATAATATCCGCGCCTAAATCACGAGCAACATCGACAGGTACAGGACTGACTAAACCGCCATCGACATATTCATCTTCACCAATCTTTGTGGGAACAAACATACTCGGGATAGACACTGATGCACGTACAGCTTGCCCAGTGTTACCATAATTAAATACCACTTTTTTGCCTTCTTTTAATTCTGTCGCCACCACATACATCGGTGTTTTAAGCAATTCTAAAGGCGTATTATTCACTTGTTGATTGACATAATTTTCAACTTTTTTGCCATCAAAAAAACCTTTCATGTCCAGTTTGATATCACGTACATCATTGGCTTTCATGTTCAACGCAATGTCACGCAATTCATCCGCTGTTTTACCGCTTGCATAAATTGAACCGACAATGCTTCCTGCACTCGTACCCACAATAAAGTCAGGTCGAATACCCTGTTGTTCCAAGACTTTAATCACACCGATATGTGCATAGCCGCGTGCACCGCCACTGCCGAGTACCAAAGCCACGATGGGACGACTTTGTTGTTGCTTTATTTTTTTAAAATTGATCCGATCTGCACGAACTTGAGCCTCAACACTCGGTGATTCAGATAGGCCTGTAGAACCCACAGTAATCTTGGACTGCGGCATTGTTTGGCAGCCCACAACACTGAATACTGCAAAAGCAATAAAACCATATTTAATCTTGATCATGAATCACCTAATGATAAATAAGCTTAGCTTTTAAAAGTTGCATAGTGTAGAAACGATCCATTTTTTACACTGTAGTATTTCGTTAAACTGTCATCTAAAAAGATTAGTCTGTATAAGAATACCCCAAATAAATCCGCCCATCTCACCTCTTCATTATCGCACTATTTTCCTGACTTTGTTTAACTTCACCTGCCCTTCACTCCGCAGCCCTGCTGTATATTTTCTCAAGTTTTACTCAATACGAGTAAAGCCTAAATATTCTAGAACACAGCACTGATTGAGTTAGCTTTGCGTAATAGCAGCATCGCCAAAAAAAAGAAAAGCCTGAAAAACAGGCTTTTCATAGCAATATCAAGGCTTATGCAAAAAACTTAAGAATAAGCTGAATCACTGTCGCATTAATTAAATCGACAAAGAATGCACCACATAATGGAACAATCAAGAAAGCTTTATGCGATGGGCCGTACATATTGGTAATGGCCTGCATATTGGCTACGGCAGTAGGTGTTGCTCCCATACCAAAACCACAATGTCCCGCAGCAAGCACAGCCGCATCATAATCTTTACCCATCACACGGAAAGTTACAAATGCAGCGTAAAGCGCCATCGTCAAGGTTTGCGCACCTAAGATAATAACCAATGGACCAGCCAAATCGCTCAACAACCATAACTTCAATGAAAGTAATGCCATTGCCAAATAAAGTGATAATGATGCATTACCAAATACGTCAATTGCGCGGTCAAAGATCTCTACTTTGAAAATTCCTTCTAGAACATTCCGTAGAATCACCCCGCCAGCCAACGTCCAAACAAAGGTCGGAAGTTCAAACCAAGTGCCTTTACTAAAGCCCGTCATAAATTCAGCAAATGCTAAACACGCTGCGAACATACCCAAAGTAGTAATCGCATTATCAGCTGTAATTAAACGAACCTGATGTGGATATTCAAATTGGGTAAACTCAGTCGAGTCGGTATCAGCATTAAGGGTTGAGTCACGATCAGCAATTTGTTTATTGGTACGAGAGATAGCCAGTTGATGACGATTAATCAACATTTTAGCTAAAGGACCACCAATAATACCGCCAATAATTAGACCAAAAGTCGCACTCGCCATACCCAAGGCTAATGCACCCTGAATACCATGCTGTACTTCTAAAATCTCACCCCAAGCACCCGCTGTACCATGACCGCCCGTGAGCGTAATTGAACCAGCAATCAGACCAATTAAAGGGTCAATACCCAATAAAGTCGCCAAGCCAATACCAACAAAATTTTGTACCACAATAAACGAGGCAACACAGACGAGGAAAATAACCAGCCCGATACCACCTTCTTTTAACTTAGCAAAGTTTGCACTTAGACCAATAGAAGCAAAGAAAATCAGCATAAAACTGGTTTGTAATGCACTACTGGTCGAGATACTCAAACCCCAAATATTGTGTACAAACAATGAAACAATCGCGGCAACCAAACCACCAGCAACAGGCTCAGGGATATTATAGCGCTTTAAAAAATCAATTTTATTGACAAGAAAACGTCCTAATAAAAGAACGATTACCGCTGCAATCAGCGTATAAAAGGCATTAAAAGTAAATTCCATCATTATTGTCCATAAAATAGTTGGATTCTTTTTGTTCTATAGCCTTATTAGCACTTGAAAGAAATGAAACTTCAAGCATCATTTGGTAAATACCCAACCACAATGAAAGCTATACAACAAAAAGGTATAAGAACAAAAATTCATTTTTGATGAAACTACAGGACAGCGAGATGACTTTTTCCATCACGATGGAAAATCATAAAAAGAGACAATGCGAGTTACTACGTTCTAGCGATCAAAACAAAAGAATCATTTCATTTGATGCCAACTAACCGACTGACTCATGAGAGATTATCTCATCTAAAGCTTCTAGTCCTGGTCATGCTGATTCACGCAGGGTATGCAAAAATCAACATACATCACTCACAATAATAATGGTATTACGGTAAGTAATGTTCAAAAAAGAGGATACATTATGCAGATTTAGCTATTAATGTCTTTAGTTTTTTACAATTTTATCAATTACTGTAAATTATTATTTTTTATATTACATTCAAATTTCAATATTTTTTAATAAAAAAGAGGCGAATTAATCGCCTCTTTTGCTCTATCTAAACTTTTAAATTATTAGAAGCTATATTTAGCCATTAAACCTACACGGTTATCTTTATATGACTGTCCAGCAAATGTATCACGCTTACCATTGATGTATTCAACACCTAAGTCAATTGGCGCAACAGGTGTATAGATAAAGTTAACCCATGCTTGTTGAACTTTTTCATTACCCGCAGTGTTGAGCGTTGCATAATCAGTATCATCATCAGCAAAAATTGCACCATACGCTAAAGTCGAACGGAAGTTAGGTGAAAATTTATAAGTTGCACCGACTTGAACAGCATTAAATTCATTTTGTTCAATGCTGTTATTCGTTGTATTCACAGCATAAGCTGAATTAGCACCGTATAAATAATTGCTATTACCAACAACATGAGAAATATCAGCTGATACTTTCAATGGCGCAGATACTTGATAATTAACACCTGCTGCAACACCCCAGCCAGTTTCATTATCATCAGCAACAGCCGATTTATAATTTTCAACCAATGCACGAGCTGAAGCAGAACCTTTGCCTTCGGCAAAACCTTGGGTTAACTTAGCAGTCAATGTAGGCAAACTATACTTCACATCAGCTGCTGTACCAGTAATACGGTCAGAACCTGTTGCACTTGCTAAAGTTGCTAAGCTATTACCTTTCTCAGCAGAAATAAATAATTGTGTTGCAGGCGCTAATTTAACACCATAACGGACTAAAGGAACACGCGCCGTACCACCACCAAGGTTAGTATTAAAATCAATCATTTCAGGTGCATGATTCGACAGGAAATTCGAGGTTGTTTGACCAAACAACCAATCGTTATAAGTCAAATAAGCATGACGAATACGCAAGCTTTCAGTTGAACTTGCAAAGTCAACTTCTACTTTACCACCGACTTTTGCATCGCCAACAGGTGTATTAAAATCTAAACCGATACGTGTGGTTTTAGCCGTCGCACGTAATTTATCATTTACTAATGGAGCACCAGTAGAACCAGATTTATGTACTGCATTAAAGTCGTCATCCGCGCCTTCAATAATGTAGTTAGCATCGCCACGGACAAAACCATAAAGGTTTACATTTGCGCCTGCTTTAGATTTAAAACCTGTAAGTGGCGATTCAGCTTTCACTGCTACTGCTGCAATTTGTACAGGTTGCGCTTTTACTTGTTCAATTTGAGTTTGTTGCTGTTGTTGAACTTGATGTTGTTGTTGAATTAAAGATTTTAATGCATCAACTTCTTTACGTAGTTGTTGAATTTGTTCTTGCTCAGCTTTACCCGCATGTGCTGTGCTTACCATTACAGCTGTCACGGCTAATGCTAGGCTTTTAGCCATAAATTTACGGTTGAGTAAGCGACTCATTCTAATCTCCAATTTAAATATCTCGCATCCGTGCATAAATAATCCTGAACAACTCAACAAATGAATGAAAAATATAGATTCATTTTTGTAAAAAGCTTCAAAAATCATTGCATTTTCTGCTAGTAGTACTGTGAAAAAGCTCAAAATATTATAAAAGTGCAACATATGTAAACCATATGTAACTGTCAATCTATCAAGTTCTCTGCTTTATTAATATCAGTTTTGTCAAACAACGATTGAAAAACTATCTTATTTCTTTATGTTTATTTAAAAATAATGAATATATTCTTTAGCTTAGCTATTATTCACATAAAGTATTGCGTACAAATATTCGACTAATGTATATAGTAAAGTTCAGCTAAAAAACTGCTTTTAAAAAGGAATTTTCATGAATTTGCAACAAGTTCACCATGTCGATGATGCCATTACCTCACGCCATTCCGTTCGTGCGTTTCTCAATAAAACGGTTGACGCTCAAATCATCAAAGATATTTTGAGCGTAGCCAGTCGCGCACCTTCAGGAACCAACACACAACCTTGGAAAATCTATGTGGTGACTGGAAAAAAACGCAATGAAATGGTAGAGCGTGTTTGTAAAGCACAAATCGAGCTATTTACACAACCTGAACTTGCCAGCCAATATCAAGAAACCTTTGCTTATTACCCAGAAAATTGGATTTCACCCTTCATTGACCGTCGCCGTGAAAATGGCTGGGGATTATATGGTTTATTAAATATCCAAAAAGGTGAAAAAGAAAAAATGGCACGCCAACAACTGCGCAATTACCAATTGTTCGATGCACCCGTCGCCTTGTATTTTACTGTCAACAAAGCCATGGGCATTGGTTCTAAAATGGATATTGCCATGATGATTCAAAATGTCATGATTGCAGCAAAAGCACGTGGTCTCGATACCTGCCCTCAAGCAGCATGGAATCATTTTCATCCGATTGTACTGGATGTACTGGGTGCACCTGAAGATGAAGAATTGGTTTGTACCATTGCTTTAGGCTATGCCGATACGGATGATATCGTGAATACTTTTATTACCCCACGTATTGCCGTTGAAGAATTTACTGTTTTCTTAGATCAATAATTCAATTCATCCATATAAAAAAGAGACCCAGAATGAATAACACCAGTCAATTAAGAAATTGATTGGCATTTTATTTTTTAAATTCATGATTTTACTCGATACGCGGAAACGTCATCCGCAACTGTTCGAGGCATGAGGTGTATACACCGCAAGATTGAAAAAGTAAGGTTTCTGCGATTAAGCAATCAATAAAAGGTATTTGGCGAGTTTTGCGGTGAGGCGCACAGCACCGCAAGATGCCTTTCTTGCGAACTCAAAATATATTTTGAGTTTCTCATTTGGGCTTATCCAAAGTAATAGATGAGCTCCAAATATTTGATTTAAAAAATATAAGACTCCGTCATGAATAACTAGAAAGCTAAGGACTTTATTTCTAAAGCCCTTAACTGACTGGCATCACCCCGAATGAAGGTCTCTTTTTTATTTATTCACATATTAGCGATGACTGCTTTGATGCTCTACAGGTGGTGTTAATTTCATAATGGCAACCAGCGTGATGACAACAAAAATCAACATTAAGATTCCCATATTCAAAAGTGCATTCCAAACTAGAAAATTCAAAATCACCCCACCAAGTAAACCACAGGCAAATTGCATACTGCCCATAATAGCACTGGCTGTTCCTGCTCGCGCACCTTGCTCAGACATGGCTAAAGCCATAGCATTCGGCCCAGTAAAACCGATGCCTGAAACCGCCAAAAACATGCCGATAAAAACAATCCACAAAGGGCTATGACTGAATAAACCCACAATAAATAAAATAGATGCACCGAACAGCTGTAGCATACCGCCCATTTTCAAACGATTCAGTACTGAAAATTTATAGGCAAGTTTTTTATTGAGGGTCGATAACAACATAATACCAAAAGCATTTAGACCAAAAGCATAAGCGAATTGTTGTTGATTTAAACCATAGTCATCCATGAGTACTGAAGCTGATGAACTGATATAGCAAAATAAAATGCCGCCAGAAAAACAACCTGCCAACATGGGCCAACGGAAACTCTCATCTTTTAAAATCACTGCATATAAATTTAGAATTTGGTTAATATTTAACTTTAAACGACGTTCAGGCGCTAAACTTTCTTTAAAGAAAAAATGTACGCACAAGAGACAGACTACACCCATCAAAGTCAAAAATACAAAAACGGCATGCCAAGAAAAAAACTTAAGCACCATCGCCCCCAAACTAGGTGCAATAATTGGGGCAATTCCCATCACAATCATCATACTGGCAAAAGCTTGTGCAGAAGCATGCATATCTAAACGGTCACGAATCGCAGCGCGAGCAATCACCACCCCAACGCAACCACCAACCGCCTGTAAAATACGTGCCGCAATTAAACTCCATTCATTGGTCGCAAAAATACATAACATACTTGCCACAATATAAAGGATTAAACCAAAATACAGTGGTGCTTTACGTCCAATTCGATCACTCAATGGCCCATAAACCAATTGTCCCAATGCTAAACCTAAAAAATATGCAGGTAAGGTATTGGCAACCATTTGTGTACTTACGCCAAAATCCTGTGCCATTTGCGGCAACGCGGGCAAGTACATATCTATCGAAAGTGGACCTAAGGATGTCAATAATGCCAACAGCATTATCCATGCCGTGGAATATTGTGGAGTAGACTGTTGTACAGACATATGGATATTTAATTTTTAAATGATAGCTTTGAAGACAAGCTTACACTGTACATAGTATTATTTCTAAGAATTGAGAGTGAAAAATCACATAATTTTACTTCATGATGCATAGATCACTTTGTGGTAAGGACATAATTTGAAATCTTGGCTCACGCGTATTAAACAAGCGACCTATAACACCACCTTTATGTATAACCTGCGTATGGTCATTGCATTTGCAGGGACTGCCTTTGTTCCTTATTTTATGGGACACCAGATCGCCACTATTCCATTGACTTTAGGGGTGGTTGCTGCGGGTTTAAGTGATATTGATGACCGTTTTTCGGTCCGCATCATGAACCTGATTTATACTTATATTGGTTTTTTTATTACTGCCGCATCGGTTTATTTCCTATTTCCTTACCCAATTATATTTGCTTTAGGCTTGATTGTTTCCTGCATTGGCTGGATCTTACTTGGCTCGCTGGGTCGTCGTTATGCCACCATTTCCTATGGCTGTTTAGTCATTTCTGTGTACTCAATGCTAGGTGTTGGACTATTTGACCATTGGTATATCCAACCTTTACTTTTAGTGATTGGTGCAGCATGGTATGGCGTGATTTCAACCATTAGCTTTTTATTGTTTCCCGTTCGCCAAGTACAAGACAAGTTATCGCAGTGTTATTCATCCTTAGGTGATTTTCTCTTTGCAAAATCGAACCTGTTTGATGTCGATATGACACCCCACAGCTATCAGCAAAGTATGATTGAACTGTCCTTAGAAAATGGCAAATTAGTCGGTATTTTTAATGAAATGAAAACTGCGCTACTGACCCGTTTAAAAGGTGACCGAGGACAAAAAGATACCCGTCGTAGCTTACAATATTATTTTGTTGCTCAAGATATTCATGAACGTGCTGACTCAGCCCATATTGACTACCAAAAACTAGTCAAGATTTTTGAACACAGTGATATTTTATTTCGCTTCCAACGGATTTTATTTATTCAAGCCAAAGCCTGTAAAGATTTAAGCCACAGCATTTTGCATCGTGAAACCTATCAGCACAACAAACGCTTTAAACATAGCTTTGCCAACTTAAAACTGTCTTTAGAAAAGTTACGTACAGAACAACAATATGATCAAGTCTGGGTCAACGCCCTATTTTCGCTCTATCAAAATTTAAAGGCAATTGATGCTCAACTGCGGAATGTAGAAACTGAACGTCATATGATATTTGATAGAGCCAAACATATTGAAAACCAACTCAAAGACGATGACCTAAAAGGCTGGGATGATATTGTTATCCGAATCAAACAGCAGTTAACCCCCGAATCCGTTCTGTTTAGACATGCCATACGTGTCTCTATTGTCTTACTGATTGGTTATATTTTTGTCCAAGTGAGCAATATTGAATATGGTTACTGGGTTTTATTGACCGCTCTTTTTGTCAGCCAACCCAATTTTAATGCCACCAAGCGTCGCTTACGTTTACGTATTGTCGGCACTTTGGTCGGAATTATTTTAGGTTACGCCATTTTGTACTTTATCCCGTCCATTGAGGGACAATTATTGCTGCTGATTTTAAGTGGCGTGCTATTTTTTGAATTACGCAGCAAACAATATGCTCAAGCCACTGCTTTTATTACTATTCTCGCAATGATTAACTTTAATCTTGACGGTGTAGGTTTTGCAGCAGCATTACCTCGGATGATTGATACATTAATTGGCTGTGCATTGGCATGGTTTGGGGTCAGTTTTATTTTCCCCGACTGGAAATTTCGTCGTCTATCGCGCACCATCAATCGTTCTCTCACTGCACAATGCAACTACTTAGCTGAAGTTGCAGAGCAATACAAATATGGCCGTAATAATGGTTTGAAATATCGTGTGATCCGTCGTGCTGCACATAATAATGATGCAGAAGTTGCGTCACTCATTTCAACCTTAGCCACAGAACCCGATTTTGATCCCACCCAAAAAAGCTTAGCTTTTGAATTTTTATGCTTGAATCACACCCTTTTAAGTTATATTGCGGCTTTAGGCGCACATCGTGAAAAAATAGAAGATCAAGAAGTGTTAACGCTTTTAGATCTTGCTGTAGAAAATATTCAAGGATCTTTACTCAAAGATGAAGCCCCTGATCTTAATGCACAAAATATGTTGGATACGATTCGGCAACGCTTAAGCTCAAATAATAAAGATGATCAAAAAGCGCTGATTGTGTTACAACAATTATCTTTAATGTTGAGCATCCTGAATCAACTCAGCCGTTTGAAGCAAAGTTTGAGTCATGACCGTGATGATAAAGCCACCGAATTAGCCTCATTATAAATAGGATGATTTTGGAACAATATACTCACTGAATTGCTATAAATAATGCTAAACTTTTTACAGTTCTAAATTTGTTATTTTCATTATGACCGCGAAAAATTTATACGCTTATACCCTTCAGCCTGTGAACTATGAAATTTCAGAGGCTGAACAACGTCAAGCTCAACTTGCTATTTGGCGTAGTACCAACAAAATCAGCACTAAATCATGGATTATCATGGCTGTCGTCGCTGTATTATCCATTGTGGGTATTATCTTATTAAAAAACTATTCGACTATTTTTTGTTGGGTCGCACTGGTCGGTGTTATTGCTTACTTCTTGATTCGTAAATTCGGTTTAGAATGGTACGTTAAACGTAAAATGAATGAATTTCCAGTTCAGGAAATTAAAGGGATTCGTTTAGGCGTGCAACCGCATGGTCTGATTATGCGCCAAAAAATGGGTGCACAAGAAGGTGTTGGTGCAATTGGCTGGAAAGATATTTATGAATGGTATAACACGCCAGAATTTTTGTTGATTAACTTCAAAGTAAAAGGTCAACAAGGCGCTTATATTCTGCCAAAACGTATGGATTCAAGAAACTTTTCATTCAATACTATTCGTAAGCATTTAACTGAAACTGTTGGTGAAGCCAAACAAGTTTAAGATCTGCTGTAAGGCAAATTCTTTGAATAAAAAAACCTCCAAAATATTGGGGGTTTTTTAATACCACAAATATAAGTGAGAATGAGAATATATATCGCTCTCAAAATCCATAGTATCTACTAAATGTTCAGTTATAATTGATGCACTACTGTTCACCACTCATATCATTTTCCAGCTATGTTAAAAAAAATCTTTTTTCAGATCCACTGGTTTCTCGGGATTACTGCCGGCTTGATTCTCTCTATTATGGGTGTCACAGGTGCTATTTACTCATACGAACAACCGATTCAAAAATGGCTCAATCCAGAGAGTTATACCGTACCAGCTGAAAATCGAGATAAGTTAACACCCGCAGAGCTGTATCAGCACTTCTATAATACTGACTCAACAATAAAAATTAATAGCATTACTATTGCCAAAGACCCAACTGCCTCTTCTAGCATTAACATTGTCAAAGAAGGTGCGCGTAAGGGTTATAACATGATGATTAACCCCTACACTGCCGCAGTTTTGCCTGAAATTAAAGGCCGAGAGTTCTTCCAATTTGTCCAACAGTTGCATCGTAATTTAACCGTCGGCCCTGTCGGAAAACAAATTACTGGCGCATCGACTCTCATTCTCATTCTCTTTGTTTTGAGTGGCTTATATCTACGTTGGCCTAAAAAACACTCTTTAAAACAATGGTTCATGATTAAGCCACAGCTCAAAGGTCGTAATTTCCTTTGGGATTTACATGCTGTTGTGGGTACTTGGGTGGTAATTTTTTACTTATTACTCGCCTGCACTGGACTATATTGGTCTTATGACTGGTGGCGTAATAGCATGTATAAAGTATTGGGGGTTGAGTCTCCTCAAGCAGAAATGCAAGAAGGCAAAGGCAATCGTCAAAATACAGGTGAACAGCGTAATAAAAATGAGGCAGCTGGTGGTGAAGCTGATTCAAAGCACAAAGAGGCGAAAAAAGAACTCTCAGCAACGCAAATTAATCTCGCTTTAACCCAAACTTGGACAGGCTTTAATGCACAAGTCGGTCGTGACTATTCCACCCTGACGGTCAATTTACCGAAAAACCCCGATGGCAAAATCGAGTTAAACTTTGTTGATGTCGTTCCGCAACATGAACGTGCTCGTAACAAAGCCACATTTAATTATCAAACTTCAACCATTGAAAAAATGGATCTCTATGAAGATCAAAAATTAAATGAAAAAATCATGAGCAGCATGTTGCCTGTACATCGCGGTAGTTTTTTTGGTCCTGTATACCAATTCTTAGCCATGCTTGCTGCGTTGGTCATGCCATTGTTCTTTGTGACAGGTTGGATGCTTTATCTCAAACGTCGTAAACAAAAGAAACTGACCCAACAAGCTCGCCTTGCTGCAACCGCAGTCACGCTCGATCCAAATGCAAAACCTTGGCTCATTGCTTATGCAACACAAACGGGTACTTCAGAACAATTGGCATGGCGTACTGCAACCAGCTTACAAGAGGCGCGTCAACCTGTAACCGTCAAAGCATTACAACATCTAAGCGTAGATGACTTAAAAAATACTGAACAAGTCCTGTTTGTGGTCAGTACCTATGGTACGGGTGAAGCACCAGATTTAGCATCAAGTTTTGTGAAAAAAATACTTCCAATACCAGCTGATTTAAGCCATCTCAACTATGCTGTTTTAGCCTTAGGTTCTCAAGAATATCCTGAAACTTTCTGTAGTTTCGGGCACGCTATTGATGACTGGTTAAAACAAAATGGCGCAAAACAATTGTTTGCTAGCATTGAAGTGAATAATGCCAATCATCAGCAAATCCAAGCATGGAATACGGCTTTAGCAAAAGTGACTCAACTTGAATTACAAGCCATGAATATTGAAAAAATATTCGATTCATGGACATTAACTCAACGTGATCTACTCAATCCTGACAGCCTAGGTGCAGCAGCATTTAATATTGAACTCAAACCAACCCATGAAGTACATTGGCAAGCAGGTGATATTGCCGAAGTTCAACCCGGTAATAGTGCTGAGCGTATTGCCCACTTTATGCAGCAATATCATATTGCTGCACATAGCCCAGTTGAATCACTGAATATCAAAATTGAACAAGCATTATGGGATAAAGATTTAACCACTGAAGTTGAACCTTTTGCCAATTTAGAACACTTGCTTGAACAATTACAGACTCTACCTGCACGTGAATACTCTATTGCCAGTATTCCATCGCAGCAGGTATTGCGTTTGGTGGTTCGCCAACAATCAGATGCTCAAGGTCAACTCGGCTTAGGCTCTGGCTGGTTGACCCAACATGCCGCATTAAAGAGTGAAATTGCACTGCGTATTCGCACCAACGACTCATTCCACCTGATTGATGATAACCGCCCTATCATTTGTATTGGTAACGGTACAGGTTTGGCGGGCTTAATGAGCTTGCTACATGCGCGTACACGTCAAAACTACACCCAAAACTGGTTAATCTTTGGTGAACGTCAACGTGAGCATGACTTCTTCTATCAAAGCACCATTGAAGCATGGCAAACTACAGGCATGCTACAACGCCTTGATTTGGCTTTTTCTCGTGATCAAGAAGCCAAAGTGTATGTGCATCATAAACTTCGTGAACAAGCACAAGAACTTCAAGCATGGGTCAACAATGGTGCTGCGATTTATGTTTGCGGTAGTATTCAAGGTATGGCCAGTGATGTGGATCAAGCCCTGATTGCGATTCTAGGTGAAGCAATGGTTGATCAGCTTCGTCAAGAAGGTCGTTACCGTCGCGATGTCTATTAATTCAAAAAAAGACCATTTAATCAGATAAAAAAACCGAGCCTAAGTCGCTCGGTTTTTTTAATCAAGACTAGAAAAATGTCTCACTTCAGTTAGACTGCAAAATATCTCATTTACACAAAAACAGTTTTTATGTTTGAAAAAATAAAAAGAATTTTTAGTTTGATCTTCGGCTGCGTTTTGTTCTGCGACGGTTTATTTTTAATTTCGCAAAATAAAATTCATCTGGGGACTGTATTACCCCTATTGCTAGGTTTTGTATTGCTGATTCATGCCATTTTTTATCGTGCCATTCAGCGCTTTTTAGCGCAAAAAGGACAACTTAAAGCGCTCTACCAATGGGCATGGGGTGGTTTTTTACTTTGGCTCATCAGTGTAGCTGTATTTTTCGCTTATATTCACCAACATACCCAACAGCAAAATACTGAACAAACCGTACAAACGATTATTATTTTAGGTAGTGGTATCCAAAATGGTCAACCCTCTCCAACTTTAGCTAAACGCTTAGATAAAGGGGCTGAACTTGCACAACAACAGACAAAAGCTATTCTTATTGTCACGGGTGGCATTGGTTATACTGAAAAAGAGACTGAAGCTGAAATTATGGCAAAATATTTATATCAACAGTATAACATTCCACTACAACGCATTTATTTGGAAGATAAAAGTACCAGTACTGAATTAAATTTACTGAACTCAAAGAGCATTTTAAAAGATCAGAACATTCCACTCTCTGCGCCAATTGCCATTGTGACCAGTGACTTTCATACATTGCGAGCAGCAGCTATTGCCAAAAAACTGGGCTATCAAAATATCATCATGAGCAGTGCAGAAACGCCCTTAAACACGCGTTATAACGCATGGTTAAGAGAGTACTTTGCTTTTATCAGTGGTTGGGTCTTACAAGAATATTAAATTAATTTAAACGGATATTGCGCGGCAAAGGAAGTTTCGTATCCTTGAATAATTCTGGTTTTTGCATATAGATCTGATACAGATACTTTTTCAGATCTAAGAGCAATTTTTCGGGTGCAACCAATACATTTTGCCCTTCAGGGGTTAAATCCATAGATATACAGGTATTTTCTTGACGTAAAAAAGGAATTACTTTTTCAATAAAATCTTTGAGTGAAATTTCCTGAATTTGATACCTTTGCCAGTTATCTTTAATCAATAACTTTGCCAAGCTTTTATGCTGCCATACTGCGAAAGCACGCTGACCTGTGGGAGTTGCACATAAAGCCCATCCATCGTCAAATAAAGCACTCAATGAACCTTGGGCAACAATCGTTTCAATAAATTGTTTATAAATATCTTGCGCATTATAACTTTTATTCTGATTTTTCGACGCAGCTTTGCGTTGATATTGATTTCTCATAGTTTTTCAATATTTAAAATTATTATAGGCTTGAGATTCTATGAAAAAAACAGAATTTGAGCAAGGAGAATATATGGTGGGCGCTGACGGGATCGAACCGCCGACATTCTGCTTGTAAGGCAGACGCTCTACCAACTGAGCTAAGCGCCCTGAAGAAAAAATTCAAGAATTGAATTTTTGATGCAAGACCAACGCTGTGCGTAATCTATGCTAATGTCACACATTTTTCAAAATCAGGATGTTTGAAAAATGGCGCAGCGGACGGGACTCGAACCCGCGACCCTCGGCGTGACAGGCCGATATTCTAACCAACTGAACTACCGCTGCATTGTAAACTTATCACTAAGTTTTATATCCGAAGATATGGTGGGCGCTGACGGGATCGAACCGCCGACATTCTGCTTGTAAGGCAGACGCTCTACCAACTGAGCTAAGCGCCCTTAAAGGGTCTAACATTTCGATTTTAAGATGGCGCAGCGGACGGGACTCGAACCCGCGACCCTCGGCGTGACAGGCCGATATTCTAACCAACTGAACTACCGCTGCATCACAAAAAATCTGGTGGGCGCTGACGGGATCGAACCGCCGACATTCTGCTTGTAAGGCAGACGCTCTACCAACTGAGCTAAGCGCCCTTAAAAGGTCTATCATGTAAATGGCGCAGCGGACGGGACTCGAACCCGCGACCCTCGGCGTGACAGGCCGATATTCTAACCAACTGAACTACCGCTGCACTTACATAATATCGCTATTAAAGTACAAACAATTTATTAAGAACTAAAGTGGCGCAGCGGACGGGACTCGAACCCGCGACCCTCGGCGTGACAGGCCGATATTCTAACCAACTGAACTACCGCTGCACTTTAAGTACCTAACGTAAAGACTTGGTGGGCGCTGACGGGATCGAACCGCCGACATTCTGCTTGTAAGGCAGACGCTCTACCAACTGAGCTAAGCGCCCTTTACGACTTCATCGTTTGTGTGGTGCATTATAGAGAATCTATGCAGCCTGTCAAACGCTTTTCTGCCTGTTTTGAGTTTTTTATGTTTGAGTGATTAAAAAATAGGTGATTCGCTATAAAAACAAACAATTTCTGCAACTTATTTAGGGTTTTACTAAAAAACAGCTAAATTCATCGTCTAATTTTCACTCAATAAATATTCATATTTTTGAATAAACAGTAAATCATTTTATTTTTAGATGCTGTTTTATCTATTTGTACTGATTTCCAAGTCCGCTAAATTTAATTTAAGTTCGGAAATAAAAACTAAAGCCTCTTCAGCAATCAGATCAAACAATTCAATCACATCCTGATTACGCATACGAATACAGCCATGCGACATGGGAATGCCCATCGGTTCGCTGTCTGGCGTACCATGTATATAAATATAGCGTTTAAAAGTGTCGCATCCCTCACCTTGATTAAAATTATCTTCTAAGCCACTTAACCAAAGAATACGAGATAAAATCCAATCCCGTTCAGGGAATTCTGCCGCTAGGGCTTGATCATAAATTTCACCCGTTTCTTGTCTGGCAATAAAGACTGCATTTTGAGGCGCTGTTTGACCAAATTTAAGTGCAATTTTGTGCCAACCTCTCGGGGTCTTCCCTGTATTCTCTTGCTCACCTATGCCATTTTGACCTGAAGAAATCAGATAACACTTATTATGCTTCGGTAAAGTTAAGGTTTGCTCTGCTAAATCAATCCAGACATCTGCGTGTGCTAAAGAATATGACATGATGGGTATTACTCAGGCTCTTTAATCTGTGGTTTTTTGATCTGTGGTTTTTTTGATCTGTACAGTCGAAGGTTCAGGACGTAGCCACAACCAAATTGCGACGCTTAACATCGTCAAATCTGTAAACACTTTGACCAACACAGGTGCATTGGTCAATAGCATCAGCATAGCACTGATCAACATCATGATACTGGCAAACCATTTCGCTTTGCGCGGCACAGTCCCACTTTCACGCCACGCTCTTAAGGTTTGACCATACTTAGGATGATTGAGTAACCATTCATCCATTTGTGGCCAGCCTTTTGATGCGGCCCAAGCTGCTAAAATAAGAAATACTGTTGTTGGCATACCCGGTAAAAGCGCTCCGATAAAGCCTAGAATGACAAAAATCATCACTAAACTCCGCCAAAACAACATTTTCATAGCACTGCCCTATACAACTAATTGCGGTAGTATAAAGTGTTTTTATCTGTGATCCGTTGTAATTCTGCACTTTTTAATTTAGCGTTGGGTGTTTCTATGTTTGCTTTAAATCAAGCTTCTGATCTTCATGAACCTTGGCTTCAATTTAAAAATTTATTGGTTAGGCAGTTGGCATTTTGCGTATGCAGTCCAAATACTTTAAGTTCTATTCCTCCTGAATTGGAACTAAAATATACCTTTGAATTGCATAACACTAAAACATGGACAACGCATTTTCAACATTATCACGCTAGACTGCTTCATTTAGATCAACATCCTCAAGAATTAGAAGTCTTTTTACAACAGCTAAAAAGTACCCGTTTAGGTCTACGTTTTGAAATGTTTATCTGGTTTTGGTTACTTGATCAAAGCTATCACCCCTATGAGTTGCTGGGTCATAGTATTCAAAAAATTGCGGGGCCTAAAACTTTAGGTGAACTCGACTTTCTATTGCGAAATACAGAAAGCAATAAAATTGAACACTGGGAAGTGGCTTTAAAATATTATTTGGCGGAACGGGATTTTTCTCTCGCTTATTGGTACGGCTTAAATCGTAGTGACACATTGTTACGAAAATTAAATCACTTTAGCCAGAAACAATTTCAATTTGAAGATGCGCTTGAATATCAGATTGAACAACGCTTTGCGGTCTTAAAAGGTCAACTTTTTCTTCCTATTGAGCATTCACAAAACCCCATTCCAACTTGGGTGAATTCACAACGTCGCTTAGGCTGTTGGGGAAGTGTGATTCCTGCTCAAGACTCCGCATTTTATCGCTTACAACGTCAAGAATGGATTTGCCCGCAAGCTGACATAAGTAGTGAAACTGCACATTGGTGGATCAATGGTTTGTATCAACAACAAGATCAATCTCATATCTATATGTTTAGAAATGCACCACTGCTTTCTCAATGTTTTAAAAGAGAATCTGATAAAAGAGATATTTGGGTTGATTAACATTTGAAGAGTAAATTACGTTATCGTAATGTCTTTAAAAAATCCTTCTAACGCATAACAATTGGTTACTTTTCTACCATCAAAAACTCATATTGTTTACAATGAGCATTAATTAACCTAAAACCACATCAAAATAATGATTCACACTTGGAGATGATGATGAAAAAAATTCTTGCTGCGTCCCTCATTATGGCTTTTGTTTTAACGGGTTGTAATACGTTTAAAGGTTTTGGTAAAGACGTTTCAAAAGCTGGCGATGCAGTCACCAATACGGCTGAAAAAACGCAAGACAAAATGTAATGTTATTGATCTCAAAAAAACCTTATTTCTAGATAAGGTTTTTTTATATTTAAAACTCCCCTTACCTTATCCACATGATTCCCCTATTATACTGGGCACATTTTCGATTGATTTAACCGGTATGAACCACTCAGAAACTCTAGAGCTTAGTTTACAGTTATTACGTCAACCTTCTGTGACGCCAGTCGACCATAGTTGCCAAAACATTATGGCAGACCGTTTAGAAAAAATTGGTTTCAATATTGAATCAATGCGTTTTGAAGATGTCGATAATCTATGGGCACGTAAAGGAACTCAAGCTCCAGTTTTATGTTTTGCAGGACATACCGATGTTGTTCCAACAGGCAGTTTAGATGACTGGAACTCTGACCCATTTGTACCAGAAATTCGCGATGGTAAACTTTACGGTCGTGGTAGTGCCGATATGAAAACTGCACTTGCAGCTATGGTGGTTGCATCTGAACGCTTTATCGCAAAACATCCAAATCATAAAGGCTCTATTGCCTTTCTGATTACTTCTGATGAAGAAGGCCCTTCAATTAACGGTACAGTGAAAGTGGTTGAAGCCTTAGAAGCACGCAATGAGAAAATGACGTGGTGTTTGGTCGGTGAACCATCAAGCACCAATCAATTGGGTGATATTGTTAAAAATGGTCGTCGTGGTTCACTCAATGCCAAGCTTACAGTCAAAGGCAAACAGGGTCATGTTGCTTACCCTCACCTTGCTATTAACCCGATTCACACTGTCTCTAAAGCATTAGCTGAACTATGCGATACCGTTTGGGACAATGGCAATGAATATTTCCCTGCAACGTCTTTCCAAATCTCAAATATTCACTCTGGTACAGGTGCAACCAATGTTGTACCAGGAACCATGCATACCTTGTTTAACTTCCGCTATTCTACTGAAGTGACCGCAGAACAACTTAAAGCACGCACTTTAGAAATTCTTGATCGTCATAATGTGAATTATGATATTGAATGGACATTATCGGGTTTACCGTTCCTTACCCCAGTCGGTGAATTGGTCAATGCTGCCCAAAATGCCATTCGTAATGTCACTGGAATTGAAACAGAACTTTCTACCAGTGGTGGTACGTCAGATGGTCGCTTTATTGCACCTACAGGCGCACAAGTGCTTGAGCTTGGTGTCTTAAATGCCAGCATCCATCAAATTGATGAACATGTAAATGTTGCTGACTTAGAACCGCTTGCTGAAATTTACGAACAAATATTAGAAGGTTTATTGGCAAACTAAAATCCAAAAAACAAAAAAAGGAACGATAAACAGTTCCTTTTTTTGTGTCTCGTATTTGAAATACTCAATACAATTAAAAGCCTAAAGATGATTGAATTTGGGCTAAATTGGGTATATGAAAAACTTGATCAGCCATACGCACATATTGGAATACTGTTGGATCGCTTAAAGCATGTTCTTCATCAATGACTTCAGAAATACGTAAACGGATGGTTTTTGGCATCTCATTACACATTAATGCAAAACGCTGACTTACATCATCACCTTCAATAACCAATGCAACTCCAGCTTTATGTTCAGGATTATTCACAGCATAAACCGGCAATTTAAGCTCATGCCACTCCACAAAGGACACATCCGTGGCGCTATCGAGTGCCGACAAAACAATGTTTTGTGGTAATAACATCGCATCTTTCCCATGACAGTCAATAATATAAGCATCAATAAAACCAGTCGATACAGTAATAAGGTGATGTAACTCTTGTTGCGTCATTTTATCAACAGCAGAGCTGGAAACACTATTTTGGCTCATTTAGTTGCCCCCTGAATAGCATCTAACAAATTTTCAACATTACTTAGCAATTCTGCTTCTTGGAATGGTTTACCCATATAATGTGTCACCCCAAGACTGAATGCACGTTCACGATGCTTCTCACCCGTTCTTGACGTAATCATAATAATTGGTAAATTTTGATGTACCTCATGATGACGAACCAAATTCGTGACTTCAAAACCATCCATCCGTGGCATTTCAATATCGAGCAACATTAAATCAGGTTTCACATTTTCAAGTTGTTCTATCGCATCAACACCATCTTTAGCTGTCACCACATCATAACCTTGACGTTCAAGTAAACGTGAAGTCACCTTACGTACAGTCACCGAGTCATCGACAATCATAATTAAACGACGTGCATTATTGTGTCGTGACAAATCTCGCGAATCAGCAATATGTTTAATGCGTTGTGTCGCTTGAATTTGTCGAGCAATGTTTTGACCTTCTAAAATCAAACACACTTGACCATTACCTAAAATCGTTGCGCCAGCAACCACACCGACACTTGAGAATTGTTGACCAATTGGTTTCACTACAATTTGTGCACGCGAACCAATCAACTGATCGACCAACAGCGCAATGGTTTGACCACTATTGCCCTTAATTAACAATACAGGTAAAGAATGTGCAATATTGCTTAAGCGTGGTAATGGCTGATTTGAAACGAATTCAGATAAATAACGTAACTTGTAATTGGTGTTATCAATTTTAAAGAAGTCATCTTTACTATTAAAATAAGCTTCCAGAGTTGAAGGTGCAATTCGTACAATACGGTCAATTTGAGCAAGTGAAATTGCAAATTGTTGATCGCCTGCTTTCACCATCAAGGCATCACTCACCGATACAGTGGTTGGGACTCGAATGGTAAATGTTGTTCCTTCGCCAAGATTAGAGTCAACAGAAACATGTCCACCCAGTGCTTTAATTTCACTTTGAACCACATCCAAACCAACACCACGACCAGAAATTTGAGTCACTTCTTTCGCAGTACTGAACCCAGGATGGAAAATCAATTGAAGAATTTCTTGTTTATCAAGGAATTGATCCGCTTTAATCAAACCTAAGTTAAGTGCTTTTTCTTGAATCTTAGACTCATCAATCCCCTTACCATCATCACTAAAGGATACCAACACATCAGTACCTTGACGGCTAATATTGAGTTCAATATGACCGACTTCTGCTTTTTTAGCTTGCAGACGCTGTTCAGTATCTTCAATACCGTGGTCAATCGCATTACGGAGCATATGTTCAAACGGAGTGACCAAGCGTTCAAGAATCGTACGGTCCAATTCACCTTCAGTATTATTGACAATCAATTCCGTCGGACGATTGAGGGTCGATGAAGTCTGACGAACAATACGTTGTAAACGAGGCAATAAACGTGAAAATGGTACTAATCGAGTACGCATCAAACTTTCTTGAATCTCTGCCTGAATACGTGATTGCTGTAAAAGCAAGCCTTCAGCATCACGAATTTTTTCAGCCAAGGTTCTTTTAAAATCGACCAAGTCAGATGCAGATTCCGCCAAAGATTTCGACAACTGATTTAAAGATGAATATTGATCCATCTCTAATGGGTCAAAATCAGCATAACGTGAATTTTCTGAACCATGTTTTGCAATAATTTGTGATTCTAACTCACCTTCCATTCGACGTAATTGGTCAGCTAAACGCTTCATCGCCAATTCCATCTCATTTAAGGTATTACCGATTTGACCCAAGTCCATTTCAATACGTGAACGGTTAATTGCATTCTCACCAGACAAGTCGATCATTTTTTCCACCAAATCGGCAGAAATACGGATCATCTCATTACTATTGTCTTGTTGAGAACTTAAGTCCCACTCACCCAACATAGCAGGTGGTTCAGCACCATCACCTTGAATAAACTCAAAGATTTTAGGCGTTGATAAGCTATTTGCTTGAGCCACGCGATTTGGTAATTGAGCTGTGACATTCACCAACTCAATCGATTCTAAACTTAATCTTAAACTGTCAAAATTACTATAATCACGCTCAAAGATGGCCTGCTTCAACCATGAAAATGTCGTTTGTAATAATAAATCGTAAGCATTCGAATTAAAGTGATGGACTGCAAACTGTTCAAACGTAGTTTCTAATTGATATGAAATTGCCGCGACAGGTTCATTTTCAACCATACGTGCGCCACCTTTAAGGCTGTGGGCTGCACGTTGTAATTGAAGAAGCAAGCTACGATCGCTTCGTTGCTCAAACCATTTTGTTAAGAACTCGTCTGTAGACTCAAGAATTTCTTCAGCTTCTTCTAAGAAAGTTTCTTCTGCAATTAAGCGAATACTTTCTTCTGGACTTTCAAAATGTGCGACATCTGCTAAAACAGGCTCTTGCTCTGTCTCAAATTCTACTTCAAATGTTTCAATTGGTGCTTCTAATGTCTCAACTTCAGCCGCAACCGTTTCAAGCGTAGGTACACTAACAAACTTACCTTGTGCAATCTCTTGAATATTACGTAAAATTTCAATTGATTCACGGCCAGCATAGTCAATATTATTTTCACGAATAATTTGAATTCGATCCGTAACATCATCTTGTACTAAACGGACAATACTAACGAGCTGTGGCGTTACCTCAATTTGTTTACGAATCACACGTTCATAAATTGACTCTAACTCATGTGAAATCAAACCAATATGAGTCGCTTGAATCATATTTGCACCACCTTTTAAGGTATGCAAATAACGCATTAAATTATTCAAAGAGGCCGTATTGGTCTGATCCTTAGCCCAAGTATTCAAATCTTGGTCAATACCGACCAATAGCTCTTCGGCTTCTTCTAAGAAAATCTCCAACAAATCTGTATCAAAATCATGATTCGCATCGGCTGCATGCATTTGAGCGCGAGCAGAACGGATTTTTTGTGAAATCTGCGCAAGATCGACAACAGCCAATGCTGTGCTGCTTGCTACAGGTGCTTCCACCTCATCAAACTGCTCGAAATCTTGCTGAACGAAAGCAGAAAGATCATTTAATACTTTCTGAACATCAGCCGACAAAATAACACGTTGTCCAGCAGCCAACGTATCAAACAAATGGATAAATTCTTGATGAGCCTGTGCAAACAACTCATACGCATAATCAATATTTAAAAGTTCTGGCTTTAATACCAATGTTTCATAACTTAACTTTAATTCATGGGTAAATTGATGAATTCCAATCGCAGCACGATTATCCGTATGATCTAATAATTGTTGCGCTTGTTCAGTTAAAGCTTGTATATATTCTGGATATTCAACTTTTGCACGTTTCTCAAACTCGAACTCAGCATCCAATAACAAATCAATATTCAATGCAATCAGCTTAGAAACTAAGCCTTGAGGATTAACGCCTTCATCTATTTCAGTTGAAGCAAAACCGTAATTATTCCATGCATTATTAAATGTTTCATAAATTGCATCTAGTTTTTGTGTTTGACCCTGTCTTAAAATATGTAAATAATCACGTACAAACTCAGCATACTGAATGAGTAATGCCGTTTGATTTGATGTAGAAATGATATCGTCTTGCAATAGGGTTTTAAATAAATTTTCTACTTTAGTACTGGCTTCAAAAATCTGCTCAATTTGAGCCATTGATGAACTACCACGTAAAGTATGTAAGGCACGAATAAGCCCATTATAATCTTGAGTCTGCTCTTCTTCATTTTTCAAGAACTGATCGATTGTCGCTAAATGGTCTTCAGCTTCTTCAATAAAGATAGCAACTGTTTCTTCTATATAATTATTATCTTCTGCTTCAGTAGCAACTGTACTGGATTCTTCATCTTTAAATTCTAAACCAGTAATATCATCTTCTGTCGTTAAACGTGTAGAAAGCTCCAGTAATTCTTCTAATGCAGGCTCCAAACTTAATTTTTGTTGTATTTGCTGACCCAATAAAACCAAAGGTCGCAAATCAATATCAGCAAGCTGAACGCTCTTAAAAACTGGGTATAGCTTATATTGATAAATCTTAAATACCGCTTGAGCAAAGTATTGAACTTTGTCATCTAAAGGAATTGTACCCAAAATAGCGCGATTTAAAGTGTCTTCAACAGTCCAAGCCAACTCACCTGATGATTTTGCCCCAACCATTCGCCCAGACCCTTTTAGAGTATGGAAATGGCGACGAATTGTGCTCAATGTTTCTTGATCACTTGGACTTTTAAACCATATGCTAAATAAAGTGCTTAATTCAACGAAGATCTCTTCTATTTCTTCAACAAAAATTTCTAAAATTTCTGCATCTTGATCAAGATAACTATCTTCAGGAAGCGTAGTCGTTTCAACTAAATTTTTTAATATTTCTTTCATAGCTTAGGCTTCTTACGTTTATCTGCCACCAAGAAGGGCGCTCAAACTTAATTATCACCATCACACGAGACCTAACTTTGAAGCTAAGTTCATCTTGTCGATGCTTTATCTGTGATTTATTGATGTGCCTTACTCGAAAGTAAGGCACATTACCCCATAGCTTTAGCCTTACCTTAGTCTGGTAATTTAAAGTCAGTTACAGATTCACGTAGCGATTCGGCCATATTTGCCAATTCAGATACTGAACGTGCTGTATCGAATGTTGCTGTAGTCGTTTGTGATGTAATTTCTTGTACAACATTCATCGTGGTTGCAATATGACCTGCGGAAGCAGACTGTAGTTTTGCAGCATCAGAAATGTTAGCAATCAATTTCGCCAAGTTACTCGATACGTTTTGAATTTCATCCAATGCCACGCCCGCATCTTTAGATAAGTTCGCACCACGAACAACCTCAGATGTAGTTTGTTCCATTGAAATTACAGCTTCGTTTGTATCTGTTTGAATGGTTTTTACCAGACCTTCAATCTGCTTGGTTGCTGATGCTGAACGTTCAGCTAGACGCTGTACCTCATCCGCTACCACGGCGAAACCACGACCTGCTTCACCTGCCATCGATGCCTGAATTGCTGCATTCAATGCCAAGATGTTGGTTTGGTCGGCAATATCGTTAATCAAGGCAACAATGTTACCAATTTCTTGTGAAGACTCACCCAAACGTTTAATACGTTTTGAGGTTTCTTGAATCTGTTCACGAATTGTATCCATCCCTTCAATTGAACGGTTTACAACATCAGCACCGTTGGCAGCAATTTTTACCGAACGTTCCGCAACCACCGCAGACTCTGTTGCATTCGAAGATACTTGGTCAATCGACATAGCCATTTCATTAATTGCGGCAGATGCACCCGCAATTTCTTGCGCTTGGTGTTCAGATGCTTCAGCTAACTGGTTGGTAATGCCCTGCGTATTTGCAGTATATTGTGCAACTTCTTGAGACGTATCGGTAATACGTGAAACAAGGTCACGTAATTGGTCAATTGCGAAGTTAATCGAATCGGCAATCGCACCGGTAAAATCTTCAGATACTGTTGCGTATGAACGAAGGTCACCATCTGCAAGATCGGCAATCTCATCAAGTAAACGTAAAATTGCATTCTGGTTACGGTCATACTCTTCTTGTAAACGTGCTACACGCTGTTTATCTGATTCACCACGTAAACCAAGTAATTTGAATACGCAGAATAAGAAACCACCTAAACATAAAAGTAAGAACAGACCTGGAATTGCAATGGTTAAACTTGAACCCACTGATAATTTATACAGGTTTGCTAACAACTCATCTGATTGTGCAAAAATTGCAGAAGAGGCCTGACGTACTTTAACAATTTGTGCTGAGTTTTTAAGAATCGTTGCAGATGCTGATTTTAATACATCATCATATTCAGCCTTAATACCTGTTAATGATTCAAGTAAAGCTGGATCAGTAATGCGTTCTACACCTAATTCAGCACTACCATTGAGCTGTGCATTTAGGTAAGAACCAAACGTTTCTGTATCGGCACTAAAGTCATCTGCCGATTCACGAGAGTTTTCACTACCCGTCAATACAGAACTGATAGAACGAAGAATACGTTCTGCAATAAACACCTGATTTTTCGCAATAACAACCTGATTACTTGGCATATTTTGACGTGCCATTTGGTCAACCATCAAGTTATATTCAGCCTGAATACCAGGAATGGTTTCACCAATCGCAATATTTGTATCATACAGTTGGTTAATCATTTTTTGTTGCGCAGAAATTAAATCAATTTCTTCTGATACTTTTTTCCATTGCGTCTCTACGTCAACGAGTGGCTGAGTACGAACATGAATATCTTTCACAATTTCAAGATTTTTAGTAAATGCTTCTTGAGATTTTTTTAATTTATCAATCGATTCTTTCGTACCTGATGCTGTTGCTTCAGTCGCTTGACGTGAAATCATTTGTGATAACAAACGTAAATCACCAACACTACGCGTTAACTCATTATTGCGCGGCACACTATAGAATAAGTACAATAACAGGAATATTGCTAAGACAAGACAAAAAGCTGCACCCAAAATTAATGGTTTGGACTTTTCACTGTCACCAAATACACGTGATAATTGATCTGTCTGTGATTGAATCTTAGCGAATAAAACATCACCAATCTTACGACTGCTGCCTTCACCTGTATTTTTCTTCTTAAGTTTAAAGCCCATCCAGCTTCTCCCCGACTTTCGCCATCATTCTTCAGCGCGCGACTATTAATTTATAAATTTTATAGATGCATTCATGTATTTTGGATTTTGCAATAAACGACTAAATAAGAAAACATGCCAGTGTTGATTATGTTGATAAAAATATCCCTGACAATATTCTTTTAAATTGCTGTCTAACTCACTATTTTTAGAAAAAAAACTTTTCTTATTAAAGTGCTGAATCCCCAAAACTTGATCTACAACTAAACCGACATAATGGTCATTATGACTAATACACAATACTTTCTGAGTAGGTGAAAACTGACTTCTATGCCCAGAAATATATTGAGCTAAATCAGCCACTGAAAGTAAACGCCCCCGAATATTAGCCAACCCCATCACCCATGATTGAGTATTTGGAACTGGCGTATATTTAGGTGGATAAATCACCTCAGTTACTTCACCTAAAGGGGCAACAAAATATTGCCCCATCATCTCAAAAGCAATGCCTGACCATCGGTTTACTTCATTTTCAGTTGTAACGTAGTTTTTATTACCACGTTTAGCAAGCCGAAGTAATTCGATAAATCCATTAGCTGCCATAGAGCTTATCCTGCATTGAGGTGGTGTTTAATCACATCAATTAATTGTTTTTCGTCTACAGGCTTGGTTAAATAATCACTCGCCCCTTGACGTTTTCCCCAAACTCGGTCTGTTGCTTGGTCTTTGGTACTGACAATCACGATTGGAATGTGTTTTGTCGTGTCTCCACGTGCAATTTGACGCGTTGCTTGAAAACCATTTACCCCTGGCATCACCACATCCATTAACACAAGATCTGGCAACTCCGCTTGTGCCATTGTGACACCATCAGCACCATTTGCCGCTTCTATAACCTCAAACCCATTTTTGGTTAAAATTTCTTTAAAACGGAATGTTTCTGTTGGTGAATCATCAACTATAAGGATACGTGACATGCTTGTCCCCAATAAAAATTAACTTATGCTGTTACGTGATTTCGAATTGCGTTTAATAATTCATCTTTACTAAAGGGTTTGGTTAAATATTCATCCGACCCCACAACACGACCTTTTGCCTGATCAAACAAACCATCTTTACTCGATAGCATGATGACTGGAATATTTTGATAATTTTGAGAATTTTTGATTAATGCGCAAGTTTGATAACCATCCAAACGAGGCATCATAATATCGACAAAGACAATATCAGGATTTGCTTCTGCAATTTTTGCTAAGGCTTCAAAACCATCTACTGCTGTTACGACTTCAAAACCTTCACGCTGCAATAATGTTTCTGCTGTACGACGAATGGTTTTTGAATCATCAATCACCATAACTTTTAGATTTTGGAATTTATCGTCCATTTAATGACCCTTCACATTTTTTGAGTGTACAAACAATTTGAGTAGAAAGTTCTATTACAAGTTACAAACATTTTTAACATATCTTTACTTGCATTTTCAACGACCATTTTCCAAACAAAGACTCATTTTCTTGCTTTTACCACAACAGCTTCACACTTTCTATCGACCAACGATTTTTTTTTGATTCAGAATGGTTTTTTATTCTCAATTTTGAGTCTAATATACCATTTTATTACTTCAAAATAAGTAATTTAGTTAACATTACATTGGGGGATACAGTGCAAAGTCAGTTTAAACAAAAACTCGCTTTCATTGCGCAAAAAAAAATGACTAGAAAATTCATTTTTCTATTTTTAATGATTTTTCAATTTACATCTATTTTTGCTCAAACTCCACTTAAAGCAACATGGTATCGTTACTATGATACTAAAGGCGTAGCCAATATTAGTACAAATGTAACACCAAACCATATTCGCCATGGTTATGAAGCCTTAGATCAAAACATGCAAGTGATTCAGCGTAATCGTGCTTACAATAGTGAGGCCGATATAAAGAAAGCCCCCTTACGTGCCGTACAAGCACAACAAAAATCAGCAGACTTAAAACTTAAAAAAGCCTATACCAACAGTCAAGTCGCCATTAAAAAGCGAGATGATGCATTGCTGTACATTAAAAAACAACTTGCCTTTCAACAAGATCAGTTAAAACAGCTACAAAATGATCGAATCTACTTTAAACGCCAACAAATGGAACATTTACGTAAAGCTGAAACCACTCCGATTGCCTTAAAAAACAACTTAGATTACAACCAAAAAAATATTGAAGAAAAAAAGAAAACTATTAATTCATTACAAACAAACTATCGCAATACTCAAGCAGAGTACGACAATATTATCGCGCGTTTAAAAACACTTGAATAAATCACTTTTAGGATGGCTAAGTTTACTTTTTGAGGAACTTTTCGTTCGACTACAATGACCACTTGATCCTACCCATTTCCCTATACGACACATTTCCCTTTATTTTAATTTTTTAATTGTATCATCAGCATGATAACAATGTTGGCTCTCTCATTTTGGATATGCTGAGTGGTGATACGATTGTGGTATTAGCCATTGAACTGACCTGTATTGCTCTGTATCTCACTCTATTACCATTATACTTCCCACCCCTTTTACCAATTGGGGATGATATTTCAATCATCACCTGTACTATCTGATGGAGATTATTCCACTGGTATTAAGTTTAGATAGAGATGGTAAATAAAGTACTCTATGGCATCTGCTGTAATTGATGGTGGAGTGATGTCCACACAACTCACCTTAATGGTTATGCCTGTGGTCGCCACTCAGTTAAATGACCTCAAAAACCTCCATAATGCCTCAATTTTACAACGTGTCTCACGAGTTAATTTGCAGGTAAGCGATATTATGAAATGTTCGCCTCATTTTTTTATCGTATAATCTGGCTTTCATGCTTATATTTTTAGGACAGTTTCCATGCGCGCGAGTCGCTTTTTGTTTGCTACGTTAAGAGAAACCCCAAACGATGCTGAAGTTATTTCACATCAGCTCATGTTACGTGCGGGAATGATTCGTAAATTGGCTTCGGGTTTATACACTTGGTTGCCAATGGGCGTACGTGTGCTAAATAAAGTGGAAGCGATTGTACGTGAAGAAATGAACCGTGCAGGAGCACTTGAAGTCTTCATGCCCGTGACTCAACCGTCAAGCCTTTGGGAAGAATCAGGTCGTTTTGTTCAATATGGTCCAGAACTACTACGTTTTAAAGACCGTCATAACAATGACTTTGTACTTGGCCCTACGCATGAAGAAGTGATTACCGATCTTGCGCGTAATGAGCTGAAAAGTTATAAACAACTTCCGATCAACTTTTACCAAATTCAAACCAAATTCCGTGATGAAATTCGTCCACGTTTTGGTGTAATGCGCTCACGCGAATTCATCATGAAAGATGCTTACTCGTTCCATGTCGACCAAGCATCATTACAAGAAACCTATGACGTGATGTACGATACCTATTGCCGTATCTTTACCCGTTTAGGTTTGAACTTCCGCCCAGTACAGGCAGATACAGGTTCAATTGGTGGTTCTGGTTCACATGAGTTCCATGTCTTGGCTTCAAGTGGTGAAGATGATATTGCCTTCTCAACAGAATCTGATTACGCAGCTAACGTCGAAATGGCTGAAGCAGTTCTTGTTGGCACACGCGCAGCAGCAACGCAAGAATTAACACTGGTTGATACACCCAATCAAAAAACCATTGCTGATGTATCTGCATTTCTAAAATCAGATGCGAAAGATTCAGTAAAAGCACTCTTGGTTCAAGGCGTAGCAGATGAAAAAGGTCATGTACCTGTGGTTGCATTATTCCTTCGCGGTGACCACGAATTAAACGAAATTAAAGCTGAAAAACATGCTGCGATTGCCTCACCTTTAACGTTTGCAACAGAAGAACAAATTGCTGCGCTTGGTTTAGTGACTGGTTTCATTGGCCCACAAGGTTTAGTTGAACAAGGCTTAACGGTGATCGTTGACCGTGCAGCATCGGTACTCTCAGATTTCGTTGCTGGTGCAAACCAAGCCGACAAACATGCAACTGGCGTAAACTGGGAACGTGATGCACAATTTACTGAAATTTACGACTTACGCAATGTCGTTGAAGGTGATGTTTCTCCTGATGGTCAAGGTACACTACAAATTAAACGGGGTATCGAAGTCGGTCACATCTTCCAATTGGGTCAAAAGTACTCTGAAGCACTCAATTGCAAAGTGTTAGGTGAAGATGGTAAACCGCTGGTCGTGACTATGGGTTGTTATGGCATTGGGGTAACACGTGTGGTTGCTTCTGCTATTGAACAAAACTTCGATGACAAAGGCATTATTTGGCCTACTGCTATTGCACCTTTTGACGTTGCTATTGTACCGATGAATGCCCATAAATCACCACGTACGGTAGAAGCTGCTGAAGCACTGTATGCAGAATTACAAGCTGCTGGTTATGACGTTATTTTGGATGATCGTAACGAACGCCCAGGGGTTAAATTCTCTGATTTAGAATTGACCGGTATTCCACACCGTATTGTGATTGGTGAGAAAGGCTTGGATGCAGGCACTTTTGAATACAAAGGTCGTACTGATGCTGAGTCTGTAAATATCAGTAAAGAAGAACTTTTAGCTAAAATTGCCAAATAATTCTTTAATATAAAAAATCCCGCTTTATGCGGGATTTTTTATATCTATTTCAGCACGGAATAGACTTAACAAAACTTCACACCGCCATAGCAGTTCGGTCGAAAATTTTGTCCTTGCAGGGTCAAATTGGTTAAGGGAAAATCTAATGTCGTCGAATTCATTGGTACATTTCCTACGACCAATGAACTCCCACCTACACATCCAGTTAATAAATTTCCACAGTTACGTGGATTATCTGTCAAATCCTTACTAATTCCTGCAATCGTCTGTTTTAATACTTCATTGGTAATCTTAACCTGTGTCGTTGGGCTTAAACTCCCTAGCTCTACCTCATCCTCCATCGCCAACCACCAGCCCTTATTCGCCCCAACCGCTGCGCCCGACCATAAAATACTTTGTGATTGCAACGATAATGATGCTGGATTATTTAAATACAGTGCATGAATTAAGCCCAAACTCTGATTCACCGTAATATCCGTTTTTAGCCCTGTAATACTTCCCGTAACCGTTTTATCAAGATTAAGAAAACCTAAAACTGTCGCTGTTAAATCACCTGAGAAATCAATTCGACCTACTGTTCCACTCCCTTTAAGCGTTACATCGGTCATCCGAGTTCCAGAGACAATAGTTGAACCTATAGTAAAAGGAGCTGAAGTCGAGGACAATGTTAAATTATAATCATTCGAAGAGTAGGAAATATCATAACATGGATCAAGAAAGCCAGACTGACATGTTGTTCCAGAGCTACTACCGAATAATCGCCCCTGTACAATTCCATTGATAGTCTGATTAACATCAGAATAACTCATCGTTCTCTCAGCCGTTACAGCTGTGCCTGAAGCCGCTTTAGTTTTCATATAACCACTAAAACTGTTAATACCATTCGGAATCCCATTCCCTTGAGCATCTACATCATTTGTAGTACCTAATGTCATCAACCCTGAAATTTTTTCTGCGCTGACCCGAAAGCCTAAAACCTCACGGCTTGCAGCAGACGTTGGATTCTTGATTGCAAACTGAATAAATGGATTGGTAATTTTTGCTGACGTCGCAGCTCGCTCATCTGAAGTATAGTTTGCATTTGCAGGCAATCCGCTCAATGAAAGATTATCAATATCAATATCGCATTTTCCCGCACCATTGCTACCGCCACAACCGAGCTGAAGCTTTTTAATATTCGCATTCAGCTCCATTTCGGCATTTAAACCTAGTTTGTAAAATCCGATATTGGATTGGTTATAATTTACGCCTAAGGCATCAGTCTGATTGCTACCCTGTAAATATTCCAAATTCAATAAAGCTTGACCATCCACTTTCGATAATGCTTGATCATCCAAACTCGTCATCGCATAGGTCATTGTGGTTAAACTAAAAGCTGAAGCAGCCATGCTTGCTATTATTGTTTTTTTCATTATATTTCCCTGTATTATAATGATTTATCTAGGTGTAATTCCAAAAGTACTGCGCATTGCTCCTCCTGTAATCGCAAATTCAGCCACTTTTTGCATACTCCCTGATGGAGACATGGCCATTTCAGCTCGGAATACACGTCCTACATTTCCCGCATCAATTTGCGCTTTTGTCAACAATGTCGATGGATGATTAAAAGTTATTTTATTATCCAAAACGACGCTATCTTTTTTGACCTGAATTGCTGATTCAAGACCAATATGACCTTGCATTTTATTTAAATTGACACTTGTTGAAGTAATAGACTGATTGCTTTTCACATCATCGGTAATAAAGCTCACATAACTCCCCAATACAGATTGATTATTTTTTTCTGCTGTCGTTAAGGGATTAAATTCAAAATTTGCTTTTAGACTTAAAAAATTAGTATCAGGTGTTGTTGAAGAATTCATACCTGGAATAATAAATAACTCACCTTTACCATCGAGTTTAAAAGCGATTGAACTTAATACATCATCTTTACGGGCAAAATTATCTATTGGAACAACTTGACCACACTTATTAGAACCACTCTGACAGTTATATAAAGAACCTGGCAGTTGTCCTATTGCAATTTCGGCTTTTGCTGCAAATAATAAATTATCCGCTTTAATATAAATGCCATCATTTTCAAAACCAATAACCCCATCTGATTTTAAATATGAATCAATATTTCTTAAGCCAGCATAATAATTCACTTCTTCATCATGTAAACCTTTAGCCCCATCAACAATAATAATAGAGGTTGTACTGAGTGCATTGGTTTTTTTATCAATACCATAGCCTTCTGTCGACATGGCCAAGTTATACCCTAAGCCAGATTTTGTCGTATTGTTATAACTATAAGTTTTAGAAAATAATGCTAAATTTGCATTTAAATTAAAGATGGGTAAACCAATTCCCCATTCCCCAGATGAACTTGTAATTTCAGCAATTGAGTTATCAGAAATAAAACGAGCTTTACGCGCAATTGCTTGAAAATCCATACCACGAATGGCAATTAAAGCGACATTCTGCCCCTTATCTGCTGGTGTCATGTCATATTTTAAATCTGTACTCGCAGCACCAAGAACCTTTTTGACATTCTCATTAACAATAAAGCTCAAGGTTTTGACTTGTGCTGTATTAATATAAAGATCACCAAAATCAATATATGCATTACGTGTATTCAGATCTGAAACAACGGTCGAATTACGGATGGTTAAAGGTGATAAGTTCGAGAACTCAACGGCATAACTTCCATGCCCAGTATGTCCAATTTCTAAAGTCGTAGGATTATCATTAACCCCTAATAAAGCATTTCCTTTTCGGGTAAAGTCAGCAGAAACTCCCATATGTAGACCACCAGCACCCGCAAATTCATAACCTGCTGCTGTTTTTGTGGTTTCTGTGAGGTTTGCTGATGCATTATTAACCGAGTTAAATTCTGCAAGACCTGCCTGATTGGCATTAAAAAAGACCTTACCGTTGGTAACAGCACCCGATGCTCCCATACGAATGATATTTTTCTGATTACTTGGATCTGATCCATAACGCAAATCAATATTTACACCAGGATTTTTTGCCCCCGTCCGACTAGAATCAACATCCGTTAAGTCCGTTACCCGAGCTAAATTTACAATATGATCCGTTTGACCATCTTTACTTTTTGTGGTTAAAGCTATTCCCTCATTCTGGTCTAAATACAAATAACCATCGGCAGAAAAATTGAAATTGAAATCTTTTAAGGTTAACGATTGCCCATTTAAAGCATAACCAATACTGGCATTTTGCAATTGGAAATCTAAATGTGCTAGTTCATCACGATTAAATAAACCAGCAGAAGTTTGCAGATAAATCTGTAAAGGCGAAATCGTTGAAAGACTTAATGAGCCTAAATTTTGTGAAGCAGTAGTGCAGTCAGCTGCTCCACACAGTAACATCAATTTTTCAATCGTTGCTTGAAAGGGTGAGATACTGGCTTGAATTTTGATGCCAGCACCATGATCTGTTTTTCCCACATCAAAATCAAGGGTACTTTTAATGTTACTGTTATCTAAGCCTTTCACTTCAATATTATGAAGCCCTAATTTCATACTGCCGGTATTGCTATAGTCTATCCAATTGACTTGATCAACAGTCACCTTAGACACTTCATGCGTAATGGATATTCCATCTTGCCCTGTCACAGTACTCAGTGAAGAATCATTTAATTGCTCTAACGCATAACTGTGTTGTGCTAAAAAAATACATACCGTAAGTAATTTTAATTTTGTTATTTTTTTCATTCTAACATCCTTATTTTTCGAAAATTTTATTTAGCAACGGCTGCTTGTTGTTCCTGCACAGTTATAACTAAAGATTTTCAAATTACCCGACATATGCAAATTCCCATGCACATTGACTCCCATAAATCCTGTTTCAGCACCTTGATCAAAACTAGGGACTGCATTCCCATTATTATAGGTAGTATAGGTATTTTTATTTAAATAACCCTCTTCGCCATTACTCTCCACAGCTAAACTAGAGAAACCTAAATTACGTATTTTTAATGGCTTATCATCATAAAATGTCAGGTTCATGGCCGTTTGCGGATTACCATCTTTATTAATAATGGTGGAACCATCTAAAGAAAATTTATCAATTTGAATCGTGCCTTGAATCTGTTTAAAAACCAACCATTTCTTATTGTCTACACCATTCACTTTTTCAATATGATTATTTGGAGAAAAAGCAAAACGACATAAAACATTGGCTACACAATCATACTGATAATATGCGCCAGTCATATTTCCTTCATTAACCAGAGCCAAATTAGAAATATCTTTTTTACTCATATCATTCGCATATTGATGGTTTAAAGACAATGTCCAACTCAAATCTGCACCTCCCTGCCCAGTCACATCTAACAATTCTGCATTATCGAGACCGACCAACTCTGCATGAACCGTACAAGTAAGTAATAAAGCAACAGAAATAGCTATTTTATTTAACATTTCAATTTCCTATAAACCTGTAGTTTTAAACTTAAGATGTTGAATCAACACACCATCTATTACAACAGAACCCAAGTTCACTGCCGTTCCTGTCGGGCTTCTAAATACAACGCCTGTGGCATCTGCTCCAGTATTGGCTTTTAACAAATTAGTGGTGGGATCACGCGTTACACTACCAATGGCAATACTACTATGCGTTGCATTATTTCCTTGATAGTTAATGGTGTTTGAGCCAGAGGTCAGTGAAGAAGTATTAAATCCACAGACGTAGACATTACAAGTAGACCCTTGATACTCACTGGTCGCAGACAAACTGCTATAAGCCACATCATAATTTGTATAAATTTTCTTATAAATATTAGGGACATTCGGTATACGAGTGACTTCTAAAATAATATTATTGCCTTCAGAGCCCAAAACAAAGGGTTGATACATATTTCCTAAAACTAAATTAATATTCGGACTATATAAGTACATGCCTTCTTTATCATTAAATAAAGGGGCCTCTGAATTTTGTTGTAATGCGGGCGTTGAATATGTTCCATCATTTGTCGTGGCTGTACTTAGGCGAATGGCTTTTGCATCTAAACCAACATCAGTAAATTTTAGATTTGAAGGATCATCATTGGTATTCAAACGTAAAACACTGGCCATTCCCAGAGTTTGATTATATTGCGGTGTTGTTGATGGCATAGTTTGGAAAAGTCGTATTTGTGAACCACTCAAACTTAGTCCATTTGCAACATACTGCAATCTTAAACGCTGATTTTTATCTAAATCAACGTCATTGGTGGGATCACCTGCGACTGGCTTTGCAACTGGCGCACCTGTAATCGGATTAATGGCATTACTTGAGTTCCAACTGCGCGAAAATGCATCTAACCAGAAACCTAACTTAATATTATTATCGCTTTCGTCTGCAGTGACTTGAGCTAACGGTGCTTCTAAAGCTAAATAACTAATATCTCCAGCAGCATTACTACTCGAAAATTGTTGAATATTATTCGCTGTACCTGCACGAAATAACCAAGGATTAATAGAACTTCCCCAGTTAAAGCCAACATTACTAAAACGCTGATTTAAATTACTATTACTCGCAGACAGTGCTAAACCATAAATAAAAATGTCTGCTTTGGTTCTTTTCGCTGCGGCTTGAGCGGCTGTTAATGTGAGGTTGGCATAATTTTCACCAGTCGGAATAATACGTATAAAACCAGTATCTTTTTTCGATGCTTGGAGTAAGGCGGCAGAATCGGTTAAAACACCATAACTTGAGGCGGTCGATAAATCATTGGCACCCTGAAAAACCATTTTGAAATTTTCAGGTAATAGTGCCATGCCTTCACCCGTTGTGTCTGCAAGGTGATCATCTGACAAAGATTCAAGCGCATAAACTGATTGGCTCATCAAAACAGCAATTACACTGGCCAAACAAGACTTTTTCAATCCTGTATTCCAACTTTGAGTCATCACGACCTTCCTTTTTTATCAGATGCTCCGCATCATTATTTTCATTTCGTCCTAAGCTTGGTACGTCAAATTTTTATTTATTTGTCATGACAACAATATTCTGACCAAGTTTGTACAACTTTTTATTATGCTGAATATTTATTCAATTGCAAAAAAAACTGGGTAAATGTAAGGAGTTTCCGATGAATGAATCCGACAAAAAATAAGCGGACCAAAATGATCCGCTTATTCAACTCTTTATACTATTTATGCTTTCGGCAAAGTCACGCCTGTTTGACCTTGATATTTACCACCACGGTCTTTATATGAAGTTTCACATACTTCATCAGATTCAAAAAATAGCATTTGCGCCACACCTTCACCTGCATAAATACGTGCAGGCAAGTTTGTTGTATTTGAAAACTCTAAGGTAACATGACCTTCCCACTCAGGTTCAAGTGGTGTTACGTTCACAATAATACCGCAACGAGCATAGGTTGATTTACCTAAACATACCGTCAAAACATTACGTGGAATACGGAAATATTCGACCGTACGTGCTAAGGCAAATGAATTTGGCGGAATAATACACACATCAGATTCAATATCAATAAAGCTTTTATCATCAAAGTTTTTTGGGTCGACAATTACTGAATGCACATTGGTAAATACTTTAAATTCACGTGCGCAACGTACATCATAACCATAGCTTGAAACACCATAAGAAATGAGTTTTTCACCCGCGTCATCATAGCGAACTTGGTTTTCTGCATACGGTTCAATCATGCCGTGATTTTCGCTCATTTCACGAATCCAACGATCAGACTTAATTGCCATTCTTTCTATCCAAAAATAGTTAAATCAATTATTGCGCTGTACTTTAACTGAAATCGGCTGCAATGGAAATGATGATCAGGCGATGATGTCATTTTTTACCAAATGTGCATTTTCATCGCCTTATTTTAAAAACTTAAAAGAGCAGAATAACTCAGTGGAATAGAGAAACTAATCAACACCAAAGAGGCAGTTTTTTGTAAGTTCGATTGATTTAACCAACGTACTTTATTCGAGGCTAAAATAGAACCGATAAATGTCCAAAACAATGCAATTGGCACAATCAAAAGCAAAAACAGCCCCATATGCAGTAAATAAGCCTGCATGGTCAGCCAAGCTGTAGTTGGGAAAATAGCAGACGCAAAAAGTAATGCTTTAGGATTGAGTAAAGTGGCACAAAACAACTCACGTGCGCGAATGGTCGGTTGATTATAACTGGCTTCGATATCAGCCGTTTTCCAAAGTTTAATGGCAAGAAAAATAATATACAGTGCACTCAACAGCTTGAGTAATATCGGGATAATTGGAAATTGGCTTGAAACCGTCCCAATAATCATCCCCCAAACAGTGATTGAAATTAAATAACCGATTGATTCTGCTGGAATAAGTCGTAATGATTGGCGCACACCTACCTGTATACCAGAAGATGCAAGCAATGTATTTGTTGGGCCAGGTGTCAATAAAATAGTGACCACCAAACCAATGAACAGCCATGAAATCATATGCGACCTCTCTATATAGAGTGCGCGAAGAGTAAATCACTTTATTATACTTAGCAAATATGAAATTTCACACCTTATCCAAAACACTAAAACCACTCATAAAAATATATAAAAATTAAAAAGTTAGACAAATATATTCAATATAACTTAAGCGTCATTTGTTAATAAAAATTTCGACTCTCACATTTAAGGCCCTCAATGCGCTACATTAACCGATAGTTAAACTGTTACTTAGTGCTCTATTCAGGCACAATATTTCATTACTTAAGCATCCTACTTTTATGGCAAAACAGTTCTTTCGGTCATGGCTTCCCTCTCCCCTTAAAGTCTCAAATATGAAGCTGATGAAGGTTTTTGGTCAACGTACCTTAAATCCGTTGCTGTGGTATGTGAACAGAAAGTCCATTTCAAAAGCCATTTTTATTGGCACCTTTTGGGGCATGTTACCTTTGCCTTTTCATAGTCTTTTAATTGTTTTGACGGTATTACTGTTTGAAGTCAATTTACCGATTAGTTTATGTCTCGCTTGGCTCACCAATCCTTTTACACTCATCCCTATTTTATATATTGGTTTTTGGTTAGGGGCTCAGGTCTTTCAGGTCAATATGATTGATCAAGATATGATGCTTGGTGTTTTACACCAAATCAGCCACTGGATTAGTCATTTTGGTCACGGGCATATCGACTTAAGTTTGGCAAAAATTCTATTGTCAGGTTTAGTGTTGGAAGCTTTCATTTTTGCCATTTTGTTATTTGTCATTACTCGATTATTTTGGCGATGGAGCATTATTCAGCATTATAAACGTCGTCGTTATATCAAATAATCAACTAACCTTTAGATAAGCTAATCTCTTTATTCTTGTTATGACAACCATTTTAAATTTCAGATTTTCCCTCGTCATCCTTGTTTTATCACACTTTATAAACTACAAAAGTAGATATACACATCATAAAAAGCCCAACCGAGGTTGTAATGCTGATCAATTAAGGGTAATTCAATTATTACTCATTTAAAAATCTCCCCTAACCCCTCTTTGAAAAAGAGGGGAACTCTCGAAAATTTAAAATCATTTTATATTCTTGAAACTCCCTCCTTTGAAAAAGGATGAGAAACGCTGTTTCGCAAGGGGAGGATTTAAAAATGCTTAACTGATCAGCATAACAACCGAAGTTGAGCTTCTTAAAATGGCATTTTCATGTCTTTTAGAAAATTCGGTTCTGAGGTTTTTCCGCTTTAGGCAGTTGATCTATAATTTTTTGCGCAATCGCAAGATAGCTTTCTGCGGCATCATCACCTGCAATTACAGATGGTTTACCTGCATCTGCATTTTCACGGATTTGTACATTTAAAGGTAAGCGCCCAAGCAAAGGAATTTGATACTGTGCTGATAATTTATCACCGCCACCTGTCCCAAAAATCTGCTCTTCATGACCGCAATTTGAACAAATATGGGTCGACATATTTTCCACTACACCCATGACTGGAATTTGAACTTTATTAAACAGTTCAATGCCTTTAATGGCATCCATTAATGCCACATTTTGCGGTGTTGTCACAATGACAGCACCAGTCACAGGAATACGTTGTGCCAGTGTCAATTGAATATCACCTGTCCCCGGTGGCATATCAATCATCAAAACATCTAGATCTGGCCATAAGGTTTGGTTAAACAATTGCATCAATGCACCTGTTGCCTTTGGACCACGCCAAGCCACAGGGGTATTATTATCCCCAGTTAAATGCCCAATCGATAAAACAGCCATGCCGTAAGCTTCAATCGGAACAAAATTTTCCGCTTCAATCATGGGAGTACGACCTGCATTTCCCAACATGGTTGGAATACTTGGCCCATAAATATCGGCATCTAAAACACCCACTTTTAAGCCCAATTTCTGTAATGCCAAAGCCAGATTTACGGTTGTCGTCGATTTACCTACGCCGCCTTTACCCGATGAAACCAAGATGACATTTTGAATACGTGGATGCTTAGGCACATCTCTTTGTTGCGGCGCTGGTTTTTGAATAGGTGGATTATTTGGGTCTTCATCTTGCGGTTTTTGCATTTCAGCTTGGGCTGTTTTACCTGAAGCATCCACCACAGGTGGAAGTTTTGCAGTTTGAGCTGCTGCCGCTTCAGATGGTGGTTTACTAGAACAACTATGCCCTTCTTTACCATGATCATGCGTGGAGCAACCTTCTCCGTGTGCATGTTTTTGCTGAATCACATGCATATTCAGTTCTTGGATGCCACATTTTTCCAATGCATCCGCCAAATCATCATGAATTTTTTGCAGTTGATCTGCTTCGGCAGGATAAGTATTAATGGTAATTTGTAATACTCTTCCTTCAACATTCACTTGGCTAATTCGATCCTTCAGTGCATTGTTTGAATCTGGCAATAAATAGCCTTCTAGCACAGTTTGGATTTCGTCTTCCTTCACTTCCTGCGAGGGCGAAAAAACAGATTTAAGCGAAGAAAGCCATGACATACGTTTACTCCAAGTACGGACATACAACTGAATGTCATAGTTTAGCTTTAAATGCAGCGAAGGTTAAGCAAAGTTCTCCCTAGCTTGGTGAATGTTGCTAAAAAACCAACTCAATTAGTTGGTTTTAAGCAAAAACACTTAGATTTGAAGAAATTTCGCCTATTGATTAAAAATACTTTATACAAAAGTCATTTTTCACTTCTGATCATTACAGCTAAATGAAAGCTCATAAAGCTGTAATCTTCATCTCTCTGTTTCGTTCCTATATATCTATTTAAACAGGAATTCCTTCTTCTGCGGTGAAGTGAATGTCAAAAGGTTTATTGGTAATAAAGAGCATTAACACATCATTATCACTCCGTGCGCCATGAAACATTACCGATCCTTCTGGAAACCAGACAAAATTCCCCGGTCCAAACTCGCCCTCACTGGTGACTAAATGCCCCTCTAATACATACATGCCATGCGCACAATGATGCCAATGCTCCACGGTTCTAAACCCTGCTGGATAACGTAACTTCCAAATCATCATGCCTGTATCGGGGTCCTGTAAACAGGTTTTGACAGGCAGCGCATCATTTAAAAAGGGAATCGGAATAAATTCCCACGGCATGGTATTGGTGTTTACCACAAAAGGTTGATCCGCCATTTTTCTGTTCCCTGAATTTATTATTTATACATTTTTTAAAAATGAAATGACCTGATCACATCAATATGATCAGGTCATCAAAAATCAGCCAATCTTGATAATTGGCTTAAGGGTAATCCCTGTTTGGCTATCTATAGCAGCTTGATTGATTTCATCAAAAGCATAGAACTTTACCAGCTGATCAAATGGAAATTTACCTTGTTGATACAGTGTGACTAACTCTGGAATAAATTTCTTCGGTGAACCACTGCCTTCAACCACACCAAGAATTGTTTTTCCGCCCAACAATAAATCATTCACATCAAACTGAGCCGTTGTCCCTAAAGGTGGGGCGCCAACAACCGCGATTTTGCCTAAAATACCCAATGCATCAATGCCCTGTTTTAAGATTTCAGGTCGTCCAGTGGATTCCAAAGCAAAATTGATCCCACCACCCGTAATTTCTTTGATTGCAGCGACAGGATCTTGCGTTTTGCTGTTAATCACATGGGTTGCGCCCAACTGTTTTGCCAGCTCTAAACGAGATTCGACAATATCGACAGCGATAATGATTGCAGCACCACATACTTTTGCCGCAAGCAATGCACTTAAGCCAACAGCACCCGCACCCCATGTCACAAAACTACTCGCAGGTGTTACTTTTAAAGCATTTATACACGCACCAGCACCCGTTTGAATGCCACAGCCTAAAGGCCCCAATAACTCGATTGGTACATCTTTGGTGACTTTAACCGTATTGTTTTCACGGCTTAAAGCATGGGTTGCAAAGGAGGACTGAGCAAAAAAGTGATCGTGTACTACAGCATGATCATGGGTACAAATTGCACTGTGCCCTTCTAGGTCAGCACCACTAAAGTTGCGGCCAAAAAACTCTGAACAATAGGCCGGATTGCCTGTATTACATTGCGTACATTTACCACAATAACCATAGGTTAAAACCACATGATCGCCGACTTGAAGGTCAGTGACATTCGGGCCAATGGCCTCAATAATGCCCGCCCCTTCATGCCCAAGAACGGCAGGCAGCGGTACAGGATAATATTGATCACGGACAATTAAGTCGGTATGACACATGCCTGTGGCGACCACTTTCACCAGCACTTCATCGCCTTTCGGTTGGCGGATTTTAAGCGCTTGCAGCTCAAAGTCTGCGCCTTTACATGCTGTCACTGCGGCAACAATGTCTTTCATTTCGTTCATACGATTACTTCCTGTAATGTGTCATTCAAGTCATTAAAAAGGATAATGTGGTGCTTGAGCCTGTACGGTCATCCACTGCCACTGGGTAAATTCATCTGCATTGGCAGGGCCGCCTATGCGTGTTCCATTTCCTGATGCACCGAAACCACCAAATGGATTGACCGTTTCATCATTTACGGTTTGGTCATTGATGTGTAGTAAACCAACATTGAGCTGAGCACCAAGCTGCATACCTCGTCCAACATTTGAGCTAATAATGCCTGCGGAAAGTCCATAGTCACCGTCATTGGCTAACTCAATCGCTTGTTCATCTGTACTAAAGGAAATGAGAACGGCAACAGGGCCAAAAATTTCTTCACTAAAAATGGGGTTATCTTGGCTCACATTGGAAAGTACAGTTGGCTGGAAAAATACGCCATCAGCATGTCCACCAATTTCCAGTGTTGCCCCTTCTGCAACCGCTGCATTCACCAATTTTTCTACACGTTGCGCTTGTTTAGCATTAATCAGAGGGCCAATGGTGACCTGACTGTCACACGGATTACCCACCACAAAGTTCTTCACTTTTTCAATCACACGCTGTTTGACTTGTTCGTAAATATTTTGATGAATCAAAATTTTGCCTGAAGTCATACAAATCTGCCCTGAATGCAAAAATGCACCCCATGCAATATTTTCGGCAGCCAACTCAATATCGGCATCATCCAGAATAATCAGCGAGTTTTTACCGCCTAACTCTAAAGATACTTTCTTTAAAGTCTTTGCGGCATTGGCACCAACAATACGCCCAACATCTGTTGAGCCTGTGAACTGAATACTGGCAATATTTTTATCTAGTGTCAGTGCTTCCCCAACTTCAGCACCGCCCGGTAATACATGTAAAAGCCCCTTCGGTAAGCCTGCAAGTTCAAAAATACGTGCAATCGCATAACCACTACACACGGCTGTGCGTTCATCTGGTTTAAGCACCACCGCATTGCCTAGTGCCAAGGCAGGTGCAACCGCACGTAATGCTAAATACAGCGGAAAATTAAATGGTGAAATGACCCCAACCACACCTAAGGGTACGCGTTTGGCGATACTTAATTTGCCATTTTGTGTCGGCAGTAATGTGCCCTGTTCAGCCGCAGGTAAACCAATACAATGCTTGAGCACTTGTATACAAATACTGACTTCAAACCCAGCTTTAAGTTGTAAAGAACCACTTTCTTTCACTAACCATTCAATGACATCTGCTTGGTTTTCTGTGAGTAAAGCGGCTGCACGTTCAAATACCGCTTGGCGTTCTTGATAAGACAAAGACCACCATTGTTTTTGTGCTAATTTCGCTTCTTTCGCAGCACTTACAACCTCTGCTCCAGAGGCATAACCAATTTCACCCAGTCCTTGACCTGTAGCCACTTCAACCACGTTATAAGTTGCTTGAGCTGGCTGCCATGAACCGTTGAATAGTTTTTTATCCCAAATCTCTTTTGCTAGTATAGACATCATGACCTCTTAAAATTTAGTGAGACAATTTATTTACTGTTCAAATTTTATAGTCGCAAAACTAAAACAATTCATGTGTTGTCATACACCATGCTTTGAATTAAAAAATGTAAAAAAGTCGAAAATTCAATCCTAAATCTTTCTTGAATCCGCTTTCGACCTGAGTGTCTGAAACCAACTGCGCACTCAATTGGGTTCTTGAATTAACCATTTGCTGGAACTCAAATCGAGCTTGTTGTTTTTCCATGTTCTGTTGAAGCGAGATGCCATCAAGGGACTGATCACCACCATAATTTGCGGCATAACCAAGGGCAATCCGTTGCTTGGCATTCAGGTCATAACGTAAATTGACCTGTGTTTGATAGCTGGTGTCTTGAGACAATGTCTGATTGCCACTGCCTGCTTCATCATTGTCGCCATACCAAATTGCATCTTGATAAAACTCAAAACCCAATTTGCCATAAAGCGGTTGTACCCAAGCCAATTGCAAATCATATTTAAAACGGTTTTCACCCAAATTGACGGCATCATTTTTATCGTATTGCCCAAGCGGCAAATAAATAAATGGCGTTACTGCAAGATAGCGACCAGAAACGCCTTGTTCAGGTTGATTGATGAACCAAAAAGCGGAGGCAATGATGGGGTCAGCAAAACCCGATGCATTGTTTAAATGCGCATCAGCAATTTGAGTATTACGCACCGATCCAAAGGGTATAACAATTTGTGGCGTTGCTCTTAAGCCTGCAATATCGGTGTAATGAATGAAGCGTGCAATCCCAATATCAGATGTAGATTCGGCACGGGCTTTATCACCATTTTGATAATAGCCATCCATTTCACCATGTTGATAATAAAAAACACCGACATTGGTTCCACTTGGTAAAGCCGTATAATCCCCCGCATTCACATCAATGGCATGGCTATGTTGTGCGAGTAAACCACTCAGTATGAGAAGTAACGCATTTTTATTCCTAAAATGCATAATATGTTTCCTTTCATTCAAATTATCCTTAATGACTCATCTCTTTTTTGAACTTTTAATGGCAGTTAAATCAGTTGAGCCTTTGCCAAAAATCATCCAGAGTCCTTGTTCATCGAGTATGAGCAATAGAATAATTGCAGTTTACATGCCAATAATTTAAACATTATTAATCAATATCTTATAAAAATAAAAACTCACCCATGTTCATAAAATGGACACAATAAAAAAGTGACTGTCCAATAAACAGACAATCACTTTTTTAATGATGCGAAAATTAAAGATTAGCTATCTAAATATTTATATACCGTCGTTCTAGAAATATTGAGCCGTTTGGCTGTACGCGCAATATTACCCTTTTCTTCTTGTAAGACCTGAAGAATTAATCGCTTAGTCACCGTTTCTAAATTAGCTTGAAGTAAAGTGCTATCCTCAGTTAATGTCAGCAAGGACACCTGCGATTCGGGTAAACAGAGTTGTTCTAAACACGTTCCTTCTTTAAATGCAGTGGATAGTTTAAGCACATGAATCAGCTCACGAATATTTCCCGGCCATGGATATTGATTAAACTGCTGTTCAACCTGAAGTGTCCAATCGGAAACCTCTAAACTGGTTAAAATGGAATGCAGAATAGATTGCTTGTCTGCGCGTAAGCGTAACGGCTCTAAATAAACCTCAAAACCTCTAATCCGATAATACAAATCACTGCGAAATGCCTGTTGTTCCACCATTTTCTTTAAATTTTGATTGGTTGCACAAATCAAACGAAATGATGATTTAATGGGCTTACGCCCACCGACACGGTAAAAATGCTGATCTTGCAATACTCTTAAAATTTTCACTTGCAAATGTAAGGGTAAATCACCAATTTCATCTAAAAATAAAATCCCCTGATCTGCTAATTCAACCAACCCTTTTTCACCCTGTTTTTTCGCCCCCGTAAATGCACCGCCCTCATAACCGAATAATTCAGCTTCAAGTAGATTTTCTGGAATTGCGCCACAATTAATCGAGATAAAGGGCAAACTTGCATTCAGTTTTTGATGTAAGTTTTGCGCAAAATGATCTTTACCCGTACCTGTTTCACCCGTAATTAATATAGGAATATCCGCTTGAAGTGCTTTAAAAGCTTTATCGACATCCGTCGCAGTTTGAATTGGCTTATGAATAGCCTGTGACTTCTGAACGATTGTTTCTAAATAAGCATAGAAAAAGGCATGATCATGACTTTGTATAAAAAATGACGCTTCGCTCTGATGTTGGAAAAAATGCTCTGCAACAAAGAAGTCCGAAATATTCTGCTTCAATAAATGCTCAACAGTACAATTTAACAACTTTAATGCCATTTGGTTGACTTTAAGCACCTGTCCAAATTCATCAATCACAATCAGTCCAGCATAAGCATTATGTAACAGATCTTTAGAGTGCTGAAAATGTAAAACACGCTGATTGGTTTTTATCTTGGATAAAATAATTTTATTTTCTAAAACATAGCTTTGATACAGTAAATGTCTTAACCAATTGGTTGCCAATAAACCTCGTGTAGAAGTGACATTCAAAGCCCCCAATACATCACCACAGCCATTAAAAACAGGGACTGAAGCACAGGAATAATCGGCAAATTCATTCAGATAATGCTGATGCCCCACCATTACCATAGGTTGTTTGGAACGGATACTACACGTGGGAGCAATTGCGCCAAAAGTTGACAGTTCAATAATTCGACCCGGCTGTAAAAAATGATATTTTTCACCCAAGGAGGAATTGTGCTTTTCTGCAATAATTTTTGAATGGTTATTAATTAAATAGACACTGACATCTTGCTGTCCAAATAGTTGCCATATATCGTCTAAAACCACCTCTGTAAGCGCAGCTAAATTTTGATCTTCTAATGACAAGCTGTCTAAAGGAAAGCCCTGTAAAGAGGTCACTTTGAAAAATGGGCTTAGCCCTGCTTGTTTAGATTGCTCCCATGCTTGAATAATAGGCGAATTTTTTTCAATAGACTCTGGAAGCTCGCCAGTGTTATAAAAGTTATGCTTGATATCCTGCCAAGAAAATTTAGATAAACCATCCATGATCATATCCCGAACGAATCCATTATTTAAATAATACAGGGCTGAGTCTAAATTAGACATCATGATGCAGCACAATGCCATCAGAATCGGTTTTTAAACTTTGCCCACAAACCCAAATGACCCTAAAAATATCGATAAGATATTGTTTTATATAGAGTCTGTTAAAAGTTCACAATCTCAACTCAAGATCACTATAAGCTAAAGCTAGCATATTTTTATAACATCATTCTAGCGGATCAGTACATATTGAAATTCTTGGCAATGATTTCATTTACACCTGTATTTTGACTCGCTGATTTTATATAAAGGCAAATTCATGTATTAGATAACGTGCATAAATCAAAAAATGACTGAGGCAAATAGCCTGATGGTGCATTTATATCCAGATCACGATAACAAAAGAATCAAAACACAAAAATTTGTTATATTTTTTTAATCATTTTTTGTATCTACAGCTCTTAAGTCAAACGCTACATAATCATTTTATCTTCAATATTGATAGAGATTTGACAATGAACAAAGATCAAAATTCAAGAAAGGCCCCCCAATATGCCGATAGCTCTATTTCAGATAAAGCATTTAAACGAGCAATTTTGTGGTTCTTTATCTACTGCTCTATATTTATTATTGGCGTGGTATTCGCTGTAGGTGCTGATCATTCATATTTAAATTAAGATTTTATAAATTTACAACAGTTCCTCATATCCCAATTTCACCCTGTCTTTTCCACGATAAAACCCTACATTATTTCCTGTAAATTGTTTAACATAAAAGTGAGCTAAACAAATCACTCGCTACAAGATATTGGTCAATACTCAGCGTCAAACAAACAACAACTTCTGGCAGAAATGGATACAAAACATTGCAATGACTTAAATTTAGCCAATGTTAAACTTCTTTTATGCTTACTTTGAGCGTTTACAATCAAGCGTCCATCTCAAATAAAATAACTTGAAAATAGAACGAGGTACTTTATGTCTAAACACTATGACTACATTGCAATTGGTGGAGGGAGTGGCGGAATTGCATCGGTGAATCGTGCTGCGTCTTATGGCAAAAAATGTGCTTTGATTGAAGCGGGTGATCTGGGTGGGACATGTGTCAATGTCGGCTGTGTGCCTAAAAAAGTCATGTGGTATTCCGCTCAAATTGCGGATGCCATTCAAAAATATGGTTCTGATTATGGCTTTAATAGCGAACTCAAAAGCTTCGACTGGAAAAAGCTCGTCGAAAATAGACAAGCTTATATCCAAAGAATTCATGCCTCTTATCAATCTGGCCTCAGCAAAAATCAGGTCGATGTTATTCATGGCTTCGCGACATTTCTTGATCATAAAACAATTGAAGTCAACGGTGAAACATTCACAGCAGAGCATATTTTAATCGCCACAGGAACGCAGCCTTCGCGCCCGAATATTGAAGGGGCAGAACATGGCATTGATTCAAATGGTTTCTTTGAATTACAAAAATTACCAAAACGTACCGCAATTATTGGCTCAGGTTATATCGCGGTTGAACTCGCAGGTGTTTTAAATTCTTTAGGTTCCGATGTTCAACTTTTCATACGTAAGCATTTGCCTTTACGTAGTCTAGACCAGTTTTTAGGTAAAACCTTATTAGAAAGTATGCGAAGTGATCACATTCAAGTTCATACGCAAGCGACTCCGGTTAAAGTGTCCAAACTCGAAGATCAGTCTCTGCTTTTACAGCTTGAGGATGGCACGCAGCATATAATTGATTGTCTGATCTGGGCGATAGGAAGAGAGCCCAACACGAAAGCGCTTAAATTAGAGCGTACCCATATTCAATTGAATGATTCAGGCTACATTCAAGTTGATCAATTTCAAAATACCACCCAATCTGGTCTTTATGCTGTAGGAGATATTACTGGAAAAGCAGAATTAACGCCTGTTGCCGTTGCTGCTGGTCGCAAACTTTCAGAGCGCTTGTTCAATGGCAAATCTGAAGAATATCTCAATTACGAAAATATACCGACAGTTGTGTTTAGTCATCCCCCTATTGGGACTGTTGGTTTAACCGAAGAACAAGCCATTGCCCAATTTGGTCAAGATCAAATTAAGGTCTATAGCTCGTCTTTTACCTCTATGTATACGGCAGTCACGCAGCATCGACAAGTTTCAAAAATGAAATTGATTTGTTCTGGCACAGAGGAAAAAATTATTGGTATTCATGGTATTGGTTACGGAATGGATGAAATCCTGCAAGGTTTTGCCGTCGCCCTAAAAATGGGTGCCACCAAAAAAGACTTTGACGATACAGTCGCCATACATCCTACTTCAGCCGAAGAATTCGTCACCATGCGTTAATTGATCTTGGGTCATAATATGACTGATCTCGTATAGCTGATACTAGGCACTTTAACTGGTTTCAAACAATTTCGGTTTTGTCTTCAGTCGAATTTAACGCCTAAATCAGATGCAACTTTTGCATCATGGATGATCCTAGCAGTTGTTATACATTTAATGAGATTTGTATACGGACTATGATTCGTCAGCATTGTACAAGTCAAAGCGGGAAGTAAATTCAGTTTGCTCATTGAATTTTACTTCCCGCTATTTTTAAATAACAAAGGTCAACAAATGCTCGCTAATTCTCAACAGACCCTAGTTATTCTCGTTAAATTCCTCAGGTTCTATACGCTTTCCATGGGTCAAAATCCATGAACGTTGCACGTATTTTTTACTCTTGTAGCGATAAGCAATAAAGAGTCCGATGAACCACAAAGGTGAAAAAGCCAAAGAAATCATGGTGTCATGATCTAATGCCAAGATCGCAACCACAAAAATCAGAAAAGCCAAGGTAATCCACGCCATAAAGACCCCACCCGGCATCTTATAAGCAGATTGTTGATGTAATTCTGGTGCTTTTTTGCGATATGCCAAATAGGACAAAATAATCATCGCAAAGGTGAAAATACACAAAATAGAGGTAAAGGCAGAAATAATAATAAAGGCCGTCATCACATTCGGCACAACAAATAAAATGGATGTACCAATCACCACACACAACATCGAAAACAACAAACTAAGCACAGGCACTTTGCTTTTTGACAAGCGACCAAAGCTTTTAGGTGCATCTTTTTCAACCGCCAAACCATATAACATACGACTGGTGGCAAAGACGCCGCTGTTTGCCGAAGACATTGCAGAAGTTGCGACAACAAAGTTGACAATACTGGCCGCAGCAGGCAAGCCAATGAGGGTAAACATTTCCACGAACGGACTTTTATCAGGTGAGATATGTGCCCAAGACGTTACTGCAATAATACATACCAGTGCGCCAACGTAGAACAATAAAATTCGTAAAGGAATAGAGTTAATCGCACGTGGTAAAGCAGTATGCGGATCTTTGGTTTCTGCTGCCGTTGTCCCAACCAATTCAATACCGACAAAAGCAAAAACAGCAATCTGGAAGCCTGCTAAGAAACCACTCACGCCATATGGAAACATGGATTGCCGATCGACAACATGTGCCAAAGAAGCCTTAACACCATCTGGAGAGACGAAACCAATGGTGACCAAATAAATCCCCACCATCAGAAGCAAGATAATCGCGACAATCTTAATTAGAGCAAACCAAAATTCGACTTCACCAAACAATTTTACCGCAACAAAATTGAGCAAAGTTAAAATGGCAATGGAGCTAAAAGCTGGTATCCATGCGGGTAAATCGGGATACCAAAACTGGGCATAGCCGCCAATCACAATCACATCCGCAATTGCAGTCACAATCCAGCTTAGCCAATATGACCAGCCTAAGAAAAAGCCTGCCCAAGGGCCTAAATAAGCCGTGGCAAAATCAGCAAAAGACTTATAGTTGGTATTGGAAAGCAGAAGCTCTCCCATCGCACGCATGACGAAGAAGAAGAAAAAGCCAATAATTAAATAGGTCAAAATAATCGAGGTGCCCGACACAGCCAGTGTCTTGCCCGATCCCATAAATAGACCCGTGCCAATAGCACCGCCAATGGCGATCATCTGAATATGCCGGTTCGTCAGTGACCGCTCTAATTTTTCTTCTTCAACCGACTCATAATGATGCCCGCCCAGCAAATCACCTTCCAGCGCTTCATTTGATCGATTGTTCTTGTTGCCATTCATCATGTTTATTACTCCAATTTACAACACATCAGGTTGTAAATATGGGATTACGCAGAAATCAATCATTGATTTTCGCAATCCAATATTCAGCCACACATATTTTTAATACACTTATTCTGCATATTATTCAGGTGCAAGATTCCATATCCTTAAAATCTAGAGTTACCTGATATAATTGTCGCAAGATGCAACATACATGCCAAAATAAAATTACTTTCTATTAAAAAACATGAGCTTAAATAAAACACGATATAAACCTTCCCGCTGAAGATTAATATAAAAATCATCTTCGCGTGAATATATTAAATTTATATTGTTAACAATATCCATATATTTAATTCCATTTAAAAAGTTAACCAAAACTATGCAGCCTAAAACTATAATTTCACCATTTTAAAATATGACACTTAAAAACAAATTAATTGACTTCAGTTAAAAGTAGGCCTGCCCTGAGACCTTTTTTCACCTGAGGATTGGGAAATAAAATCCAGATCGGCTGCTGCGCCACCACATAAGGTTTACCCTGCTGTGTGGCAATCACTGCACCAGACTGGAACACTGAAAAATTAGGTGCGGAATCTGCAACATTAAGCTGAAAATCATCTTCCGTTTTAATGATGGAATCCGCGACCTGAAAGGTTTGCATCGCCTTTTTCTTACGCATTGGCAAATCTTGTGCGCTCAATACAGTCCGCAACACCTGATCGATGGCAGAGAATGCCAATAAATCATTTTGACCAAAAGGCTTGGCATGTCCCAGTTCCAAGGTGGCACTTGCGGCCTGAAATTTTGAACTGGTGAAATGTGTGAAGGTTTTTCCTACGGCATTGTGATACACAACAGCATCAAGCTCCGCAGCATTCAGGCTGGCAAGCAATGCAGCATCATAGGCATGGGTTTGGTACGGAAATAAAGCAAAGGTTGGCAGCAATGATGGGCGAATAGCCGTATGCAGGTCATAATGGTAAAGCTGCGCTTGCGCATGGCTGTTTGTGAAGAAATCCGTCACGATTTGCTCCAGTTCTACCACACGCTGTGCTTCTGTCGTTGCCAAAAATTGCTGCTGTACACCGCAAAACATGCGGTTCATGTCATTTTCAATATAGCGTTGACCTGAACGAATCGCTTCAGGGTTGCCCAAAATCAACAGCAAGCGAACCTTCAGTTCCAACTGTCCCGTAAAAATATCCTGACTCAACTGTGCCAATAATTCGATTGGCGCAGTTTCATTGCCATGTACACCTGCTGAAAGCACCACAACTTTTTCATAGGCCTGTTTCGGGGTCAAAGATAAAACCCCTTCAGCCAGCCATTCCCATGTAAAACTGTCTAGCACTCCCCGCGATAACGCGGGTTGTTTTGCTTCTAAAACCAGACCTAAGAAATCAATCATGTGCTTTCAACTCGTGTGCTGAACTATTGCTGGAAGTGGTAAACTGAACCCAATCCAAGGATTTGGGTTAATTCGTCCAATGCCGTACGGCTTTCAATCAACAACATCGGGTCGGCCAAATCTTGCTGAGTCATTGCATCACGGTAATGTTGATCTACCCATACATTTAAACGATTGAACAAACTGTCATTCATCAACACATTCGGATTAATCGCTTGTAGTTCTGCTTCATTTACCGCGACACGCAAGCGTAAACAAGCTGGCCCACCACCATTGCGCATGCTTTCACGCAAGTCGAAGACTTTAATGTCATCAATCGGTGTACCCATCTGGATCATGTCACTCAGATAGTCCCATACCGCTTTATTTTGACGCGATTCTTCTGGTACAACGATGCTCATACCGCCATCTGGACGAGTCAACAACTGACTGTTAAACAAATAGGTATTCACCGCATCTTGCACCGACACACGCTGCTCAGGCACTTCTATCGAAATAAAGTCCTGTTCTAAATGCGCCATCTTCTGGCGGATTTCAGTCAACGCTTCGGTCTGATTTAAGAAGGCTTGCTGGTGATGGAATAAGACCTGTTGGTTGCTCACCGCAATCACGTCATTGTGGAAGACACCTTGGTCAATTACATCCGGATGCTGCTGCACAAATACAGTTTGCGCAGGATTAAGCTGGTGTAGGCGTGCAACGGCTTCACTGGCTTCAAGCGACTGACGTGCAGGATAATGTTTCGGGCCAATACCGCCACCCAAAAATTGCTGCCCATAAACAAACACTTGTACGCTGGCTTGATCATAAGCACCGCCTAAACGGTTATGATTGGCAGCACCTTCATCGCCAAATAATGAGACAGGTGGCAATGCAGCATGATGAGCAAAATGACGTTCATCATTAAACATCGCGGCCATAACACGTGACGTGGTTTCATGTTCAATAGAACGATGGAATTTGTTATTCAAATTGGCCGCAGTAAAATGCACACGTCCATCCGCACTGTCTGCCGAAGGAGAAACCGTTGCCGCATTTGCTGTCCACATACATGACGCTGAACTGAGTGCAGACAACAATGCAGGAGATGTACGCATCGCCTGTTCAATCACACTGTGATCATCACCGCGAAAGCCTAACTTACGTAAAGTCGGTACATGTGGACGTTCTTGCGGTGCAAATACGCCTTGCTTCAAGCCCATATCCGACAAAGCCTTCATTTTTAAAAGGCCTTGCTTGGCAGCAAGTTTAGGATTAGAAACATTATTTCGGTTTTTGGTCGATGCTTCGTTCCCGAACGACAATCCCGCATAATGATGCGTCGGTCCAACTAAACCATCAAAATTAATTTCATAGCCTGACATTTTAAACTCCCTATCCTTGAACTACAGCACAATGCCTGGCGATAATTTCTCAGGTAAATTTACCTGATCACTTTCAAGCGATGCCATTGGCCATGCACAATAATCTGCCGCATAGAAGGCACTTGCACGATGGTTGCCCGATGCACCAACGCCACCAAAAGGTGCTGCACTTGAAGCGCCAGTTAAGGGTTTGTTCCAGTTGACAATGCCTGCACGTGCTTCAATTAACAAACGCTCAAACAAATCACGATCTGGAGAAACTAAGCCAACAGACAAACCAAAACGTGTTGCGTTGGCAATTTTCAGTGCTTCATCAAAGTTGTCATAGCGGTAAATACAGCTCAGTGGTCCAAAGTATTCTTCATCAGGCACATTGCTGACACCAGTCACTTCAAGAATTCCAGCGCTTAATAGACTGCTATTCGCATCTGGCTGTGTCACTGACAATAACGGGGTTGCGCCTAAATCAATCAGACGCTGCTGTGCTTGTAAAATCTGTTGCGCAGCATTTAAGGAAATCACACCGCCCATGAAAGGTTGCGGCTGTGCATCCCATTGACCGACCACCAGATCACGCGTCACTTCAAGCAAGCGCTGGATGAAGGCATCGCCTTCTGTACCGTTTTTAATAATTAAACGGCGTGCACAAGTACAACGCTGTCCCGCAGAAACAAAAGCCGATTGAATGGTCAAATTCACTACAGCATCAATATCGGTAATTTCATCAATAATCAGTGCGTTATTGCCACCCATTTCGAGCGCCAAAATCTTTTCCGGCGCACCTGCCAATTGCTGATGTAAGTGGTAGCCTGTGTTGGCACTGCCCGTGAACAATAAACCATCAATTTCACTTGATTGTGCAAGCGCTTCGCCTGTGCTACGACCACCTTGAACCAAGTTCAACACACCATCAGGTAAACCTGCGGCTTGCCATAACTTCACGGTTTCTTCTGCCGTCCACGGTGTCAACTCACTCGGCTTAAACACCACGGTATTGCCTGCGATCAAGGCAGGAACAATATGACCATTGGGTAAATGACCCGGAAAATTGTACGGTCCGAATACAGCCAATACGCCATGTGGACGGTGGCGCAATGATGCAGCCCCATCCGCCATTTCAGTCAGGCTTTCCCCAGTACGCTCATGATAGGCACGAATTGAAATCGCTACTTTGCCCATCATCGCCTGAACTTCAGTGAGGGTTTCCCAAAGTGGTTTGCTGGTTTCACGACTGATCACCGTCGCTAACTGCTGTTTGTTCTGTTCCAACAAAGTGGCAAAGCGTTGAATAATTTCAAGACGTTCTGCTAAAGGACGACGTGCCCACGCTACAAAAGCGGCACGTGCAGACTGACAAGCCTGCTCTACTTCGTCCGCAGTTGCTTCAGCACCTTGCCAAATTGGCTGTTGAGTCACCGGATCAAGTTTGTTCCACACTGCGCCATGCGCAGGAGACCATGCTCCGTTAATATATAAATTTCCTTGTGACATTATTATTTCTCCATGATATCTAAAGGCAGCAGACGAACGCACTGCCCAGCCTGTACACCCAAGGCCTCGGCCTGTGCGACAGTTAAAGGCAAGCTTGCGTGATCCGCCTGATTGCTGACCAGAATGGCGCGGTAATGCTGATAGCAGTCATTGGCAACCAAATAGCGGATGGTGCCTTCCTGTACTTCAGGCACTACCTTCACCTTACAGACGTGGCTGTTCTGAACAGCGCGCAAATCTTTAATTTCAGCTTCCAGTGTCGGGCCAGCATCAAAAATATCGACATAGCCCTGATAGCGTAGCCCTTCCGTTTCCAGCACATGCGCTGCTGGCAAAGTCTGTGGATGCACTTGCGCAATCACTTGCTGCGCAGCGGAAGGAAGCAGGTCCATATACACTGGAAAACGTGGCATCAGTTCTGCAATAAAGACTTTCTGACCAATGCCGCTTAAATAGTCTGCGGTAGCAAAGTCCATATCAAAGAAATGATGACCCAGCGCATCCCAGAATGGCGAACGCCCATTTTCATCTGAGTAACCACGCATTTCAGCAATCAGCGTATTTTTAAAGCAGTCCTGAAAAGCCGCCATAAATAGGAAGCGGATTTTGGACAAAAATTTGCCGTTCTGATTTTTGCGGAAGTCAGGGTCAAGAAATAAGGTGCATAATTCGCTGCATCCCGTATGGTCATTACTTAGAAACAGCGTATTCAGCGTCTGATAAACATTCAGCGCTTGTGATGCATGCACCTGCTTGCCCACGTGATAATTATAAAATGGCTCAGTCAGACCGACAGAAACCTCTATTGCGCTGACCCCCACCACACGTTGTAATTCGGTATCTTCCAAGACAAAAAGATAGCCCTGTTCACTTTGGGCAGCTTGGCCTTGCAAGGTATTTTGGGTGCGTAAAATACGGGCAGACAAAATTTCTTTATTTTGTGGAAGAGAGGTCAGGCCAATGCCTGACTTCCCTGCCAAAATATAGATATCGTCGAGGTCTTTATGCTCTGCATGTCTAACAATCATCATAGCGAGAAGCCTATTTCTCGTTAACGAAACGCGCTAAAGCACGGTCAAAGCGCTGTAAGCCTTCTTTAATCTGCTCTTCAGCAATAATTAATGACGGTGTAAAACGCACGACATTCGGGCCAGCCACCAAAGCCAACAAGCCTTCCTGACCCGCAAGGGTAACAATGTCTTTGGCCTTGCCAGCATATTCAGCTTTCAGTACACAGCCGATTAACAGACCTTGGCCGCGAATTTCTTCAAACAGGCCATAGCGTGCATTCAGCTCATTTAAGCCTTCGGCAAAAATCTGTGCACGAGTACGTACACCATTCAAGACTTCAGGCGTATTAATAAACTCAAATACCGCGCTTGCCACCGCAGACGCCAACGGGTTACCGCCATAAGTTGTACCGTGATCACCCACCACAAACATATTGGCGTATTTGTCTGTAGCGATCATCGCACCAATGGGGAAACCACCGCCCAAAGCTTTCGCTGTGGTTAAGATGTCTGGTGTCACTTCAGTATTCATGTAGGCATACAGCGAACCTGTACGGCCCACACCTGTTTGCACTTCATCAAAAATCAACACAGCACCATGTTGATCACACAATTCACGCAAGCCTTTTAAGAACTCAGGTGTTGCGGTAATCACACCACCTTCGCCCTGAATCGGCTCGACAATCACTGCGCAAGTTTCTGCGTCAATGGCAGCACGTGCAGCGTCCAAATCATTAAATGGTAGATGCTGGATACCTTCAGGCAGCGGTGCAAAATCCTGTGAATATTTTGGCTGACCACCTGCGGTCACAGTAAATAATGTGCGACCATGAAAGGCATTTTGAAAAGCGACAATTTTATTTTTATTGGCAGAACCTGAAAGCAAGCCCACCTTACGTGCTAATTTCAATGCCGCTTCATTGGCTTCTGCACCTGAATTACAGAAAAAGACTTTATCGGCAAAAGTACTTTCGACCAATTGTTTTGCCAAATTCAAAACCGGTTCATTGGTATAGCCATTGCCAATATGCCAAAGCTTTTGCCCTTGTTCGACCAAGGCTTTAACCGCTACAGGATGCGCATGCCCCAAAGCATTAACGGCAATACCACCAGCAAAATCAATATATTCTTTACCTGCCTGATCCCACAAACGAGAACCTTCGCCTCGTACAGGAATAAATTGTGCAGGTGCAAAAACAGGGACCATATACTGATTGAAGTCTTGGCGATTCGGATGAAAATTTTGGCTCATGAGATCCTCTTCCTTACATAAATAAGGCTTTATTTTTACTTAAACTAAATGGTGAACAGTGGCGAAGCGACGATTAGCCCGGGAAAATTCCGCGTTCTTTACGTGCTTTCAAGATGCGTTCACATGCCAAAATGTAAGCTGCGGTACGCAAGCTGCATTGTTTTTCCTGCGCTTTACTCCAAACATCTTCAACCGCTGACATCATGAGTTTGTCCAAACGTTGATTAATTTCATCTTCCGTCCAGAAATAGCTCGCCATGTCCTGTACCCATTCGAAGTAACTGACCGTTACCCCGCCAGCGTTGCACAATACATCGGGTACAATGCTGATCTGACGCTGTAATAAAATCTCTTCAGCTTCTGGATACGTTGGACCGTTGGCACCTTCCAAGATCAGTTTGGCCGTAAGATTTTGCGCACGTTCTGCAGTAATCTGACCTTCCAAAGCAGCAGGAATCAGGATATCCATCTCGATAGTCCAAAATTCTTGATCATCAATCATGCTTGCTTCTGGGAAGCCTGCGACACCTTGATGCTGCGCTACATGCTCTTGCAATTGTTTAACATCTAAACCTTGCTCGCTATAGATCGTGCCTGTATGGTCTTGTACACAAACCACTTTGGCATTGGCTTTATGGAATAAGTAAGCCGCTTCACTGCCGACATTACCAAAACCCTGAATCGCCACACGACTGCCTTCAATTGACAAATTGATTTTTTTGGCAACTTCTAAGCCCGTCACAAACACGCCACGACCTGTCGCACGAACACGACCCAATGAACCACCCAAGTGCACTGGCTTACCCGTTACTACGCTAGTCACGGTATGACCTTTAATGCTGGAATAGGTATCCATCATCCAACCCATAATGTCGGCATTGGTGCCTACATCCGGTGCTGGAATATCCGTTTGTGGGCCAATAATCGGGCTAATTTCGCTGGTAAAGCGACGCGTCAAACGCTCTAACTCACGAGGAGACAATTTACGTGGATCGACGCGAACGCCGCCTTTGGCACCACCATAAGGTAAATTCAGTACTGCGGTCTTGATGGTCATCCAAGCAGCCAATGCCATAACTTCATTCAGCTCAACATCTGGATGATAGCGAATTCCGCCTTTACCCGGGCCACGCGATAGATTGTGTTGAACACGGTAGCCTTCAAAATGCTGAATAGAGCCATCATCCATCACAATCGGTACATCTACGATGAGCGCACGTTTTGGTCGCTTTAATGTATTCACAAAAGGAATTAAATCTTCTTCTAAATAAGGAGTAACCTGATTAATCTGCGCAAGATAAGTCTGCCATGCTCGGCTATTTTCCATTTCATACGACAAAGACATAGATATTTTCCCTTGTAAAATTCGTTTGATCAAATCCATTAAAAAAACAGGTGACGCCATACAACATGGTCTTTATCTATCCAGACAAGCTTCCAAATGTCATGTATGCGTCCATAGACATAGTATGAAAAATCAAATTGACTCAAAAAAGTTGTTATTTTAATTAAAATGAAATAAATTTTATCAATTTGCTAAGTGACAAAATCAAAATGAATGATACCGACAGCCAAATCCTTGGTTTACTGCGTGACAATGCCCGAATGTCGATTACCGATTTAGCCAATAAAATTCGTGTTTCACGCGCCACCGTTCAAAAACGAATTGAATATATGGAGATGAGCGGCATTATCATGGGCTATACCATCCGGATTAAGCCCAGTGCCAACCAAAATACCATTCGGGCTTGGATGAATATTATGGTGGAAGGCACCCAAACCCGTGCTGTTGTTAAAGCATTACGCCTAGATTCGGCAGTACAGACGTTACATACGACCAATGGCAAGTGGGATTTACTGGTAGAATTAGAGTCAGATAGCTTAGAAAGTTTTGATAAAATATTAGAAAGAATACGAAATATATCAGGAATTTATAACACCGAAACCAGTATTTTACTGTCCACCTATAAAGCATAAACTCTGATTCAATAAAAATAATGAAATATAAATTAAGCATTAGCGCATTGTGTACAGCAAACCTGATCATCTCGAGTCAGGTTTGCCTTTTGTTATTCATCTGACACATTCCATCTATGCTTAAAGATAACGCCATGACGAATGAACGTGGTTATTCTTTTACCGATGCAGTAGAAAACCATCTTTACCTAAAAACCTTAACCCCACGCCTGACTCCGTCGCAATATATTGAGGATGAATGGCATCATCCTGTAACTTAGCGCGTAATTTCGCCACTAAAATGCGTAAATAATGCGTATCTTGCTGATGTGTCGGCCCCCATAATTCTTTTAAAATCTGGGGTTGGGTCATCAATTGCCCACGATGTTGAGCAAGCAGCATCAAGAGTTGAAATTCTTTACGGGTTAAAGATAATAGCGCGTTGGATAAAAACACTTGTCGTTGGGCAAAATCAATTTTTAATACCCCATCATCAAACAGAGCGGATTCTGTTGTCTGTACAACCTGATTCCTCAACATGACCCGTATACGTGCCATCAACTCTTGTACACTAAAAGGCTTGGTCACATAGTCATTCGCCCCTGCATCCAAAAGTGCCACTTTTTCAGTCTCATCCGCACGTACTGAAAGTATAATCACGGGGACTTGTGACCAAACTCGAAGCTCTGTTAAAACCTGTTTCCCATCTAAATCAGGTAGACCCAAATCCAAAATGACCAAATCGGCACCTTGTAAGGCGAGTATTTCCAGTCCCCTCTGCCCAGTTTCTGCCAAAAAAGTTTTATAGCCTTGCGCACGTAAGGCAATATCCAAAAACTTACGGATTTGTGGTTCATCATCAATGATTAATACATTCACGGCATTGCTTGGAACATTTAAATCATTCATTTTCATTCATTTCTCATTTATGCCATGCTGTATCGGCAATACAATGCGAATACAGGTTCCGCGATGATTTTTTGCTTCAGTGGCTGAAATCTGTCCCATATGTGCCCCAATAATGGCTTTTACAATGGTCAATCCCAAACCAGTGCCGTATTGTCCACGATCGCCACGTTGCATGGTATAAAACATATCAAAAATACGATTACGCTCTTCTTCAGGTATCCCGAAACCCTGATCACTTATTGCAATTTGTACCTGCTCATCATTCACCTTTTTAACTTCAATTTCAACGGCTTCATCTTCAGGTGAAAACTTCGCTGCATTTTCCAAGACATTAAAAATGGCTTGTTCAATTAAAGCAGCATGTACAAATAAACTCACCCCCTCTTCAGGCATGCTAATGCGTACCTGAACTTTCGGTAAATATCGCTTTAAACGGCGCACGGCTGACCCGACCAATTCATCGATTCCAATCCAGTCCCGTTTCAAACTTAAGCCTTCATGTCCTAAACGAGTCATATCCAATAAATTTTGGATATAACGATCTAAGCGTTCACCTTCCAAATGAATCGCCTCTAGTAGGCTGTCTTGATCTGCCTCATCCATCGCATGTCGATAATGACTTAAAGTCTCCGCGGCTCCAATCATTGAAGCTAAAGGTGAACGTAAATCATGCGAAACGGAAGATAACAAGGCTGAACGTAGCTTTTCAGTTTCAGACGTCACATTGGCAATTTCCAATTCTTTACTCAGTTGGGTTCGTGAAATGGCCTGCGCGATATATTCAATCATGGTTTCCGCTAAACGCTTTTGTTCAACGCTCAGCATTTGCATAGCATGGGTAAACTTCAAGCCGACCACACCCAAACATTGTTTCGATGCCAAAAGCGGCAAAAACCACCATTCATTTTCTGTCAAAGTTTGGGTAAAACGCCCCGAAGGTTGCTGATTAGAAATGCTCCATGCTGCCGATATTTTCTCTTTATCTGAAAGTGCCGAGTCAGTATGATCATTACCCATCAAGTCTGGGGTAGGACCATAGAGTAGAACCTCGGCTTGCAGATTTTTTTCTAAACTTTGTTTTGCAATTTCATTGACCTGCTCACTATTTACAGCAGTCGATAACTTCTGTCCTAAATCCTGCATAATGCTGTTATAGCTATTGGCTGCTTTTAATGCGGTCACTTGCTCACGTAAACGAGATGCTAAACGACTTGCAATCAGTGCCGCAGCTAAAAATGCCACAACGGTAATCACGCCCTGATGTGCCGAAATCTGGAAGGTATATTTAGGTGCAATAAAGAAAAAATTATATGCAAGGAAGAAAATGATCGCGGAACATGCGGCTGCAATCATGCGGGTTTTGGATGCAACAAACACGACAGCAGTAATAAAAATGACGGAAAGTTCTTCAATGCCGAGATACCTCTCCCCCAAATTTGCCATGATAATACTGACAATTGTGGTGAACAAAACCAATAGTGACTCTTTAACACTTAGAAATAAACCAATTTGAGTGACAGGATGAAGCGTTTTTTGTTTCGATTGAATCGGAACAATACTCAGCTCAAAATGCGGATGATGTTTTAAAATCTGCGCAATTAAATTGGATTTAAAGTTGAAGCTATATTTTTTAGGTTGTTCCTGCGCCAACACCAAAGTTGAAATGCCCCGTTCAAGCGCAAATTCTGACAGTATTTTGGCATGTTGCTGACCGTATAAAATTTCGGTCATCCCACCAAGTTGCCGACATAAATTCAAAGCCCGTTCTATTTCCCTGCTTTGTGCATCTGTTTGATGGATCTGTTGATTCTCTTTTTGCTGCTGATACTGATCATCCATAAAAGCAACCACCGTCCAAGTGGCTAAACGATTTTCAGCAAGACGGCATCCTGCGCGTACCAAAGCTTCAGATTGTCCTAAACCATTAATCATAATCAGCAAATGATTCTTAAGGGGAATCGGGGTCAGCCCTTGTAAGGCGAAATTTTCACGCACATCGCTATCGACATGACTGGCAACCGTTTGCATGGCCAGTTCACGTAAAGCGGTTAAATTTGAACTATTAAAAAAACCCTGTAGCGCATGTTGAACTTGCTCGGGAATATACACTTTGCCCTGATTTAAACGCTCTAATAACTCATTAACTGGTAAGTCAATTAAGCGAATATCTCGGATACGTTCAAACACTCGATCAGGTACTGTTTCTTTCACCCGAATCCCTGTAATCTGATAAATCACATCATTTAAACTTTCCAGATGCTGAATATTCATGGTGGTAAAAACATCAATGCCAGCATCAAGCAGTTCATTAATATCCTGCCAGCGTTTTTCATGCCGACTGCCGGGCATATTGGTATGGGCAAATTCATCGACCAAAACAATTTGCGCTTTCTGTGCTAAAACGGCATCTAAATCCATTTCTTCAAGATGATGCCCTTGATAGTGCATTTTTTTTCGGGGAATACAGGGTAATCCCTCAATTAAACTTTCAGTTTCCGCACGACCATGTGTTTCGATATACGCAATAACAATATTTTGCCCTTGCTGAAATAAATCACGCGCTCGAACCAACATGGCATAGGTTTTTCCTACCCCTGGGGCAGCACCTAAAAAGATGGTTAAACGCCCCGATTGATAGCGCTTGGCATGTTGCAATAAAACATCTACTTTATTATTTCGATTTTCCATAGAAATATCTTTTTAAAATAATTAAATCAACAATGTTGCTTTTCGAAAATATAAATTATTTATACCCGAACTAAAAATAGGATACGCGGTAACGTCATCCGCTGCTGTTCGAGGCAAACAGTAATCTATTCCATCATGTTTCTGCGAAATATTTGAGCACTATTGCATTTTGACGAGTTCAGCGGATGACAAACGGTTTTGGTTACTTTTGCCATGACAAAAGTAATAAACGAGCTCCTACCATTAAACTTTATCTGGTAGGACTCCGTCGTGAAAAAATATGACCAACCCTTCTGGTAAATATACAGGAATTATTCTTTTATCTGATCTAAAGCTAAATTTAACTCAAGTACATTAATACGCTCTTGCCCCAACACGCCAAAGGTTGGCTTTAAGGTATATTGCTGAATCAGCTCAATCACCTGCTGATCAGACAAATGTCTAGCCGCTGCAACACGTTGCACCTGAATCATGGCCGATTTCAGACTAATTTCAGGGTCAATCCCGCTACCAGAAGCAGTCACCAAATCACTTGGAATTTGACGACCCTCTATATGGTCCCTAGCTTCAATGTCCGCTATACGTTGCTCAATCATTTTCGTCAATTCAGGATTGGTTCTCGCCATATTACTGCCTGCCATGGCCATAGGATCATAATTGGCTGCCGAAGGTCGGGGCTGAAAATACTTCGGATCAGTAAAGGGTTGCGCCACTAAATTTGAACCTAAAACCGCTCCATCTAATTCAATCAAACTGCCATTGGCTTGCGCTGGAAATAAAAGCTGTCCCAGTCCTGTCGCTGTTGCACTATATAAAAAACCACATAAACCCAAACCAACAATGGTTAACCCAATAGATGCACGAAGCAATGAGGCATATGAAGGTTGTAGTAAATGTTCTGTATGTACAGTATTCATGTTCAGCTCCTTAAACGACCAATATTTGACTGATCACCAGATCAATGGCTTTGATTGCAACAAATGGTAATATCACGCCACCCACACCATAAATCAGCATGTTACGGCGTAATAATTGTGTCGATGTTGACGGTTTAAATTTCACACCACGTAAAGCAATGGGAATGAGTAATGGAATAATGATGGCATTAAAAATTAGTGCTGAAAGGATGGCACTTTCAGAGCTGCCCAATTGCATGACATTGAGCACACTCATTTGTGGGATGGCGGCAACAAAAAGTGCAGGTAAGATTGCAAAATATTTTGAAATATCGTTGGCTAAAGAGAATGTCGTCAATGCGCCACGGGTAATCAATTGTTGTTTTCCAATTTCAACTACAGCCAACAATTTGGTTGGATCAGAATCTAAATCCACCATATTGCCTGCTTCTTTGGCCGCTTGCGTACCCGAGTTCATCGCCAAGCCTATATCTGCCTGCGCAAGTGCTGGTGCATCATTGGTGCCATCACCGACCATCGCAACCAAATGCCCTTTGTTTTGTTCAGCACGAATACAGTTCAACTTATCTTCAGGTCTGGCTTCGGCAATATAATCATCCACACCTGCTTCAGCGGCAATGGCAGCAGCAGTCAGCGGATTATCCCCAGTCACCATGACTGTTTTAATGCCCATTTCACGTAAACGTGCAAACTTTTCTTTAATGCCCGCTTTAATCACATCCGACAGTTCAATCACACCCAATAGGTTTTGACCATAAGCAACAACTAAAGGCGTTGCCCCTTTCGATGCCACTTGTTCAACACGGGTTCTGAGTTCGCTATGACGGGAAATATCCTGTGAGGTGAATTTTAAAATCGCATCCAAAGCACCCTTACGAATTTGCTGACCATCGACCAGATTCACACCTGAAATACGGGTTGAAGCATTAAATGGAATAAATTCAGCTTGTTCAGGTTCATGAACTTTTTCGCCCTGTTCTTTCGCCAGTGCAACCACAGATTTTCCCTCAGGCGTAGGATCTGCAAGTGAGGTCAATACCGCAGCTTGACGAAGTTCCGCGTCCGAAACACCAGCTAATGGATAAAATGCCGTCGCCTGACGATCCCCATAGGTAATGGTTCCTGTTTTATCCAAAAGCAAGACATCAATATCCCCTGCAATTTCAACCGCTTTACCTGATTTTGCAATCACGTTGGCTTTTAAAGCACGGTTCATTCCCGCAATACCAATCGCAGGCAGTAAGCCGCCAATGGTGGTTGGAATCAAACACACCAATAAAGCCACCAACAAAATAGGATTAATTTCAATATTCAGAAAATGACCAATAATCGGCAAGCTAATTACAACAATGACAAAAGTCATCGTCATCACAGTCAGTAAAATACCCAGTGCAATTTCATTCGGTGTTTTTTGACGATTTGAACCTTCCACCAAAGCAATCATGCGGTCTAAAAAGCTATTGCCCACTTCTGCTGTGACTTGCACGATAATACGATCGGTTAAAACTTTGGTTCCGCCAATCACACCTGAACGATCCGTTCCTGCCTCACGTAATACAGGTGCAGACTCGCCTGTCACCGCAGCTTCATTAATGGTGGCAAAACCATGAACAATTTCACCATCTGAAGGAATCAGTTCACCTGCACGCACCTCGATCAAATCATTGAGCTTTAATGCAGCCGCAGCAATTTGCACACCATCAGTATCGTGTAAATTTGCAATACGTCTTGCAGTTAAGTTTTGACGTGCCTGTCTCAGTGAGGAGGCCTGACCACGTCCTTTGGCTTCGGCAATCGCTTCCGCATAATTGGCAAACAAAACGGTAATAAATAAAATTAGAGTCACAAGCAAACCAAAAACAAAGTTCGCTTTGCCTAAAATCGTACTGATTAAAGTCACAATCGTACCAAGCCAGACAATTGCCATCACTGGGTTTTTAAATGCATGTTGTGGCAACAGTTTAATAAACGCATCTTTCCATGCTTCAGCTTGAAAAAGCGTTGAAGTATTTTGTTCAGACTGTACTGAATTATTCATGAATTTCACTCCTTAGCCTTGAACCAATAACAAATGATCAGCGATTGGCCCTAAAACTAAGACAGGCATAAATTGTAATAGAGTCAACATCACAACAATGGCAATTAGGGTTAAAGCAAAGGTAGGCGTTTCCACTTTTAAGCTACCGTGACTTTCAGGTGCCTGACGTTTAGCGGCTAAACGTGTCGCAATAATGAGGGGAATAATTAAAGTGGGGAAACGTCCGAGCAATAAGGCCATGCTACAGGTGACATTCCACCATACGGTGTTATCTGCTAAACCTTCAAAACCTGAACCGTTATTGGCAAATGCCGAAACATATTCATATAAAACCTGCGTAACGCCATGATAGGCAGGGTTACTGTTGCCTGTGAGTTCAGGAAAAAATAAGGCTATTGAGGTCAATCCTAAAATCACAATCGGCTGAATCAGAATCACGACAGCAAGCAGTTTGATTTCACCCGCTTCAATTTTTCGACCAAAAAGCTCAGGAGTACGCCCAGTCATTAAACCTGCAATAAACACAGCCAAAAACAGATAGATAATGAATTGCTGTAAGCCGCAACCGATACCGCCCCAAATGGCATTAATCAGCATATCGGACAGCGCGACTAGCCCTGTCAGTGGTGATGCAGAATCATGCATCATATTGACTGAACCATTATTCACTTGTGTGGTTAATGCGGCCCATAGCGCAGAAGATGATTCACCAAAACGCATTTCTTTACCTTCCATCGCAGAAATTTGTGATGCGGTTTGAGAAAGACTTTCAGACCAGATTGCACTTGATGCTGAAATCACCGACATCAACAACATTGAACCAAAAACAAAGGCTGCAAATTTTGGACGTTTGGTGAAAAAACCCAACATGAAAATTACACTGATTGGAATCAATAAGATTGCCAACATTTCCATAAAGTTGGAAAAGGGTGTTGGATTTTCTAAAGGCACCGCACTGTTTGGACCATACCATCCACCGCCATTACTGCCGAGTTGCTTAATGGCAACCATCGGTGCAACGGGGCCGAGTGGAATTTTTTGTACTTTTAATTCCGCAGTCTGATCAACAACTTGAACTTCTGGCCCACCCTGAAATGTGGCTGGTACACCTTGGCTGTTTAAAAATAATGACCAAACCATACACAGCGGAATCAAGAAGCGAAAGGTTGGACGAATCACATCTGCCCAATAGTTTCCAACATTGATACTTTTAATTTTTTCAGTAAAGCTTTGGTTCGATAAAGATGATGCTGCCGTAGTTTGATCATTTGAACGCTCAAAAAATAAAGCACGAACAGTGGCAACCACCATTGCCAAGCCCATCATTGGGGTAATGACTTGCAAGCCAACAATTCCAACCATTTGTGATAAATAGGAAAGCTGTGCCTGACCTGAATAATGTTGCTGATTGGTATTGGTCAAAAAGGAAATCATGCTATGTAAAGCCAGATCCCATGACATATTGGGTGCATGATTTGGATTGAATGGCAACCATGCCTGCACCATAAACAAGCCCCACACCGCAAAACCAATGACTGTGCAACTGAACATAAAACTCAAGATATACGTTTTAACATTCATCCCTTGCTTAGGATTGGTTCCCAAAATTGCATAAATCGGTTTCTCAATCCAATTGAATAGTGGATCAATTTTCATTGCACGGTTGTGCATAATGGCGGCAAGATATTTTCCGAGCGGAAAAGCCAAAAGCGTGACAATCACTACAAGTAGAATGAGCTCTAACATGACATTTCTCCTCTCGATGAAATGCCTCTATTCGTCAATGTTATATTTTTAAATGTCTTGCATTGTAAGCATCTAATTTGCTGCTTTACCTGTTGATGAGCTATGTTTTTAGCGTCCATCATTTCCATCCTAAACATCGGGGATATTCCAGAATGTAGTATGAAAAACAACAACGTAAACTCTCTATCATGGAAATGATCTTAGGCGTAAAATTTGCGTAAAATTCTCAATCAAAATAGTAAAGTGATCATACTCTGAACTTTTGAACCGCAAGTCAGCTTTTCAAAGTTTAAATATTCACACTCCATTCACGCCCATCGCTCTAAAGTATCAATATAAGATTCAAGATGGATAATAATCATGAAATACCGTAAAACAATAGCAAGTTCTTTGCTGGCATTACTGTGTTTATCTGGATGTAAAAATATCCCAAGTTATTCCTCTGATTATCATAGCGCCAAGAATGACATTACAGGCATCATGCTAAATGACGCACAAGCTTTAGCAATTGGTACACGTTTTACCTCGACTTTTAATACGTTGGGCACGCCCGAATTTGTAAATCAAGCCAGTGCGCTGTATGCAGAGCACCTTTTTATTAATGACACACTGTCTCAGTTTTCATCACGACAAAATTTAGTTGAGCATTTCAAAGGCATGAATAAACGTGTCAGTAATGTCACGGTCAAATTATTAAGCACAAGTTATCATCAAGACTCCGCGTATGTGCATTGGTATATGGCTTACGATTTCAAATTTTTAGGGACTGATAAAAAGATGGCTTCACACGGAATAAGTGAAATTAAAGTGAATGCTGCCCAGCAAATTATTTTTCAGCAAGATTTTTGGGATCCAGCAAATGGTTTATATCGTTCACTCCCCTATGTTGGAGGTGTTTACTCATGGTTATTACCATTCAAAAAATCGCCTTAAGCCTTATTTGCCTGACCAGTTTATCGGTCAGTGCCTTAACGCTCGACACAGCGCTACAACCATGTGCAACAGCGCCACTTTTAATTGGCAAAAAACAGGTCGGCCAAGCCAGCTATTTTGCCCAGTCTTGTAAAAAGACTTGGGATAGTCAAAGTATTCAGCTGAATTTTGCTTATACTCAAGATATTCCAGAATGGGCATTTAAACGCGCAGCCACGCATTTTTTAAAGAAAAATATTACTAATTTTCAAGAAAGCTCTGCCCTGAATCATATTACACAGCTCTATAAACCTGTCAAAAATGGCGATTTATACGCTTTGCTGTATACACATCCATCGAAAACATTAACCCTGTCACTGAATCAAAAAAAATTAGGTCATATTCAAAATGATCAGGCCAATCAGTATTTTAAAATTTGGCTAGGGCCACAGCCTTTTAATGCTAAATTGAAGCAACAACTCTTAAACTAAACATCAGAATTAATTGTTATGACAAAACATTTTATCCTCATCGTCGAAGACCATTACGAGCTTGCCTCTACCCTGTGTGAGTTTCTAGAAGAGCATGGTTTTGTCATAGATCATGCACGTAATTTAGATGCCGCACGCAATTTATTAAGGCAGCATCCGTATCATATTCTGTTATTAGATATTAATTTGCCAGATGGCTCAGGTTACGATCTTTGTGCATGGTTAAGGACAGAACAAAGTTTAGACCTGCCTGTACTGATGCTGACTGCACGCGATACCTTAGACGATAAACTAAAAGGTTTTGCTTCAGGCACCGATGATTACCTAGTCAAACCTTTCGACTTTAATGAGTTGGTGGTACGTGTTCGGGCTTTAATTAAAAGATCACTGGGTGAGGTTTCAAATAGCCAATTGCAAATTCATGACCTCATTTTAGATAGCGCTCGTCAAAGTCTAAGCCGTGCGGGTCAAAGCATCGAACTCCCGCCAATTCAATTTAAACTCTTAAAATTATTAATGCGCAACTCACCCAAAGTGATGAGTAAACAAGAAATTATCATGGCTTTATGGGGGGATGCCGAGCCTGAAAGTGATGCGCTACGTAGTCATATTTATAATCTACGTAAAATGGTCGACAAACCTTTCAACCGGAAACTGATTCATACTGTATCTGGGGTGGGCTTAAAAATTGCAATTGAAACCGATTTACCCTAACTTAAACTAACTAAGATACACCACCACAATCAATCCCGTTGAAGGCTTTAAATCAAGATCGCTCTGGATGGTTAAATAATATTGACGATCAAACAATTCTACACGCCAGCCCAATTGCATACACAATTTTTGTACCAATTGCAGTCCAATACCATGCCCTTTGGTTTCTAGTTTGAGTTGCCGACTCGACAATTCCTGTACTTTCACATCATTGGGTAAATTGATGCCAATGCCGTTATCGGCAATTAACACTTTATTTTTTTGCAAAATAATATCAATTTCTGAACCTTGCGAATAATTTAAGGCATTACGCAAAATATTGCCAAAGACCATTTTGGTCATAGATGGATAAAGTTGACGTGTCTGTTCATCTCCATCCTGTTCAAGTTTGATCTGTATGCCTTTAACCTGCCCCACACTGTCTAAATCGAGTTGTAATTCCTGTAAAATATTGAATAGTGATTTATGTTCTGGGGTCAGTGTATTGGTGGTATTACGTGCAATTGCCAACAAGGTATCGACCAATAACTGCATATCTTCAATGGTATTGCCCAAACGCGTAAAAGCTTTGTTATCACCATAACGTGCTTGGCAAAGTTGCACATTGCCTTTTAAAATCGTCAACGGTGTGCGAAGCTCATGACTGACATCACCGCTAAACTCACGTTCACGACGAATAAACTCACTTAACACTTGATGATATTTCTCTAGTGCTTGTTTTAAATATTCCGCTTCCATGTTGGCATCCGTGCTAATGCCCTGAAACGGTGACGCTTCTTTATTCTGATGTTCCCAGTCAATATTTTCTAAAGCATTGGCCAGTCGGGTAATCGGAGAAAAGTATCGGCGCGCACGACGATTCCACCACCACAGCACACTATAAAGAATAAACAAACTAAACATTAACGGTGCCAAACCAAACAACCAAACCAGCTTATTGACGTTACTCTCACCAAAAACTAAAAGTACATGCTGTCCATTACGTTCTCCATAAACGGTCATGCGCTCTTTGCCATCAATAAAATGACGGTCAATGCCTGATTTTAACTGCATATTTTGAAACTTAGTTGGTCTAACCTCGCTCCATCGGTAACCATACAAATTTTTAGTATCGGGTAAATCAGCCTTTGGATTACGCTCAACACGCATCCAATAATGCTCCATTTCCTGTTCAAGCGCCGTTTTTAGCAATGTGCCTTTAATCACCCATGCACTGCATGAAATACCAATCACAATCGATAACGCAATCAGTCCAATTTGCAACCAATAGTAACGATTAAAGACTTCACCCAAGGGATGAGCACGGTTGCCCTTAAATAGCTTCAACATAGACTCATCCCTTACCTGACCAACTAAGTGTCAAATTCAATTTAGATTATAGGACTTTCTTTTTAAACAAAAAGTGACCAATTACCCATTCTTGCCCCTGCTCAAAACCAAACAATTCAGCACAGGCCATAAAGAAAATCCTCCAGCGTTGCCACCACGCTGCGGCAGCCTTGCCATAGGTTTTTTCAAATAAGGGTTTTAAGCGTTGCTCATGTCGATCCATATTTTCCAGCCAAGCATTGGCAGTCCGTTCATACTGTGTCCCTGACCACTGCCAATGCTGCTCTAACTGTAAATGATCTTGAAAATGTAAGAAAGTTGAAGCCGATGGCATGAGTCCACCGCTAAAGAAGTATTTTGACATCCAATCATATTCATTCTTAATTTCAAATGGATAATGTAAAAACCGATGACAAAAAATATGACACCAGAGTAATCCTTCAGGCTTCAGCCAAGTGTTTATTTTTTCAAATAGTTTTTGATAATTACGTACATGTTCAAACATTTCCACCGATACGACTCGATCAAATGTGCCACTTTCAAGTTCCAGCACATTCACATCACAAGTGATTACACTCAAATTGTTGAACTGTCGTAATTTGGCTTGTTGTTGAATATATTTACGTTGCGTTGCAGAATTCGATACCACGGTGATGCTTGCATTTGGATACCGCTCCGCCATCCATAAACTTAAAGATCCCCAACCACAACCGATCTCTAAAATATGTTGACCATCTTGTAATTGCGCACGTTGACAATAGCTCGCTAAAGCCAGTTCCTCAGCTTCATCTAAAGTGGTTTGAGCATCGGCAAATAAACTTGCACTGTACTTTAAGCGTTTCCCCAGTACCGCCTGAAAAAACTCAGTCGGTAACTCATAATGCTGTTCATTGGCCTTATCGGTTTCGATGGCAATTTCACTGCTTTTCAGCATGTTCAGTACGTCCATATAACGCTGGGCGCCCTGTTCAGGATCATAACGTCCTTCTTGAATTAAGCGTTTTTTACTTAAGCCCCGTATTGCAGCACGAATCGCCTGATCTGGAAGCAAGCCACTTTCGACAATTCTTAGCGACTGTTGAATAATAAAATCCATAGGTTGTTCTACTCTTTAGGTTGCCAAGGAATAAACATTGACGTGCGCTGTTGATAATCTCGGTAGTTTTGACCGCGATGCCGTAATGCTTGTTGTTCACTAAACGGAATACCGGTGATGTAGTACAAAAACAACCACATCAATACGGGATAAATCCATAACACATACAGCCCAGCCGCAAGACCTAAAATGGGATAGGCAAACCAATGCAGCCATTCAAAGAAATAATTTGGATGCCGTGAATATTTCCATAAACCTTGATCCATGGTTTTGCCCTGATGGGCAGGATTTTGTTTAAACCAATACAGTTGATGATCGGCCAGACTTTCACCCATAAATGCCACCAGCATAATCAGTGCGGCAGCGCTCAGTACCCAACTGCTCCAGTCATTCCACTGCATCTGTGTGGTACTCAGTAGCGACAGCATTGGATATGAAAATAGAATCGCAAGACCCGCTTGAAACATGAAAAAAGCTAAAAAACCAAGATGCTGAAACACCCCCAAAGCACGGCGCATATTGGCATAGCGCCGATCTTCTTCGGTTTCATGCCAATAACGACGCAATAAATGCCAAGTCAGGCGTAAGAACCAAATACTGCTCGCAAGACCAATGAAAATTCGTACTGCTATAGGCGCAGTATCAAGCACACATGCAGCCCAGATCACATTGAGCGCAATACTAAAACTCCATGCAACATCGACTAAACCTGCACGGTGGTTATAAGTCACAATGACCCAGCAAAACAGCATAATGAAAACGTCAAGTAACAATACATCTAGCAGCATTTAGCGTTCTCCTTGGCAAATTCATGCAGAAGATTCAAATTTAATATGCACTGACCTCAAACAACAGGTGCACATCACTAATCACGCCTTCCTTAAAACCACCTTCGCAATAGCACAAGTAAAAATCCCACATACGGATAAAGTTTTCGTCAAAACCCAGTGCAAGGACTTGTTCACGTGCAGCTAAAAAGTTTTTTCGCCAACAATGCAAAGTTTGTGCATAACTTTGTCCAATATCTTCTAAATGTTTTAAACGTAATTTTTGTTCTGATGCCGTTTGAGTTAAGACACTGACACACGGAATGAAACTGCCAGGGAAAATATAACGCTTAATATAATCCACCGTATTTAACGCTTTTTTATAACGTGCATCTTCAATGGTAATCGCCTGAATTAAAGCCAAACCCTTCGGTTTTAACAAATTGTGGCACTGTTTAAAATAGGTCGATAAATATGCTTCACCCACGGCTTCAATCATTTCAATGGAAACCAGTTTGTCGAATTTTCCTTCAAGCAAACGATAATCCTTCAACTGTACATCGACACGATGCGCCAAACCAGCCGCGTCTACACGCGCCACGGCTTCATCATATTGCGCTTGTGAAATGGTAATTGTGGTGACTTTACAACCATAATTTTGTGCTGCATAAATTGCAAACCCGCCCCAACCACTGCCAATTTCTACCAAATGATCCATCGGTTTAAGTTGTAACTTTTGACAAATCAGCTCTTTTTTATAATTTGAAGCCTGTTCTAAACTCATACTCGGTTCTTTAAATACAGCACTGGAATACATCAGCGATGGATCAAGAAACAACTTAAAGAACTCATTACTCAGGTCATAATGATCAGCAATATTTTTTCGACTACCGTCAATTGAGTTTTTACGTGTTTTGTACCATGCCTTTAAAAAGATTTGGCTGGCTTGAGAAATGATATTTTGATTAAGTTTATCGAGAACATCTCGATTACGCGCCAAAATTTGGATCAGTTCGACCAAATGATCCGTGCTCCAATAGCCCCGAATATAGCCCTCGGCTGCACCCAATACACCATTTTTAAAAATCAACTCCATCAGTTTTTTATTATGAACTCGAACAACAACACTTAACTCAATACTGTCGCCAACAAAACCATTCCACACCCCTTGAAATATAATTTGACCGTGACGCAACTTCAATAAACTACGTAAAACCAAAGGTAGCGAATCTTGTTCACTGGAAATGAGTGTTTTCATAATATTGTATTTCCCTTGTTTTTCTTGGGATGCCGATAAAATGGAACTTTTTTCGTCCATAAACGAAAAGCGTTCCAATAAATACCCGCCATCATTTTAAAAGGTTCAAAGACACAGGAAATAGCATAACGATAGTGTTGTGAAGGAACTGTGATGGGATGCAGTGAAAAGCGCATTGTGGCATCAAATTGCAGTACCTCCTGTTGAAACAACTGCATATGGATGACATTTTGCTGTTCTGAAAAATTAAAACTCCAACGATAATCCATATCCATCGGCATAAAAGGTGAGACATGAAATGATTTTTCAAACGCGAACGAATAGCTTTGAAAATGTGAATGTTGAACTGCTTTATCGCGACAATCGTGGATATAAACCTGACGTTCATTCCAAGGGGTATTGGTGATTTCACTCAAAATAAAAATGGGCTGTTCGGTAGCATCCAAAATAAAATAAAAGACCACCGAGTTAAAATAAAAACCCAAGGTGCGTGGTAGTGCCAACACACGAATTTCTGTGTCTGAAGCCAAGATAATATTGACTTGTTTAAGGAGTATTTTTTTAACTTTTTCCCGAATTGAACCATGCTCTGCAATTAAAAAATCATCTGCATCTAGCCTCAGCACACTCCAGTGCTTCAATGACCACAACCATGATTGCTGCGTAATGCAGTCCATCTGATCGGGGTCAAACCATAAGTAACTTAACTTCGCGTCAAATTCATGCGACTTCGGTAAATAGCGACGATGTCTAATCATTGCAGGCGCAACAGCAAGTGAGGTCATCAACATACCATGCTCCTAAGCAGGCTCGGCTACGAACTGTGCCAATTGCTCCACCACTTTGGCCGCACTGCGCGCACCATCTTCATGAAATCCCCAGCCCCAATATGCACCACAATAAGAAGTGCGATTTTGTCCATTAATCTCTGCCCAACGCGTCTGCGCCGCAATGGCTGCTGCATTAAAAACGGGGTGTCGATACTGGCGTTCGACCCAAATAAACTTGGGATTAATGTGGAAATTCGGATTCAGCGTGGCAAAAATTTGGGTTTTACAGGATAAATTTTGCAGCTTGTTCATCCAGTAGCTAAAACCATAGTGAACCTTTGCATGCTGAAATACGGCTTCAGCATCAGCTTCAGCTTCGGTGACATGCACATGCCAGCTCGCCCATTGAGACTTGCGTTTCGGCATAATACTCAGGTCGCTATGTACCACCATTCGGTTATCTTGATAAGAAAACTTTGCCAGTACATCTTGTTCAAGCGCTGTCGCATCCGCTAAAATTTTTAGACTATCATCAGCATGGCTGGCAAAAACCACCCAATCAAACTGCTGCGTATCCACTTCTGTTTGAACAATCACCTGATCGGATAAGCGTGATACGCTGGTGACAGCCAATTGCTTAAACTTAATGTTGGGTGACTGTTGCTGAATGGCTTGAACATAACGCGCAGAACCGCCTTTGACTGTTTGCCATTGTGGTCGGTCTTTGAGCTGTAACATTCGATGGTGCTGAAAAAAACTGACCACAAATTTATAAGGAATTTGTCCCACTTGCTCAATTGGGCATGACCAGAGTGCACCGCACATAGGATATAAATGCTCTTGGCGGAAGGCCTCTGAATAGCCATTTTGGTCTAAATAATTTTCTATACTTAATGTTGTATCATAATCCTTGACCATCACTTCTTTGTTGGCTGCATAAAATCTAAACAAATCGGCTAACATTACTCTAAAATTAGATTTGAAAAAATTCTGCGGTCGGCACAGTAATGATATTTTTTTCGATGGATTATATTGTAGCCCCGTCACCTGATTATTCACAGAAAAGCCCATATCACTACTTTGAGCTTTGACCCCAAGTTCAGCAATCATTTGACTAAAAAGTGGATAGTTATAGTCGTTAAATACGATAAAACCACTATCGACAGCAAGCATCTGCCCCTCTATTTCTAAATCATGCGTATCTGTATGACCGCCAAAATAATTATTTTTTTCAAAAACAGTCACTTGATGTTGCTTTGAAAGTTTCCATGCTGCATATAACCCAGAAATACCCGAACCAATAATGGCAATTTTCATGAAGACTCCCCAGTTTGAATATTCTTTGTATTGGTCTTAATTAATTTTTTTGTTTGCGTGGATGATTGCGCTATTTTACTTAGCTCATAAACCCGTGCTGGAATTGGCTTGAATCCCCAGACCAAGCCAAACCAAGACATCATTTTTAAAAGGTAATAAGTGATATCAATTTGCCACCAATAAAAGCCTTGCCGTGTACTGCCTGCATAAAAATGATGATTGTTATGCCAACCTTCGCCTAACGTAATAATGGATAAAAATAAATTATTGCGGCTTTGATCTTGGGTTTCAAAGTCACGACTGCCGTAGAGATGGGCAAGTGAATTAATACACAAAGTCGCATGAATCAGTAATACAGTTGAAATGACAAACCCCCAGACCAACAACTGTAAACCCGATGTTCCAATTTGAGGATGTGCTATAGCCAACCATTCCCCGAGTATATAAATTGCCCCAGCAGTCATGAATACAACGATAAGGCTAAATCGGTCAAGCCAAATAAGTTCTGGATATTTCAACCAATCTTTAATCACTTCTTTGCGTGTGGCAAAGTTATATTCATTTAAAAACCACCCTACATGGCTATACCAAAAGCCATGAGTAGATGAATGCGGATCCTGTTCTGTATCAGTAAATCGATGGTGATAACGATGGTGCGCTGCCCACCACAAAGGTCCACGCTGAGCACTCATCGTGCCCAGCAAGACAAAAATAAATTGCACCATTCTTGAAGTCTGAAAAGTCTTATGTGACAAATAACGATGGAAAAATGCAGTAATCGAGAACATTCGAATCAAATAAAAAATCAGCATGAAGGCAACTGCAAACCATGACACCCCCACCCAAAATACGCCAAGACAAGCAATATGCAGAATAATAAAGGGTAAAATCCGCAGCCATTGAATTTTCTTTTTCTCAGATAAAATGGTCTCTGCCTGAACAGTTATGGACCAACTATCTACCCATCGCATAAGACTTTTGAACATGGGCTAATCCTAATCTCAAAATTATTAGATTTTGTTTGAATGAGTTTAATCGAGCCGACATGAAATTTATGTGAAGCAGATGATTTTTAGCAGAGTCGTGAAAATAAACCGATACGCCATAAATTTCGCGTTAAAAATATAGATCACTTATTTAATCTTTACTGTATTGCCTATTTAGACATTCGCCATATGGTCAGCACCCACAGAAGTAATAGCTTAAATGATCAATATTGTCTGCAACTTCAACCACCGTAAGCTAAAACACTGCACATAGGCATTCATTTTCACAGCTCAGTCTGAATTTGCTGCTGGCTTATTATTTAAGTACAAGCTTGGAGCATTATTACAATCCTGCTTTGCACACTTTTCCATTTGTCTTAACCATTTTTCACGTTGCAGTTCACTTGAACCGCGAACAGAACCGATATACACCGTTTTGATCTTTTTGACACCACAAAACGCTAAGGTCGTTTTTTTCAGCTGCCGAGTACTTGGTTCAGCAAAATACCACTTATAGAACCAACCTGGCTGATCCAATGTGGTAATTATTCTTGCTGTCTTATTGACTAAATGGCCTTTAATACGATTACTGTTTTCATAATAGCTAAAGGCAGTACTCGGTAAAAATACACGATCAATAAAACCTTTAGTCACTGCTGGCAGTCCACCCCACCACACAGGAAAAACCCAGACCAAATGATCAGCAAGCTCTATTTTTTTCCAAGCTGCGATTAAATCAGGCTCTAATTCCATTCTCTTTTCATAGCCATTTTTGAGATTAGGGTCAAAATGCAATTGCCCCACTTCAATCAAATCGACCTGAACATTGTACTGGGCGGCGTAAGTCACATAGGCATCGACCAATGCAGCATTAAAGCTGCTTTTTGAAGGATGTCCATTGATAACAACTATTCGTTTATATGCACTATGGCTCATAATCATCTCTAAATTAAAATATTTATTTTTCAGATTACAACTGATATTTGAAAAATAAGTAGCAAATTTATCTCATAAAATTTAAGATATCAATTGTTATCTCATTTATTTCGCTTTCATGAATTCAACAAAACTATCACGCGATGAAAAGCAGCTTAAAACCCGCCTAGCCCTTATTGAGTCAGGATTTTCTTTAATTTCCAGTCATGGTTATGGTGCTGTTTCTATTAGAAATATTTCTAAACATGCCAACTACACTCAAGGTGCTTTTTATTCAAATTTCAGTAATAAAGAAGATTTTTTATTAGAATTAATGCGACTGCAATTTGAGAAAGAAAATCTTCAACTGCAAAATATAATATCCAAAGAAGACTTAAATATTAATCATTCAATTGAAAAACTCCGTGTATGGCTACGCGATTTTTTTAATAACGTTGAATGGTTAAAAATATCAATTGAACTTCAATTATATGCAGCGCGTGACGAATCTTTTGCATTGGAATATCAAAAAGTTTGGCAGACGCATAAAAATGAAGTAGCCAAAATTTTAATCTGCCTCATTCCAACTGCACAACCTGTAGATCAAAACCAGATTGAGACGATTACTGCTGAGTTAATTTCATTAAGTTATGGCTTAGCATTGCAATATATGATTTTTAACGATGATGTTGAAAAATATATCAATATCATTATTCAAAGTTTAAATCATCGGATTGAAACAGCAAGCACGGCCATGCAATAAGTTGCAGTGACATCAAGGCTATGCAGTTTTTGATGCTAGACAAAATTATTAAAAAATTATGAAATTTACGGAATGATGCCCCTCATCCCTATAAATTCTTAAATATTTTGTTCAAAGGTTTTAGGACTTAATCAACTATTTTCAGAATACTGTGTTACCCGAATTGTAGTAAATTTTAATATATTCAAATAAGACAGCATTCGCTTCTTTTGGATTAAAAAGCGCACCGCTAAGTACAAAAAGTTCGCTATTCTGGTTAGGACTATCAGCACCTAATTTGCAGACTTAATCAGCTCAATTAATCGACCAAAAGAAGAATATCTATGGTTTCATACTGCATCAGGAGCATTGCTCTGCAAGACCACAATCATCATGATATAATCTATTAAAAGATTATCGTTAGCTCCGTAGGGTACTTACTGTTAAATAGTGTGATAAAAACTACAAATAAACATTCTATTCCTCACAATAAACGATTATTTTATAACCAAATAAAAAACAAAACTAAGCACCATTAATTTTTATTTATTTAATTACTTTTCAATAACTTAAAATAAAAAAATTAACATTTTTTAAACAAAAAAAATTAAATACATAGTTTTTTATCCTTATTTGTTTTTCTAGAGCATTTACTCTTTTTTTTATTGTGCTATTTTTGTCACATGGAGTAACAAATCATATCAGGTTTAAAAACCGATGTTGCCAAAAATGAACACTGAACATAAATAACAGCAATTTCAGTAATAAAATTTGTACCTCAAGGAAAGATACAGCATGAAATTAAAAACACTTACCACAGCCATTATCCTTGCAACCGTACCAATGACAGGTGCATTCGCAGCAGCTTTAGACCGTTCAGGTCAATCAATCGCAGCATTTTTACAGCCAGGCAACTATTTTGAAGCAGGTCTTTCTGTTCTAGACCCAACTGTTTCAGGTAAAACCAACATTACAGCTACCAATCCTACTAGCCAAGAGACAGGTGACATGGCGGGAGACTATTACTTCCCAAGTGCTGCTTTAAAATTACAGTTAAATGATAATTTTTCAGTTGGTTTAATTTACGACCAACCATTTGGTGCAGATGCTGAATACACTTCTTCAAATATGTTTACAAGCCCGTTGGGCAATACAAGTGTTGAAGTCGACACACAAAGTTTATCTTTAATTTTTGGTTTCCAGCCGACTGTAAACTGGAATATTTATGGTGGTGGTGTATACCAAACTGTAAAAGGAAGTGTAGAGCTACAAGGTACAGCATATAGTGGTACTGCTTCACCTAGTACAGGATTTGCAGGTTACAAAGCCAATATTGACGAAGATGGTGCAGCAGGTTGGCTAGCAGGTGTTGCTTACCAAATTCCTGAAATTGCTTTAAAAGCATCTCTTACTTATCGTTCTGAAATTGAGCATACTATAGATGTTAAAGAATCATCTATTGGCACAAACTTAACAGCTCTACCAGTACCAGGTCTAATTAATCTTAATGCAAATAAAGGTTCAACTGACATTACAACACCTCAATCTGTCAACTTAGATTTCCAAACTGGCATCATGGCAAATACCGTTGCATTTGCTAACGTTCGTTGGGTTGAATGGTCTAAATTCGCAATTCGCCCATACGCTTTTGGTAAAGCAAGTGCTGCTATTGGTCCTGCAGTTGGACAACCGAATGGCTTTGACTTAGTTGCATATTCTGATGATCAAATTTCAGCAACTGTAGGCGTTGGACGTAAACTAAGCGAACAATGGGCTGGTAATGTATCAGTAGGTTGGGACTCTGGTGCAGGCAACCCTATTTCTACATTAGGTCCAACTGAAGGTTACTGGAACCTTGGTTTAGGTGCTCAATTCAGCCCAACACCGCAAACCTTCATTGCTGGTGGTGTAAAATACTTCTGGCTAGGTGATGCAGATGCTCAATCAGGAGCTCAATTCAACACTCCTGCTTCAGTGGCTAAATTTGAAGACAACCATGCTATCGCGTACGGCCTGAAAATGGGCTACAAATTCTAATTTAAGTCATTCAATATTTAAAAAAGACCATAGTTTGCTATGGTCTTTTTACATTATGCCTATTGTTTTTTTAAACTTAGCTTTCTATATGTTTTAAATTTAATCAAAAAGAACCCCTTATATTACTTTCATTTTTTAAAATGATTACTCTATTTTTTTACTTATAAATCATTTACATACCAAACAATTATTAGTACTTTTACTCTATTCAAGTTCATTTTTTGAATTACACAGTTCATTTCCCAATCAGAGCTGAGCATTTACTCTTTTTTTATTTATGTTATTTTCCCGTAACTTTTAAATAACGATTAAGCGGCTCAAGGAAAAGAATTCATGAAGCTTACAGCGATTCATTCAGCAATTTTACTTAGTTTAATTCCGACTACAGCAACATTTGCCGCTGGACTTGATCGTTCAGGACAGTCTATTTCAGCCTTTTTACAACCGGGAAACTATGCTGAAGCGGGTATTTCAGTTTTAGATCCAGAAGTTCAAGGTAAAGACAATGCTGGCAATAAAGTCAGCGATATGGGCGAAGACTACTTCTTTCCTTCTGCTGCTATAAAAATTCAAGCAACAGATCAAATTTCTTTGGGTTTACTTTATGACCAGCCTTATGGCGCAGATTCTCAATACGCAACTGATGCTGGTGCATTTGGCGACGGTACACAAGGTACAGGTGTTGAAGTTAAAACCAATAATATTACAGCTTTAATTGGTTACCAACCAACTAAAAACTGGAATGTTTATGCAGGACCTGTCTATCAAACCGTGAAAGCTGACGTATCCCTTCGTGGTGCTGCTTATGGTGGTTCAGCTGCTGTAGGTGGTTATGATATTGCGCTTAAAGAAGAAGGTGCTTATGGTTGGTTAGCAGGTTTTGCCTACCAAATTCCCGCAATTGCACTAAAAGCTGCAGTGACTTATCGCTCTGAAATTAAACATGATGTCGAAACATTTGAGACATTTGGCTTAGGCAAGTTAGTATTTCCTAGTAGCACAACTGAAATAACTACGCCACAATCTGTGAATCTCGATCTACAATCAGGTATTGCTAAAGACACTTTAGCTTTTGCTAATATCCGTTGGGTACATTGGAGCCAGTTTGCAGTTACACCGAATGTTCTTAAAGAAAAATCAAAAAATAATTTAATTGATTATTCTGATGATCAATGGTCTGCAACAGTAGGTTTAGGCCATAAATTTAATGCTAAATGGTCTGGTACAGCTGCTGTTGGTTGGGACTCAGGTGCTGGTAACCCAGTAACGACTTTAGGTCCAGTTGAAGGTTATTGGAATGTTGGCTTAGGTGGTCAATATAGTCCTGCTGAGAATTATTTCATCCAAGCGGGTGTTAAATACTTCTGGTTAGGTGATGCTCAAGCCCAAACGGGTGGAAGAGTTGCTGGTAGCTTTGAAGACAATACAGCTCTTGGCTATGGTATGAAAATCGGCTACCGCTTCTAATTGATTACAAAGATTCAAATTAAATAAGAAAGGGCACCAATGGTGCCCTTCTCTATTATAACTTAGTGATCAAATTAAGCTGGAATATCACGTACAGAAGCATTACGAATGGCTTCTTTTAATGCTTCATAACCGTTAATCGCTGGGAATTGTGGAAATTCAGCAATCACATTTTCAGGTGCATCGAATAAGAAACCATGATCAGCCTCACCGAGCATAGTTGTATCATTATACGAATCGCCCGCAGCAATCACACGAAAGTTCAAACCATGTAGTGCTTTAACCGCTTGACGTTTCTGATCGGGTTGGCGAAGTTTGTACGCTGCAATCATGCCATTTTCATCAGTTTCTAATTTATGACAAAAAATAGTTGGCCAATCCAACTGTTTCATCAATGGATGAGCAAACTCATAAAATGTATCTGAAAGAATAATCAATTGAAAATGAGTACTGACCCATTTCACAAACTCTTTTGCACCAGGGAAAGGTCCCATATCTGCAATGACATCCTGAATATCATTTAAGCCTAATCCATGCTCTTTTAAGATATTCAAGCGTTGCGTCATCAACACATCGTAGTCTGGAATATCACGCGTAGTTGCTTCTAATGCTTTAATACCAGTTTTTTTTGCGAAGTTAATCCAAATTTCTGGAACTAACACACCCTCAAGATCAAGACATACGATTTCCATGGGTTCTCCTAATGCCAGTGAAAAAATTTTGCGCTATCATAGCTTAAAAAATGATTTCTTAGGTGCTGTTTTTTAAATCTATTTAATTCATAAGTATTTATTTTTTATTGCTAAGCAGATTATTTCAATTCTATTAAAATCATTGTGAATTAAATTAATATAGGTTTTTAAGTATCCAAGCCTATAGCCAGGAACTGTCATGACAATTATCCCTACCATTGACCTTGTCGATGCCCTTGCATCTGAATATACCGATAAGTCTCCAAGTGAGATTTTAGAACTGGCTTTAAGCCAAGAAGGTGAAATTGCAATTTCATTTTCAGGTGCTGAAGATGTGGTTTTGATTGATATGGCATCTCATCTCGGTAAACCCTTTCGTGTCTTTAGTTTAGATACGGGACGTTTACATGCAGAAACCTATCAATTTATCGAAACGGTGCGTAAACACTATAATATTGAGATTGAAATTTGCTTTCCTGAATCCGAAGCAATCGAAAGCTTGGTCAAACAAAAAGGTTTCTTTAGCTTTTTTGAAGATGGCCATCAAGAGTGCTGTGGTATTCGTAAAGTAAAACCACTACGTAAAAAACTGGCCACATTAGATGGCTGGATTACAGGTCAACGTAAAGATCAAAGTCCGGGCACACGTAATGAAATTCCTGTTATTCAAGCAGATGCTGGTTTTTCAGGTCCAGATAAGCAATTGATCAAATATAATCCTTTGGCAAACTGGTCAAGTGCCGACGTATGGAACTATATTCGGATGATGGAAATCCCTTATAATCCACTCCATGAACGTGGTTTTATCTCAATTGGTTGTGAACCTTGTACTCGCCCAGTCCTTCCAAATCAACATGAACGTGAAGGTCGCTGGTGGTGGGAAGAAGCAACCCATAAAGAGTGCGGATTGCATTCCGGCAACTTAAAAAAATAACTTTTTTCAAAAAAACCACTATATATCAGTGGTTTTTCTTATACTCATGATTACACAGAAATAAGTTTTTTTATATTTGAAAAGCGATATACTAAAAAGACGGTTTTTATAATTCTAACAAACCTGTTCAAAGTTTAGACATGAACAGCCAATAAAATTGCAGTGAGGCATCCAACGCTATGCGTCCTTTACACCCAATTGATTTTATTTTCCTGTCACTAGAAAAGCGACAGCAACCGATGCATGTTGGTGGACTCTTTCTATTCCAAATTCCCGATCATGCACCTAAAACCTTTATTCAAGATCTTGTTGCAGATATTCGTAGTTCAAAATCAATCCCCGTTCCACCTTTTAATAATAAACTCAATGGTCTGTTTTGGGATGAAGACCAAGAATTCGATTTAGACCATCATTTCCGTCATATTGCGCTTCCACACCCAGGTCGAATCCGTGAATTATTAACCTATATTTCACAAGAACACAGTGCCCTGATTGATCGTGCCAAGCCACTTTGGACCTGTAATATTATTGAAGGCATTGAGGGTAATCGCTTTGCCATGTACTTTAAAATTCACCATGCTATGGTGGATGGCATTGCAGGCATGCGCCTCGTTGAAAAATCGCTCTCACAGGATCCAGACGCGAAAAGTATTGTGCCGCCTTGGTGTGTTGAAGGTCCACGTGCTAAACGCTTGAAAGAACCAACGTCGAGCAGATTTAAAAAAATTATGGGCGGAATCAAACAACAATTTGAAGCCACCCCGATCGTATTCCGTGAGCTATCTCAAACCATTATGAAAGATATGGGACGTAATCCAGATTATGTATCTAGCTTTCAAGCACCTAGCAGTATTTTAAATCAACGAGTAAGTTCTTCTCGTCGTTTTGCCGCACAATCCTTTGAACTGGAGCGCTTAAGCAAAATTGCTAAAGCGCTGGGTGTCACCATTAATGATGTGGTATTGGCTATTTGCTCAGGGGCTTTACGTGAGTACCTGATTAGTCAACAGGCTTTACCGAAAAAACCACTGATTGCAATGGTTCCTGCATCAATTCGTGATGATGATTCTGAGGTATCGAATCGCATTACCATGATTTTGGCCAACTTAGGGACAAATAAAGAAACACCATTAGAACGCCTACAAATTATTCGTCGTAGTGTATTAAATGCAAAACAGCGTTTTAAGCGCATGAACTCAAATCAGATTTTGAACTATAGTGCATTGGTTTATGGTGCAGCTGGCTTCAATATCGTTTCAGGCATGATGCCTAAGCGCCAAGCATTTAATATTGTCATTTCTAATGTACCTGGACCACGCGAACCGCTGTATTGGAATGGTGCAAAATTAGATGCGCTCTACCCTGCATCTATTGTCCTAGATGGGCAAGCACTCAATATCACGATGACCAGCTATTTAGACAAATTAGAAGTTGGTTTAACGGGTTGCCGAAATGCATTACCTAAAATACAAAACTTACTGACCCACTTAGAAGATGAAATTCAACGATTTGAACAAATCGTAGGTCAAGAAAACCCAAAGTTACAGGCGGTGAGTTAACCGCAATTTCTGAAAAATAAATCTGAAATAAATTAAGGGGCTTAAAATTAGCCCCTTAATTTTTAATAGTTCGGCATCGATTTAATAATTGGTGGCAGACTGAACGAACCATAGCAGTGGTAATTTGAACTTCTTTACCTTGTTCATCCACAATATAACCACTATTAGTGGCAGGTTTATGATCTAAGACTTTCGAACTTTGTTTAATAATTACTTGGCTTATACTCATGTCATACCTCTTTTTTGCTAAGCCAAAAGGAGAAAATTTGGCTTTGGCTACTGTGTATGCCTAGTATTAAAAATTACACTTCGAAAGTAAAATTTCAGATGTAACAAGTGTTTAACGATATTCTGTTACAATTTCAACTCAGAATGATATCGTATTGCTCTTGCGTATATAAATTTTCCACCTGAAACTTAATCACACGCCCTATAAAATGCTCTAAATCGGCTACTGCGGGTGCTTCGGCTGTTAACAATCGGTCAATCACCAATGGATGAGCAATCACAGTAAAGCCACTTTTTGATTCAAAAGCACGTGCATATCTTAAAATTTCTCGAAAAATTTCGTAACACACTGTCTCTGCCGTTTTCACATAACCACGACCCTGACATGTTGGACAGGATTCACAGAGTAAATGTTCCAAAGATTCACGGGTACGCTTACGCGTCATTTCAACCAAACCCAGTTCCGAAACTTGTGTAATTTTGGTTTTTGCATGATCACGTTCAAGCATACGCTCGAACTGACTCATCACCTCTTCACGATGCTGTGCTTCTTGCATATCAATGAAGTCAATAATAATAATGCCGCCCAAGTTACGTAAGCGGAGTTGACGTGCAATGACTTGTGTTGCCTCCATATTGGTTTTAAACACCGTATCTTCTAGTGTTCGCCCTCCCACATACGAACCCGTATTGACATCAATGGTAGTCATGGCTTCAGTCTGATCAATCATCAAATATCCACCAGACTTCAGTGCTACACGCGTTTGTAGTGCCTTTTGGATATCTTCTTCGACATTATATAAATCGAAAATCGGACGTTCACCTGGATAGTGAATCAATCTTGTTTGCATACTGGGTACAAATTCAGCGACAAATTCTTGTAATTTGGCATGAATTTCACGTGAATCAACAGAAATCTTAGAGGTCGCTTCGTTGGCTAAATCTCGAATCACACGTTGCGGAAGAGGTAACTCTTCAAAAATAAGTGAAGGCACCACAATACTTTTTTGTTTACGTTGAATAAATTCCCAAAGCTTGGCCAAATATGCCATATCTTGAGCAATTTCTGATTCGGGAATCCCTTCGGCAGCCGTACGAACAATCACACTGCCCGGTAGCTGATGTGTGGTTTGAATAGGCTCAATCATTGAACGTAAGCGATTACGTTCCTCTTCAGATTCAATGCGCTGTGAAACACCAATATGATGACCATACGGCATGAGGACTAAATAACGCGAAGGAATAGACAGGTCCGTACTTAAACGAGCACCTTTGGTTCCAAGCATGTCTTTCATCACTTGAACCGTAAGAATTTGCCCTGGTTGCAGCAATTCAAATACATTGGGTGTGGGCTGATTACGTGGCCAGATCATATCATTGATATGTAAAAAGGCTGTGCGAGATAAACCAATATCGACAAATGCCGCTTGCATACCCGGCAAAACTCGAACCACTTTGCCTTTATAAATATTTCCCACTAAACCACGTTTAACCGTGCGTTCTACAAATAATTCATTGACCGTACCATTTTGGATTAAAGCCACCCGACATTCCATAGGGGTGACGTTAATCAGTAGCTCGTCAGACATAATAAGACTCAAAACATTATAAAAATTCTTGTTCAGCAGTTAATTTAGTGCCTTAACTACTTTTAATAACTGTACTGTTTCGTATAAGGGTAAGCCCACCACATTACTATAACTTCCTTCAATACGAGGAATATAACGTGCTGCAATCCCCTGAATGGCATAAGCACCAGCTTTACCTAAAGGCTCACCTGTTGCCCAATAATCTTCCATATCATTGCGGCTTAATGCTTGAAACTCAACCTGCGTTCGTACCACTATACTTGATTTTTCGCGACTTGTACGCACGCAAATACCTGAAAATACATCATGTTTACGCCCTGAAATGGATTGCCACATTTCAAAAGCATGTTGCTTAGATTCAGGCTTACCTAAAATTTGATTATCCACCCCAACACTGGTATCAGCAGCAAGAATAATGGCATCTGGGAATTGCTCTAAAACTGCTTGAGCTTTCGCACATGCCAGTCGTTCAACATAGGCTGCAATGTTCTCGCCTACTGAAACAGACTCATCAATTTCTGGACTAAAAATGTCAAAGTCGAGTCCCAGTTGTTGCAGTAACTCACGGCGACGTGGAGAACTTGAAGCAAGAATTAAATGCGCCATTTTCTAAGTACAAAATAAATCAATGGGAAAACTAAAATGCTGCTCAACAAAGGCTGCCAGTGTCTTGCAATCGAAAACTGCAACCCACCCATAATTTGCGCAATCCAAGTGATAAATAAATGAGCCAATACGGCTAAAAAGCTAATCACCCACAGATTACCAAAAGTCAAAATACGTCGTTCACGGGTTAAAAATCTTGCCACAAAGGTAATCACGACAAAACTGAAGGCATTCATGCCTAAAGGCGCATCAACCAAAAGATCAGTAAAAATTCCTGTCCCAAAAGCAAACCAAATACCACACCATGTTGGCTGACACATGACCCAAAACAACACCACCAACAGCATGAATAATGGACGCGCACCTGAAACAGCATAAGACAACGGATAAACGATGAGTACTGAACAAATAATGACGGAAATTACAATCGCAATTAACGGATCACGATTTTTTTCAGAACGCAGTTTAGCGATTAGCATAAGGTTGCTCCATCGCTAAAGAATCGGAAAATAGAACGGCCACATGATGTCCACCGGCCAACTGTGCTGCTGGAATCACATCAATTTTGGAAAATTCACCTGAATTATGTCGATTCACCTTAGACACGGTTCCGACCAAATAACCCGCAGGAAAATGTGCGCCCAATCCAGAACTATAGACTTTTTCACCCACTTTAATATTGGCACTGGTTGGAACATATTCCATTTTCAAATGACCTAAATCACCCGTACCCGAAACAATGGCCCGCATTCCAGTATGTTCTAAACGTACAGATAAAGAATGCTCTTTATCCGACAGCAACATAACGCGACTACTATGTGGATAGACATTAATGATCTGCCCCATAATGCCTTTGTCATCCAGTACCGTTTGACCCACTTTCAGTTGACTACTTGCACCGCGGTTAATCACAATAATATGACGCAGTGGATCTGCATCTGTACCAATCACTTCTGCAATTTCCATCCGACCATCAATAATCAGTGGAGTATCGAGTAAGCCTCTTAGACGCGTATTTTCAGCAGAAAGTTCAGATAGTTTTTGCAGACGAACTTGCGCCTGTAAAAGTTCAGCATGCATCGCGGTATTTTCACGACGTAACTGCGCCTCGGACTTGGTTTGTTGATTGAGCCATTCTCGCGATAACACTGGATAACTTGCTAAGGCATAAATTGGATTATATGCCGCATACAAGACATCACGTGCGGGTTGAATCACATGCGGCATGTGCCAATTAAAAAAGAGCACTACCCAACATGTGATGACCGCAATGATAAATGAGCGAAAAGATGGCGGTTGTCTAGAAAACAGATTTGTTTGCACCCGCCTCGTCCTTAACTTAGCCTACAAATAGCATGTCATGATTTGGATTATCAAAGAATTCTAAGACTTTACCGCCACCACGAGTCACACACGTTAATGGATCTTCAGCAACAACCACAGGTAAGCCCGTTTCTTGTGCAAGGAGTTTGTCTAGATTACGTAATAATGCACCGCCACCCGTCAATACAATGCCACGCTCGGCAATGTCAGAAGACAATTCAGGTGGAGTTTGTTCAAGTGCCGACTTCACCGCAGAAACAATATTTTGTAATGGATCAGAAATCGCTTGAGCAATTTCAACCGAAGTCACGGTAATTGCACGCGGCACGCCTTCTGCCAAATTACGACCACGCACTTCAATTTCAAGTACTTTTGAGTCAGGATCGAGCAAAGCCATACCGACTTCTTTTTTAATCACTTCAGCCGTCGTTTCACCAATCACACAACCGTGTGCTTTACGGACGTAGTTAATGATTTGCTCATCAAATACATCACCACCGATACGTAATGAATCAGCGTAGACACAGCCTTGTAATGAAATAATCGCGATTTCAGTCGTACCACCACCAACATCGACCACCATTGAACCACATGCTTGCTCAACCGGCATACCTGCACCAATTGCCGCAGCCATTGGTTCTTCAATTAAACGAACATCACGTGCACCAGCATTAAAAACCGCTTCACGGATAGCACGGCGTTCTACCAATGTCGATTTGCATGGCACACATACAACAACACGCGGTGCAGGTGGAAATAGACGTTTCTCATGCACTTTACTGATAAATTGATGCAGCATGGTTTCTGTGACTTCAAAATCGGCAATCACACCATCTTTCATTGGACGAATTGCAGAAATATTCGCAGGCGTACGACCCAGCATTTGCTTTGCATCCAGACCAACCGCGGCAACAATTTTCTGTGAACCACTATGACGAATTGCCACAACAGTCGGTTCATTTAATATAATGCCTCGTCCTGGTGCATAAATAAGTGTATTTGCTGTACCTAAATCAATGGCTAGATCGGGCGAAAACAAGCCAATTAGTCTTTTTAGAATCACGGAGACGTTCTCGATTAAACTTTATGTGGACGCAAGGTGGCAACTTTAACTAAATGTGATGATTTGAACAAGTCAATCGCTTATTATAACGCACGATATTTTGAATTTTTTTAATACTGACTCAGGTGATGTTATGTCTACATCGGATGCACAGCATTCTGCGGATTTAAATGCACAAACAGTTTCGGCAATCGCCAATCTTGCTCGATTGTCGCTAGATGACACGCAATCTACTGAATATGCTCAAAGTCTAAATAAAATTTTAGGCATGATGGAAACCTTAAAAGGTATCGACACTGATGGTGTTGAACCACTTAAAAGCCCATTTGATCATCCACAACCTTTACGTGAAGACGTGGTTTCTGAAGAGAATCATCGTGAAGAATATCAAGCTGTTGCACCTGCAACACAGGATGGCTTGTACTTAGTTCCTCGCGTGATTGAATAGTTTTTATTCAGTTAAACCCATTAAATCAAATTTAAGGTAAAGAATTTTTTCTCATGACTGATTTACATCGCTTATCGATTCGTGAAATCACTGAGGGTTTAAGCCAAGCTAAATTCTCATCTCGCGAACTGACTGAACATTATTTAAAACGCATTAATAAAATTGATGCTCAAGTGCAAAGTTTTGTAACCGTGACCCCAGAACAAGCATTGGCTCAAGCGGATGCTGCGGATACTGCAATCAAAGCAGGTACTGCAACTGTACTGACTGGTGTACCAATTGCCCACAAAGATATTTTTTGTACCCAAGGCATTAAGACCACTGCGGGTTCTAAAATGTTGGATAACTTTATCTCGCCTTACGACGCAACCGTTGTAGCGAAAGGTAAATTTGCGGGTCTGGTGACTTTAGGTAAAGTGAACATGGACGAATTCGCCATGGGTTCAACCTCGGAGTCATCTTACTTTGGCGCAACCAAAAATCCGTGGGCACTGGATCATGTTCCGGGTGGTTCATCGGGTGGTTCTGCTGCGGCTGTTGCGGCTGACCTTGCACCGTTTGCTACAGGTACAGATACAGGTGGCTCAATTCGTCAGCCTGCATCCTTCTGTGGCCTTACAGGGCTTAAACCGACTTATGGTCGTGTATCACGTTTCGGTATGATCGCGTATGCCTCATCTTTAGATCAAGGCGGTCCAATGGCTCGCTCGGCTGAAGACTGTGCTTACCTGATGAACGTGATGGCAGGTCATGATGACAAAGATTCAACGTCTATGGAAAAAGACGTTGATGATTATGTTGCAAACCTAAACGGCACAGCGGTAAAAGGTTTACGTATTGGTATTCCTAAACAATACTTTAATGTTGCTGGCTTAGATGCTGACGTTAAAGCACGTGTTGAAGAATCATTGAAAAAGTTAGAAGACATGGGCGCAACCTTGGTTGAGATTGATCTCAACATGACTGAAGCTTATGTTCCAACGTATTACTTGATTGCCCCTGCCGAAGCATCGTCAAACTTACAGCGCTATGATGGCGTGCGTTATGGCTACCGTTGTGAAAATCCAGTTGATTTGATGGATTTATACAAACGCTCACGTTCAGAAGGTTTTGGTGCTGAAGTGCAACGTCGTATCTTGATTGGTACTTATGCGTTGTCTGCTGGTTATTACGATGCTTACTATGTGAAAGCACAAAAAGTACGTCGTCTGATTCAACAAGATTTCTTAAAAGCGTTTGAATCTGTTGATGTGATTGCCGCTCCTTCTGCTCCAACCACAGCGTATAAAATTGGTGCATCTTTAGATCCTGTTGAAATGTATTTGGGCGACATTTACACCATCGCGGTAAACTTGGCGGGACTTCCTGCAATCAATGCACCTGTTGGTTTTGACAAAGATCAATTGCCTGTTGGCTTACAACTGATTGGTAACTATTGGTCTGAATCGCAATTGTTGTCTGTAGTACATCAGTATCAACAAGCAACCGATTGGCATACTCAACGTGCGGCAATTGCTGAGGAGAATGCATAAATGACAAATATCTCAAAAACAGCTCAAAAGAAAGCTAAATCACTGTTGATTGATGGTTGGGAAGTGGTGATCGGGATTGAGATTCATACTCAACTCGCCACAAATTCTAAAATTTTCTCAGGTTCATCAACCACTTTTGGACAAGACCCAAATACACAAGCCAGCCTTGTTGATTTGGCGATGCCGGGTGTATTGCCAGTTTTGAATAAAGCAGTGGTTGATCTTGCCATTCGTTTTGGTTTGGGAATTGATGCTTATATCGACAAAGCGTCGGTATTTGCACGTAAAAACTATTTCTATCCGGACTCGCCTAAAGGCTACCAAATTAGCCAAATGGACAATCCAATTGTCGGCTTAGGTCATATCGACATTCAGCTTGAAGATGGCTCTATCAAACGTATTGGCGTGACCCGTGCCCATCTTGAAGAAGATGCAGGCAAATCAATTCACGATCAGTTTGAAGGCATGTCAGGCATTGACTTAAACCGTGCTGGCACACCTTTACTTGAAATCGTGTCTGAACCTGACATGCGTTCGGTTGAAGAAGCGGTTGCTTATATTAAAGCGATTCACACTTTGGTGCGTTGGTTGGGTATTTCTGACGGCAACATGGCCGAAGGTTCGTTCCGTTGTGACTGTAACGTGTCGTTGCGTCGTCCGGGCAACGAATTTGGTACACGTTGTGAGCTTAAAAACCTCAACTCATTCCGTTTCATTGAACAAGCGATCAATGTTGAAATTGAACGTCAAATGGAAATTTTGGAATGGGATGGCAAAATTGACCAAGAAACGCGTCTTTTTGATCCTGTGAAAATGGAAACCCGTTCAATGCGCTCGAAAGAGGAAGCGAACGATTACCGTTATTTCCCTGATCCTGACTTGTTGCCTGTGATTATTTCTGATGCTCAGATTGAGGCAGCACGTGCGACTTTGCCTGAATTGCCTGCGACACGGCGTGAGCGTTTTGTCGCTGACTTTGCAGTGACTGAATACGATGCTCATGTATTGACGCTTTCACGTGAAATGGCAGACTTCTATGAAGCTGTTGTGACGGCTTCTGGCGGTGCGGCTCAAGGTAAAGTCGCTGCAAACTGGGTGATGGGCGAATTCTCAGGTGCTTTAAATAAAGCGAGCCTAGACCTTGCTGAATCCCCTGTTTCGGCTGAACAGTTAGGCGGCATGATTGCGCGTATTGTCGACAACACCATCAGCGGTAAAATTGCGAAACAAGTCTTTGGCTTTATGTGGGATGAAGGCAAATCTGCCGATGCCATTATTAGCGAAAAAGGCTTGAAGCAAGAAACTGACACAGGTGCAATTGAAGCGATTATTAAAGACGTTCTTGCAGCCAATGAAAAAATGGTTGAAGAATTCAAAGCGGGTAAAGAGAAGGCTTTTAACGGTCTGGTCGGTCAAGTGATGAAAGTGTCTAAAGGGAAAGCTAACCCTGCTCAAGTAAATGAATTGATGAAGAAGTTGATTGGTTGATTTATTCGCTAATCAATTGATTTCATGTTATAAAAACCTCGCTTAATGCGGGGTTTTTATAATTTATAGGCACTATATGAAAATACAATTATATTTTAGATCAACTGATGATACGAATATTCCCACTTTATCTCAACAACCAGATTACTTAATTCTTTTAACAAAAAGTCGTTGGGATGATTATGGCTTTAAAGTTACTTTTGATACACAGATTATTGATTATACAATCACTCCTCCATCAATTATAAATTTAGGTGCTATTAAAATAGGATATAAGGGGCAATCTCTTTCAGATCCCATTTCATCTCACGAATTTTTTAATGATTATTTTTCAAAAGAAGCGAATGATCGTGCACTTGATTCACTACCTACTAGCTTCTTTTCTCTACCTGAATATGACTCATACTATTCTGATATAAATAATTTTTTCTCTAACAACACCGCATTAATAGATCAATATTTTATTATTATTAAGGATGTTTTAGTTAACAAACTACAAGAAAAAGTATTTCCAGAACAAGTATTTAAAAAAGCTTTTCAACGAACTATGTGCTTCTCCTCACATGAAGAATTTCAGTGGCTTTATTTAAGATCAAAACCAATTGATATTTTTTCTTCACAAATAGAAAGAGCTAATAAAATACTCAATGCAGATTACCAAGATTTTCTTGAAGATGAAATTTATGTAATGTTACATGGCTTTTTAATCGCAACATTAGAAAACTATCTATCTAATACATTTATTAAAGCTGTTATGTCTTCCGATGAACTTATTTTGGAACAAGCTAGTAAAGATGGAAAAATCAAAGATAAAAAATATAAAATTCATGAATTAGTTCAGGGCAAAGAATTGTTAAAACAAGATGTCCTAAAATCATTGCAAGAAATGTCTTTCCATAATGTGGAGACAATTATCCCAATGTTTAAAGATATTCTTAAATGTGATTTACAAGATTTAACATGGCTTATAGATGCTGTTGAAATTAGACATGATTGCGCCCATCGAGGTGGTTATACGAAAAATCAAAAAAAGATAGAAATTGCCAAAGAAAGCCTTGAAATATTAATTGAGAACATAGTCCGTTTCGTCAAAGAAATCCAAGAGCAAGTCTATGTTGACCCTAAATATCTCAATCAAACTACTACTTAAGTAATCAAAAAGTATCCCAATCACCAAACTCAAAGGCTTAAGACTCATTCAACTTTCAAAGCCCTTCTTTATACGTGATTTCTGATATCCCTCATCCCCCGCCTTCTCCCCGTGGGAGAAGGAGCTTTCATTCTAAATTTGATAGCACCATATATTTAATAATGAATGTTCCCTCTCCTTTTTAAGGAGAGGGTTAGGGAGAGGATTTTTATAAAATTAAAATTCCATTTAATTTACTTTAAACCCTCAAGCTGAGCATCACAGCCAGCCCATTCATTAATATTATTTAGATATTTTAAAGGTTTTAATTCAACTCGCTTACCATCTGTCATAATTTCATTAATTTCTAATGAGCATTGCGTACTTGATGCGTTATCTAATAGCTCATAATTTTTATTGGCAGCGAATTTATAAATCGCATCTACACCACAACCACGCAGTTCAACACCATTATGATAGCTTTTATAAGCACTTATCGCTAAAAACCGTTCAGCTGGCAATTTAAACTCAGCAAAACCAATCTCACTTGGAGGGAAAGGCATACCAAGCAATTTTTGTTTATAATTTATTTGTTTACTCTGCATTTGTTCTTTAAATGTTCCAACACTTGCCACTTCTGGCAGCATTTGAAATTTAGGTTGCATAGATGTCATACAACCATTTGGATACAATCTCACGCCAAAATTATCTTTATGCTCAATACGAATATTCGCAATGTGTGCAGCATTAGAATCTTGATACAGTTTTAAACCTAACATCTTTTTTGACTGATTCACCATCCCTGCACTACAACCCATTAGCCCTAACACCAATAAACTTATGACTATTTTTTTCATGTATTGAATAACTTACTTTAAAATTTTACGCAAATATTAACAAATTTAATGCTTAACTCAATTCTTTTTACCATTAAAAATAAGAACTTTAAGTAGTATCTCTTTTTTCAAAGAGATACTTTTATCTTTATCTCGTAATCCCCAACTTATTAAACAAATCTGGTGTTAAAAAAGTCATCACCAATTTATTCAAATCCAAATAACGCACCACACCTTTTAATTGCTGCTTTACTTCAGGGTTCTTCAAAATTTCTTCCCCCGTAATGCTGCCTAACTCCTGAAAACTGTCACCCACTGCCTGCAAACCCTCAGCCTGAATTACCGCTTTGGTCTGCGCAGAACATTGTTCAACTAAAATACGCTGTAATACTTGAGCCAAGTTTTTATCGAGTTGTTCTTTTTGTACATCCGTTACATTGCTAAAACTTTTTAAGTCAGGATGGGTCGATAGTGCTGCAAACGTCCATTGCAACACCGCAGTTTTATCCGTTGCAGTCGTGGCTTTCACTAAACAAGCACTGAGTTGATCGACTGTTTGTGCAGGTGCAGCCATCGTAATTTGTGTCGTACCGAACAGAGCCACTGCCATCAACACAGAGCGGCTTAAAAAAGAAAATCTACGCTGGGCAGAAGTATAAAGACGTGACATAAACTAAGTTCCAAATAATCATCTGTCTCTTTGTATCACAGCAGCTATAATTTCCCCTGTTATGACTCTGTAAATTGTATGAACCACAGTCATTAAAGCTTTTTATGAAATGAAAAATCGGTCAATGAAGGCATAGTTCTACCAACGTCTCAAAGTTTATTCCTGCCCTGCATAATTCCATGTTTCAGGAATATTCGGTTGTTCAGGTGCTTTATTTAAATCAATATTCAAGTTTCGACTGCCTTGATACGATTTTTCACCTGAATCTGATGCTGGTGAGACACTTAAATGATAACGGTAGCGGAATTGCCACAGCATGGGTTTGATGGGACGAATCTCTAAACTTAAAGCATCTTCATCATGGCAATTGCCTTGTGAACTCTCATAGTCCTGTTCGGAAAAACAAGCACGGATAATTCGGCTAAAGCTAAATGGATAATTGTTTATAAACTGATGTATCTCTCCTGAATTTTTTAACTCATAAAAACTTGCACGTTCAATCCCAGCTCCACCACCCGAATACATTTCAGAAAAAGTATCAATCACCGCAATGGCATAACGGTTTTGTGTCATCGGAAACAGCTTGGGAAAAACAAACTGCCCAGTAGATGTGCCATCTTCTTGACTTGAGAGATTTACATGCCATTTTTTCAATAATTTAAGCCCCGTTGTAGATGCGCTAAACTGAACAATATCTGCACCAGATAATAGCCATAAACGCTGATCTGCGGTTTTTAGGCTACGCCATTGATCACGATGCTGACAAAGCTCTTTCACTTGTGCGCATAATTGATTCTGCTCATTTGGACTCAACTGTACTTTTTTAAACGCCAAAATATCTAAAGGTACAGCCAAAGTGGTCGAAATTCCTTTTATTTCTTGAGCAAATGCAGCAGAACTGAGTGCCATGAAACAGCAAACAAAAAGTATATTTTTCATTGGTTTCATTTCTTTATTTCATCTATTTATTTTCAAGTAATAAAGCAGTTTAAATGTTTTAAGCGCATTTCGTTATATGCGCTTGGAATCAAAGAATATGGTGTTGCACTTCAGATTCTAATCTAAGTCTTAAAAAGCGGATGATATATCGGAAAGTATTAAATTTATTAAGCTTATTGAAAATTCACAACCTATGAATGAAACGACAAGTAATAGGATAGAAGAAACAGCGTTAATAACTCTTTAGGTCAAATCATGAAAATCTAAGGGTAAAGCGAATCCTGCACAAGTCAAAATATTCTAATAAAATACTTTATCAAATCACATGACAACGTCATTCGCAGTTGTTCGAGGCATGAGGTGTATACACCGCAAGATTAAGAAAGTAAGGTTTCTGCGAACAACTTAATAAGAGATGGTATTTGACGAGTTCTGCGGATGACAAAAATCTTTGGTTACTTTGGATTTTCCCAAAGTAACCAAAGAACTCCTAACATTGAATTACTATCGGGAGGACTCTGTTGTGAAGTTACATATCTGAAGCGTATGACCTTTTCAAAGAAAGACTTTAGACCTCATCAATCCTACGACTAAAGAAAACAATACCCTACTTAAAACAGCCATCTTATTCTGCTATGGTAAAACAAAACCTTATATAAATCAGATCTAAGAAAAGAAAGAGGGAAAACATGTCAAAACAAATCTTAATGCTCGTTGGTGACTATGCCGAAGACTACGAAACCATGGTGCCTTTTCAGTTCCTCACAGGTTTAGGTTATACCGTACATGCCGTTTGCCCAGACAAAAAAGCGGGTGACAGTATTGCAACGGCCATTCACGACTTTGAAGGTGAACAAACCTATAGTGAAAAACGTGGGCATAATTTCGCCATTAATTATGACTTCAGTGCTGTCCATACTCAGGACTATGTCGGACTAGTCATTCCGGGTGGACGTGCTCCCGAATACCTCCGTATGAATGAACGCGTCATTGAAATTGTGCGTGAATTTGATGCAGTACAAAAACCCATTGCTTCTGTCTGTCATGGCGCGCAACTTCTTGCTGCCGCTGATGTACTTAAAGGTCGTTTATGCTCGGCTTACCCTGCATGTGCTGCGGAAGTTAAACTTGCAGGCGGTCAATATGCAGATATCGCAGTGACTGAAGCGGTAACAGATGGGCACCTGATCACTGCCCCTGCTTGGCCGGCTCACCCTGCGTGGTTAGCACAGTTTGTTAAAGCCTTAGGCGCGACCATTACCCTTTAATACCAGTCAAAATAATCTTCAAATGCAGATCTATTTTACTCATTCCACTACAATGCAGTGGAATGAGACCGAACTAAATGAGACCCCAATAGCAGCTACATTAAATTGTATAAACAAGCCCGCTATTCAAGAATTACCCCGCAGATAAAATTATTTCAACTGTTTCAACATATGCTTCGCCCCAGCATGATTATGATTATTCGCTAAGTTCTGCAAAATATTCTTCGCTTGAGCCTTTGAGTTGGAAAAACGACTACTATAACTCGGCACACTGGTAAAACAACGTGCAACCAACATCCCCGACTCAGCATAAACATTTGTACCATTGGCATTGGGTAATTTGCCAAAATTATACGCACGCTGTGCATTATTACAGGCATTCAATTGATTTTGCCCTTTGTTCAAATCACGACGCGCAGCAACAAAAGCTTTAAGCTGCTGCTGTTGAGGTGTATCAAGCGCCTTTTCGACGGGTTTAACAGGTGATTCAACCACGGCCTTGTCTTCTTTTTTAATTTCGCTTTCTTTAGCCATAGCCGCTTTGCTGGTTGTGGTTTTCACGGTCTGATTATTTACAGCACTCTTTTTAACCACAGCATCGGTTGAGATATTTTTATAAAATTTTTGACTTTCTTGAAACGTCATTACTTTACTTTGTAAGCTAACCACACGCGTTTCGCTGCCATCCGTGAACTTACGTTCAGCCGTGGGTTCAATTGAAACAATCCAGCTTTGCCCATTACTTTGCACACACTTATATGCACCAATTCCTTGTTTAACATGACTATTGCCAGATAAGCGTTTTTTCACTGATGCGTCCTTGACTAAAGACATGCTGCTTTTGTACAAAAGTGTAAACTTGCCCCCTTTTGCAGAGCAATAATGGGTTAAATATTTTCTTGGATATAAGGATTGTGCTTCATTATTGCTTTGCTTCGCCCCCCAATCATAAACATATTCCTTTGCTTGACCATTTGCATGATTAATATTTTTTTGAGCAATTAATTCCTGAGGTGAAGTAAAGTTTTTAACTGAATCTGAGCTTAGACTGTCCATGCTGGTACAGCCATGTAAAGCGATGCCAACTCCCCCCATCAAGATTAATGTTCTAAAATTCACGTATCAATGCCCAATTATGCTGTATAAAAGAAAATATAGGAAAAGACAAAAAATAACAAACACAAAACTTTGATTTTATTATCAATTTAACTAAATTTAGTTTTTACTTTTCACTCAAAACAGACCAGAAATTGCCAACTTCCAAAGGTTTTAAAGTTAAAATAACAACCAGATAACACTTCATTTACCCTTTTAAACCTTTCATGATTGGTCAAGGCAAGATGATCCTTCACGCCATTCGACATTCGACATTCGACATTCGACATTCGACATTCGACATTCGACATTTTCTATGATGAGCAAATTCAGCTCTATTCTCTTTATGATAAATAGATCTCGACATGATTTAAAAATAAATCTTTAACCGATTACCTCACCACGCTTTCGATCAAATCTAAATTCCAAACCCCACCAGCCGCCACGCCTTTACACATGCCCGACCAACGATCTATGCTCTGAATGAACGTTTTGCCGTCCCATATCCATTCACTCATTGACCAACAATCACCAATGCCACGACCTTTTTGTGAGCTACTGATCTCACCCTCAGTAAAATCTGAGGCAGACTCGGTCACAAAGGTCGCTTTACCCTTTAGAGCGCCATCTATGACCCACGCGCCAAAACCTTCGTTATATGCGCCACGCCAACATAGCGTGGTTGCTAAAATTTTTTGATTGCTGAGTTTATAGAGCTCTATTTTTTGCGATTGCACACCATTTTCCGTATAAATACCTTCACAAAAACCATGACCATCTTGCAATTTAGGTTGTGCTGCCATCAAAATTGCATATAAAGCTTTGTACGGTTTGGTCTCTGGTTTAAGGACTAAATAAGGCTTAGATGTGGTTTTAATTTTTTTGAGCAGCAGCTTTGGCTGTGCAACCAAAACCTTCGATTCATCGGCTGTGCCCTTTTTGACTAAAGCGCCGACTGTACCAACACGTTTTTGAAAATCATCCATTTTTAATAAAGTAGCGCTCATTCCTGCATCTGAAATTTTCCATGAATAATGGGCATTCTTAAATACAATATTCACATTCTTCTGCGTTTGTTGTAATAGTCCATTGACTTGTGCTGTATTCAGCACGCCCAATAACGGTGATTCTGAACCATCGACGGTGACAACACCAAAGTCTTTTGCATTGATATAAAAGTGAATGTTTTTAAGGTTTTTTTTATCTAGGGTCTGATCATATTCCGATAATGCAAATCTCATCTGAACAGCCTGTTTTTCACCTGCTTTACGGATGATTAATAACGATGCTGGCATATTTTCTATACGCTCATCCTGATACCCTGCTGCCCGACAAGTCCCTGTATTACTACAATAGATTTCCCAATCTTGATGAGCAAAAGACATGCCTTGAATGGCTTTGGCATAACCCACAGAACTGGTTACAGTAAAACAAACTAAAACAAAGAGATGCTGAAAAGCTTTCATATTGTTCTTATCCTCATTTTTTAATTCATTATAACGAGAATACCACCCTTTTAAATGTCATTTAATGACTTAAAATAAGGCGTAAATGCGACAACTTCCTGCACCATTTTATGCACTTAACTTTTAGAATTAAAAATGCCAGTCAATTTACAAACTGACTGGCATTCATTTTTTCAGGACTTTTCTATACTTGAAACTCAACGATCTAAAGTCGATTCAAATGCTCTTAAACGCTTATAAATCGAAAGTAATTCAATAATCGTCGGCCAAGATTCAATTAAATATTGAAATGACTGACGTACATTGCCAAATACATTTAAAATTTGCATCATTAGACCCAACGTAATTGCCCCTGCGGCAATACTGGGAAAGAGCACAAATAAACCATACAGATTGTCCAATTGCATATACCAAATACGCACCATATTAAAATAGGCATAATGGAAATATAAACGGAAATAATTAAAACGAACTTTGCTAAACAGCTCTTTTAAAGTGAGTGGATCAGCTCGATCAGCATAATCTTCCCCATACACCAACTCTTTACGATATGCAGCTTCCACTTTTTGGTTATTGAACTCTAAGCCGGGTAATTTATAACCCACCAACATCAATATAACCGTACCCAGTACAGCCCAACTAATGGCTGCCAAAACCAAAGCATACGGAATCTCACCAATCACAGGCAATTGCTTCACATGTGAAGACAACTGTAATAGCACGGGTAAAAAGGCCATTAAAGTCATTACGGCTTGAATCAAACTGACCCCTAAACTTTCAGTGGTTTTGGCAAAGCGCATGGTATCTTCCTGAATACGCTGCGATGCCCCTTCAATATGCCGTAATTGCTCCCAATGTGCGGTGTAATAGTCATTCATGGCTGTACGCCAACGAAAGATATAATGACTGACAAAGAATAGGTTAAACACGGCAATGGTGACATAAACCATAGCCACATATAGAAACGTCATTGTTTCACTATAAAGTAAATTGACATCCCCACCGCCGCTACCCAGCATCTTCTGAATTAAGTCATAAAATGGGCTATACCAAGCATTGACGACCACATTGACTTGTACGGAGAACCAAATATTAAATAAAATAAAGGCCGATCCCCAAACAGACCATCCTTGCCATGGGTTGCTCGATTTAAACTTCCAAAACAAAGCAAAAATTACAGTCGAGACAAAGAACCACAGATAAAACCATAAAAATGAAGGTGCCCAAAAACGACTTACACCAATCGGCAATTCAGCATCGGTATAGCCTGATGCAAAGCCTAAAAATGTGCCCCAAGCACTACCACCGGAATACCATAAACTGATATTAACGACAAACCACAGCAGCAACGACAAAAAGAACCATTTCGGATTCGGAAAAAAAGATTTAAACATTCGGTTTGGGGGTTCCTTTATTTTTCATTGGCAACTTCGCCCATCAATCAAAACCCAACAGGCTTTAAGACAAATGGCGATATCGGCTATTATTCTAGTCTTTTCATCTTTGTAGCAACTTATTCACTGTTTGTGAAATGTTTTTCGCATGTAATATTTTTAATCTAGCAGCACATCAAGCAACACCACCTATCTTTTAACTCAATGATTGTGGCTGCCTCTAACGCTTAGCATATCAATATCTTCAGGGATAAAAAATGTTCTTGATCACATCCAAAAAATTATACTGATGCGGCACAGCAAAAAATCATCACAAACTTAAAAAACATAAATTTGACTATCCTTTTTCTGAAATTTAATTTACATTTCAAATCCGAATAGACGATCTCTAGTCGTTTGTTACTATACTATTCGCCTTTAATTAAAAAGATCTTAAAAAAATAATCGAATAATATTCAAATTTAAGCATCTTAAAAAAGGCTAAAAATCAAAATTATTCAGGGTCACGCGATGCAATAACACCATGCTATAAGCGGCATATTGATTACCAAAACTTATACTAATTTTTTTTGATGTATATCTCAATCTTGGTAAAATTGATTAAACAAGCAGCAAATCATGTTATTATTGCAATACATTCTGGCCACTGCTGGGGAAGCGATATGGAAAAAATCATTATTGAATTATTAAAACCAATCACGCTAAAAAAAGAAAATTGTCATCCTTTAATTTTTGAAGAAGGTACTATTTTAAAAGTACTCATGCACACACCTAAAGGTTTATTGGTCTGTGATGATTCAAATTTTAATTTTACCGTTTCTTTAAATGATAAAAATAAAATATGGCGAGAGCTATAAATTTAATTAAATTGTATCAAGTTAAAGCGATATTGTATGATTTCAATTTGAGTGCAATTTCCCCCCAACTTTAAGTTGAAGTCATACAATGATGCAATTTATGACCCTAATTTAAACACTTTTCCAAAATAATGATTTCAACGGTGCTAGAAATTGAACATGATTGTTTAAGTGTTAAATTTTTTAGCATTAAGCTTTAAAATAACCCCGTTTTTAACTGAACATCACTTGGATTATGCTTTCTTGCATCTTAAAAATGTAAAATCAAAAAATAAATTAAGCATTTAGTCTATGAGCCCATTAATGCAAAAGCAGCTACGTGAAAAAATCATTCAAGTTTGCAATGAAAAAATTGCAAAAAAAGGCAACAATGTCGGACTGTCTTTTTATGCTTTTTTCGCCAATAAAAATGACCATCCTGAACTTCTAATGCAAGCGGCTGAATGGTGGATTAAAACGCATCAACTCGATCATTTTGAAAAAGCAATCAAGATTAAGCAACTGATTGAAACAGAAAAGTAAGCTTATGCTTTTTTAAGCAGCTGTTCAAAGCTTTGCATATGAGTAAAAATAGCCTGTTTTCGTTGATATTGATCAATTTGCGGAACAAGGCGCTGAAAGTGCTCAGATTGGACATGTGCATCTAAAGCAGCACGGTCAACCCACTCCTCGACAAAGACAAAATGTCCTTGATCTCGCAGATCATGATAAAGCTCATAAGCGATACAACCTTGCTCTAATTTGGTCTTTGCCACCAACTCTTGATACAAAGGCAAAACTAAATCAATTTTATCAATTTGAATAAAATCTTCTGCGAGAAGTTTAAGCATATTGGTTCCATTAGACTTCTTTCATAAGTCGTTTTTTAAACAATAATAAATTCACAATGGATATTCCCTCTCCTTTTTAAGGAGACTTGCGCGGAATACCGCTCAGGGTGAGGATTTTATTAAAAAAATCCCCTCATCCTAACCTTCTCCCTGAGCCATATATGGCGCAAGAGAAGGAACTTTCAATATTAATTTCACTGCCAATTGATGATTATTTTTTGATTTATGCAAATCATCCATTATAAATCTAGGCTTAGTATTTAAAGCCCATACATTCCTCTTCCAATGATATTAAGACTTCAATGTACTCATAAAGCTCGTGACTGAGAACAACCAAATAAACAGCACAAAACTACGTTCCTGCGTAAAGTGCGCAACATCTGTCCCATGTACAATATTATGACGGGTCATAGTCACAGTTGAACTACTATCCATTTTATAAGCGTCTAATTCAGCAAAATAAACATTCAACTCGCAGGCAATTTTCGACTTATGCCATAAACTTTTTATTTCATGTCCCTTTAAACCGGGAACAATTTTATAAACATCTATAAACTTGGTATGGTTCTGTTTTAAATAACCTTTGGCAATCAGCACATCGGTCAACAACCCTTCCAATTGCGCATATAAAAGCGGAATACAGCCTGCAAAACATTGCATTTCATACAGTTTAAAAGCTTCTTGAATCACCAGACGACGTTGAGCTTTATTCTCCCCAATCTCAAGTGCATCAAAAGCTTGCAGTAATTCAGCTTGGAAATAGTCAGTATGAATGACATCTAAAAGATTAAAATCGACATTGCTTTCATGCTGATTAATCAACGTCCAAATATGCACCAAGTTCAACGCATCATTGGCAACTTTACTGTCAATAGGCTGATCTAACTGATTGGCCAAAACATCAAAATAAGCCTCATGGGTTGCAAGTCCTTTTAACATTTGAATGAGGTGTTTATGTTCAGCAGCAGACATCGATTGTAGATATTGATCAGCATCTTTTAAAATGCTTTGCCCGAGTTGTTTACCCTTTTCATGTTGCGGAATTCGGGTCACTTCTTGTTGTTCAAAATCATCAAAACTATCTTCGAAATCGGCATTGATCATGTGCTTGTAACTCATACGCTATCTCTTTAAGGCACTATTATCCCTATTATTGCCAAGCGAATATAGAAGAAAATACGCTTTAACGGCTTTTGCCCTTCAAGACTTGAGGCTTTAGGCAATCCATTCACTGCTTAGCTGCATCAATTCAATCGATTTCATACACACTAAACAGCAGTTTTTTCTTTTCAGAAATTGCCCAATAATGATGAGGTCGCACATCTTTGCTAGCGAGCTTTTTAAACTGCCGATCCATACAAGCCCGCTCTACTATTTTAATCTGTTGCTCCGAACCATAAACAATAAAAGAGTCATGCACTTTATGATCATTATGCCCCTTTGACCATTCATCTGGCTGTACATAATGAATATTCGAATGCCAACTTTTCCAACGTTTTTTGATGGTCGGTTTGATACATTCAATCTGATTGCTTTGTTCTTTATTTTCTTGATGTCGATATTGAAGTAAAAATTCTTTTTTAGTCAGTGCGTCTAAAGGATAAACCACAACCCAAGCGCCAGAATCTCCGACATGCATCCGCTGATAAAAAAATATGGGTTCAGCCAAATATGGGAAAGTCTGACGGTCATAATTTTGACTCTGTAGCAACCTTTCTGCATTTTTCTCATCTCTTATGTTTCCAAGCCAAATCGAAAATGCAAGATATAAGATGATGATCACAACCAACATCAATATAAACGTATAACCGACCAGCTTTAAAACCCCATCTAAAATTTTATTAGAAAGATCAGTGAACTGTTTGATGCTTTTTTTAGACAAGATATTTCCTATTGATTTTTCTTTTTCAGTATCTTACTCAAATTGGCTATAAATACTCAATCAGACCGATCCATTTATACTGGCTCAAGCACCTTTTAAAAACATTTCACCTATTCCTTTGTGCATCTTGCTATTAACTCAGGTAAAATCATTGACCTTGCAACACTTTGCATAACGACGAACGAGAGAGTTATATCCGTGCGAAATATTTTAGTCACCAATGCCCTTCCTTACGCCAATGGTCCCATCCATATGGGTCACTTACTCGGTTATATCCAAGCAGATATTTGGGTTCGTGCCATGCGTGCAATGGGACATAACGTGACTTATGTATGTGCGGATGATGCTCACGGTACAGCAATCATGCTACGTGCCGAAGCGAACGGTATTACACCTGAAGCGCAAATTGCCAATGTTCAAAAAGAACATATCCGTGATTTTGATGGTTTTGGCGTGCATTTTGACCATTATGACTCGACCAATAGCGATGAAAATAAAAATCGTTCGGAAGAAATTTATATTAAAAATCGTGAAGCTGGCAACATTGCAATCCGTCCTGTAAATCAGCTTTTTGATCCTGAAAAAGGCATGTTCCTATCAGATCGTTTCATTAAAGGCACCTGCCCGAAATGTAAAGCAGAAGATCAATATGGCGATGCCTGTGAAGTTTGCGGTACAACCTATAATGCAACTGAACTATTAGACCCGCGTTCAACCTTAAGTGGTGCAACACCTGTTGAAAAATCGTCAGATCATTACTTCTTTAAATTGCCAAATTTTGCTGAATATCTACAAAAATGGACACGTGATGAAGGTCGTTTGCCTGTTTCAATTGCCAACAAACTCGATGAATGGTTTGAAAATGGCTTGAACGATTGGGATATTTCCCGTGATGCGCCATATTTTGGTTTTGAAATTCCAGATGCACCAAACAAATATTTCTATGTTTGGGTCGATGCACCAATTGGTTATATGTCGAGTTTTGAAAACTACATTAAAACCAAACGTCCAGATTTAGACTTTAACGACTATTGGAAAAAAGATTCTCAAAATGAGGTCTATCACTTCATTGGTAAAGACATCGTTTATTTCCACGCGCTGTTCTGGCCTGCAATGCTTGAAGGTGCAAACTATCGCACGCCATCAGGCTTATTCGTCAATGGTTTCTTGACTGTAAACGGTCAAAAAATGTCGAAATCACGTGGTACGTTCATTAAAGCTGAAACGTATTTAGAACATTTAAATCCTGAATATTTACGTTATTACTTTGCCTCTAAACTGTCTGATAAAGTTGAAGATTCTGACTTAAACTTAGATGATTTCGTGCAAAAAGTGAATTCCGACTTGGTCGGTAAAGTGGTGAATATTGCCAGCCGTTGCGCGAAGTTCATTAATACAAGTTTTGATAATAAATTATCTGTAACTTGTGCAGAACCAGAATTGGTGCAAAGCTTTATTGATGCTGGCGATTCGATTGCACAAGCATACGAAGCGCGTGAATTCTCTGCGGCAATTCGTGAAATTATGGCGCTTGCAGATAAAGCCAACCAATATATTGATGAGAAAAAACCGTGGGCACTTGCAAAGCAAGAAGGTCAAGAACAACAAGTTCATGATGTTTGCTCAGTCGGGATTAACTTATTCCGTCAATTGGCTGTTTACTTAGCACCAGTACTTCCAACTTTGGCAGTGCAAGTGCAAGACTTCTTAAAACTTGAAAACTTTGATTTTGCTTCAGGTAAAACTGTTTTGGTGAATCATGAAATTGCATTGTTCCAACCGTTAATGCAGCGTGTAGACCCGAAAGCTGTTGCGGCAATGGTCGATGCTTCTAAAGACTCTTTAGCGGCTGCGGCTGAACCTGTAAAAGTTGAAAAGAAAAAAGAGAAGAAAGCTGCACCTGCCAAAGTTGAACCTAAAGTCGGCGAAGCGGAGATTATTGGCATTGAAGACTTTATGAAGGTTGACCTACGTGTTGCACAAGTACTTGAAGCTGCTCATGTAGAAGGTTCTGATAAATTGCTTCAACTGACTTTAAATGTCGGTGAAGCTGAACCACGTAATGTATTTAGCGGTATTCGTGAGTTTTATCAACCAGAAGACTTAAAAGGAAAATTGGTGGTGATGGTCGCTAACCTTGCACCGCGTAAAATGCGTTTTGGTATTTCTAACGGTATGGTACTTGCAGCGGGGAATGGCGAAGGCGTTTGGGTGATTTCACCTGAATCTGGTGCTAAAGCTGGTGATAAAGTGTCTTAAGATTTAGACACTTAGTAAAAGCCCTGCTATATTTTAGTAGGGCTTTTTTTTAAAAATTAGAAATGAAACTTCCACTAGAAAAGATTAATGAAGCAATAAAAGCAATTTCTAATTCTATTGATCAAGATGAATGGGCTGAGGCTCTATTGGGTTGTGAAATAATATTAAATGAATTGGATAAACATGATACAAACAGCATTGTTTTACAGTTTTACTTTAATATAGCTAGTCAATTCATCGATTCAGGTTCATTTTTAAAAAATGAAATTGCTGTCCGTAAAGGTATTCAAATTTTAGAACAGAATTATGAACATTATAAAAAAGAGTACGGTAACAATTTATTTTATAATTTAGCCAATGCAAAGATTAGTATCGCTAATAATTTTGGCTATAAAAATAACCTAATAAACAACAAGGAAAGTCAGCTATATAGTGAGGCAAAGAACCTATATTGGCAGGTGTTTAAAACCATAAATAAAGAATCTGAACCAAATCTTTACCATCAGAACTTGATAAATTTAGCTAATACGTTAAAACAACAATATCGCTTCTCGGAAGCTATATATATCTACGAAAGAATAGCCCAAACAAAATTAGATTATCCTGAGGCTTTTATAAATAGAAGTACCTGCCTAGAAAACTTTGATAGATTCCTTGATCATCGTAGTGAAAAAATGATTCAAGAAATTATAAAGGGCTATGAATTTGCATATCTATCTACTTTTACACCTACGAGCTATAAACAATATTACTTAGATAAAATTGAATTCCTAAAATCTAAAATGTCTATTTTTGATGATGATAAAAACAAGAAGCTTGATGAACTAGCAGAAATGTCTGAATTTAGACAATGGTGTATTAAAGAAAATTTAACGTTAAATATTCATGGAATGTATTGTTCATGCATTGCTAATGAACGAGATAATTTAACTCTCTTAGAGGGTGTAATTTCTTCGGAAAATATTCTTCAATTTGAACAATACTTGAATCGTATTAAGGCTGAGTTTTCTTTAATTCGAGTACTTTACTACGAGTCTAAATTCACCGATAGCTCTAAGTTTGATTATGAAAGTTGTTATTCAGAACTAAATGATCAAGAAATCATTAATATAATATCTGAAAAGCTAAGAACTTGTTTCAGGCTGTGTTTCTCAATATTGGATAAGTTAGCAATCTTCTTATGTCAGTATTTTTCACTTAAAATTGAGAAAAATACTGCTTTCAATAATTTTTGGCATCAGAATAAATCTGTGTTAGAAAGCAAAGAAAATTTTGCTTTGATTGCAATTAACAGTCTTATTTTTGACTTAAATGAAAAAAATGGACAATTTGGTTTCTATAAAGTTTGGCGAAATGCTCTCGAACATCATATTTTATTTCTAGTTCCAGATACTTTTGAACTTTCTAATGATTCTACTCATACTTATGTAAAAATCACTGACTTCGAAAATAGCCTCCTAAATTTAATTCAATTAACAAGATCATCTATATTTTCAACAGTATTTGCAATTGTTGAGGATCTGCGTCAGAAAATGCCAGATGATAAAAATAATTCTATTGAAATAACAATTCATAAAAAAGAGTTTAAAGGTTCTCCATAGCATGCTAAAGAATAGACAATTCAACAAATTTTGTGAAACTTTATAAATGAATAAATTACTTGCTTCAGCTTTATTTGCCTCCAGTCTCGTCAGTATTTCAGCCTTTGCCCTTTCCCCGCCCGCCCCAATCTCGCAACAAAAACAGGTTTCAGGCTATTACCAATATCAAGCTGGTGATGTACAAATTACAGCCCTGCTCGATGGTACTAACTTCATGTCGCCTAAACTCTTTCAAAACATTCCAGAAAAAGAAGTACATGAAATTTTAAAGAAATACGCTGCTGACCAAGCCAAGGGTGTACAGACCTCTGTCAATGCCTTCCTCGTGAATACAGGTCATTCACTGGTTTTGGTGGATAGCGGTGCTGCAAGTTGTTTTGGCGCACATTTAGGTTCAGTGTTAAGCAACTTAAAAGCATCAGGCTATAAACCAGAACAAGTCGATACCATTTTACTGACTCACTTACACCCTGACCATGTCTGTGGCATTAGTCAAAATGGCGTGGCTAACTTTCCCAATGCAACGGTCTATGTATCGAACGATGAAGCAAACTATTGGCTAAGTCCGAAACAAGTCGGCAAACTCCCGAAAGAAAAACAAGCAGGTTACTTAGGGACTGTCGAAAAAATTAAACAAGCTCTTGCGCCCTATCAAGCTAAACAGCGTTTTAAAACGTATCAATTGGGCGATGAGGTTCAGGGCTTTAAAGTGATTAATACCGCAGGGCACACACCAGGGCATTTTAGCTATGAGCTAAAAACCAAAGATGAAACCGTGGTATTTATTGGTGACATTGTGCATTCACATACCGTGCAATTCAACAAACCTGAAACAGCTATTGATTATGATATCGACCCGAAAAAAGCGGTTGAAACACGTTTAAAACAATTCGCTGAATATGCAAAAGGCGGGCAAACCATTGCAGCGCCACACCTTCCTTTCCCTGCGATTGGACATATTTATTCAGCAGATGGAAAAAGCTATCAATGGATTCCTGTGCATTTCAAAGATTAGTCTAAGACTCGTACAATGTTATATGAGTTTAAAAATTGTTTTAGATCAGCACAGCGTTATTTAAAATTAAATCGCAATATTTTTATTCTTAAAAAACCCCATAACCATCCCTCGGCGGTTGTGGCTATGGGGCAAAAAAGTAATTACTCTTTTAAATCCTCTAAAGCATCAACATAGTCAGCTTGATAACAATTGCGCCCTTGTTGTTTAGCCTGATATAAATTCTGATCGACCTGCTCTAAGAAGCTCATTTGATCGCACTGTTCTGTTGGAATAATGGTTTTCACACCAATACTACAGGTGACAAATTCTGAAACTGTGGATGTACAATGCGGTAATTTAGCATTTTTTAAAGCCTGCATTAAGTTTTCAGCAACTTGAACAGCCGCGTCAGCATTGGTTTCTGGTAACACAACCGCAAATTCTTCGCCACCAAAACGTGAAACCAAATCACGTGGACGACTACAGCAGGTTGACCATAATTGAGCAATCTCACGCAAACACTGATCACCGTTAATATGACCATGTCCATCGTTATATTGTTTAAAATAATCAAGATCAATTAAGAGGACTGACAGCGGCTTTTGTAACCGCATGGCACTTTGCCATTCACGTGCAAAAAATTCATCAAATAAACGACGATTCGCAATGCCAGTCAAACCATCTTTATAAGAAAACTCCTCCAACTGACGCTGTAATATTTCTAATTGCTCTTCTTGTTTTTTACGTTCCGAAATATCAAACATAAATCCCACTAAAGAATCCACTTCGCCATTTTCTGTACGGATCACATGAACCACATCTCGAATCCAAATATAGGATCCATCTGCTTTTAAAGCGCGATAATCTGCTTCATGGTCAATACCTGCAAGCGATTGTGCAACACACAGATTAAATGTTTTTTCACGGTCCAACTCATGCATACGATCGACCCAATCTTGCACCGTTTTCCAAGACGCTTGTTGCCAACCCAACAATTTTTCAATTTGCGGACCAATATAACTAAACTGTTTACTTTCCCAGTCGATACTCCACGGAATAGCAAGGGTCGACTCAATTAATGTTTTATAAACGACTTCATTATATAATTGATTATTTTTAAATGGACTATTTGACATAGACTGACTCACTTTGATTTCAATCAGCACAGTTGCATAAGTCACTTTTACAGCATACACAACACTGACTTTACATTTCGAACATGCACCTCAGCCTAATCAGCATAAGGCATCCTTACCTAAATCTGTACTATGACTCCCTGTAGCACAGTTAATTTTATAGCTCACCCCAAGTATATTTTTCAATCAAAAAAAATAAAAGTGAAGCTTGATTTATCATCTAAAATTTTAAATTCCAACTGATAATGTAGGTTATAAATCACAATTGAGCTAGCTTTACAGCCATTTATTTACCTATAGTATAGTGAGGCAATTTTTCATGGGTTTCAAAAAACATGGCTGTTCATTTTTTTCATACATCAGACTGGCATTTAGGTCAGTTTTTCTACAATCACTCACGTCAGTATGAACATGAACAGTTTTTAACTTGGTTACTTGAACAAATTAAACAAAAACAACCCAATGCCTTGCTCATTGCAGGTGATATTTTTGATGTCATCAATCCTGCATCTGCTGCCCAAAAGCAACTGTACCAATTTTTAGCCGATGCTCACGCGCTTGCACCCCATATGCAAACCCTGATGATTGCCGGAAATCATGATTCTGGTTATCGCATTGAACAAGTTGAACCGTTACTGGAAAAATATAATGCCAGAACCGTCGGCGTAATTCGTTGGAATGAAGACAAAAGCTTAGATATCGAACGGTTACTGCAACCGATTTATGATGTAGATCAGAATATTGTCGCTTGGTGCTTAAGCCTGCCCTTTTTACGTAGTGCAGAAATTACTGGCTTTAATGAGCACACCAGCAATAGCCAAAATGCCATTAGCTACCTACATCAACAACTGATTAGCGAAGCCAAAAAGCGTAAAACGGATGATCAAGCCCTCATTTTAATGTCGCATGCTCATATGCAAGGCGGTGAAACGTCTGACTCTGAACGCCCAATTATTATTGGTAATGAAGAAGCACTTTCAACCGCACTGTTTGATGAGGTGATTGATTATGTCGCGCTAGGACACTTGCATAAACCACAAAAAGTTCAGCATTCACATATTCGTTATAGTGGCTCGCCTATTCCTTTGTCTTTTAGTGAAATTAATTATAAACACCAAGTGGTTGAAGTCACCATTGACCCCACAAAGCCTGCTGAATCTCAGCTTCAGTTCGAAGCGCTGCACATTCCTCGCAGTATTCAATTACACCGTATTCGTGGTGAGCTAAATGAAGTCTTTACCCAACTCCAAGCCTTAGCAAGTGGCAAAATAGACAATATTGATCAACGTGAATATATCGATATTGAATATTATACCGATACCCCGCCACGACCTAATTTAAGACAACAGTTTGAAGATGTGTTGCCTAAAGAGCGCTATCGTCTGGTTAAAATTTCACGCCAGTATAAAAATAATGACCAGCAAAACCATGCTACAAAAATTCAGCTTGAGCCGCCAACGCCAGAACAATTATTTGAGCAAATCTGGCAAAACAAAGGCTATGCACAAGATGCTGCTGTAGCCAAAGATTTTCAGACTTTGGTTCAAGAAGCGCGTCATTCACTTGAAGATAAAAACAGCATTTAAGGATCTGTCATGAAAATTTTATCAATACGTATAAAAAATCTGGCCTCTCTTGCTGGCGAACATTTTATTGATTTTGAAAGTGAACCTTTAGCCAGTGCAGGCTTAATTGCCATTATTGGAAAAACAGGTGCAGGAAAGTCGACCATTTTAGATGCCATGTGTCTTGCGCTATTTAATCAAGTCCCCCGCCTAAAAGGCAGTGACGGTAAATTGCTTGATGTCGATGGTTCTGAACTGGCTAGCAATTCTCCTTTAACCGTACTACGTCGGGGTACAGGACATGGCTTTGCGGAACTTTGTTTTGTCGCGCAAGATCAGAAACACTATTTGGCACGTTGGGAAATTAAACGTGCACGTGAAAATGCCGCGGGTAAATTACAAAATGTGCAACGCTCTTTAACCTGCCTGACGGATGGCGTAGTGGTTGCAGACAAAACCAAAGCTGTTGAAACCCATATTCAACACATTACCCAACTTAGTTTTGAACAATTTACCCGTGCAGTCCTGTTGGCTCAGTCCGAAGTCACTGCGTTTTTAAAAGCACGTGACAATGAACGTGGTGCTTTGCTTGAATATTTAACCAACTCCAACATCTTTGCCAAAATTGGTGAAATTGCCTTTAGAAAAACCGCTGACATTGAAAAAGAACGTAAAAAACTCGAAGACGTTCTCGGTCATATTGAAATTCTATCTGATGAAGCAATTGCGGAACTGAATCAGCAATTTATAAACATCAATACCAAATATAAAACATTAGAAACTGAAAAAAAGCTTTTAGAACAGCAACAATTATGGTTTGAACACAAGCAAAAATTAGATACGGATATACACCTTCGTCAGCAACAACTGTTAGTGCAACAACAACAGTTTGAACAACTCGCGCCTCAGCGCATACAACTGAAACAGCTTGAAGCCTTTGCCTCTATTCGACCAAGTGTGATTCAACAACATAAAGTGCTCGCTGAATTACACGCGCTTCAACCACAACTTCAAAGCAGTGAACAACAATTCATTGTCATTGAACATACTTTTCAGGCCGAAGAAAAACAGTTTAAACAGATTGATGAGCAATTCAAAACACAACAAGCTTTTGAACAAACCTATCATCAAGCCATTGAAAAAGTCAGAACCTGTATTCAAGAACGTGAATTTATTGGTCAGCAATTTAAAAAGACACAAGCAAACTTGCAACAGCTCAATCAAGAGCAACAACCGTTATTACAAAAGCAAATTCAACTCTATACAGAGATAGAAAAACTTAAAGACCAACAACAAGTACAAACTGAACAACTCCATCAATCTGCCCATTTCATCAGTTTGGATGCGGGTCTAGCGGCACATTTGACCCAGCTACAACGCTTTATTCAACAGTACCAAAACGTTGAACAGCAGTTTGGCAATATTGCCGCTGCGACAACTGCTTTAAATGAACAACAGCAGCAACTGAATGCACTACAACAGCAATTTGGCAATGACGATCAAATCAGCAGCAAACTTGTGGATCAGCGTCAAAATCGTGAGCAAACATTACAGCAAGTACACCATATTGGTTTAATTCAAAATCAATTTAAACAATTCAGCCAAGTCTATGCAGAGCAGGAAAAAGTAAAAAGCTCGAACAGTGAGTTGACCCAAAAGCTTGAGCAAGCAACACAACAGCAACAACAGACTGAACAAAAATATCTAACGCAAAAACAAGAACGTGAAAGCTTGCAACGTATATTGCAGCAGCAACGCTTGTTACATACCGAGAGTATCGAAAAGCTGCGTGAACAATTGCTCGAAGGTGAGGCTTGCTTGGTCTGTGGCAGTACACAACATCCATTTAAACAAGAGCATTCTGCCCTCTCACAAGAACTTTTAAACTTACAACAACAGCAAGAGCAACAGGCGCTTCAACTTGAAAAGCAATCTTTTGATGTCTGGCAAAAAGCACAACAGCTTTGCACCCAACAGCATGCGGCTTTAACGCAAAATACAATGCGTTTGAATGAGTTACAACAGCAAAGTGCACAACTCGAACAACAGTTAAAATCTGCTTTGGATACGATGAAAATCTCACTCGATTTCAATCCAATGCATGAAAGTACCGCTCAACAGTTGCTTCAATTATCCGAAAAATGTCAGCAAGATATTCAACAGCTTGATCACACTTTAGGGCAGCTCAATCAAGCACAAAAAAATCAACGTGAGCAATTACAAACCATTCAACACATTCAGCAACATTTATCGACTATTCAACACGCTGAACAAAATATTCAACACCTGATTGATCTGCTTTCAGCCGAGCAAAAACACGCTTGGAAAATCCAGACCTCCAGCACAGCTAAAAGCATTGAACAGCAACTGATGCAACGCTTACAACTGCTGCAAACTGCCGATACTCTAAACAAACAACTGGATGAAAAAATTCAAGTCCTCAAGCAACTTGAACAAAACATTGCCTTTAAAAATCAGCAGATTCAAACCACTACAACAGAAAAATCAGACTTAGAACGCCAAGGACAAAATAATAAAGAATTGGCCATGACACTTATTTTTGAGATGTCACAGATTCATGTTGAAAAACCTCATGAATGGTTAATTCAACATGATGAACAACGCAAAAATCTACACATACAATTCAACCAAGCGCGGCAAAACATCGATCAATCGCGTCAACAGTTTGAACAACAAAAACGCCAACGTGATCAACTCAAAATACAGCTGACACAACTTGAAATACAACAAACCGCCTCTACACTTGAGATCCAACAATGGCTGAATCAGCATGCTGATTTTGATGCCATCTTGATTGAACAACTGCGTCAAATTCCGAATGAACAGCAACAACAGATTCGTTTAAATATTCAAACTGCCGAACGCAGCCTAAATGATGTGCAATCTGCGCTAAAAACCATTCAGGAACAACTGCAACAACATGCCATACAACAGCCCAATATTGAATTTGAACAACTACAAACTCAAATGACCAACTTGGTCAAAAATCTGCAAGCGACCTTAGACATGCGAGATGGTTACAAACTCAAACTGGAAGTTCATCAACGGAATATCGACAAACAAAAGCAATTCGCTAATCAAATTCAAGCGATTCAACAGCAAGAACATCGTTGGGGCAAAATTTCTGGCTTAATTGGGGACGCTAAAGGCAAAGATTTCCGTGATTACGCCCAACAATATAATTTAGATATTCTGCTTGAACATGCCAATCAACAATTGGCAATGCTTTCTCAGCGTTACACGTTAAAGCGCTTGGAAAACTCATTGAGCTTAGCGATTGTCGATCATGACATGGATGGTGAAACCCGTTCCGTCTCTTCCCTTTCAGGCGGTGAATCATTCCTGACTGCGCTTGCCTTATCGCTCGCGATTGCCAATATGGCATCGGGTTCAATGAAAATTGAATCGCTGTTTATTGATGAAGGTTTTGGAACCTTAGATGCCTCATCACTCTACATGGTGATGAATGCTTTAGATCAACTGCAAAACCAAGGGCGTAAAGTTGTACTCATCTCGCATATTCAAGACATGCATGAACGCATTCCTGTACAAATTCAGGTCAAACCATTGGGTGCAGGCGCCAGTACCATTCAAGTGGTCGGTTAAGCAAAAATAAACAAGGCTGTAAAATCTCAGCCTTGTTGATGCTCTATTTTATGCTTGATTGGAATAATCTCGCGCACCGAAAAGTGCCGTACCAACACGTACCATGGTTGAACCTGCGGCAATGGCTTCAACCATATCTCCAGACATGCCCATACTTAACGTATCCCAGTCTTCAGGCTGTGCATGTTCCTGTTTAACCGCATCAAAAAGTTGCTTGGCATCTAGAAAAGCATGGGTGTTGTTAGGTGCAGGAATCACCATCAAACCACGCAGTTTTAAATGCGGCAATTGGCTAATATTTTTTACCAACTCCGCCACTTCATTGGGCTGACATCCATCTTTGCTTTCTTGGGCATCAATATTGACTTGTAAACAAATATTCAGTGGCGCTTGATTGGCTTCGCGCTGCTTGGATAAACGCTCAGCAATCATTAAACGATCCACCCCATGCACCCATGCAAAACTTGCAGCCAAATGTTTGGTTTTATTGCGCTGAACATGCCCGATAAAATGCCATTCAATGGCTAAATCATTTAGATTTTCAATCTTATCCAAAGCCTCTTGTAAATAATTTTCACCAAATGCGCGTTGCCCTGCTTGATACATTTCACGTAAGCACTCACTCGGGTGAGTCTTTGAAACAGCCAATAACTGTACGGTTTCTGGCTCGCGCTGGGCTTGTTTACAGGCATCGGCAATATGCTGTAAAACTTGATTTCGTGATGCTTGAAGACTATTCATTGACGAGGTTCTCATTTCATTCAGCTTTTTTTCACTTTCCCTTAAAACTAACTGTTGGTTAAGCTCTGGGAAAGCCTTATTATTCTAACAAAATAAATAACATTTAAATGATCTCGGGGAAATTATGGACATTACTGAACTGCTGGCCTTTTCTGCTAAAAATGGGGCATCAGACTTACACTTATCCGCGGGTATGCCACCACTTATCCGTGTCGATGGTGAAGTTCGTCGCATCAATTTACCAGCTTTAGAACATAAAGAAGTACACAAATTGGTGTACGACATCATGAATGATAAACAGCGCCGCGATTTTGAAGAAAAACTTGAAACTGACTTTTCTTTTGAAGTACCGGGTGTGGCTCGTTTCCGTGTCAACGCATTCAACCAAAACCGCGGTGCAGGTGCGGTATTTCGTACCATTCCATCAAAAGTTTTAACCATTGAAGATCTTGGCATGGGGCAAATCTTCAAAGATATTTGTAATTTCCCACGTGGTATCGTTTTGGTTACAGGGCCAACGGGTTCGGGTAAATCAACCACCCTTGCCGCAATGGTCGATTATATTAACGATCAGCGTTATGACCATATTTTGACCGTCGAAGACCCAATCGAATTTGTCCACGAATCGAAAAAATGTCTGGTCAACCAACGTGAAGTCCATCGTGACACGCATGGCTTTAACGAAGCACTCCGCTCAGCCCTGCGTGAAGATCCAGACATTATTCTGGTCGGTGAGATGCGTGACCTTGAAACCATTCGTTTGGCATTGACTGCCGCGGAAACGGGTCATTTGGTCTTTGGTACGCTACATACCACTTCTGCGGCAAAAACCATTGACCGTGTGATTGACGTATTCCCTGCTGAAGAAAAAGACATGGTACGTGCCATGCTTTCTGAATCATTACAAGCTGTTATTTCTCAAACACTACTGAAGAAAAATGGCGGTGGTCGTGTCGCAGCGCATGAAATCATGATTGGTATTCCAGCAATTCGAAACCTGATCCGCGAAAACAAAGTCGCTCAAATGTACTCTGCCATTCAAACTGGTGCTAACTACGGCATGACCACACTGGATCAAAGCCTAAAAACTTTAGTTTCTAAAGGCATTATCAGCCCGCAAACTGCGCGTACTATGGCGAAACAACCAGAAGCATTCTTATAAGTTTAAATGGATTTAGGATCTTATTATGGATTTTAACGACTTACTGAATTTGATGATCCAACAGAAAGCATCAGACTTGTTTATTACTGCTGATGTTGAACCATCAATGAAAATTAATGGTCAAATTTTACCCATTGCTAAAACCAAGCTAACGGGTGAAATTACTGGGCAACTTTTAAACTCCATCATGAGCGAGAAACAGCGCAAGGAATTTGCTGAAACGCGTGAATGTAACTTTGCCATCAGTAACCGTGACAAAACTGCACGTTTTCGTGTCAGTGCATTTCAACAACGTGATCAACCCGGTATGGTGTTACGTCGTATCGAAACCGTCATTCCAACTATGGATGAGCTGAAGTTACCGCCTATTTTAAAAGAATTGGCAATGACCAAACGTGGCATCATTATTTTCGTGGGTGCAACGGGTACGGGTAAATCAACCTCTTTAGCCTCAATTATTGGTTATCGTAACCATAATTCTAAAGGTCATATCATTACCATTGAAGACCCAATTGAATTTATCCACCAACATGCAGGTTGTATCATCACCCAGCGTGAAGTGGGTATTGATACCGACTCATTTGAAATCGCACTAAAAAATACCTTGCGTCAAGCGCCCGATGTGATTTTGATTGGTGAGATTCGCTCGCGCGAAACCATGGATTATGCGATTGCCTTTGCTGAAACAGGTCACTTAGTGTTTGCAACCCTACACGCCAACAATGCCAACCAAGCGATTGATCGTATTATTCACTTCTTTGATGCTGACCGTCATAACCAGTTGTTTATGGACTTATCACTTAATTTAAGAGCCATGGTGGCCCAACAACTGATTCCAAGCGTTGATGGTAAATCACGTCGTGCTGCAATTGAAATTTTAATCAATTCACCGTTAATTTCAGATTTGATCCGTAAAGGTGAAGTACATGAAATTAAAGAATTGATGAAGCGTTCGCGTGAGCTTGGTATGCAAACTTTTGACCAAGCTTTGTTTGACCTGTATAAAGCCAAACAAATTACCTATAAAGATGCATTGAAACATGCTGATTCACCAAACGACCTTCGTCTACAAATTAAATTGTCTGAAGAAGGTACTGAACGCTTAATGCATGCAAATTCGAATATCACCTTCGATGGTCAAGCTTAAAAGCAAAAAAAACAGGCTTCAAATGTTATATCTAGTTAAAATCATATAAAAACTAGATATAACGAGTTTTTACTTTGTTATACAGTATGTTATATAGCTACTAAGTTTTTATATGTATATAAAAACTGCATATAAAAATTAACGAGTAATCTGCACGTTAGTTTTTATATTTCTGTCAATATTTTTTGTATAGCTGATACAAATCCTGTCTTAAACAATAAGTGACCATTTTCATCTTTTACTGCACCCAATCTTGTAACTAACCAACCTCGGTTTGCCATGTTACCCTCGTTAATTGCATTTTCTAATGCTTCGATTTCGCTATTAAGTAAGATTCCTCTTAATGCCGGCACTACTTCTACAGCTTGCTCTATACCCTTGACATAGTTAGGGCGCATATCAACAATAACTTCCACATTTTGTTTAAGAATACGGTTCTCCACTTTTAATTTGTTTTTTTCAGTAATGATTTGACCAAACACTGCTCGCATAGCAGGGTCATCTAGTCTTTTTAATAGATCCATATCAGATGGAGTGTCGTGTTTTCGAGAGTGAGGCACCGGCGGTTTTTTCATTGTAGTTTTTGCTTTACTAGCCCAAGCATTAATCAACTCCTTAAAGTGTTGACCTGTTCTATTTCGAATACTTACGTCACCAACACCACCATCAGCTTGAGATATACGACCAATAGTCGCAATAGAATAGTCTTTCTCACCTGCATTAAACCGCTTTTCTAATAAAGCATTAAGTTTATCTAATGACCTTTGCGTGCATTGAGTTTTGCCTATTTTAAGGTTTTCCAAAGTTATATTAATATCAACCTGCATTTTCTAAAACTCCATATACTACCTTACTGGTTAATGACTTTACCGAAATACCATTTACAGGTTTATTTATTTTCCGCTCTAAAGCACTCATACCAGCATCAAGCAGTTTACTATCTAGCATAAATTGACCAAGCTCTAAATAGCTTACCACTTGCTGAAAACCATCGAGTTTATCCCTAGAGTTTTCTTGTATAGCCATTTGGCGAATCATAGCGTTTGCTGCTATAAGCTGTTGATCTTTGTCTAGCATTAATAAATGTGGCATATAGCCTTTGCGCATCATGATTCGGCTTAGACCTTGAGTTCTATCTTGAATAACGGATGTTTTCTTTACATCATCAAGCATATCAGGATAGATCTCGGCATCATCACACAACAAAGAAAGATGTAATAATTCCGATGTGGTTTCTATAAAACCAATTTTTATATCGTTTTTAGAGCCTACTGCAACAAGCTTATTAGTGGTATCTATTTCAGATCGATCTTGTTCGATTTCAATCAAACGACGAATTAAGCCAAATGTGGCAATCCAATCTTTAGTGTATTCATCTGCTTCCACTAATTGTTTTTCATATCTGCGTTGAACTGCCTGTAATTCATTATGTTTTATGAAAGGCTTATTATTCATTTCTGCTTCATATTTGAATTCTTCCATTTTCTCAATATCATCCTCCAACTTAATAGCTAAATTAGCGGCTTCATGGGCTTTATAGCTCATAAAGTTAAGGTGAGCGTTGAGGGCAGGAAGATAACGCGCATCAGTAATAAACCACCGACAACGTACACAGTTTTCTGGGCCATGTGACACTGAGCTATAAATTTTGTAACTAGCTGTAGCTGAATTTCTACTTACTTCACCTCCATTCCAACAGCCAGCTACCGTTGAAGATTCATCAGACCGAACTGTATTACCACCTACTAAACACAATCCATGATGACGATTTTCCCATCCCAACGGGTTTCGATTAACCAAAGCGGCTTCAATTGCTTGACCATCTTTATATGCCATTTTGCACTCGATTTGATGCATTTCAGCATCTTTAAGAAAGATTTTAACGCTTTCTTGTGACTTAATATCAAGTAGCCTATCCGCTTCCGTCATTTTCTCTTTCATTACCGCAGGGGTAAGCTTTGTATAATAGACCGTCATAAGAATTCTTGAATGACCCGCTAAGAGCTTTGAAACTACAGGTAAAGGTAACTTTGCATCCATGATGTAACAGGTAATTAGTGACACGCGGAGGCTATGCAGAGGAAATTCTGTTTTTTTCTTTGATTTTTGATAGTTTTCGCCATAGTTATGTACTAATCGAAGTGGAGTACCATTCAACAACGTATCCCCTGATACTAGAAGATTATTCTCTAATTGATGTAATAACTTGTACCAAAGAGTGACAATTGAATTTTCAATAATTGGCTTAGTTTTATCCTCTGAATTATTTGCGGCAGCATTACGAAATAGGAAACAAATGTGTCCCATTGCACTGAGATAAGCCAGTGACATTTTTTCGTTTGTGTGTTTTGTTTCTAATGTAGTGCAGTCTGTAGGCTTATCAATTGGGTTATATTTTTCTTGCCAGTTACGTAGTTTTTCAAGCCAGTACAAGACATCGTCGTTTTGCCAAGGGATTTCATAACCTCGCTCAAATTCATCTTTGTTCTGGTCATTAGTTTTGTTCGTACTGATATATAACCCTGTTGACACAAACCCTATAGCATTATCCTTAAATTGCCGAAACACCCCTTTATTGTGGTGATAAAGGGCAAAAGGGTGTGAGTTTTTAATCCATTTACCATTTTCATAACGTAGCGTGTCTGCCTCGCCAGAATCTAGCATTCGAACTTGATAAGTTCGCAGTGGCAAGTGCAATTTAATAAATAACACCATCGCTGGTACAGGCGACCAGATTTGATGAATTGTAATGCACTTATGATTGCGAGTTATTTCCTTGCAACGCCACACGCAATCCATGTCATTCTTATCGATTAAGTTTTCATCGACTTCAAACCAATCGCCACTTCTTGTTATACCTTGTCCTGTTTGTTGTTGTGCCCATACCCAATCTAAAAAATTTCCTCTTGTTTTTGGACACAATATATGCCGGAGATCACAAATGTAGCGATATGGTAATGGGTTATAAACAGTTTCAGTATTCTTTCCTTTAGAACTGACTTTTTCAAATGGATTAGAATATAAACGAATGCTTTTTATAGCATTTCTTTTTTCACTGAAATGCGTATCCAACACCCATTCAATAAAACCAAATGCATAATTAAGTTTATCTATCGTTCCTTTGTTATTACCACAATTAGTTTTTTCAAACACATTTTTTTTAAATTCAACAGTTGAAGCTTGCCATCCATTTTTTCCAACGAAAAAGGTCACGACATCAGCAGTCCAAGGAACAGTTTGTACAAGATAAATATCGAAAAACATACATAAAGTATCAAGTTTTAAATGAGTGCCTGTATCTTGACTGGTAATCCATTCTTCACCAAGTTGTCGCCATGCCTCCCATTTTTGACCATGATTTTTCGTTAGCCATTGCAAAGTTAAATCATAAGAACGCCCATCGTGTCTTTTTCTTTTTGTCATTTTAATAGTCATTAGATTGACCTAATTTTGGATTCTGTCCCGTAAACAACCCCTTAGGGTCAATATCACTAAAGCCGTGTATAGTTAATACTTCCCAACTCGGTGTACCTATTCGCTCCACTGGTGCTATTGAAGTTAATAATTGTGCTGAAGCTGCATTAAGACTGGTAGTTACTTCTTTTGCTGTTGGAGTTGTATAGATTACTTGTGATTCTAACGAAGCATGGTGTAGGCACTTCTTAATTATAATTTCCTGTACACCAGCCCTGCGTAAGCGTCTACCGTAACTGTGCCTATGTGAGTGAGGTGATAATCCATCAGCTTTACTGGGTTTGAGTCCAATACGCTTTAAGCCTTTACGGTAATTATCATGGAAAGCATTAAGCGTATATGGATGACCTTTATGATCACGATGAAAGCTGATAAATGCATAAGGATGATTACGCTCAATCCCTATCATAAATCGAGTATAATCTTGCCAAAGTTTTCTAAAAACCTCTCCAAATATCGTTGGAAACCAATATACCTCTAGGTATTCATCTTTGCTGTCAGTGACTCGGCTTTTCCAGCCAACATGCTTTTTTCCAATCAAGTCATTTCTAGGACTTAAGGCATATTTTTCTTTTAGGTAAGCAGCTCTTGTGGTTTTACCGGAACGTCCACGCCAATTATTTGGGGCCTTGCCACCTTCGGGATGATAAATACGTACTTTCACACTATTCTTATTAAATGGATCAATCAATACATCTTCTATCCACAGGTGTAAAGCCTCTGATTCACGTAAACCACCACCATGCATTAACAGTAAAATAAGTTTATCACGAAGAGCAACTCGACGATCCAATGCACCACCTAAACCTTTGAAGTAAAATGCTTCAAATTGGTTTTCTGGGAACTCGATAGCATCCTGCATCTGTTTACCTAGCGAATGCTTTCCTTGCATGCTGCGCACATAACGAACAGTTGAATTTATATGTTTATTTTTGATATGACCAAGAAAGTCATGCTGGTTTTTACGGAACCATGCTGCGTAATTAAGACGTTGAGTGTGAGTGTCAGCTTTAATGAATGGATTCATTAAGACTCCATCATATTTCTCAGCTAGCCAATCCGTTAATTGACTTAATGCATAAATGTGTAATCGGGCTACTTGCTTGCTATGGGGCAACCAATATAAGCCTGAAGGGTCTAATCCATCTTCACTAATTGTACCTGTGTATAAACGACTACTAAAGGTTTCAAACATAGATTGAGGTGTGGAAAAACCATGTGGATTTGCATTCATGTATTCCAATAACAGTTGCGTGGCTCTAGTGTAATTGCTAACTGTTGATTGACTCTTACCATCACGTTTTAATTTTAAAATAAATTCTAAGAATGGTTTAATAACTTCTTTTTTTTCATCTAATAGAATAGGGATTTCAATAAATACCCCAGTATTATCTTGCACTACTTTTGCATTCACTTTTACTATCTGCATTAATAAATTCTCTTAGTGAACAAACTAAATGAAAATTGAAAGCAGAAAGCACTCTAAACGTTGATAAATAAACCAATGTTCACTAGAATGGATGTCTTGCACGACCAAGTAAAAGACAAATCTATAAGGACTCATGCGCTAGCGTATGGGTCTTTATACTTTCTGTATATTAAAAAAGAAAAATTAAATGAATTAATCCATATTTTTTTGCTCCTTAATTCCTAGTTTAATTGCAATTTTATGACTTTCCCCACGCACTGGAACCCGATTCATTTTTAAAACTCTATAAACAAGTTCAGGTGAAAAATTATTCTCTTTAGCCCAGTCTGAAAATGTAATTCCTTTTGAATGAAATTCATTTTTTATTTGCTGAATAGACTTAACCATATTGGATCAATTTGAAGGAAATTAGATGAAAAATATATAAACATTTCTACTGAGTCAAGTAGAAAAACATTAATTTAATATTATGTTTTTATTCGATTATTTTTATTATTATAAAGTTTTTAATTTAAAATATTATCCATTAATTTAATATTTGAATTAATGTTTTTAATATCATTCTCTAGTTTTTCTTTATGGCTAATAAAATATTTTTCTAATGTTTTATCATCTTCTAACAGTGATTTTATAAAATTAATATTATTTTCTTTGTCTTTTATTCGACCTGACAACTCTAGCTTTTTAGTATTAAAAAATCTTTCAAGTTTTTGTTTCTTATGTCGATCTCTGAGTTCATTTAAACGAGGAGTTTCCTTATAACTGAATGAGGTTTTTGTTGATTTTTCTTCGTCAACTTCCAAATACTTACACTCTAAAAGTACTTTCAAACCAGCATACATTTGGCTTTTGTACCATTTAGTTCTATAGCAGTCCTCAAGTTTTATTTTTTCCCAAAAGTGTCTTGCCCGCCAATTATTGATTTGATAGTTATCAAAAATTTCTAAGAATTCATCATATAGAGGTAATTTAACGTTTTTCTTCACTACTTAACTGCCCAACACCAAAAAGAGGATTATAGTCCGTGGATGTATAGTCCTCAAATAGTGATAGTTCTGATATTTGAACAAATGAAATCAAATGTCAGATTTATCTGTAGTAATTGGTCAGTTAGTACGCAATGCTAGACTCAAGAAAAAAATTAGTCAGGAAAAATTAGCTTTAATCTGCGACATAGATCGTAGCTATTTAGGGAGAATTGAACGAGGTGAAGTGAATATAACCATAGAAAAACTGTATGAAATAGCAACTGCGTTAGATGTAGATGCGAAAAAATTGATTCCATAAAAATAAGACCGTTCTTAATTAAAGCCTAAAACATATATGAAATTAACCTTATCTCCACCGTAAATATTTTTTATAAAAATATAAAAAAGGTTTACACAAAACCATTGACGTAAGATCGCAATCAGTATATCTTCCACTCAACAAGAAAATATTTTTACTAAAACTATTTGGAGTGTAATATGAAACTATTTAGAATTTCAGACATGATCGAGGATATTTCTGTAGGCATAAATCGTTTTGAGGATATTCAGAATGCCAACAATAATCTTAAAGAAGGTCACCTTCTCATAGGACATAACATTGGTGAAAATGGACTTATCAATTTATTAGGTGCTAAATCAGTTTTTGTTGAACAGTCTTTAGCTACACGCAAGCAGCTTAAGGTGGGTGATATCGTTTTCCTTTCAAAAGGTACAAATCTTCGAGCTGCTCTTGTTACCGATGGGCTGGAATGTGAAAAAGTTTTTGCACCTGCAACTTGCTTAGTTATTCAACCTAATCAAGACAAAATTTTGTCTGAGGTTTTAGTGACTTTTTTAAATAGTCAGTACGGTCAAGCCATGCTTAAAAACTTAAGTAAAGGGGCAACAATCCAGCATATTCCAGCAAGTACATTGAAGGATATTGAAATTAATGTGCCACCGATGCCTCAACAGGTAAAAATAGCAGAAATTTTTCATGCTCATAATGAAACAATGCTTTCACTTGAGACTCTAAAAATTCAACAAGTCAAAACTACAGAAGCTTTATATCAAACACTAATGAAGTAATAGAGGATTTAAAAATGCAAAACTTTAAAAAATTAAATCAATCACTTCTAACAGAAGTATCGTTTGAAGATAGCTTACAGTTATTCGCAGTCTGCGCTCAGATTGTGAAAACAGATTTGACCCAAACTAAGAACATTTTAGATTTACCTCAAAGTGAGATTGTCAATTATATTGGAGAATATGTATATCATAATCAAATGCAGTGGTTCAATCTACATATTCCAAAAATTGCACAAGTTTTTTTGCGAGAAATTTTCTTTTTTTTCATGGAGATGAAAAATGAAATCGATGATGAACATAGTTATGGTATGGAAGTCTTAAACCTACTTCAGGAACTACTTTTTACTCATACTAATTATAAAAGTTCAGAGTATATGGCATCAAAAAATATTGTGAATTTATTTAAGGATATTGTTGAAGATGCTAGCGATAAAGTCTTGTATGACGGTGCATGTGGATTAGGTACTATCGCACAATCATTAGGTGCAAAGAAAAATATTCTCAGAGATATTAATGCACGAACTTTGGGCTTGGCTGAAACTTTATTTAGCTTTACTGAACAAGATGTAAGTTTTGCTCTACAAAATACTTTACAAAATGATGAACAATCCCATCAGGTAGATATTGTGATTTGTACACCACCTTTTGGCGTACGAGTATCAGAAATATTAGTCGAGCATAATGCCTATCTAAAGCAATTTTTTATTAAGGCAAGAATTCCATCTAGTGGTAGTGATAGCTTATGGATTCAGCAAGCGCTTTATCAATTAAATGATACGGGTAAAGCCTACTTAGTCCTTAGCACTGGCTGGTTATTTCGTGGTGGATATGATGCTTTGCTTCGTGAGCAGTTAATAGAACGTGATTTAGTAGAATCAGTCATTCTGTTACCAGCAGGTATGTGGAATTCGATGAATATTGAAACATGTGTCTTGATTTTAAATAAATCAAAACAGATGAAAGGAATTCGCATGCTAGATGCTCGTGGCTTTGGACAACGTAAAGCTGCTCGATTAACATTTACAACGGATGACAGTGCTCAAATTAAATGCCTAATGCTTGGTCTGAAAGAGGACGAAACTATTTCAAAATTGGTTTCGATACAGGAAGTTAAGGAGAAAAATTACAGCTTACATTGTGCCGAATACTTCACAGCTGCAATCAATATTGAAGAAGTAGATTTACAACACGAGCTTCAAATATTAAAAGATGTACAGCAGCAATACCATAAAGCTCAGGAAAGGTTTAATGCGTTAGTTAAAACAACTACTAGAACAGAAAACACCTAGACCATTTTTTGATGTTTTAGTTGAAAAATTTAATGAAATATCAGGTAGCTATAAGTGATCTTTTTACAAACAACCATTATGGAATAAAAGATCACTGTTTAGCATAATCTGAATAAATGAAATAGAGAAAATGTAATGATTACAGGCGAAATTAAAAGCAAAATTGACCATATTTGGAATGCGTTTTGGAGTGGTGGTATTTCCAATCCATTAGAAGTCATGGAACAAATGACTTTTTTGCTATTCATTCGTCGCTTGGACGAAATTCAAATTGCTAAAGAAAGAAAAGCCAATCGTTTAAAACTAGAGATTGAGCATCCAATTTTTACAGTTGAGCAAGATGCTTTACGCTGGTCTAAATTCATTACTTTAGGTGATCCTGCTCAGTTATATGAGCTTGTCAGCTCACAAGTATTCCCATTTATTAAAAACATTGGTAGCGAAGAAAATAGTACTTATAGCCATCACATGAAAGATGCTCGTTTTACTATTCCAACGCCTGCACTTTTAACCAAAGTGGTCGATTTGTTGGCTGATGTGCCGATGGATGATAAAGATACCAAAGGTGATATTTACGAATATATGCTTGGTAAAATTGCATCAGCAGGTCAAAACGGTCAGTTCCGTACACCTCGCCATATCATCAAAATGATTGTAGATTTAATGCAACCGAAACCAACCGATACGATTTGTGACCCTGCATGTGGTACGGCAGGCTTTTTGGTGGCTGCTAGTGAATACTTAAATGAGCATCATAGTTCAGAGATTTTTGCTTCACCTGAAACGACCAAGCGTTTTAGTGAAGAAACGTTCTTTGGTTATGACTTTGACAGCACCATGCTTCGTATTGGTTCAATGAACATGATGCTACACGGTGTAGAAAACCCTTCTATTGAAAACCGTGATTCTTTAAGCGAAGCTCATTCTCACATTGACAGTAAATATAGCCTTATTCTGGCAAATCCACCTTTTGCAGGAAGTTTAGATGCAGAAGCCTGTGCCAAAAATATTCAATCGATTGTTAAAACGAAAAAGACTGAATTGTTATTCTTAGCCTTGTTTTTACGCTTACTGAAAACAGGTGGTCGTGCTGCGGTGATTGTGCCCGATGGCGTGTTATTTGGTTCATCAACGGCACATAAAGCTTTACGTCAAAAAATTGTAGAAGAGCAACAGTTAGAAGCGATTATTTCTATGCCTTCTGGTGTGTTTAAGCCTTATGCAGGGGTTTCTACGGCCATTATGATTTTTACCAAAACCATGTCTGGCGGTACGGAAAAAGTTTGGTTTTATGACATGCAAGCCGATGGTTTTTCGCTAGATGATAAGCGTAATGAGCTTGATGCATCTAAGCATGACAATAATAATATTCCCGACATTCTTGCTCGTTTTCAAAATTTAGCGGCTGAAAAAGATCGCACGGCAACAGAACAAAGTTTCTTGGTGGATAAAGCGGATATTGCTGCTAATGGTTATGACTTATCGATTAACCGTTATAAGGAAGTGGTGTATGACCATGTTGAATATGAAGTACCAAGTAAAATTTTGGCGGATTTAGAAGCTCTTGAGCAGGACATTCTGAATGGAATAAATGAGCTTAAGGGGTTGTTAAAATGACAATTCCTGTTCAAAAATTAAGTACATTTTGTAAAACAGGTAGTGGTGGTACACCTTCTCGCTCAAATAATAATTTTTTTGAAAATGGTACAATTCCTTGGGTTAAATCAGGTGAGTTGAAAAATCGTTATATTACAGAAATAGAGGAATATATAACTGATTTAGCTATAGAGAAATCATCTGCTAAATTAGTTGCAAAAGGATCATTGTTAATAGCAATGTATGGTGCAACTGTTGGGGAAGTTTCTCAATTAACTTTTGATGCAACAACAAACCAAGCGATTTGTAATATTTTGCCTGATGAAAATATTTGTGATGTAAATTATTTATATAGATTTTTGGAAGCATCAAAACCTTATCTTTTAAGTCGCCGAGTTGGTGGTGGTCAACCTAATATTTCTCAAGGAATAATCAAAGATTTAGAAATCCCACTCCCACCACTTTCAGAGCAACGCCGAATTGCCTCTATTTTAGATAAAGTGGACGAGCTACGCCAAAAACGTCAGCAAGCGATTGCAAAGTTAGATCAGCTTTTACAAGCCACGTTTATTGATATGTTTGGTGATCCTGTAAGTAATCCTAAAGGTTGGAATATCGTAAAGGTTGGTAACATTGTCGATGAATTTATTGGCGGTAAAAATGTAGAATGCCCTGATGAGAGTGACTCTCCTTATAAAATTCTTAAAGTTAGTGCAGTGACTTCAAAAGTCTATAAATCATCTGAAAGTAAAATTGCACCAAATGGATTTGTTCCTAATAATTTAGCAATTGTTAAAAAAGGTGATTTACTATTTAGTCGAGCGAATACTACGGAACTGGTTGCCGCTACGGCATACATTTGGCAAACACCCGATAATATTGTACTACCTGATAAGTTATGGAAGTTTTCAATTTCTGATGAAGCCAAAGTAAATAAACTATATCTATGGGACTTATTTAAAAATACAGAATTTAGAAATGAGTTGTCAAAGCTTTCAAGTGGTACAAGTGGATCAATGAAAAATATTTCTAAAGGTAAGTTGAATGAGCTAAAAATGCCTTTACCCCCCAAAGAACTTCAAGAAAAATTTGCTGAAATTTCAACAAAATTATGGTCAGAAATTGAGATTTATAAACAATCTTCTGATACTTTAGAAAAACTATTTAAATCAATACAAAACAAAGCATTTAGCGGAACTTTATAAAATATTGAGGGTATGTAAATGAGCAATTTTCAGTTTCTGGAATCAGCATTTCCTGCTTTGGCAGAAACCGCTATAGGGGCTGAAAAGCTTGTTTATATTTACCCTCAAGCTGCATTGATGTGTGCAAGGCAATCTTTAGAGAGCCTTGTATTTTGGCTGTATAAATACGATAAAAAACTCACACAACCATTCGATGCCTCACTACACAATTTAATTAATCAGCCCAAATTCCAAGAAATTATACCGCCTTACATCCTCAGTAAAATGGATGTGATTCGTATGGCAGGCAACAATGCCGTACACGGTAAAAAATTCAATAGCCTCAAAACAGAAGATGCTGTAAAGACCATCAGCGAACTGTTTATGGTCTATATTTGGTTTGAACGTACCTATGGCGCAGTCGCCAAAGATCGTTCACAACAGATATTATTTAATCCAAATCTCATTCCAAATGGCAATGCTGACCAATCTATAAAAGCAGACTCATCTATAAGAGCAGATCGTGAGCAACTGCAAAAGCAAACCGAAATGTTTGAAAAGCAACTTGCAGAAAAGCATCAGGCACTCAAACAACAAGAACAAAAACTGTTTGAACTTTCTGCAAGCCTAGAAGAACGTGAAAAATTACTTGCCAATATTGATGCTGAACTTGCGCTAAAACGTCAACAAGTTGAACAAGCCAAAGTTGCCAATAATGCGATTCCAGACACGTACGACTACAACGAAGCGGATACCCGAACTTATCTCATCGATTTAATGCTTGAGGAAGCAGGTTGGGAAATTGGTAATACGGTAAAACTTGAAGTGCCTGTGACAGGTATGCCAAGTGTATCGGGCGAGGGTTTTGTCGATTACGTGCTCTACGATGCCGATGGCTTGCCACTTGCACTGGTTGAAGCAAAACGTACCACCGCTAGCCCAAAGATGGGAGAACAGCAAGCCAAGCTCTATGCAGACTGCTTAGAGCAAGCCACGGGACAACGCCCTGTGATTTTCTATAGTAATGGCTACCAGACTCATATTTGGAATGACATACAAGGTGGTCCATCACGTTTGGTACAAGGTTTTTATACTCAGGCTGAGCTGAAACGCCTGATTGAAAGACGTAAGAATAATCCTGATTTAAGTAGCTTCCCGATTAATGAAACGATGGTCGAACGCTATTATCAAACTACAGCTATTAAATCGATTCTTGCCGAATTTCAACAAAAGAAACGTGCAGGCTTACTGATTATGGCAACAGGTACAGGTAAAACTCGTACTGCTATTGCTTTAGTGGATGTTTTAATGCGGGCCAATGTCGTGCAACGAGTCCTGTTCCTTGCAGACCGCAATTCATTGGTCAATCAAGCAACACGAGAGTTTGCTAAGTTTTTTAAATCTGGTGCATCTGTTTTTAATTTAATTGACAGTAAAGGCGAAATTGGGCGTATCAATACCTGTACCTATCAAACCATGATTGGCTTGATTGATCAGCTCAATGAAGATGGCACACGTAAGTACGGTACAGGCACATTTGACCTCATTATTATTGATGAAGCGCATCGTAGCGTTTATCAAAAGTACGGTGAAATTTTTAAATATTTTGACAGCTTATTGGTCGGTCTCACGGCTACCCCACGCGATGAAGTTGATCGTGACACCTATGCCTTGTTTGGACTTGAAACAGGTGTGCCAACGCATTACTACGACTTAGATCAAGCTATTGCCGATGGCTTTCTTGTACCGCCTAAAGCCTTTTCTGTACCGTTAAAATTCATGCGTGAAGGCATTAAGTACAGCGAATTGTCAGATCAAGAAAAGGAACATTGGGAAAATACAGATTGGGGCGATCAAGAAGCACCTGAAGAAGTTTCAGCATCAAAGATCAATAAGCAATTGTTTAATACAGATACCGTAGACAAGATGCTAAAACACCTCATGGAAAATGGCATAAAAGTTGAAGGTGGTGATGTACTGGGTAAAACCATTATCTTTGCGGTGAATCAAAAACATGCCGAATTTATTGCGGAACGATTCAATCTGAGCTATCCGCAATATAATGGGAAGTTTGCACGGATCATTACCCACGCAACAAAATATGCGCAAAGTGTCATTGATGATTTTAGTAAAAAAGATTTAGCTGAGCCACAAATTGCCATTTCTGTCGATATGCTGGATACAGGCATCGATGTGCCTGAAGTGGTTAATCTAGTGTTCTTTAAAGCGATACGCTCTAAAGTAAAGTTCATGCAAATGATTGGTCGAGGCACTCGACTGTGTGAAAATTTATTTGCACCAGAATCAAATAAATCTGAGTTTTATATTTTCGACTATTGCTCTAACTTTGAATATTTTGAAATTAATCCGAAAGGTGCAATAGGCAGTACAGTAGAGCCGATTGGACAGCGTCTGTTTAAAGCACGATTAAATATTATGAGTCTGTTAAAAGCACCAGACTATAAACAAAAAAATCAGCTCAATGAACAGCAAAGCAAAGATTTAAATGCTGTTCAGACTGATCTATGTGAAGGCTTACGAACTGAAGTCGCAGCAATGAATCAAGAGAATTTCATTGTTAAAACTGAGCTTGAGCATGTTGAAAAGTTTAAAACTGCTGAAGCTTGGGAAAACCTTGATGACCTTGCAATGGGAACATTGCGAGAACATATTTCTCGTTTACCTAATGAACTTCCTAAAGAAACCATTGAAGCAAAACTCTTTGATATGCTCTGCTACAACATTGAATTGGCAGTATTAGAAAAAAATTCTAAAGCTTTAGAGGCATATGCTAATCGAGTGATTCAGATTTCCACACAGCTTGAAACCAAATCTAATATTCCAGTGGTTGCTCCTCATATAGCACTGATCCAAGAAATTCAATCACCAGAGTATTGGGTGGATATTACTTTACCTATTTTAGAATCGATGCGTAAACGAATCAGAGGCTTAGTCAAACTTATAGAGAAAACATCGTCTACGGTAGTCTATACCATGCTCGAAGATGAGCTAGGTACTGCCACAGAAGTTAATATTCCGATTGTTGCCAGTGGCGTGAATATTGCTCAGTATCGTAAACGTGTAGAAAGCTTCATTAAAGCCAATGAAAATCACATTACGATTGCTAAATTAAAGAAAGGTTTACAGCTTACTCCGACTGATTTGACTGAGCTTGAACGGTTCATATTTGATGCACAGGAAGTTGAAAGCAAAGATAAGTTTGAGAAATGCTTTGGATTAGGCATTAGCTTACCTCAGTTCATACGTTCTTTAGTTGGTTTAGACTCTATTGCTGTAAAAGATGCTTTTTCTAAATTTTTAGTTGGTACGACCTACAATGCAAATCAAATCCGTTTTGTTGAAATGATTATGGAGCACCTAACCAAACGAGGTGTAATGCAGGCTACCCAACTTTATGAGCCACCATTTAGTCAAATACATTATGAGGGGCTTGATGGTGTATTTAATGGAAAGGATGCTGACAATATTATTGGGGTTGTTGAGGCATTTAATCAGAGTGCAGTGGCTTGATTTTATAGTAGATAATTATTGGAATAAAAATGAATCAAATTAAATTACCTGAGTTGAAAGAAATAGTTTTCAAAAATCTAGGATGCAAAAATAAAGTAGAGCATTTAATTATTGAGAGTACTGATACTAATTTTACATGGATAGAGTCAAATCGAAGTTATGATGTAATCCAAGTTCAAGGTATAAATATTCTTATAAGTTCGAACAAAAATATAGAAAATTTTGAATTTGATTACATAATACATTCCAGCCTTAAGTTTAATGAAAGTAATTTTTCACAGGGAAAGACAGAATTAAAAAATTGGGTAAAACATCCAAAGTTAAGAAATTATAGTAGTAGAGAAATTATTAGTTCTTGGGAAAACAATTTCACTTTCAAAGAAGAAAATTCTGCAACAAATTCTTATGGGCTACGTGAACCTCAAATTGCAGCTCTTTATTCAATTTTAAGCCATCTAAAGAGTAAAGAAGATCTTATTGGGACAGTAGTTATGCCTACTGGAACCGGTAAGACAGAAACGATGCTCTCAACATTGATCTCAAATAAATTAGGTAAAACTATTGTTGCAGTACCGTCTGATGCTTTACGAGAGCAAATTTATAAGAAATTTATCAAATTAGGTTTGTTAAAAAAATTGGGGATAGTAAATGAAGATGTATTAAACCCTAAAGTAGGAATTTGGTATGAAAATTTTAAAACTCTTGAAGAATTAAGTAATTTTATTGATTCTAGTGATGTAATTGTTACGACTATGAATGTTTTAACAAATAACCATACTGAGGTTTTGGATCAAATTAATGAAAAAGTGAGCAATATTTTTATTGATGAAGCGCATCATGTAGAAGCTGAGACATGGAAAACGGTTAGTAATGCTTTTGATAAGCAAAAAATTTTACAATTTACAGCAACTCCATTTAGAAATGATAGAAAACGTTTAGATGGCAAAATTATCTATAATTTCAGTCTAAAAAAAGCTCAAGAACAAGGATACTTTAAACCAATTCAATTTAAATCTATTCGTGAATATGATCTTAAAAAAGCTGATCAATTGATTGCCCTACAAGCTGTTGAAACTTTAAGAGAAGATTTATCTCAAGGATTTGATCATATTTTAATGGCAAGATGTGCGGATAAAACAAGAGCCAATGAAGTCTTTGAATGCTATAAGCAATTTACCGATTTGAATCCGATATTAGTTTATTCAGGTATTCCAAAGAAGAAAGAAATTCTTGAAGCTATAGTAAAAAAAGAGCACAAAATCATTGTTGCAGTAAATATGTTAGGTGAAGGGTTTGATCTTCCCCAATTAAAAATTGCAGCATTTCATGACATTAGAAAAAGCCTACCTATTACATTACAATTCGCTGGTAGATTTACTAGAACATCAATAGATTCAACTTTAGGAAATGCGACCTTTATCGCTAATATTGCTATAGCAGAAACGGAAAATGAATTAAGTGAGCTATATGCCCAAGATTCTGATTGGAACTTACTGTTATCTAATCTAAGTAGCGGGAAAATTAATAATCAGATTGACCTTGGAGATTTTATCAAAGGATTTCAAAACTTAGAAAATTCTAAGATTCCTTTTCAAAATATTAGATTTGCTCTAAGTACTGTTGTATATAAAAATAATGGAAATTCCTTTAATCTTTCTCGATTTAAAAAAGGTATCAAAGGATATGAGGATTTTGAGTATAAATTTCATGACATCAATAATGATGCAAAAACAGCCGTAATTATTACAGCTTCAAAATCTGAAATTGAATGGGTTAACTATAAAGAAGTTTATGGTTTAGATTGGACTCTTTATGTCATTTATTATGATGAACAAAATAAGTTACTTTTTATTCATAGTTCAGATAAAAGCAGTCTATATCATGAATTAGCTAATGCTGTTTTATATGGAAATGCAACTTTGATAGACAAACTTGCTGTTTTTAAAAGTTTCCATGAAATTAAAAGAGTATCTTTACAAAATGTTGGACTAAAGGAATATTTGAATAGAAAAATTCGTTTTTCAATGAAAGTCGGAACTGATATTCAAGATGCATTGTCTATTGCAGAACAGCAAAGAGGAGAAAAAGCATTTGTCTTTGGTACTGGATATAATGAGGGTAAAAAAATAACGTTAGGTTGTTCTTATAAAGGTCGTATATGGAGTTATCTAAAAAATGATATCAAAGAATTTATTAAATGGTGCAATACAATTGGCGAAAAATTAATAGATCCTTCTATTGATCCAAATCAACTACTTAAACACACATTGATTCCTGAATGTATAAGTAAAATTCCAGATATTCAACCAACTCATATTGATTGGAATGGTAGTTTTTATTTAAACACTGAGTTTAAAATGAGTATCAGAGATACAAATGAAGATACTAATATTGCTTTTTGTGAGATAAAACTTATAGATTATGATGTAAATAATGGTATTAGTTTTGAAATTATCACACCATTAAAGAGTTATAAATTTAATAAAATTTTATTAGAAGTCACAGATCAAAATGCCAATAGCATTCCTGATTTTCGTGTATCTAAAGTAGATTCTGAAAATGCACAAATAAAAATTGGAAATAAAATCTACAGCTTAGAGGATTATTTAAACAGTAATCCTCCTATTGTTTGGTTTGCAGATGGTTCATCACTAGAGGGTAATGAATTCGTAGAAATAAAATCTGTTATACGCCCATACCCAGTTGAATCACTAATTTCTTGGAAATGGGATAATGTTGATTTAAGTAAAGAAGCTCAAGGTGTTAATCCAATTCAAATGAATTCTATTCAATATAAAGTTCTTCAAGTTTTGCAACAACTAGATTTTGATATTATTTATGATGATGATTATTCAGGAGAAATAGCAGATATCATTACAATAAAAGAGACTATGGATGCCATCAATGTGCAGTTTTACCATTTAAAGTTTGCTAAAGATGGGGTTGTCAGTGCTAGAGTCGATAATTTTTATGAAGTCTGTGGTCAGGCACAAAAGTCTATTCATTGGAAACATAAAAGTGGGTTAGAGTTTTTTCAACACTTGTTACGTAGAGAAGAGAAAAAGAAAAATGGAGTTTCTCGCAGTCGTATTGAAAAAGGATCAAGAGAAGATATTGAAAGGCTTTTAAGAATAGCAAAAAATCAAAAACCGATGAGCTTTGAAGTGTTCATTGTTCAGCCAAGTTTATCAAAGCAAGTGACTACTGATTCAATTATGACTTTGTTAGGAGTAACTGAAAATTACCTTAAAGAAGTTGCAGATATTGATCTTAAAGTGATTGTTAACGAGTAATATTACTTTTATACAATGTACTTTGTTCTGAAAAATAAGTTAAAGAGTAGATGAATACCGTATTGTTCTTAATTGTCCAAGTTAGATAAGAATTGCTGTTCATCTTCTCATATCACTTAGTGTCCATTTACATAGGAATATGCAGTCTAAGTTAAAGAGCCTGTCAATAAAACACTATAACTGCTTACCAGCCTTTATTACAAAGAGATATATTCAAGATCTGTAGTCAAATTTTATATACTTTTAAGTGAATCCAGTGGACTACTCTTAAATAGAATTCGTGGAGGATAATTACTGATATATACAAATAGATGTTCTAATCAAATGTTAGACCGTTCAGCACATTACTGAGATTTTGTTTTTTATTTCGTTCTATTAACCTTGCTGACATACCTAAAGAAATTGGTACTTCAACATCTAAAATCGGATGATCACCAACAAAGAGTACATCACACATTTGACAGGAGAATTGTTTTAGTATTGCTTCATAAATATGCTTTTCAGGCTTTATCGCACCAACCTCATAACTTAGAAAAACTGCATCAAATGTGCTTGGAAGTATCGCTTTTAGTTTCTCACCATAAGGCTTTGCCAAATTTGAACATAACGCTAATTTAAAACCAAGACTCTTTAGCTTTTGAAGTGTTGGAATAGTATCTTTATACAGCTCAATTGTATTCAGTTCAAAATCAATATCTTCTTCTATTTCTTGAAATAATTGCTTTGGGATTTCTTTCCCAAAAAGTTTAGCCAATTGTTCAATATCAACATCATTAGACATAATAATATTGGCATCTTTTAAACTAGGTTTTCTACCACCCTCCTTAAGCCATTTCATTAACTTACGATACGGGGATTTGCTTTGACCAATTTGTACAAGCGTTCCAAAGGCATCAAAAACAATTACTTTAGGAGGATTCATAATAGACTAATAACGAATGTAATGATTAAAACCAGTTTAGTCGATATCTTATTTTTGAGACAACCACATTTGCAATCTAATCCAGCGACTTTAGCTTATGGTTGAGACATAAATATTGCTTAATCTATTGGTAGTCGTAAAAGCTTTAAAATAAAAAATAAGTTGGGAGTCTTGAATTTCAAGACAGGTTAAGAAACATAAAAACTTTTATATGTCTTATATAACTTCAACTAGAAATAACCAAATTTAAAACACTATAGTTGAGTTCAAATAGACTCTCTAGGGAGTCTATTTGATATGTTTTATATACTTACAAGTACTAGTAATAACATTTGAAGCCTGTTTTTTATACTGAGATTACACCGTATTATTTTTTACGGTATGCATCTTGGCATTCTTGTGAATCACAGTAACCGTAAAGGTTTAACGAGTGACCCGTTAAAGTGAAACCATATTTCTCAGCCACTTCATGCTGTTGATGTTCAATCACATCATTAGTGAATTCAACCACTTTGTTACAGTTTTGACAAACAATATGATCATGGTGATCTTCTTGCATAATTTCAAAAACTGAATGATTATTTTCAAAATGATGACGCTGGATAATACCCGCAGCTTCAAATTGTGTTAACACACGATACACAGTTGCTAAACCGACATCTTCGCCCTGTTCGAGTAAAGTTTTATAAATGTCTTCTGCGCTTAAATGGTGTTGTCTTGAATTTTCTAATAATTCCAATATTTTAATTCGTGGAAGCGTAACTTTAAGTCCAGCTTTGCGTAAATCTTGATTTGAAATAGGCATGTAAAAAGGTCTCTCAACAAATTTAAAGTTGGAATATGCAACAAAGTTTAGATGCAGTATGATCTATCCGTGGATCAAATGCATCATAATTAATTTGGGATAGTGTAGCAAAATGCAAAAAATCATGTTGACGTTGTTCGTCACTTCACTGCTCGCAGGCTGTTCGACCTTGGGCGTTTATAAAGTTGATATTCCTCAAGGAACACCCTTAACTCAAGCACAAGCTTCAAAAATCCAAGTCGGTATGAGCCACCAACAAGTTCGCTTTTTGCTCGGTAGCCCTACAGTATCAGATCCAATGAATCCTTTACGTTGGGACTACATCTACAACTATATACCAGGGACGTATGCTAAAAAAGCCAAAATCCCAGCAGCACACGGTCAACACTTAAGAATTTACTTCGATCAAACTGGCACGGTACAAAAGATTGAAGGCTTGGAAACAATCCCAGAATCTCAACCCGGCTTACCAGGATCAAAAGAAGCGATTCTAAATGCGCCTCCACTATAGACGCTTTAAAATAAAAATAAACCCCTCAATGAGGGGTTTTTATTATCACTTCAATTGTTTAAAGCGATTTCCGCGGCAATAACGTCCGACTGGATTTTCTGCAGCACGTTTCCGACGAATATCCTGTGGATTAATGGTCAGTGCTCGATAAATTTCGACCCGATCACCGACCTGTAATCTTTGATCTGGATCTTGCAATCGCACCCCAAAGATTCCCAAAGCAAGTGATTCGGGTAAATCGGTCTGCGCCCGAATCCCACTTTGCTCAATTGCATCTAATGCTGTCATGCCCTGTTGAAAAGGAACAGCGATCAAAAACTGCTGATCTTGGGCAACGTATGCCACCCAAACCTGTGGTATCTCACTCATTAGAGCAATTGTCCAATAATCGAGATGATCGCCAAGATAATCGATACAGGCAGCACCACACGCACCGCAATACGCCACAGGTTATAAAATAACTCATTACTGAAGTTCATCGACTTCCGTAGATGACTAATTTTCATGATCCATCCTGCAAAAACAGCATAGATTAAACAAATGACCAAGCCCCAAAGCATCAGTAGTGTATTAAAAATGGGACTGATTGCAGGAATCGCCCAAATAAATACCGCAGCTAATATGACCAGCCATTGAATCGCGATATTTAATTGACGCTGTAAGAGTTGCTCACGTGCCATATTCAGTAATAGTGCCGATACACTCACCACAGCAACGACAAAAGTAAAACTTGGAATTTCATTATTTGCTGCAAAAAAAGCAAATGCAATCACAGCGCATAATTGCGCAATCCAGATGGGTAATGCAGTTTGGCTTGCAACCTCTTGTTGATGAATCGCAGGCAAACTACTTTGCCAATACAAGCCCATTCCGAGTCCACTGGCAACCAATGCTAAAACTGTAGCATTGCCCCACTCACTAAATGCAACAGCGGTCACATGCCAAGCAGGTAATGCAGTTCCCAAAATATTGGCGATTATCAAAGAAGCCAACACCGCAACAACACTTAACCCAACAATAATCTTTCGAGGTGCAAAGGAAAGTGCAAGAGCAACAATAGCTAAGCCCACGAATAATAAATTTGGCGCAATCCCATTGAAGGCAAAATGCCCCAATAATTGACTTGCGTTAGACAGCATCCCCCCTGCTAAAAAAGGGATAAAAACAACGGCCAGCCAACCGACTAAACGCCATTTTTGAGAAACATCCGCATCACGCGTTAAACTTGATAATGCATTTAGAGCCGTGGTTTTTGAACGCTTGGCTAAGGCAATTTCTAAATAACAGATAGGTAACGCTAAAATAAGCATTGTCCCTAACCATAACAACCAAAAATCAAGTTGACGATCAACCTGAATTCCAACAATCGGTGCTAATGTGGCAATGATGATAAAAGATAAACAAAATGCCATCAGCGGTGATAGCCATCGTGACATAGCATTGTCCTGCATGATGCGATCCTAAAAAAAGTCTTCCGCTATTTTGCCTTTGTCATGGGGGAAAATCAAAAAGAAAAAGCAAACCATTATTGCTAATGATTTGCAGCGCAAAATTATGCTTACTTTTAATTGTTTTTAGCTCTTTCTCTTTTTATGAAAAGAAACGAGAAAACCAGTTTTTACCTTTTTTCTGTTCTTTTTCTTTAATAATCCCCATCATATTTTCTTTTACCGCCCCGACATAATCGGCATCATCGTGCTGAATATGGTTAATTAACCATTTTGACAGCACTTCATGTAATTCACCTTCAATCGCCTGTCCCATTTCAAAACGATCACGATAAGATTCAATTTTTTTAATAAATAAATCATGTACACGTTTATGCGGTACGCGATATTTATAACCCGCTTCTTCTTGTAAGGATTCTTCAAAGGTAAAATGTGATTGAGTATAGTCAATGATATTATCAAGAATTTGTTTAATACGCTCACGATTGGTATGATGAGAAAAATCATCAATCTCATTGATATAATCAAGAATTCGTTTGTGTTGATCGTCAATCACATCGATACCAGTATTATATTCTGGAACCCATTTCATTTTCATTACGACCCCCTATAAAATATATACGACTAATCACATAAATATATAATATATTGATTTTAAACAAATAAAAATGAACCAAAATGGTTGGTTTTAAGCTTTAAGCTCTAAAAACAAGATAACCACATGATATATATTATTTTTATAATTAATACCAATCAAAAAGATCAAGTATTTTTTAACCAATATCGCCCTGAATAATCCAGTAAAACTGGGGTTATTATTGAATAAATCACAGTAACGATTAAATGGGGTGGAGAATAATCCGTTCCCATGTACTTTAAAATAAAAAATTATAACTCTGTTATATTTTAATAAAAATAATTTTAAAATATTTTACCCATTAAAAATGCGATAAAAATATTAAACCAGTATTGCTACAAATTCATACCAATTATTTTTATACTCTAATATTGGTCTGCTTTGGTTATACGTTTTAACGCTGGATTTAATTTTTCACGTTCTAAGCGTTCAACATGGGTTTGCTGTTTCAAAATTGGCTGTCCATACTGAAATAAAATCATCTCGCCAGGTTCAAACGCAGTCCATTTTTCATTTTGGGTTAAAGGCTCGGTGGTAATCACCGCAACCCTATCCTCAGGTGTAGTGACTTGACTAAAATCGACTTCGACATCGAGATCAATCAATTGCGCAGGTTTAAATGGATACTCTCGGACCAACCAATGCAATTTAGTAATTGCATAGGTAAATAAGGCCTGACCATTAGACAAACAAAAATTAAAAGTACCGTGCTCTGCTATTTTCGGCGAGACTTCCGCCAACAAAGCAAAAATTTGCTCAAGCTTCGGTTCATGATAACCAAACTTATTGACCAATTGATCGAGTAAAAAACAGAAAGCACGTTCACTGTCGGTATTACCAACGGGCGTAAAACGTCCTGATAAAGCGGGATTGAAGCCATGCAAATCGCCATTGTGGGCAAAAATCCATTGCCTTCCCCAAAGTTCACGACTAAATGGATGCGAATTTTCTAGGCTAATTTTGCCTTGCGTTGCTTTGCGGATATGTGCAATCACATTACGTGACTTAATCGGATAATTACGGACCAATTCCGCAATCGGAGATTCGACTGCCGATTGGTTATCGACAAAAAGTCGACAGGCTTTATCTTCAAAAAAAGCGATACCAAAACCATCACAATGGTCTGAGGTAATACCCGCACGTTGAGAAAAACCACGAAATGAGAAAGTTACATCTGTTGGCGTAGCACAATTCATTCCGAGCAACTGGCACATAGTCTTAATCAAACGGTAAATATATGATTTTTCTATTTTGCATGACTCGAGATAGGGTTGCAAATCTCAATTTAGAATACCCATAACTATTTTATGTATTAATTCAATAATCAGCGTCCAATATGCAGCTTTATTTCAAGGCGGGACACTATATGCAAATAAAAAGCCTCATAAAGAGGCTTTTTAATCATTTATTTATTGCTTGGCACGATTGGTAATTAACGTCCCTACACCATGATCGGTGAAAATCTCAAGCAAAGTTGCATGAGGGACACGACCATCAACAATGTGCGCACTCACCACACCACCTTTCACCGCATCAAGCGCACATCCCACTTTAGGAATCATGCCACCGTAAATCACACCTGTTTCAATTAAACGATCAACTTCTTGCGTGGTTAAGCCTGTGAGCAAATTTTTATTCTCATCCAGCACACCCGTAATATTGGTCAATAGAATTAGTTTTTCCGCACCAAGTGCTTCTGCAACTTTACCTGCAACCAAATCTGCATTGATGTTATAGGTATTTCCCTCATCATCTACGCCAAGCGGTGCAATCACAGGAATGAAATCGCTGTTCGTGAACATTTCAAGTACGTCAGTTTTCACACCAACGACTTCACCCACTAGACCCAAATCAATCTGTGTTACTGTGCCATCTTCAGCAATTTTTTCCATCAACAATTTTTGTGCACGAAGCAAATTACCATCTTTACCGGTTAAACCAATCGCACGACCACCATGTTGATTAATCAGATTCACGATCGATTTATTGACGCTCCCCCCCAAAACCATTTCAACCACTTCCATGGTCGCAGGATCAGTTACACGCATACCATCAATACGATCAGATTCACGCCCCAATTGTTTTAAAAAAGAATCGACTTGTGGACCACCACCATGCACCACAATGGGATTTAAACCCACAGTCTTCAACAAGACAATGTCACGTGCAAAAGAGCTTTCAAGCTCTGGATCGGTCATTGCGTTGCCACCATATTTCACTACTAGCGTCTTACCTGCAAAACGTTGAATGTACGGCAAAGCTTCAGTCAAAATTTGTGCTTTGCCGATGCCAGTGTGTTGATGTGGCATTCGCCTCTCCTTATTGAGCATCTAAAATGTCTTGTGCGATTTTTGGATATCGGTCACTTAACATGGAAACAAATGTATCTCGAATCGCGTTTAATCTTACAGGATTGTCTGCATCAAAGCGCACTGTAAAATATTCACCAGTATTCGATGCTCGAATAATGCCAAAACCATCTTCAAAATCAAGTCGTATACCATCAATTTTACTTAATTGTGCGCCAAAATCATGACTTTTAATCTCAACATCATGCAATACGGCAGCAGGTACTTCACTATGGGTACTAATATAGGTATCTTCAGTACAATAGCGTTCAGGATAAATTTTTAATGCCTTTGATAAGGTTAAATCAGGCTGTTGACTCAAATATTCAAGCACACGTAAACCTGCATATAAGCCATCATCATAGCCAAAACCACGTCCGTCATTAAACACATAATGACCTGAGTATTCGCCTCCAAAAATGGCACGACCTTTGGACTGCGCGATGTAAGTTCTTAAAAAAGAACTCCCCGTACGAATCATTTTCGCCTGTCCGCCCAAGCGACAAACCGTATTTTTCACCATAGTCGAACATTTCACATCAAAGACAACCTCGTGCCCTGGATGGGTTTTTAAACATATTTCAGCAAATAAAGACAGTAAGCGATCTGCTGAAATAATCGTTCCACATTCATCAATCAAAACCAAACGGTCGCCATCACCATCGAGTGCAATCCCAATATCAGCCTGTTGCTCAAGCACCGTTTTTCTTAATTCGACCAAATGCTTTTCTTGGGATGGATCTGGTGCATGATCTGGAAAATGACCATTCGCGTTACAACGGATTTCGATGACATCACAGCCCATTTTTTTTAACACCAAAGCCGCACAGCGCCCAGCCGAACCATTTAATCCATCGAGCACCACTTTAAACGGACGTTTTAACTGAATATCTTGCAATAACGCATGTTGATACTCGAGACAATATTGAATAACAATTTCATGTTGCACAGACTTAATGCTTACTTTTTGTGTTGGATCAAAAACATGCGTCGCACTAATCGCAACATGTTGAATCATGTCTGGACTTGGCGGTTCATGCTGAATAATCCATTTAATGCCATTGTCCCCTTTTGGGTTATGACTTGCGGTTAGCATAATTCCATTACCGTCAAATTGACGGGCAATAAAATATAATAATGGTGTCGAACAACAACCTAAGATGGTTGCCTGAATTTGATTTTCTTCACACACCTGCCGTATTATTTCTGCATACTCAGGACTGGTTAAACGTGCGTCATAACCAATTGCAAGTTGAGTCTGTCCTGCTTGCTGATATTGAGTAACCAACCCATAAGCAATCGCTTTCACAAGTTCAGGGGTCAAAAGAGAGATATTTCCACGAATATCATAGGCACGAAAAATTTGTGATGGAAATTTTTTATTTTTAAAATTCATAGTTATTTCTTCTACTTACCGTAGCCCATAAAATAAATAAAATATGGAATGCTTTATTTAGGTCAAAGTTCACAAGCAGTAAATCATTTAAAATGAGAAGAGCAACATTTTAAAAGCATTCCATGCTTTTTATCAATGGTAAAAATATTTATAAAACTTTAAAAAGTTATATTTACTTGAAAAATAAATCAATTGTTTTTATTTTCAAATCAAAAAATAAATATCCTTTTAAATCAAAATAATGATTTACAATCAAATAAAAAACCACACCATTAATATCATGAATGACAATATTTTAAATCCCTGTTTACTGTGATTTTTATTATTAAATTTATTTTAAATCAAAGTACATCAATCCTCGAACCTGATAAAAAAATAATCGGGTTATTTATTTATCAGGTCATTCATTTTTAAAGTAAATCTAATTTTTAGCCTTGACCCGTGTGACCAAAACCACCTGCACCACGTTCTGTTGCAGCAAACTCTTGCACTTGTTCAAATTCAGCATGGACCACAGGAACAAGAACATATTGTGCCAAACGCTCACCCGGTTCTAAAGTAAATGCTGTTTGACTACGATTCCAAACCGATACCATCAACTCACCTTGGTAATCTGAATCAATTAAACCCACCAAATTACCTAAAACAATGCCATGTTTATGACCTAAACCTGAACGCGGTAAAATCAAACCTGCAAAGTGAGTATCTTCAATATAAATGGCCAAACCTGTTTTAACCAATACCGTTTGACCGGGTTCAATGATAGTCGCTTCATGTACACAAGCACGCAAGTCTAAACCTGCCGAACCCGAAGTCGCATAGGTTGGCATAGGCCATTCATTACCTAAACGTGTATCGAGTACTTTCACTTGAACTTTCATCTGTTCTTTCCTAATTGCATGGTTTAAAGAGTAAATTAACGCTTGATCAGCGCACGTAAATTTTCGAGATAATGCTGTGCTTGCAATTTGGGATCAATATTGCCTGCCAATTTTTTCTTACGACCTAGCCAGTCCAAGTCATCTTGAGGTAACTCATCAAGGAAACGACTTGGGGTCATTTGCTTCATTTGACCACCATTTTTACGCTGTTCTGCCAACGTCATGGTTAAGCCTTGTCGTGCACGCGTAATCCCCACGTACATTAAACGGCGTTCTTCTTCAACAGTTTCTGCGGCAATCGAATTCTTATGCGGTAACAGCTCCTCTTCCAAACCAATCATATACACATAAGGAAACTCAAGCCCTTTCGCGGCATGTAGCGTCAACAGATTGACCTTGTCGGTATCTTCTTCTTCTTGTTGTTGCTCCAACATATCCAGCAACACCATCTTGCGAATCACGCTTTCAATGTTTTTTTCATCAACATCTTCAGCACGATTAATCAAACTTTGGATACTGCTATAGAGCACTTCAATGTTATCTAGTTTGGTTTTCTCTTGCGCAGGTGTTGCGGCTTGCTCTTTGATGTAATCGATATAGCCTGCTTCATGCATCATCTGACGAATGATCGGAACAGGCTCATCATCTTCTGTTAAGTTACGGGTAAAGTTACCAATAAAATCGGCAAACTCAGCAAGTTGAGTGGTGGCCTTTTTAGGCATCACCATCGTCAAGCGCTGATCACCCGCTGCGGTTAATAACGACAAATGATTTTCTTGTGCAAATAATCCTAACTTTTCTAAAGTCACAGGGCCAATCGCACGTTTTGGCGTATTGATAATCCGTAAGAATGCACTGTCATCTTCTGGATTAATGATAATGCGCAAATAACTCATAATGTCTTTAATTTCAGCACGACCAAAGAACGACTGACCGCCTGACAATTTATACGGAATTTGCATTTGACGTAGCTGAGTTTCTAAAACCCGTGCTTGGAAATTACCCCGATATAAAATCGCATAATCTTTCCAATTTTTACCATTCATCAGTTTATGGGTAATCAGATCTTTCACCACACGTTCCGCTTCATCATCGTCATTACGACAGGTAATCACGCGAATCACTTCACCATGGCCCTTATCTGACCACAGTTTTTTATCAAAAAGATGTGGATTATTACCAATCACCGTATTAGCCGCTTTAAGAATACGACTGGTTGAACGATAATTTTGCTCAAGCTTAACCACTTTTAAATTCGGAAAATCGTCCTTTAACAGCGCCATATTTTCAGGCTTCGCACCACGCCACGCATAAATCGATTGGTCATCATCACCTACGGCAGTGAATTGTCCCATCACACCGACCAGCAGTTTCACCAAAATATACTGGGCCGTATTGGTATCTTGATATTCATCGACCAGTAGATAACGCACACGGTTTTGCCATTTGTCGCGGACTTCAGCATTGTCTTGTAATAAACGGGTTGGCATGACGATCAAATCGTCAAAATCGACCGCATTATAAGCACGTAAATTACGCTCATACAGTTGATACAAATGCGCAAACTGTACATCATCTGCTGTTTCACACGTGGTATGTGCTTGTTCGGGTGGAATCAAATCATTTTTCCAATCCGAAATCATTTTCATTGCCTTAGCAATCAGTTCTTTGCTTTCTGCTCCCGATAAATTATCGCGGTGCATTAAGTCCATCAAAATGCGCTTACAATCATCGGCATCTAAAATGGAAAAATTATTTTTTAACGGCGTATGTTTAAGTTCCAAACGCAGTAAATTCAAACCAAAAGTATGGAAAGTCGAAACTGAAAGCCCTTTGGCTTCCTCACGAGATAATAACTTCCCGACACGTTCTTTCATTTCACGTGCAGCTTTATTGGTAAAAGTCATGGCTGTAATACGATGCGCAGGAATACCGCAGTTCTGCACCAAATGCGCAACCTTCCGTGTAATCACAGATGTTTTACCCGAACCTGCCCCTGCAAGTACTAACAAGGGTCCTTGAGTATATTTCATGGCTTCAAGTTGCTTGTCATTGAGTTGACTTGCCGACGACATAGTATTTCCTCGTTTTGATTCGAGCTAGATTATAGTCATCTGAGCCACGCTTGCATAACCTGAAATACAAATTTGACATTCATAAAAAAACCACCCGAAGGTGGTTTTTATGAGTAAACGAAACTTATTTAGTTTCGTAAACAGAAATCTCTACGCGACGGTTTTGTTCACGACCAGCAGCTGTTGAGTTATCAGCAATTGGAGAAGATGAACCATAACCACGTGCAGTCATACGTGAACTTGAAATACCTTGTGAAGCTAAGTAGTTTTTCACAGAGTTCGCACGGTTTTGAGACAATGGGTTATTGATTGCATCACTACCCGTATTGTCTGTATGACCATGAATAACCAAAGCCAGTTTGCTTGAAGTACCATCTTCACGAAGAACTTTAGCAACGTCATTTAAAGCAGATTGGAACTGTGCTTGAATCATAGACGAATTGGTTGCAAATGTTACGCTTGGCATAACAAGATTAATTGAACCATCTGGATTACGGCCTACATCAACACCAGTACCAGCCAACTCTTGACGAAGACGTTTTTCTTTCTTATCAAGAAGTAAACCCGCACCACCGCCCACAACTGCACCAATCGCTGCTGCTTGACCCATTTTATCTTTGTCAGCATTAGAATATGCAAGTCCTGCACCCAATAAAGCACCAATACCCGTACCAATGGCAGCTTTGTCATATTCCATATTTTGACAACCCGAAAGTGCCAAGGCCCCAACTACAGCTGAAATAACTAGTGCACGCATCGCATGCCTCCTTCTTGTGTTTTGTTGTATGGTGGAATGATGAATTAAAAAAAATCGGCATACCATTGATTTTTTGTAAATAACACAATCATTAGTTACATTTTGTAATATTTTATGTGAGTGTAGCTGGTGACTTAATCACAATTTCTTCATAGTTGCATGAATAGGCTTTTTTATTTCAAATTCTACAATTATATTAAAAGATGAAAAAAAGATTAAGCGACTTTATTTTAGGACTGTTTTATATGTCATCGCAAATTAAGAAACAACCTCTATTAAAAAAAATATCTCGAGGACTAACTGTTGGATCGGTCATTACAGGAAGTACCTTTTTTCATGGCCCGCCTGTTCTTGCACTCGGCCTAACAAAATTCGTCAAAAAATCGCGTAAAGTTGATGAAACCAATATTCAAATTACCAACAGTTGGTTAAGTGTCAACAATTGGCTAATTGATCATGTGTTACCCCATTTGAAATGGGACATTAGCATTGATGATGATTTAGAGCTGAGCATGCAAGGGCGTTACCTGATGACCTGTAATCATCAAAGTTGGGTCGATACCACAGTCAATCAATATTTTGGCTTAACGCGTATGCCACTGACACGTTTCTTTACCAAGTGGGAACTGATCTTTATTCCGTTCATTGGACCCGCCTTTAAAATTTTAGGCTTCCCAATGATGAAACGTCATTCCAAAGAACAGATTGCAGCCAATCCCGAACTTAAAACACGCGATCTGGAAGAATCACGCAAAGCCTGTGAACAATTACTCAGTCAACCTTTTACCTTACTGAATTATTTAGAAGGTACACGTTTTACCCCAGAAAAACATGCCAAGCAGCAATCACCGTATAAACATCTACTTAAAGCCAAAGCAGGCGGCTTAGCTTTAGCTTTAAATATTTTGGGTGACAAAATTGATGCTCTGGTTGATATGACAATTGTTTATCCTGATGGCGCACCCGGTTATGGTGATTTTTGGTTAGGCGATGTCAATCGTATTGCAGTCAATCTGCGTAAAATCAACATTCCCCCTTGGGTATTAGCAGGTAATTATGAAGATGATGCTGCCTACCGTGAACGCTTTCAACACTGGGTCGATGAATTATGGACTGAAAAAGATCAGCTAATTGAACACATGAAACAGCAATATCAAACCACCCAAGCCTAAATTGGCAAAGCCTTAATCTATGATGCAGAACAATATGAAAACCAAGTCTAAATATCACCATCTAGATCCAAATAGTCTGTCCTTCAAACTATTTCTGATTTACGACATCTTTATGGTGTTTATTATTATTTTCAATCTGTTCTGCTTATGTGCCAATCTGTTCCTAATGAGTAATATCGGCATTTGGTTTTTCCAAAGCATTCATTTAATTGATGTACTGAACTTTTATCGTACACATTTACACCCTTGGGTCATCAGCACAGAAGCTTGGTTTATCGTATTCCTGATTGCCGAGTTGCTCATTCGTTGGGGCATTGCGATTGTACAGCGCCATCATCAGCGCTGGTTTTTCTTTCCTTTCATTCATTGGTATGAAGTTCTCGCCATTATTCCGTATCTGCGCTTTTTACGTTTATTCCGTGCTGGCATCATTGCCTATCGTTTACATGAAATGGGCTATAAAATCGTACCCAGATCACTACAGCTTAAGGGTCAGTTTTATTACAACGTGGTGATGGAAGAACTCTCGGATCGAATTGTGATTAATGTTCTTGATGGCATTAAACACGAACTACAAACCAGTTCAAGCCATAAAGTCATCATTCATGATTTGGTCGAACATCACCGTGTGTTATTTGCCACTGCCCTTGCCGATATTTTGCAGGATGCCCTGAGCACGGAATTACAAGCGCAACGTCATGTGATTGCTAAAAATGTCGGGAGCATTGTCAACCAAGCAATTGAAGACACACCTGAACTCACTCAACTGCTTCGACTCATTCCTTTGGTCGGTAGTCGCATTGAACAGCAAATTCAAAGTATTGGACAACGCTTGGGGGAAAATATCACACAGGGCTTGATTGATCCTTTCACGCCCAATGTTGCTCAGAAAGAAAACGCTCAAACAACTGAGTCCAATATTTATCACTATATTGCGAACAAAATCAGCACACTTGAAATTGAAGATAATCCACATTTGGAAAAACTGGTCGAGTCCGCAGTTTTTGAAAGTCTGGCGGCAATCCGTAAGCAAGTCGCAGTCAAACAATGGCTGATCCAGATGCAACAACAAGATCAAGTTAAAGAATGATCATGAGATAAAAATATTGAAAACACAGCTAGAGAAAACATTCAATTTGTTCTAGGATTTGCTCTATTTACAACATTACTTCGACATAAAATGAATGAGTCAGAAGTCTTAAGGAATAATTATGGCTGATATACGGATTACAGGCAGAATGGTTAATTTTACCCGATTAACTTTTGACACCAATGATCACCATGCAATCCGCCAGCAATTGACTCAAATGCTTCAAGAGACTGCCTCTCACGGCACTCTGGTCATTATTGACAGTACAGTCGAACAAGAACTGATTGCGCTTATTCAGTTGTTGATCAGTCTCGATTTACAACCTATGGGCGTAATTGATGGCCTACTGACCGATGAAGCACATGCGATTCAATTCCCTGTTCTACCCGCAGACAATAAATCCTTGCAGCGTATTAAGGCCACTAAAGAGCAAGTGGTTGAGGTCAAATCTGAACATTCTGCTGAGCAAACAGCCACGCCTGTAAAAGAAGAGCCAAAACCGTCCCGTATCGTTAATCATGTGACCTCTTATCACGATGAAATTTTACGCACAGGTCAATGTCTGGTGCAAGATCATGGCGATATCATTCTTAATGCAGGTATTAATAGTGGTTCTGAAGTAATTGCCTCAGGAAATATACATATTTATGGCAGCGTCCGTGGTAGAGTCATTGCCGGCGCAGGCGGGAACAATGCAGCACGCATTTTCTGCCACTCCCTAGAAGCAGAATTGGTCTCTATTGCAGGTACATATTGTGTAGCAGATGACATCCCTCAGCATGTCTTAAAAAAATCTGTGCATATTCACCTGAATGACCAGCAAGAGCTTGCATTTGAAGTTCTAGAATTTTAATGTATAAATAAACACCATAAGCCCCATATCAAAAAGGGGATTTGAACCATAACAGGAGTGGATTCGGTGGCGAAAATTGTTGTCGTAACATCAGGCAAAGGTGGTGTAGGTAAAACTACGACTAGTGCATCTTTTGCAACAGGTTTAGCCCTTCGTGGTCACAAAACTGTTGTGATCGATTTTGACGTGGGTTTACGTAACCTCGACTTAATTATGGGTTGTGAACGTCGCGTTGTTTATGATTTTGTGAATGTATTAAATAATGAAGCTCGACTTCAACAAGCCCTTATTCGCGATAAAGATATTGAAAATTTATACATTTTGCCTGCATCACAGACCCGTGATAAAGATGCCTTGACCGATGAAGGTGTTGCACGGGTGATGGATGAACTTTCACAAGAGTTTGACTACATTATTTGTGATTCACCAGCGGGCATTGAACGCGGTGCAATTCTGGCGATGTATCATGCTGATGAAGCCATCATTGTGACGAACCCTGAAATTTCTTCAGTCCGTGACTCTGACCGAATTATTGGTATGCTAGATAGCAAAACCAAGAAAGTGGAACAAAACGAAGGGCGTATCCGTAAGCATTTGTGTATTACACGATTCAATCCAGAACGTGCTGATAAACAAGAAATGTTAACCATTGATGATATTTCTAAAGATATTTTACGCGTGCCTACACTTGGCGTAATTCCTGAATGTGAGATTGTGCTACAAGCCTCTAACGAAGGAAAACCTGTTATTTTGTTTCAAGAAACTCCCGCGGGTCAGTCATATGATGACTTAGTCGCGCGTTTCTTAGGTGAAGAACGCCCTTACCGTCATATTGAAGTCAAACCTAAGGGTTGGTTAGCAAGATTATTTGGAGCGTAAGAGATGGCAGGATTCTGGAGTAAATTATTCAGCAACGATGATAAACCTTCAAGCGCTCAAACTGCTAAGGATCGCTTAAAAGTAATTGTTGCCTCAGAACAAGGTTTAGGTAAACGCTTAAGCCAAGATAAAATTGACCAAATGAAAAAAGAAATCATGCAAGTGGTCAATCGTTATGTTCGCGGTGTAGATGAACAACATATTCAAATGTCTGTTCGTTCTGAAGCAAATATCGAAATGCTAGAAATGAATATCAATTTGCCTGAAGAGCGATAATCTGAATTCTGATTAGTCAAGCAAATTGAATCAAGGCAAAATATGAGAAGCTAGGCTTCAAGTTGGCAGAAGAAAGTGCTACTTTCCTCAATCTGCCGCATATTTTGCCTTTTTATTTTATTCATACCAAGGAGATTGCGATGGCATTATCTCAGCCAGCAACGTTCAACGAAGAATGGTCAGACGAGCGTGTATTTGCCTATTTAACTCAGCTTCCTCCTGCAAACGTGAATGGTGATTTTCACGTGCTCTACCACGCATTCAAACATATGCGTCCAAATGACTACGAGCGCTTATTGACTCAATTCGTGGCTGATGGCCGTGATGTCAATGCTACTAATCCTGAAGGCCAACGCATTCATGATGTAATTGCAGAATATCCTCGTCAACGAGATGAATTTTTAGAAGTTCTTGCAAAATTTGCATAATTTTAAAAAGCACATTTCGAAAATAAAAAAAAGCCCATCTATTTTAATAAAATAGATGGGCTTTTTTTATGCTGGAATCTAAGCATCACCTTAAGTCAGCAAGATCATCAACACGGGAAAGGTAAATGCAAAGCATAAGGTTTGCAAACTAATCACCCCCGCCATCAGTTGACTATCTCCGTTAAAATAGCGCGTTAAAATATAAGCCGCAGATGCCGTCGGCAAAGAACAGAAAACCACTAAAATAATCGTTTCAAAATCACTTAAATTCAGCATAGAACAAATAAAATAAGCCAAACATGGCACCACGATTAAACGCCCCAAAGTATTCAATAATAGTCGCATATAATCATATTTAAGCTGAGCAAACTGTAAAGCAGCACCAACAGAAATCAACCCCAAAGGTAAACTCATACTGGCTAAAAATTTAAGCAATTGCTCCAACCCTGAAAATAAAGACAGTTGTAGTAAGTTAAAAACAATACCCACTACACAGCCTAAAATTAATGGATTTTTGATCACAGAAAATAAAATCTGCCGCGGTTTTAGCCCCTGTCCTTGTGAAAAAGCCAACACCGAAATTACATTCACCAAAGGAATCGCCAAAGCAATCATCATGGCAAACATTTGCATGCCCTGAGCACCAAACAACAAGGACATAATGGATAAGCCAATATAAGTATTAAAGCGGATCTGGCTTTGTACATACACACCAAAACGTGCTACTGGAATATGAAAAAATGCCCTCGCCATCCATAAAATCAAACAGCTACTGAGAATAATGATCACGAGTGCCAATAACACTTGGGTCAGCGTTAACCATTCAAACTTCACATAAGCAAGATTATTAAAAAGTAATACGGGAAACAGAATCAAATAATTGAGTTTTTCAGCACCACGCCAAAATTCATCGGTTAAAAACTGAGTTCGTTTAAAAATATACCCCATTGCAATTAAAATAATTAATGGAAATAAAGCCACTGCAACATTCATTACTAACTTTCTCCTCAATTATTGAGTCAATATTGATGACTGCAATAACGTCTCTCATTTTCCATTCATCTTGATTTAATTTTTACTGTATATTTTTAAATTTCAAGAAAAAGGCCTGCATAAGCAGACCCTAAACTCAGGATGAAAATTTAGACTAAAATTTCACGTTTACCATTTGCACCCATGCCGCTAACGATGCCATTTTCTTCCATTTGGTCAATGATACGTGCAGCACGGTTATAACCTAAACTAAACTTACGTTGTAGTGATGAGGTTGAAGCCTTACGCGTTTCTAAAACAAAGGATACGCATTGATCATATAAGGCATCACGTTCCGAACCGCCATCGCCATCTTCAAAACCACGTGAAGTGGGTTCTTCATCGTAGGGTGTCAAAATTTCATCGACATAGTTTGGCGCAGCACGTTCACGCCATGCATCACAGATGTTGTTCACTTCATCATCTGAAATAAATGCCCCATGCACACGCTCAGGCTCAATTTTACCCGGCCCAAGAAACAGCATATCACCATGACCGAGCAGGTCTTCTGCACCACCCGCATCTAAAATGGTACGCGAGTCAATTTTACTGTTTACCCGTAAAGCCACACGAGTTGGAATATTGGCTTTAATCAAACCAGTAATCACATCCACTGATGGACGCTGTGTAGCAAGCAATAAGTGAATTCCCGCAGCACGAGATTTTTGCGCCAAACGGGTAATCATTTCTTCAGCCTTTTTACCTACCTGCATAATCATGTCAGCAAACTCATCGGCCACAATCACGATAGAAGGTAAAGGCGTTAAACGCGGCGCACGCTCTCCTACAACTGAGTCACTCGCTTTCCACGTTGGATCAATAAGATCTTCACCATTGGCAATCGCCTCTTCTACCTTACGATTGTAATCTGCAAGTTTACGAATTTTTAAGTAAGACATCAGCTTATAGCGACGTTCCATTTCATTGACACACCAGTTCAAAGCATTGACGGCATCTTTCATGTCCGTGACCACAGGGGTGAGCAAATGTGGAATATCGTTATAGTTGGCAAGTTCTAACTGTTTCGGGTCAATCAAAATTAAACGCAATTCATTCGGCGTATATTTCAACAACATCGATAAAATCATCGAGTTCACTGCCACCGATTTACCTGAACCCGTTGTACCTGCAACCAGCATATGCGGCGCTTTACCTAAGTCAGCAATGACTGGATTACCCGAAATATCTTTCCCCATTGCCATCGAAAGAATGCTATTGGGGTCGGTAAAAGCAGGAATGGTCAACAACTCGATCAAACGCACCATTTCACGTGTGCTATTCGGCACTTCAATTCCGATATACGGTTTACCCGGAATGACTTCAACCACACGTACAGATGCCATCGACATTGAACGCGCAAGGTCACGTGAAATATTGGTGACTTTAGAGGCTTTAACACCCGGTGCTAAATCCAGCTCAAACCGAGTCACCACGGGTCCCGGCTGTGCTTCTATCACCTTGGCTTTGACATTAAACTCTTGCAGTTTAATCTCTAAAAGTTCAGATAAACGCGCCAATTGTTCGGCAGTGAAGTTCACTTTTTTATTTGGATCGACTTTATCTAGTAAATCAAGTCCCGGAAGTGGTGACAAATCTTTACGACGTGCAGCCACTTGCATCGCTAATGACATTGGACGACCTGATGCATCGGTTAACGGTGCATCAAAATCGAAGTCATCTTCAACAGGTTTACCCGCTGTCTCTTGCCAAACTTCACGAAACACATCTTTATTGGAGGAAATTAACGCTTTTTCATCTTCTGAAATAATCGTTGGTGGTGGTTGAGTATTAATTTCTGCACGTACAAATGCAGATGACTGGGCGTAACTACTGCTTGTACGTACTGGAGCGGCTGGTTCTTTATCCTCAATTAATAAATCATCAACCAACAAATCATCTAGTTCGTCAAATTCATCGTCTAATGCTGTATTTTTAGGTGTTGTATGCAATAAAGGCGAAGCTGCGATTGTTGATGATGCCAGTACAATCTTTTCTGTGGTCATTGATGGTGCAGATTCAACCGCTACAGGATTAAAAGGTGTGTGAACATCTGTTGCCGTTTTTCCACTTGGCACTGCTGCAAGCAATTCATCAAAGATTTCATCATCATCCCAATCTAAATTTTGCTTAGTATCAGATGCGACAGTTGATGCAGGCTCATCATGCACAACCGCTTTAAAATGTTCATTCGGGGTATGCTGTTCAGATTCTTCTGCTGCTGCTTTTAACAACGCATCAATATCTTGTTTATGTGTTTGGTTTTCATCTGAATTTAATGCACGCCAAACTTCACCCGTCGGTACAACACGTTGAGTCTTTTGTTCTAAACGATGGGCTTTTTCTAAAACTTGGTTGAATTCTTCTTCATCTTCTTCATCATCAATAATAAGCTGTTGCTGAGCATGCTGTTCTTTTTCAACCATATCATCAAACAAGCGCTCCGCAGCCTGATCTCGCACCATAGAGGATACGATTTTCACGTCATGATGTTCTGGTACAGCTGTGCTGTTTTCTACTGCAACTTTTGCTTGAGTACTTGCCACTGATTTTTTCACTTCAGGGGTTGTACGATCAAATGCAGATTCCGTTTCAGGCACATTTTTATAAAATAAATCTTGTAAATACGCAGGCGTTGCCTTGAGTGTTGCCCATGTTTTATTCCACTTCACCCCAAATGCGAGAGTAAAAAGCACAAACCAAAAGACCACCAGAAAAATGGTTGCACCATAAATGGTTAAAATCTGTGAAAGACTTTCACCCAATTCATAACCAATAATCCCGCCCGATGAATTATCCAAAGTATCGGCAGGAACTTGCCAATACAAATATAATAAACTCGATGTTGCCAATAAAATAAAAAATTGCGCTGCATAGCGAAATGGTTTATTTAAAAAACTGTAGGGCCACCAGACTTGAATGGCTTCAACGAATAAAAAGATGGGAATAAGTAAGCTTGCCCAACCTAAAAAACCAAACAATAAATCTGCTATCCATGCGCCTGCGACACCACTGGCATTTGACACCTGTTGAGTATCACTGGAAATATGCATCCAGCCCGGATCAAAAGGCGTGTAAGTCACTGTTGCTAGGAATAAATAAATTCCAAATGAGACTAAAAATAATGTCATTATTAAGCGCTGTGCATAAACACTCGACACCGCAGTCATATACTGTCCTGTAACCAATTTTTCATTCATGTTTTTGTAAGAAACTAAGACAAAATAGTTTCACAATTAAACTCGATATTATGCACCTGTTCCAAGAAAAAAGATGCAATATTATGTAGAGGCTGTTGTTAACAAATCTTATGAATTAAGTATCTAGTACCGCGCTCTTCTTGTATATAGCTCAAATCGATTTCAATGATCAATAATATCGACATTGAACGTCCACAACTGCTATCGAGTTTCACGTATAATTCCACAAATTTCTAAATAAAAAAAGGATGCCACGAATGAGCGCTCGTCACTCACGTTTGATTATTCTAGGTTCAGGCCCTGCGGGTTATAGCGCAGCAGTCTATGCTGCACGTGCCAACTTAAAGCCAACGCTCATTGCAGGCATACAGCTGGGTGGACAATTGACCACGACAACTGAAGTTGACAACTGGCCAGGCGACCCAGAAGGTTTAACAGGTCCAGCACTCATGGAACGTATGCAAGCACATGCCGAACGGTTTGGCACAGAGATTATCTATGACCACATCAACGAAGTTGATTTAAGCGTTCGTCCATTCGTTCTAAAAGGCGATATGGAAGAGTTCACCTGTGATGCCCTGATTATTGCAACAGGTGCTACAGCACAATACTTGGGTCTGGAATCTGAAGCTAAGTTCATGGGTCAAGGCGTAAGCGCATGTGCAACCTGCGATGGTTTCTTCTATAAAAACCAAAAAGTTATGGTTGTCGGTGGTGGTAATACTGCGGTTGAAGAAGCGCTCTATTTATCCAATATTGCAGCGCACGTGACGCTCGTTCACCGCCGTGACTCTTTACGTTCAGAAAAAATCCTACAAGATCATTTATTTGAAAAAGTCAAAGAAGGCAAAATCAGCATTCTTTGGAATAACCAAGTCGATGAAGTTTTGGGTGATAAAACGGGCGTAACCGCAGTTCGTTTGCAGTCAACCACAGATAACACGACCCAAGATATAGATGTTCAAGGCTTATTTGTAGCCATTGGCCATAAACCAAATAGCAGCATGTTTGAAGGTCAATTGAACTTGCGTGATGGTTATATTCAAGTGCAAAGTGGTACATCTGGTAATGCAACCGCAGCTTCTGTTGCTGGGGTATTTGCAGCAGGTGACATCGCAGATAGTGTTTATCGTCAAGCCATTACTTCAGCAGGTTCAGGTTGTATGGCTGCACTGGATGCAGAAAAATATCTCGATGCTTTGGCTGACTGATTGAAATAAATCAATTCAATGCAACAAAAACCGTCCTCTCTGGGCGGTTTTTTTATATGATAAAAATCACAACACCTTTTACCGCACATTCATTTTTCACTCAGGCTAAATTTTATGCATACCTTAGCACCATCAGAATTTATTTTTCCAGACCCGATTGAGTCTGATCCCGATGGACAGGGACTAATTTGCATAGGTGCCGACCTCTCCCCTGCAACCTTATTTGAAGCCTATACGCATGGTTTGTTCCCATGGTTTTCTGAAGATGAGCCAATTTGCTGGTGGTGTCCTGAACCGCGTTGCATTATTCGCCCTCAAGATTATCATCCGAGTAAGTCTTTAGTCCGTAATATGAAAAAGTTTGATTATAAAATCACGATCAACCATGCTTTTGAACACGTGGTTCGCTCCTGTTCACTGCCACGCAGCTATTCTGAAGATACTTGGATTTCTGAAGATATTATTGAAGGTTATTGCCAACTCTTTGATGCAGGTTATGGCTATAGTATTGAAGTATGGGATGAAAATAGAATCGTTGGGGGGTTATATGGCGTTACCATTGGACATGGCTGTTTTGGCGAGTCTATGTTTAGCACCCAAACCGATGTTTCAAAAATGGCTTTTTACACGTTAATGCGCATTGGTCAGGAAAATCACCTGCCTTGGATTGACTGCCAATTGGTGAATGATCACCTTTTAAGCTTGGGTGCTTGTACACTTTCTCGCCAAGCGTACCTTAATTCGTTACAAGATGTTGTTAAACAACCCCCTATCGATTGGAAAAGATATCAAGAAGGTGTATTTTCAAGTAAAACAATAGTGCAGCAAGCACGATTAATTGAATGACAATAATAGAGGGATCTTGCTATGAATTCGTATCACCCAAAGTCCCGATTAAATGATTTACAGTATTATATTACCCCACCCCACAGCTGTAGCTACTTAGAAAATAAGTCTGCACGGATGGTTTTTTTAGATCCTGCACATCGGATTGACGTGGTCACGCTGTCTGAATTATCACGCACTGGCTTTCGTCGCAGTGGTGATTTTGTCTATCGTCCTGAATGCCACTTATGTCGACAGTGTTTATCTTGTCGTGTACCTGTAACTGAATTTCAAATGAATAGTTCGCAAAAAAAGGCATGGAAGCGCAACCAAGACCTCACGGTTAAAATCACACGTGCTGCCGATGCCTCCGAAATTCATTACAACTTATATGAACGCTATATTAATGAACGCCATGCAGATGGCGATATGTTTCCACCCAGTCTAGATCAATTTGAAAAATTTTTAGTGCATAGCTGCACAGACAGTTTTTTTCTAGAATTTTGGAAAGATGATCAATTAATTAGTGTATCTAGCTGCGACACTCTAGATGATGGTATTTCCGCGGTTTATACTTTTTTTGATCCAAATGAAAATCGTCGATCTTTAGGTGTCTTTGCCGTACTTAAACAAATTGAATATGCCAAAGCCTTAAACTTACCCTATGTCTATTTAGGCTATTGGGTCCCTCATTCCGATAAAATGAATTATAAATCGCAATATGTGCCTTTAGAATTATTGATTGATGGGCAATGGCGACGTTTAAATCGCATGCTAAATCCAGAAGAAATTCAACAATTGGGAAACTCACTCATGACGACATTGCCCTCTGGATGGAATAACCCAATTATTAAATAACCGTTTCTTTATTATTTAAACAGTTGTGAAAAATCATCACTGCATGATTTGACCATAATAATGGCATGCTCACGCGTACCATTAGGGGCAGGATAATAATTTTTACGTAAATCAATTTGATGAAAACCTGATTTCTCATACAGCGCGATCGCCGCTTGGTTACTTTCTCGCACCTCTAAAAAAATTTGCAGCGGATCATTTTTCAATTGCGCAATCGAAGCTTCAAGTAATTGATAACCCAATCCTTTGCCTTGTTGACTCGGATGAACAGCCATCAACAAAAGATTTGCTTCATCTAACACGGGTTGTAAGATACAAAAACCAAGCACCTGCCCTTGCTGTTCAATCACAGTACTGTGATAAGAATCTATCGACTCTTTAAATTGTTGTTCCTTCCAAGGATGGGTTTGAACCAGTTGTTCAATTGCGGTCACTGCCGCGAGATCAGAGGTATGCATTGAACGTATCATGTATAGAAACAACTTTTTAATTCAGTCGTTTATATTATAAAGCATCAGCTCACAACACAAATACAAAAAAAGGGCAATTTTGTTTGCCCTTTTCAATATTAAAACTTGAATCAGAATCCCAATTTTAATTTCCAATCTGCCAACAACTGATATGTATCGCTATCATTTGGATGGAAATTAGGGCGGAAAAAATCTAACAACTCAGGAATTTGGCGAGTGATAAAACCTTTACGACCATACATAAATTTCAACATATATTTACTGTCTTTCCATGTCAATTTTTGGTCAGTTTTCATTAATTGAGCGGTAAAATAAGATTGCGTTATAAAAATAAGGCTCATAGCAAGAATCATTGCTATTGCACGCATGCTATATGCTTTCAGACCACGTCCATACATTGCTGTATAAACATCAAATACAACCGCTTTATGTTCATTCTCTTCAATTGCATGCCACATCCATAACTGATACATGGTTTTATTATTAAAGATGGCCTGAATATCTTCATTTTGTAATAATTCAGCAGCAATGACTGCGGTAAAATGCTCTAAAGCACACGTCCCTGTTAAATCAATCATTTCCTTGCTAAAACCAAAGGGTTTCAGTAATTGAGTAACGATTTTTGTGCCTGTCTTAATGACTTTTGCTGTCTGATTTTCCATGGTTCTCACATCATAACCATATGCTTGGGCAGAAGAATTAAAAGCCAAATGCTCTTTAGAATGCATGGCCTCTTGACCAATAAAAGCACTAATTTCCCTCTGTAAATCAGGATCACTGAGTTTTGGATTTTTACGTACCGCACGTGTACTATCAACAAAAAACTGTTCACCTTCAGGAAACAAAGCAGATAATGCAGTCATAAAATGGGTCAGTCCCGCATCATCCCCTGCCCAATAACGTGCCACTTCACCAAACTCAAAATCCATGCGACGAACAGGAAAACTTGCACCCGCACGATTTGAAATATTTACTTTAGCATTCATGCCTATTACTCCTAATCTTCTTTTTATTACCGCTCTTGATTCATCATACGAGTTTAAATTGAGAGAATAAGGGCAGATCAGGTCAGAGAAATATCACCTAAGGACAGCTTGAGAATAAATTGTTAGACAATGATTACGTTTATAATTTTAAGGCAATAAAAAAAGCGCCCCAAAGGAGCGCTTTCTTATACTATAAAGCGATTATAGAGTTACTTTCGCAACAACACCAGCACCAACTGTACGACCACCTTCACGAATCGCAAAACGTAGACCTGGGTCCATTGCGATTGGGTGAATGAGTTCTACTGACATTTCTACGTTGTCACCAGGCATAACCATTTCCACGCCTTCTTGTAATTGGATTGCGCCAGTTACGTCAGTTGTACGGAAATAGAATTGTGGACGGTAACCGTTAAGGAATGGTGTATGACGACCACCCTCTTCTTTAGAAAGTACGTATACTTCTGCGTCGAATTTAGTGTGCGGTTTGATTGTACCTGGTTTAGCAAGTACTTGACCACGTTGAACGTCTTCACGCTTAGTACCACGTAGAAGAACACCACAGTTCTCGCCAGCACGACCTTCGTCAAGCAATTTACGGAACATTTCTACGCCAGTTACAGTAGTAACTACTG
>NZ_NEGL01000006.1:0-335674 GCF_002135425.1 Acinetobacter sp. ANC 4654
ACAAAATTAGGCCCTTTGATTTTCTCGGACTTTTTAAAAGCAAACCCAAGCGCAATGCCGACACCTAAAGCAATCAATATTTTCACTTTTAAATTCCTAAAATTGATATAAGAAAACCCACCGAAGTGGGCTTATGCAAATCCTAACTCTCTGCGATTCTGTTTAAAGAACTTCACAAAGGCTTTCTTGCCATCTGGACCATATAGGTAGTCGCCTAAACTTTGGCGCTCATCTACAATCACAAAGTTAGGGTTCAAGTTAACGTTTGGGGCTGCTTGAGCATAAACCTTCGCATTAGCCTGTGCCTGCTTCTCAGCCTGAATGGTTCCACTGTTATTAATCGCATCAAGTGCTCCCATACCAACTCGTTTAGTATTCTGTGGCAACTCACCATACTTATTGATGTAATCAAGATTTTCAGCACCAATTTTTCTTACAGATGCAGCACGAATCATAAATTCTTTATCTGAAGCCATGATCGGGATGCTGTCGCTTGTTCCTGTTCCGGGGCCACGTATCAAACCGCCAGTTGCGTAGCCAGTAGGTGCGGCAACCGAGCTGATAATTGAAGCAATCTGAGCACCCTGAGCCATAGCACCGGCAATTAGCGGAATGTTATAAGGAAATCCTGCTTTTGAGGCTTCAGCAATGTTCTGCCCCATGGCTAAAGCAGCTTGCGCTACAGCAAAGCCTTTTTCAATTGCAAAGGCTGCGGCATAGGCCCTAGATTTTTCACCAAAAATAGCTCCCATCATTGTTGTCATACTGGATGCCATTTGTTCACCATAGCTGAGCTGAAGCTGCATTGATGAGACTTGGTAATCAGTTTCGATTTTCTTCAATCTATCATGATGGGCAAACCATGCTTGTTCCCGAAGCAATGCAATTTCATTTAGATCGGCTGTCGGATCTTGCTCTTGTTGATCAAGATTAGACATCTGAGAATCAAATAATTCTTGGGATTGACCATAACGGCTGAATCGTGTCTGCTCTAATTGCCATTGGTCACCTGTGCCATTCATTTCAGCTTCAGTTTGACCCCAGCTCTGAACTGCACCATTTAAACGGTTTCTAACTTCCTCCTGTTTTTGAAGTCGAAGCATTTGCTGTTTAAAATTACGCTCTTCAAGATTATTAGTCTCAACAAGTCGCAAATGTTCAATTCGATAACGCTCCTCCATTGCTGCAGTTTCAGATAAGAATTGTTCCCGCATCTGGAACATACGCTGCTCTTTTGCCAACTTAACTAAAGCGAGTTCTTGTTGATATTGGCTCTCAAGTAATGCAACAGCTTTTTCCCGATCTTCTTTCGACAACTCCAAATCACGCGCTGCATAAAACTTTTTCTGATCGAAACTCTCTTTTAAAAGTTCCTCTTCAGACTTTCTGAAAGATTCATAATCATTAAGCTTGGTTTTTAAGGCATATTGCGCGATTGCAATATCGTTATCAGCACGCGCTTGGTATTCAGCTTTAAGCTCCTTGGTGCGTTCACTTGAGAAACCAGCTTTATCAATCTCCTCAAGTTTATCTTTAAGATTTTCGCGGATTTTGGTTACTTCATTTGCAACATTAAGCTCAAGTGATTTTCTTAGCTTGGCTTGCTCCTCCAAAAATTCGAAATATTGCTTAAGGTCATCAATTGCATCCGCTGCCCCTTTGTTTTTTAAACCAGAGCCACCAAGACCAACAATCCACTTGTTTACCGATGGTGCAAAGTTGGCAACCTCCTTGTTTCGTGCAGCACCACCTTTAACCTTGCCGCTTTTCGCAAACTGTGCAGAACCTGAAAGACCTGCATTATGCGAGCGAATCGCAGCCTCCCAGCTTCCAAGTTCCTTATATGCTTTAGCTAGATTTTTTGCCACCACCTCAGCAATTACAGGAAGGTTTTTAGAGTCAGCAACACTAATTCCATTATCTTTACGATAATCACTGGTAGTTTGGTAATAACCAATAGCACCGGTCGTACTAACAGCATTTGGATTGCCGCCCGACTCTTGAGCCATTAATCCAGCAAGGTAGTTTTTAGGAATACCGTACTTAGCACCAATCCCATCTAAATCATGCTTAGCGGATAAGCTAGCAACATTTTGCAGCATCTTAAGTTCACTATTACTGTACTGATATTGTTTTTCTTTCTCCTTGGTAATTTTCTTTTCGGCTTCATTTCTGGCATCAATTATTTTATTGCCTTGCTCCTCTATTTTGGTTATTCGTAATGTTTCAGCATAAAGTTGTTTTGCAGCATCCGAATCAAGTGCAACCCCTTTCTTACGCAACTCTTGAGTTACTTCCATTACGGCTTGAATTTGTTTCTCTGAAAGCTTTGTGCGCTCTAATGCCATTTTTTTAAAATTAGCATCAAAGTCACGGTCATAAAGGGTTTTATTAAAGTCCTTTAATTTTTCGTTAAGCTTATCAACTTCGCCTTTTGCATCCTTAGCACCTTGCGCTGCATCAGAAAAACCTTGCTTCGCTTTTGGCCCATTAGCCTGAACCTGCTTTAATTCGCTATTTGCAATGTTGAGTTCTTTTTTTGCCTTATCTGTTTTGGTGGCAAGGCCATCCAGACCGGAAAGCAAACTTGAATCGATAAGAAGGTTAGCTTTAAAAATCTTTGCAACACTTGTTGCATCAATAGTTCCTTTTTTCCAAGCATCAACAGCATCAGTGACCTTTTTTTGCTGTTCCGTAGTGGCATTTAAGGCACCATCCTGTTGCAACAACCAGTCAATGGTTTTACTCATTTCATCGGATAGATTTTTATAGTCACCCGATAGGGCATTAACTATCACCTTTTGGTCAGCAATCTTTTTGGTAGATGTGTCTAACTTGTCGCCATAAATACCTGTTTGTTGGGATACATAGTCAATCTGACGACCAGCCTCATTAGCTCCTGCTTTACCCTTATCAAACTCCTCAAAAAATGCAGATGCTTTTTTAATTTGATCTTCAGTAAAACCGCTCTCGCGCATTTGGATTAATGCCTTACCGGTAGTGATGGCCCCATCTCTAAGACCGGTAGCAATTCTGTTCATTTCCTCTGATTGCTTTTTTTGCTTATCAGTTGAATGTTCAGTTGCGGTAGCTATACCCATTAATGATGCAATAGCTTTATTAGATTGAGACTCAGAATTTTTGAGCTTTTTCTCAAGCATATCTTGTTCACTGATCAATTTAGCCAGTGTTAATTCCTGATACTTTTGAGCCAACTCTGAAACAACCTCAATTTGACTTGAAAGGCTATCATTTACATCATCGCTGCTATCTTTGAACATTAAATAGGTCGCAGCAAGAGCTGCCACAGTTATACCCAAACCCAAAGGTCCGCCAAGAGCACCGACCAAGCTGGTGCTCGTTAACAAGCCCGCTCTTTGCACCGCATTGTTTTGCGCTTGTGCTAATGTTGCTACTTCTGTCGTGGCTGCTAAATTTCCAGTCGCTACAACCTGAGCTTCTCGTGCTGCAACAAATTGGGCTGAAGATGCAACTGTTGTAGCTCCAAGTTGTCGCTCCAATACTGTTAGTTCTGCCGTCATTGATGCTTGGACTTGCTGGAGTTCGGCCATACGTGTCGATGTGGCAATTCGCCCCTGATCATTGATTTGGCTTTTTAAGCGCTGAATTTCCAATTGTTTTTCGGTAGCTACCTGCGCCAAACTTGATTCAATTCGCTGCATTTCAGATGCGATTACCTTACGATCTGCTTGAACCTGCATTTCTGCTGAAACTACCGCATCTCGCGCACGTGTCAATTCTGCCTCTGCCGCAGTCTTTTCCGCTAAGGCTGAGCGTAAGGCTTGAGCAGCCGACACCTTTTCAGTTTCAATACTTGCTGTGGTGGCTACTATAGAGCTGTAAATAGCGACTGTTTTAGCTGCTATTGCTTTGGTTGCATAACCAATACCAATAACGAAAGCACCATTAGCAATCAACTCAAGGTTTTCTGCCAATACTTTAATTGAACCTGATAGCGCATTTGCAGCACCACTACTCTTGCCTGCTTCACCTACAAATTTCGTTACTTCGTTTGAAAGCTGGGTGAATGATTGAGCGATCGTAAAATCTGTTTTAGAAAATAAATCATCCACTGAAGCCTTGGCCTTACCTAATGCCTCAACAAGCACATCACCTGTAATTTTCCCCTCAGCTGCCACTGAGCGCAATTGACCAACAGTAATACCCATACCTTGAGCAATAGCCTTAGCAAGTCCGGGAGCTTGCTCCATAACAGAATTCAGCTCTTCGCCACGTAATACATTCGAAGCTAAGGCTTGTGAAAATTGAATTAATGCAGCTTCAGCAGAGGCAGCAGACCCACCACTAATTGAAATCGCCTTAGCTACAGTTTCGGTTAGGGATGCGGTTTCTGCTTGTGTAATATTTAAACGTTTCGCATTATCAGAAAAACGCTGGTAGATTTGAGCGACGCTATCCCATGCTTGTGCAGTATTTTGGGCAATCTTAAAAGTATCACCCATGGCTTTATTTAGTTCATTTTGATTAACTGTAACCAGTTTTAGTTTATTGGTAAGGCCTGTGTAGGTGTCCATCTTGTTAATAGCAGCACCAATAGTTACAAGCCCACCCATGTAGCCAACTAATTGACGGGTCGCTACAGACATAGAGTCCATAGATCGTGATGCATGATCGCCATTGCGTTCTATGCTTTGAAGTTCTCGCGCTATATTTTGTGCATTGCGTTCAGCATTACGTGAATCAATGACGATTCGCAGTACAGATTCTTGAGCCATTTCACTTTCCTTTAGGCAATAAAAAAGCGCCTAAAGGCGCATTGCAGACAATAAAAAACCGACCTCTTATTGGGTCGGTTTTATTTACCTAAGCTCATTACCACATTCCTAAAGAGAATTTGGCAACCTGTTAAGCATTTAGTGATTTTCTCCAAAAGCACCACTATTTCTCTTACAGTTATTTTTTGCTTTCTCGCTAGCTAAAATATTTTCAGAACTAAGCATTGGATATGAGCCAATATCCTTGTAATACTGGACTCCACTAGCAACACACTTATCGTACTCATTATCTTTAGTGAAAAACATATAAAAAACAAACATAATGGCAGTCAGAAAAACTATACCACCAAAGGTTTTTTTACCGCTTAGTTTCGAATTTATAGGATCTGACACTGTAAACTTGTAGTTAGGATTTACTTCAGGGGTTACTTTTTGTTTTTTAAAACCTTCTCGTTCCTTTTTAGCATTAGAAAACAAATAAAACCATGCTCTTGTTTTATCATTTACTGTTAAATCAACTATATATTTATTAAAGTCAGAAACCTTAGATTGAAAACTCTTTAGATTGGAATACACCTCAAAATCAAGAGACATAAGCTCGTCTTTATTCTCCAAGATATAGTTGTCAATTTTAAGCAACTCATCACCATTCAATGGTGATTTTATATTATCCATATCCACCCTTTTTATCCAGAGAACAAGATACTAATTTTATAGGAAAAAATAAATCCACCGAAGTTGGTTGATTTATGCTTGTCTGAGCCTAACAACAAAGCACATTAAAATAATATTCTTCATCTTAGTCAGCCTTGTTGAAGTTCTTTAAAACTTTATACCTAATGCTCTGATTATTCGCATCAATAACTTCCAGCAATGCACCCTTATAGCCAATAGTTTTTGATTCATTTAAATCATATTCAACATCATTATTAAAAGCTGGGCGCGCTAGGTTGCTAGAGAATTCGCGATAGCCCACATTTATTTTATTTCCAACTTTGCCGCTATATATCAAAGTTTGCTGGAATGAGTTATCTGAAGCTATACCTATGACAGTTTGTTTTGCTTGATGTTCACTAGAGCAACTTTTAGCATTAAATACAGTGACAACGCATAGTTTTCCATCTATGCCAAGCATAACGACTTTAAACGGGTCGGCGAATGGGTTTTTCTGAACCATACCCCCATTCGGGATATTATTGACTGGTTGGTAATAATTTCCCTTTTCATTTTGACCAGTTTTTAAGTAATAACCAGCTGTTAGTGTGTATGCAAGGTTAAGCTTTGTGTTTGCGGGTACTTGCAACATATCTCTATCAATCAATAGTCCTTGCTCAAGCATCTTATCCCCAACAAAAGCGGTATTGATCGTATTTATTGGAGGTTTACTAATATGCTTAGGTGTTGCTTGATAATTATATGCTGGTGATACACACCCACCCAAAACCAATCCAAACCCTAAAACCCCAACCGCTAATAATTTTTTCAAGTGAATACCCCCTTATAAGTATTCACAAGATACTAATTTACTGGATAAAAAGAAACCTCCTGAAAGTGGCTTATTTTTTACTCATCCGCTTTCTTGCATCATCAATAAATAAATTATCCAGCGCAAAAACACATTCTACAAAGATATAAAGCTCACACGGGGCATCATATATCTCAAGGTAAGCTTTGATTGCATTCGCATCCAATGGCATCGAAACACTTTGCTCATATTTCCTAGATCTAGCAATCGTGTTATATGCAGATAAAATAACGTTGGCTGTATAACTATGCTCTGGTGCTTCATCTAATTTGCGACCAAGCTTGTCACGGATCTTCTTCTGGTGGTCGGTTAGTCCCCCATCCCCTGTGTGCCACTGATAGAGCCTGATGACTTTCCCATTATTTCGGCCTGTGCAGTATCTGCATCAATCTGAATTTTTTCCGCATTCGCTTTAACGAACACCCAAATTGCCAAACCAATATCGCCCATATTAAATAACTTGGTTGCATTTTCAGGTGTGCAAGGAGGCTCGATCTCTTTGCCATCTTCGACAAATACAACGCCTTTCCAGTCTGCAATCAGGTGACATGCCGCAGCTTCCAAAAGCAGTTCGTGATACAGCTTATCTTCTGCATTTGCTGTAGAAACATTATAGCCTTTAGAGGCAACTTGGTTTTGTGCTCGCTCATTGGCCACACGAAAAGGCTTGTATCCATCACCACGAATTTTAAATTCAGCCAATACATTACCATCAACATCTTTGTATTCTTTCCAAAGTGCTACTTCTCTACTTTTCTGAATTGCTACTTTTAAAGCCATTTTTTTATCCTAAAAATAAAGCCCCTTTCGGGGCCATGTTTAAGCTGTGGTGCGTGTGATTGTCGGTGCTTCTTTTACGTGACGGAATTCCATGCTTAGGGTGTGATCATCGTTAGCATTGGTATCAGAAAGACCATCATTGTCTAGTTCCAGCTTGGTGAAGTCGAAACCATAAGCATTACCGAGAGTATCTTCAATACCAATTTCCGCAGTCATGGTTTCACGAGTTTCAACGTAAGGAATCCATGCTTTTGAAGCCACTGTTAATGCTAGGGTTACATTCAAAGTGATAAATACCTTTCCTTCTGTGTAGCGATTAGGAATAAGACTTTCACTGCCTAAGCAGGGCTTCGCTGTCAAGTTGTTGTTGATCGTAATGGTGAATGACTCAGCACATGCAGTTCCAGCAGTACTTGCACCATTAATTTTAAAGGTGTTCACATTGATTGATGACATGAATGGTGTTTCTGTTGGCGCCAGTGGTGAAACAACAGGTGTAGCTAATGGTGTTGAATAGCCTGTGGCATTGACGGTTGCGCTTCCGGTAATTTTGCCTTCAGTATCACCTTGAATAGTCAGTTCGCCAATACGACAACCCGAGAACACCTGAATGAGCCCAACCTTTTTATCGTGCTTCACAATTGTATAGGTTGGTAGCGTATCACCACCGATTTCCAATGTCGAAACGGATGGTGTGCCTGAATCAACAAAAAGATTCCCTGCCACGCCTTCAAAAAACATGTCTTGGCTTAGAGCTGACAGATCGTATTCAATATTACCAACCGCTTCACCAGATGTGGCAATCGACCCTTGCTCGAATCGTGTATCAACAATTTCATCTGATTGGGTTAGTGATACTGTCTTTTTCAGTGAATCTGAATTACGGCGCAAGGTATGCCAAACAGGTAATGCCGGTAATGTATTCGGTGTTTCTTCTTTCGCAATGTGGATAACCACATCAGTGCCTTTGGACATGGCATTCGCTCCTTTGATGCATAAAAAGCACCCAAATGGATGCTATGTGGAAAATTTAGGTATAAAAAAACCGCCATGTAGGCGGTGTGGTTCACTTAAATTCTATGAAGCATTACTTCGATATATTGATTTGAATGGCGCTACTTTTACCTCACCACCACATTGAGCACAATGATTATCAAAACCTGCATAATAGATACGCATAAGCTCTGTTATGGTTTTACTTTGCAGATGCTCAAGCGTGCTTGGATCAGAGCTAAGTAGCTTAATTTGATTTAATAATTCTTGTCGCTCGGTTTTGTATCTTAGGTAGTCAGCACCTTCATAAAGAGCTCTAACCTTTTCAGTATTAATTCTCTTCGTAATTTCAAACTCATAATTTTCATGATTCTTTTTTAGTCCTAGGACATTACAAACATAATCAAGTGCATCCTGATGACTATCAAAGGCCTTAATGAATTTGTAATTATGGTTTCTCGATTCCCCATAATCACATGTATGCAACGCATATTCATATAGTTCTTCTGGTAGCATTTCCATTCTAATTCACCCGGTAAGATACACTTACATTGTATTGATAAAAGCTCATAGCAGACTGGTCACCAATCGCTGACGAATGCCCTGCATCAATAATACTTGCTTCTCTTAATTCTAAATCACCTACTTTGTAAAACTCTAGGTGTGATGCCCATAAATCTGCAAGTTCAGATAATTCAAGTGTTCCAGAATGAAGTGGTGCAAATAGTTGAATAAAGATAATACCAACTGTGCGCTTACATGGTTTATCACCAATACCGGTGATAAATGATCCTGCATTACTTACGGTGACCCTTGCCCAGATTTCTTTTTCCGGTGGTTCATAGGTCTTACCGTCTTTCAAAGGATTATTGGCCAGCTGAATATTTGCCTTAGGCATTCCAGTGAATGTACCAACACGTGCAAGAATGGCTTGTAATGCTTCGGTATTGGTCATCATTTGTATTTACTCGCAACTGATTGGTAAGACAAGGCATAAACACCGTTGGGCGCTTGCTGACTCCACCCATTTTCCAAACGTGTGCCGTATGGACTTAATGTCTGTACATAAACAAGACCGCCTATTTTCGCTGTAGATGCAACCTTTAAGCCTTCCGCTAGAGTTGTACCGCCTGATAGGTCAAAACCTTTCTCATACGTATTCTGCGGCGAATCAAGCGTGACTTTATGGGATGCTCGAAATTCACCATCCATTACAGGCGAGCGGACTATGACCTGTTGAATAACCTCACCAATGATCTTTTTATGGTGAGTATCCACATCTCTCAAAACACCTAAAACAAGATTAGTCGGTTTGTTTTTCCATGACACTTAACACCACCTCAACCCTACCTGCTTTTATTTCATAAATAAGAGCGCCATTTTCTACGATAAGGCTCCCATCTACTGCCTGCTTGTGCTTTACGAGATAACCTTTATTTGTATCGCAAAACATCACATGCTGTATTTTAATGCCATCCAGTAAAACACCTTTAACCTTAGGCTCAGATTGCTCTACATCAACATGATAAACACCATCCATGTGCATGGCTTGGTGGATTAGATTTTGATCATCAAGATAAATCATAAATTTCACTCATTAAAAAACCCACCGAGGTGGGTTCTACTAAACTTTTACTTTCTGCAGTTTTTCGTGTACGACATCTAAATTCGTTCTAAATTCTTTTAAATGTTCAAATAAAGTCAACTCATCAACACCCAAGAATTCTCTCTTTTGTCTCTCAATAAATTGATCACTTGTTTCACTTTCTAAAAATAAGTTGGGATAATCCTCTGGGAAATCTAAAATCTTACAATGCTGGATTACCATCCCAAAAGTACCATAAAGCTCTAAAAAGTCTTGTTTAATAAGATTATAATAGCACTCTAGAAACTCTTTCATGTTTCTATCATCAGAGTGACTAGTATTACTCTCAATAATAATTTTTTGAATTTCTTTATTAATATCAGCAGTTTGTTTATCAATTTCTTCATACACTTCTTTTGATCTAGGTCGCTTGGTTTGAAGTGTGATTGCAACCATTAGAAAATTAAAGTTGAGAGATTCTAAAGCATGATACAAATTTAAAGCCTGCTTTTCATTTGAGAGATTTCTATGTTGAATCCGCCAATCACTAAAAAGAACAAATGCAGCGACTGGTGCAAGAAAAGCGGCAGTTAGAGTCAAGGCATCTTTGAGTAGGTCATATGTTTTAGATGGATCAAAATTAGGCCCATCACTTGTCAACCATCCACCAATTAGAAAATATAGAATTGTTAATCCTGCAGCCCACAAGCAAACTCTTTTTATCTTTTCTTCTAAAGTCTTTTTAGTCATAAATCCTCCTAGTTTTAAAGGGATATTACTAGACTTTTCTTAACTGGCAAGTCCAAATACTTCCGGTTGGATCAGCACCAATATTCACCACCTTAAACCGGCCTTTGCTTGTATTCCAGACATCAGTAATCTGTGGCACCTGAGTCACTTCATTTTGCAGCACGACAGCCTTTGAATCTGTCACTTGGTAATCAGTCGGTTTGACCATATCTTTTAGGTACGATCCGAACAACACACCTCTACCGCTATAGGCTTCTACACTAATTATTGGATAAGTCTGCGTTACAAAATCAAGCTCACCTGACTGGATTTCTTTTGAGCATGTGAAGCTATCAACAGCATCAGCAAGATTTTTATCAAATGCTTTAGCTAGCTTGGATTGAATTTTATTTTTGATCATGATTGCTCACTCTCTTCAAACATAGCAAATAAGTCTTGAGCAATTGATTGAATTGAATAGGCTTCAAATTCAGTGCTTGGATTACTTTCACCCATCCGCTTTTTGATTCTTTGCCACACATGAACAGCTTCATGTAGTAGCAATCCATGAATCTCTATAGATGTTCGCTCCGATGTGTCACCGATCTGGACAATGGCATAAGCACTATCCTGATAAAAATCTACCTGAGCACCTGCGCCCATCGATAAAAACTCATCCGAGTCATCCATATCATCAAACAGCAGATCCATATGAAGTTGGTTGCGTGCCAAGGTGTATTTCACGTGCTCAAATGGTGAGATGTACCACTCTGGCACATAGTTGGTGTTGATCATGCTCGAAACACCTCAAACGTAAAACCTTTAGACTTCAAGCCAAGTGAGTCAATAAAGGCCCGAGCAATTTGCTCAAATTCTGATATTTCCACACTACCTTCAGCAAAGCTTTCAGTCACTTGTACCGTATCAGCCTTAACACTCTCACTTGTCGTCTGACGGGCTATGCCGGCATAGATCACACCTGCCTGAATACCTTTGATGATTTCACATGCAGCATCTTTTAATAGCGAATCAATCGGATCAGGAACAAAGCCAACTTCATTCTTCATCCATGTATTTGCTAACTTAATTAAACGAGCCTTATCACCATCATCGGCAAAGTCTGCCCCAAGGATAGATTCAGCTTCGGCAATAGTAATAAAGCTCATGGGTTATTCCTTTGGCAGTTCTACTTTAGCGGCTACTTCCTCAGCCTTTGCTGTTTTGGCTTCAGCAGCGGTAAGTTTTTTGGCTTTTGCTTCAAGGTTTTTCACTTGAGCATTTAGGGCTTCATTATCAGACGTTAGCTTTTTAACTGCTTCGCGTTCTTTATTGAGCTGCTCAGCAAGCTCAACTGACTGTAAATCAAGCTCTTTAATCTTGGTAGATAATGCATCATGTTCAACTTCAGCACCTTGAAGTTTGGTTTTTAGTTCCACACTTTCAGCAACAACCTTTTCGCATTCAGCTTTTGCTTCATCAATGGTGGCTTGTAGTTCAGGTGTAATACCTACTTCCAAATTGACTACTACAGAATCCGTTGAAAACTTTTCACCTTCATACAATTCATGTTGGCCATATTTGAAATCAGATTCATTAATGACTCGAAAATCATCGCCATCTTTAATTTTTACTGTTTTAACTTGCGACATGTAATTCTCCAAAAGAAAGAGCGCGTAAAGCGCTCAATCTAGGTCTTATTAACCTAACAACAAGGCAATATGATCTTGCTTAATTGCCTTCACACCCCAAGCTAGACGGACATGGTAAACAACCTGCATGAACTGACGATACACGGCGATTTCAAAGGCTAGGCCAGTTAATGGATCAACCACTTGAATTACATCATCAGCAGAGTCACCGCCTTCAGGTAGAGCTGGTGCACGAGTTGCTAATGCAATCGCTGAACGAGCAAATGCAACGTTAGCGGTATAAGCATTACCACGAGTAATCGCTACATTATCGGCAGCAGGTAAAAGCAATCCAGACTTATTCAGGGTCAACTCTGTACCAACTAGACCACCTGATACATACTTATTGCCATCACCTGCAAAAGTGACAATATCACCAGCTAAAATTGTGCCTGTGCCACCATCAACCGCAATAGCTGTTGATTTAGTATCTTTTGCACCATTAACCAAATAATCAGCACCCGACCCATTCACGTGTAGACCAGATGCATGAGAGTGACGAATTGCCATGTTCATCACACGATCAGTCATACCATTGCGGAGCATGTCGGCTGAACCCGCTTCATTTACTTTAAATAAACCAGATTGCTTACCGCGCAAGTTGCCAATAGAAGCATGACCCAACACCAACTGAAGATCAGTTCGAGGCGAACCGTTTTCTTCCAGAATACGTAATACCCCCGAGAAATCAGATAGGTCAGCAGCTGTGCCAAAAGGCGTAGATCCAGCAGTCCCGTATGCACGAGATGCATTTTTATATGCTTCTAAATGCACATCTGATTCAATTTCATTCACCAGTGTGCGCATTGCTTGGTAGAAGCGATCAGCCTGAATTGTGCTGAACGTACCAGCATTTGAAAGACCTTTGGTTTCTTCACCATTCCAGCGCACTGGTACGTGGCGCGATTTGGTGATTTGTGCGTCCACATGGTCGATATTGGTATCGCCAGTATTTGGAGCATTTGCCCCCGGCACTGTGTCCTGCGCTGTAACTTCAGTGGTCACTGGTACACGAACGTTTTGACCTACTGCTGCACGTTCAATACCTGAGTCACGTGAAACAGCAGGAATATAACCTGTTAATTCTCGCGAGACTTGGTCTAGTGCTTCATAAATATCAGGAATTAAACCTGTAAGAGTATTAGCCATTTACTAATTTTCCTTTTAAAAATTAATCTGTAATTTTTCCGCCATCACGCATGAAGCCAGAGCGGTCACTTGGCGGTAATTGTTCAAACTGTTGGCGTGACATGGATTTACCACCACCTTGACCACCATTGTTTGTGAATCCACCACCCGAACCTTGACCACCTTTTAAGATCGAATCTTTATGCTGGTATCCACCAACCAAAGTTTCTAAAGCTTCATCAAAGTCAGCGACTTCACCGGGGCGGGTGCGTGAATAGATTTTTTGACCATCGGCACCAACGGCCACGACTTTGCCATTTTCGATTTGGAAGTTTTTTCCAAACGTGGCCTGAATCATGTCTACTGGCACTGCAATGTTGTCTTGAATAAACTTAGAACGAGCGAAGCCACCGCCAATCAATTCACCATGTAATTGCTGTTGCACAGCATCACGTTCAGTGGTTAATTGTTGAATTTGCGGTTCGTAGGTCTTTTTAAGGGCATCAGTAATTTCGGCTTTCACCTTGTCTACTTCACCTGCATCCACAAGTTTTTTAGCATCCAAGTTTTGAACAATATTTAACGCTTCTTTTACTTTTACAGGATCAAGCCCTTCAAAAGCTTTGGCCTGCGCTTCAAATTGCTCTTTGGCTTCACGATGAGTTTTGGCCTCGCCATTTAAACGGCTGATTGTTGCCACGGTGTGGGCTGCATCATGTGGTGCTTCCTTCCCATCTTCATGAATGTAAATAGGTTGATCACCAGCCACTTCGGCATAAGTCTTGCCTTCGATAGTTACTGTTTTAAGTTTCATAAGTCATCCGACCCTTTTTAGTGAGCATCCGCTCGTTACGCTGTAGGCATCCGCTTTCAGCAGGCAATAAAAAAGCACCCGGTTGGGTGCTGTGATTTGTATAAAGATTTTGTTTTTTAATATTGGAGAATCATCTCTATATATTTGTACTCTTCTTTAGGTAAACGCTTATTAAAAATACAATATACATATTCTGAATTACTCTCATCAAATTCATGTGCTTCATAACCACTAATCAAAAATTTATTTCGATGATAAGTATAAATTAAATAGTGTAAATCCTTATAGAATTTCCAAAAGTTCACATTATCAAAACACTCTGAAAGTACCCCTGATTCATAGTGGTTTAATCTCATGGATCTCCCACTCTCATCACACCAATATTTATCTAGTCTAGATAAGACATCATTTTCAACAGACTCCATTTCCTTTTTGGATACATTATATAAAAACTGAAAAGCACAAAATAAATAGTAAGTTGGATTAGCTGAACTATAAGATCTAGATCTTAAATCCCCACCTGTTATGCCAACTTTTGTAAAATTAGGACTTCTAGTGTCAGCTCCTAAATATAGCCATTTTTTATCAGATAACATATTTTGTGTTGTGTCATGCCATTGAGCTACGAGTTTATAGTCATTCCAATCATTAAAGTCATCATCCTCTTCGTTATATGTGCTTCTCTTTCTCAAAGAATACCTCTTCAAATTTTCCTAGTTAGTAAAGCCTTCTATACACTAGTCTAAAAAGAGAATATTTATTACACAATACTGAGAGGTATAAATAATAGGTAATTTTTACATATACTTGGGTATGTATGGTTTTCTCACAATCCTAGTTCTTTAAATACACTTTCATCTAAAGCCTTAAGCTCAGCCAGCGTATAACCACGTTTATTCAGCGGATCGGCAAACTTATCAATGCTGTACTCGCCTTTTTTATAAAGCTCATACTTCGATTTACCCAACCAAGTGCGCTGAAAGAACTCATCTGATTGTTCAAAAAACTCTTTGAATGATGTGTTTGCATCCAGCTGTCCAATTAAGTGCTTACGCTCCTCTTTTGGAATATCCTTAACCTTGCGCTCATCCATCACAAATGGACGTACACCACCAATGTTTCCGTCCTTATCACAACCAACATAAGTTGTACGGTTATGGGGGTGTACTGGAAAACGCGGTCTAGTCGGATCATCAATGTGATAAACACGGCCATCAACTGAGGCACAGTACTTACAGGTGCGACCATCTAATGTGGCCACAACTTTCACATACTCATATCCAAGCGCTTTATATACATCGATATAAGCAGCATTCGATACATGACTACGCGCAGTCCTGACTTGCCGCTCAATGACATGGCGCTCTGACTGAAGTAAGCCATCCTTATAATCAAGTGACTTTCGCCCTTTAATTCGATTGATAATCTGCTGATTCGTCTGACCCTGTGAAAAGCCATCACGAATGACGTACTCCACCTTCTTACGCAAATTGGCGGCAATATCAGCAAAAAGATAATCAACCAATTGACCACCCGAGAAAGGTGTCTTTTTAGCTTTTTGATATATCTTTTCACCATCGGTTTTAAGCGTTTCGCCCATCAGAGCAACGGTATAACCAGCCTCATAAACTGCCAAGGCAATAGCTGATTGCTCAAATATTGCAGGTAGCTCTGTACTTAATGAAGAAAACCACTCGTTTAAAGTGGCTTTGATTTCCTCAATATTCCGACTGGCTTTTGCTCTGCTTGAAAAGTTAAGACCCTGTAATGCTTTACGCTCTGAATCGGTTAGATCTTCAAACAGCTCACCCAATTTAAGCAACTGCTCATTGGATAATTGATCAAAGACTTTGATCAGATCATTTACGCTCTGAGAGGATGCCCGATATAGATACGCTTGATGTTGGCTCAGCGCATCAAGTAAGGCTTTTTGCGCTGAATCACTCATCTTTATTCATCCATATTATTAGAGCCATCATTACGTTGCTCTATTTTCTTCTCAATTTCTTCCCATTTTTCTTCCGAGAAGATCCCAGTCTGTTCGTACTGATACCAAACTTCCCAAGGCAAGTTTCCACCCACACAGGCCTCATAAAGACGCTTAGCGCGTTCCTCACTGAATTTAGGCTTGTTGAAGTCTTGCGAAATGACATAGTTCAGTTCATCAGGACTTAAATCATGATTTGGTAATGAGAACTTTGCGCACCACCGTAAAGCCATTTGAAAGGCTTCACTGATATTTGATACGGCGAGTGATAAAACTGAATGTTGCACAGAGTCTTCATTATCGGCTTGAGTCGCAGTCTTATTTGCCGATCCAACCTCAATAAGTCGAGCACCCATTTCTTTCATCTGTGCCCATTTATCAGTCATGAGGGTTTTGGCAAGGTTATTTTCTTTTGCTTGAACAATCTCAACCTTTGTTGGGAATCCCGAACGTCCACCAATAGCCAAGCCATCCTCTTTGATAATCTTATATTGCTCAGTACTGATATTTGGCATTGAAATGATTGGCTGACCCACAATAAAACCTGATTCTTCAACATCGGCACTATTGCGATAATGTGCCAAATTGATATCAGCAAGTTCTAATAAGGGTGCATTTCCAATCTCATCTGTATTGTCTACAGCACCAAGAAATGTGAATGGAATGTATGACCATGTTTTACCATGATAATCGGTAGGAGTGTATTTGGCCCCTTCTATCCATTCGCCCTTTTCATTCTGCGTATAGATTTGAACTGTATACACATGACCCGTTTCAGTTTCTTCTAAACGTAATACACGATACTGATCTTTAATTTCACGACCAAAACCATCGGCACTTCGAGTAGCTACAGATTCTCGAATCTTTACAAACGAAGTCTTTTTCTGATTCCCGACAATAATATGGTCCCAGTCTTCAACCGAAGCTGCTTTCAAAATATGAATCATCGGGAAAGCATTTTTTAACTTGTCCTCAGCACGGTTTCGAGAAGGTGCAACTTGTGGATAATCTACATAAACACCACAGCGATAATGCTTTGAGATAAGTCGCAGTGAGTGCTGTGATGCTTGATAAATACTTCGACCTGAACCATCTGCATTTCGATCTAGATATTCCAAATCATCTGGACGCTTAAAATCAGGCAGTTTATTAAATGCCGATCCAACATGACTATTCAAAGTTCGTCCAGTCACACCATAAAATACAGCACGATCTAAATACTCTTCATACCGATCCTTATCCCCATCCCCAAAAGTAATAGGAACGGGTAAATAGGTTTTACCTTTTGCCTTAACTGCTTTCTGACCTTCACAAACATCATCTACTTTTGTCCAAAGATCGATGTGCTTGAGATAATCAGCATGTTTAGATGTAATGCCTTTCATCTTCTTCTTCCAAAAATAGGGATATCAAGTCGGGTGACTGGTTTAATAATTGGGAAACGCTTAGCTAATGGGTAACCACCAGCATCACCAACGTGATCAAGCCCAGATTTCTTATCTGGCATACCAAAATCGTCGTAAACCTGTTGCTCTAAGGTTTCAGTAAAACGTGGACATTTATTCGTATTCACCAATAGCGTACGTTCATTATCACCATTTAGAATGAGTGCATTCACCGCATTGATACGATCTTTAATGGCTGGGTTTATTCCATCAACCTCAACTGTAAATCCTTTATCACGTAAAATTTGATGATCCGACTCACTACTATTTTTTGATGAAGTCGATTGCCCTGCGGCATCTGGTATTACCGTCATTTCATGAAATGGAAAACGCTCAATAAGTAATGTGGCCATCGTCGGTGTATCACGTACACCAACCATTTCATCTAACGCCAATGGCTTACCCTCACGAATAACATAAACCACGGCAGCCATTTTTAAGACGTTGAAGTCCATCCCGATGATCAGATGTTCACCTGATTTAATTTCTTCATCGGTATGATTTAGTTTTCGATCAAAGTCTGGATATACAGCACCACTGGTTAAATTGACAAACTGCCCACGCAAATACGCTGAAATCAACTGAGGTGGGTAGGATTCATATAACGATGAAATATAATCATCGGGTAAATTGGCTTCATTGTCATAAGTAGAAGCCTGAATCATTCCATACAGCGCACGCTTTGCAGGGGTTAAATTCGCCTCTTTTACAAACTGCTGATGTGTGAACTTAAATCCCTCAGGTGTAGTTGCAACATCAATACCATTTATAAGACCGGGATGTTTCACACGCATACGAGCGATAATTTTCCGCCATGCTTGCTGGGCCTTTACGGTAGGCATAACATCCAGCTCATCAATCAAAGCGTGGCCAATCTTAAAACCTACAATCGTTTGAGGCTTTTCCATAGATCGACAAATAATTGTGCTTCGATACTGACGACCATAGTAGATATCAACTTCTTTATTTGATTCGTAAATCTTAGTCTTCAAACCCCAGTCAAATGCCACCTCATCAATAGTCGGAAAGAAGATATCCCGAATCTGCGGATAGGTTGGTGCAAAGTAACCTAGTGGCACTTTAGGGAATTCCCAAGATTTATCGCAAAGACTTGAACAACCTACCCACGTTTTTCCTGATCCAAATCCAGCGACAAATGCACGAAACTTATTTTCAAGCTGTAAAAAATTAGCCTGAGGTACATTCAGGGTCGGATTGATGTTCGGCATTTTCTTTACTCGCATCTACGACCTGAATGGTCACTTTGACTGGAGTAGGATCATCAGCCCCTTCACCATCACCGTTTTTAATCTTGTCAATTTCAAGTTGCTTCAGCTGAGCATCTAATAATTGAATTTCATAACCCTGCATCTCATCTTTGATTTGCTTTATCAGTTTGGTTTTCATGACGCGATTACCAGTAAGACCGTCATACATTTTCTGTAATTCAGTAAGACGAACAGCTTTATTGGCCAGAGGAATGTCATGAATATTGGTTTGAAAATCTTTCCTAGTTCGAGTAAAGAGATCCTTTAATTTTTTACTCATATTCCTACAAGTTGCTTTTGTCGGATCATATGAAGCGACCTGTTGTCGCTCAATTTCTATGCCAAATTCTTGTCTTACATCATCTACAACCTGTTGAGGGGTATCAAAGCAAGCAAGAGACTGAACTATAAAGATTTTTACAGGCTCCTTTAGTGTTGCCATAAATGCCTCTTTGTAAGACTACGTAAGACTAAATAGGCAAAAAAAAGAGCCATTAGGCTCAATTAATCACACACGTTCCACAACACGCAGCAATATTAGTTTCTGAAACAAACGGCGCATTCTTCGCAATTTCTAAAAGTCGTTTTACTGACTCGTCAGCACCCCATCGTTTTGTTTCACCGAAGAACACCTCAACATCGTGACCAGCTAAATAGTGTTTAGGCAGACCAGTGTTATCACTATAGATCGGTTCACCATCTGCATCACGTTCTACGCCAATGTGATACAGCTCATGCTCGATGAGCCGGCAGAATTCACGGTCAGTTGTGTTTTCACAATAACTGGCATCAATCGTGATGAGATAAACAGGTACAGCACCAAACCAATCTCGCATCTGCTGTTCTTGTCGCGCCTTCTTCCAACCGCCCTGGTTAAACATAACTTTTTCACATTGGCCCAATACCATACGTTTTTTTGCCATACATGCAGATGATGCCCAAGCAAATGCTAAAAATGTTTCATCATCATGCAGCAGCTCTGCAATGTGGTCATGGTCAGGGTTATGAAGTTCACCACCAATGGTCAGCCAATTTTTAATGACCCATTCTTTTAATTCCACGGCGGGTGCAAGGCGTATTGTTTCTTCTTCCCCTGCCTGATCAATCAGGTTCATCGGTGGAAATGGTCTGACCTGTTCCATCTTCTAATCTCTTTAATTGACCCTGAATCCAGCGAATCGCATACCCAGATTCAATATGATCTGGTTCAAAACGCACAAATGTGTATCCCATCTCTTCAGCAAGATCATATTTATAAAATGCGTTTGCTATCTTTTTTCCACCACGACCGACAGACCAAGGACTACCAGCTATTTCGATAAGAAGTCTTAACTTCACGATATGAAAATCAAAGCGCCAGTGCTTAGTAGGTTCAAATTGAAATTTGCGTTCATAGCCGATCGAATGTTCTTCTAATTCTTGAAATAAGGTTTCTTCTGCTTCTAAGTACACTTCTTTTGCCTTCGGTAGTGGTTTGGCACGAGCTTTTGTTTTGGGTGGGCGTTTCTTTGTTTTCCAGAAGTAGCTATCAGCATCCATAAATTTCACTCATAAAAAAACCACCCCTAGGTGGTTTATGTAAAACTTAATTAGCATTTTTTTCAATATATCGGGTTAGGCCTTTTTCTAATTCCTCAACCTCTGTCCCATCAATCTTACCGTTATAGTAAATTAAATAACGTACGTCATCACGATCAATATGATGCAAATAGAATATTTCCTTCTCTACCTCACCTGTGACTTGATTCAATTTAGTTCTTGTAAAATTTAAAGGACTTAAATCAGCGTCCTTTGGTTTTTCTTCAAAGACTAATTGGAATTGACCATTACTTTCTTTAAATGCCTCAAGAATTATAGCTTCCACAGATCCACCCTACGCCTAGCGATTTTCTAAAGTATTAATTATGAAATTGATACTTTGGGATTAATTCATACTATTCAAGAGTTCTGTGAAATAAATCAGATATATAAAGTCTGCCGCAAATTCTTAATCTGCTCTTTCAAGCGAATCATAATATTGTCCATAGCGACCAATTCACCATGTCTTAAGCCTGCCCGACTCAAATTCTGATACTTACTCAGTTCATCACAACAGAACTGCAAATCTTTTTTAGCTTGTACACGATCTGTCATGATTACCTCGAATAGAAAAGAAAAACCCCTCAACATCTAGAATGCGAGGGGCTTTTATGTGCCGTAATACGTTCGGCTATTTAGAAACTTCTTTCAAACAATCTCGACAAACATTAGTTTCTTTGTCGCTAATCGGGTATTCAACCTCAGTTGCACCATGTAAACCAAACAAACAGAACAGGAGTTGGAGCATATTGTTTCTCCATGCAAAAAAAAAGCCCACACAAAAATGATCATGTGAACCATAACTAAGGACCTTGGAAGGTCAGAAACCACAGCTAGTTTCTGATGGCTATTTTCCACATCAGCCCGACAACTTACAGTGGCGAAATATATCAAACATTAAAATAATGCTAAATAAATCAAATTATTAGCTATTCTTAACCTATTGTTTAGAGCAAATAAAAAGCCTGATCAATGACCAATCTTTCGTTGTTATATCTGGTGGATTTCCACCATTTTAAAGGTTTCGAATTCGAAAGGTTTAAAAGGCTCGATTTCGTACCATTTAAAACTGGCAGATTCGCCATAATTAGAATTTGGCGCCCCGATATTACTTACACAGAAAACATTTATCGGGGCATTTTACAATCCTCACATTTCTGTGAGCATTTGTGGTACTTCTCGTCTTTCCGAGTGTCAATCGATTCACTTAGTTAGATGATGTATAACTTCTATCTAACTAATAGAAAAATTACTCGGAATTTGCTATCCAATCAATTATTTTATTTCGTAATATTTTGATAAATATCACGTTTAATTCACAACCGATCTGATTTTGATGTAATTCCAATTAATTAGAATTTGGTGCGCCATACAGGACTTGAACCTGTGACCATCCGCTTAGAAGGCGGATGCTCTATCCATCTGAGCTAATGGCGCATAAAAAAAGGATGTGGTGATCTGCCACACCCTGCCTATAGATTCGATATTAATCAGCTCGGCAACCGATCTACCGCTACTCAACACGACTCACATTTCAAAGTTAGCTATTGAATTTGCTTTTATGTCTTTCGTTCTTTTTGAGTTTTAGGAGTCACCCCAATGGCTCTGTGGCTAACTCAGTGCTTGACGAAGTCACACTGGATTCAAACCAATTTATACGGCTGGTTTCCGCATCTCACCGTTTGTGCTTATAGCTGAACAATGCACAGCGTCACAAATCAAAATCGCCCTTATGGGTGGCGCACTACCCTTATGCATATGCTGGCATGACTACTCTCCAAATAAATCACTTGTGCATGTCACAAGCACCTTTATAAATTTTCAGGCAATAAAAAATCCCACACTCAAATTAAGGATGGGATTTAATAAACAAAAAAATACCCATCTCATGGGAAGACGGGTATATAAACTTTGAATTCTAAAAAAGCCCACCTTTCGATGAGCTTCTTAAAATTTGGTGGCGGACCAAGGAGTTGAACCTTGAGAGTTACTGCTAGCACCATAGGGTAGATTTCATTTTGCCCAACTTTCCCGTTATCTGGATCCAATCCGCCAATAACCCTTGACCGAACCAAATAACATTATTTCTAACCATCATCTTTTCTCTCATTAGCAGCATTTTTGTTAAATCATTAAGGGTTAACATCAGTGAAGCGAATTGGATACCAGACACGAGTAACGATACAGGATTGTAAAAATCTACCTTGCTCACTAGACCTAAAGCCAAAGCAAGCGATACGAACCTATTAAATTTGTTTTGGTCAAACCTTAATATGACCAGTATGGAAAAATATATATGATTTTCTGCACCTATGCAATCACAAATCATACTCCTCAGCCACCTTAAAGAAAAATCCACGCAAATGTGAATCTAAATCAACACGCCACTCACCAAGTACTTCTAAGGCATGTTTTTCATATTGATCATAGATTTTTAAGTAATTCTTTCGAGATATTTGCATCCCGGAGATTCGATGCCGTTCAGATTGATTGTATGAATTTTCTTTTCTACCTTCACATTTGCTGCAATCAATATGCTTCTGATCTTGCTTTGAGAATATAAAACCCTTGCCACTACATTTAGTGCATAGTCCACGCTTAAATAGGAATTGAATTAGAGCCGATCTAGCAACCGCCTTGGCTGCCTCTTTGGATGTGATTTGCTTGGTTTTAAAACCATCTGATTGAAATTTTAATCGAATTTCACTTGTTAATAGATTATGCAATAAAGCGAAATGTCTATCACTTGGAGTAATAGATCTCACCAAAGCCCACAACATTGCATGATCTTCTGTTCTCATATCTTGCATCATTAGAGCTGCGCTATTAGCTTTACTCCCATAGGTTGGTGCCCCACCAACACTATCCTTAAAGCCATCCATTGTTTTTTGTGCAAGATCAAGAAGAGTGAAATCAACTTTATTCACACTTGGCTTAAACAGTAATCGTCTTAGATCATGAACAATCATTAAATCTTGATGTTTTTCATAATTTACTTCTGCTACTGCATTCATCCCAATCACCCTATTCTCTTTAAAATTTCTTCAAGTGCTAAACCGCTTTTTACTTGTTCAGTGCTGTACCGATATACTTGATAACCCAGTCCTGTAGCTGAGTTATATTTTTCCATATCCCCTAAATACCCTTTACCCCTTGTGTGCCGGCCACCACTCCAGATCCCGCCTTCAACCTCAACCAATATCTTTTTACCAACAAGGTGAAAATCGGCTCTCCACTTCCGATCTGCATTAAATTGAAACTCCTGTTCAAACTTGATCTTGTGTGCCCTTAGGTGCTGAGATAAAACCGCCTCACCCTCACTCACCACACGTTCTGTCTTGACCGATGCAGGACGCTTGGCCCTGCGTTTCGGCTTATTGATTTTCTTGTACTCAGCGAGTGGGATTGATGTCATCTACACCCCCAACTACTTCACGATCCTTATTAATAATTTTTTTGCAGTTAAAGCATTCAGCAAAACCATCATCGCCAAACATTGAAGTATTAAGGTGTGGACACTGATTACCAAAGTGATTGCAATGACAGCCATTTAGGTAATGCCCACATCTATGGCAAACCACCTTGATTGTTGACCATTTAGGTACTGGTGCTGTTTCACTTTGTTGGGCTTTTTGATCACCACCTTCATACCCAATGTTTTCAATACTTTGAGCTTTATTTTTGGTGTTTTGGTCACCACCTCGCAAGGCTTGTTTAATCTCAACTATGAAGTTGCAATATTCTCGCTGTGTTGGTGTGCCAACTTGATTGTCAAAGAATGAATCTATTGATTCACAGACAGCATCCATCTGCTTTTTCAACGTAAGAATATGTTCTTTTTGATCCTGTTGAATCTCCCAAGATCGTTTGCCTTTTCCATATTCTTCTTCATAATCTTCATTCATCGCTCAATCACTCCAGTCAAAGGGCTAATGTGGTTGCGGATGTCGGTGCAATGGTCAGCCTCGAAAGGCACATAATTCCGTGTGCTATCACAATGCTTGCAGACAAAGAATCTATAAGCATCACCATTACTGGTGGTTTCATTCCAGTCATGGTGGCATTTGCTATGCTCAGCAATTGCGGTGCGGAGGTCTTCAATCGAAATAAACCGATTTTCAGGCATAAACAACTCAAAGTTTTTATATGAACTAAGACCCCAGTAGGAATCATCACCATCATCAATCCAAAGACCTGCTAAGTCAGCACCATCGCCCGATGAGAGTAGGTAAAATATTGATAATCCGAATGAAAGCTTAAAATGTGTACCACCATCAGGTACTGCATCAACAATCGCCTGACACTTTTCCAACCCCAATTTTTCGATTAAGTTCATGCATTCACCCCAAATAGCTGTTTTGCTTTACCGCTTAAGTAATACCGGTACTCCCGATCTCCATTACCCACGATGTAGACCAAACCTATGTCAGCAAGTGTTTTTAAATATCGCTGTACTGCACGGCGTGACAAATCAGGCATGACTTGAATCTGTATTTCAGTGGTTGTCGCAACTGACGTATTCTTAATGGCCAACAATGTGTCTATACCCCGATTCAATACGGCGGCTTTTGCGTAATTCGCTTGACGCTCCTTCATGCTGCACCACCAAAAATACAAAGTTGCTTAGATACTGGTTGAGCAATGTATTGATTCGCTGAATTAACTGATTCAATTCTTGAGCGCATAACAGCAGCTCGCATTTCTTTGGTTGGTGGCATGTAGTTGCCTTTCCATGCCTGATCGATTCCGATATTGCGAGCGATGTTTGTTGAGTCTGCTGATTCCAATGGTATTTTTGAGAAGATGGCAGGATTTAGCATGCGCAAACCATGCATCTTTACCAATGGATACCCATCTTTATCACAAACAATATTCATTATTTGATTCATGCGTTCCCACCACTCGTTTGTACCAATCGCTGAAAACTCACCGCTTGAACCAAGAGCTATGCGTTGATAATCAGAAGCTATGCGCTCTAATCGTTCAAGCGACTCATGCATGTGATAAACCGGTACTGCTTGATTCTTTGAAATTGGGCATTCAGCAAGCAATGCATCGTTATCTGCTTCATTGCCATCAATAACATCGGGAATAACAATCCAATCGCAATGTGGGTATTTCATGCAATCCAAAGCAAAGTTATAAAACTCAGTCCAATCCTGAACCGGATTTCCTGACTTCCATGCGCTAAAAGCTCCATTATCAATTGCAAAAGACTGGCAAACCTCAATCGCTACACCGAGTTGTTGCTTATGAGCAAAACTTACAAATGCGTGGCCTTGCTTCACCGCTTCATAAGCTGCTGTTGCAGGAGTAATCGGCAAACCGTGATAATGCTTCACACCCCACCCCCTAAACACTTGAACTCTTTTCCAGCTTCAAGTAATGCTTTCGGAAAACTCAATCCTGTCGCTTGTAATTCACGAGTACGATTTTCAATACATGCTTTTTCTTCAGGGGATTGCACAGGAAGCATTGATTTAGGTTTAGCAACCAAAGCGATAGGTTTGCTTTCGATCACCTTAGGCTTAGCCCAAATCGCTTGCTTAACACCACTCAAAGCAAATTCTTGAACCACATCAGCGTAGTTGTCTTTGAATGCCTCATAAGCCAAATACATTGCACGATCCGTATTTTTAGCCCACTCAATGGCTGTGAACATTTCATAGCATCGGTCATATGATTCTTTTTCAGCATTGGTGATGGCGTGGTTGTTATCACTCACCCATTTAATGATATTGGCCAATGCTGCATGCTTACCCTTGAATGAATCTTGTAGGCGCTGTTGCTCAGTACCAAAACCAGTGATACCCAAACACCACTTGCGGAACATCGCTAGATCTGGACAAAAGCCACTATCACGAACTTGAGCCAAACCTGTGTTAATTTGATCTCGCGTTAAGCCATCAATGCAGATTTTCATAGAGTGAGCGATAGCTCTTGTTGGTACACCCTCAAAGGTTTTTTCAAATGAACGAGGCGCAATTGCTTTAAATATTTCAACCAAATCTAATGATTTGATTGGCTGTAAAATATTTTGCTGATTAGAAACCATAGCTGTCATTGCCGCTCTCCTCTAATGCTTTGAGTTCTTGAATTTCTTGCCATCTGGTTGATGCTTGGGTTTGATTTCCAAAGTTGCCACTTGTTGAAATACGAGGTTCAAATAATCCTTGGTGGTTGCCCTTGATTGCGGTTTTCAAAGAAATATCAGATTTCTCAATTCCCCATGTTTTAAAATCATCATGGATGGCCTTGAGCGCATTTTTGGTCAATGCAGTTTTTTTGTATTGAGAACGGTTGATGACAAACTGTTCCCAAAGATTTGGTGAACAAAGATTTTGAATATTGGTTTTGGTTAAATCCATCACTTCGTCAAAAGATAATTTGCGTGTTTTTTCTTTACGCTCCGATTCAGCTTTCGCTTTTTTTTCAGCTTCAATTTTTTGTTGATCAGCAAGAATTTGTTTTTGAGTTTCTTGATATTCAAAAAAATGAACTTGGAGAGGATTTTTAGCCCGAAGGGTATTATTTAATAATTCTATAAAAGTAATTCTATAAATTAATTCTATTGTGTCTACAGATTCTGTAGTACCTAGCGCTACATTATCTGTAGTGGTGCTATCCAAATTTTGTAGTACTACAGATTTTGTAGTGGTACTACATTTTTTGAAGTGCTCAACCAAAGAAACCTCATTAATTTGGTACTCATTACCCTTTCGGCTGCTCTCACTAACTACCGAAATAACACCTAAATCTATAAGTTCTTTAAGTCCCTTGCGCACAGTCATCGCACTAATTTTTTTAGCGCCTTCAAGCTTACCGCCCTGTAGTTGCGAGTAACTAACATGATCGGTCTGCTTGTCTTTGTAGCCATTGATACGATCTTCAAGTTCCGCATACACATTTCTGGCTGCATCAGTTAAGAATGGGCGAACCTCATAGCGGTAAAGACGACTCGAAGGCACGTAACCTTTCTCGAATTTGTCTACCATTTTTTTACCTTTGGCGAACGGAACTATATTGTCCTCGTGTTTTCTGAGTGCTGTCATACCCCACCCCCTAGACGCATCTCTGCGCTTAACTCCGCAGCACTCGCAGAACGAATATCATCCCGATGCACAAGCTGCCCACACACCAACCAGTAATACTCATTAGGTTGAAAGGCCTCTACGGTTTTTAGGGCATCGATCTTGATGTGATTCATATACACAACGACATCACCCGGTAAAAAATCCGAATTGTCATTGTTTGATTGTTGTGCTAAATTCATTTGCATATTTAAAACTCCCGCAAGTGTTTTGAATTGAAAAGCCTGATTTCTGAGATCAGGCTTTTTCTATTTGTAGAGCTGACAAATACTTTGCACATTCGCCTTTCATGGCTTTACGCAAAGACTGAATTTTGTGTTCTATTTCCTCCAGAATTCGATCCGTCTCATCCATTTCCGCAGGTGTAACCACACCATCTTCCAAAGCAGATAAAACCTGCTTATTTGCTGCGCCATTCCCAACATTCATACCTAGTAGTGATTCAAGAACACCCAATTGATGGTCTTTACCTTCCGCGCCATTTACAGGCATTAACATCAAACCTATTTTGTGCGCCCATGTCTTTAGAACTGCTGGGTTTTCGGTGTAGGTCAGCATTGCTTCAAATGCCTTTAGACTCGGCAAATGGTTTTCCATATTTGGATTGGCGTAGTTCAAAATTGTGTTGTGCGACACACCAGCAACATCAGCAATTTCTTTCGGCGTAATACCGTTGGATTGATGCACCATCTTGTACAAAGCGGCTTTCGTCTCTTTTGATATATCCATGTGAATCCTTTGATTAAGTTCACGTTTCCTTTAGTTACTTACTAACTGATAATCAGTTCAAGCGACTTCGATTTTGCTTTTTATGGGTTTTTTGCCGTTTTTCAGGTCACGAATTTGATACTCGCGCATTACAGGAATTTTATTTTCATCCCATTGACTAATGGCGTTATGGGAAATCCCAAGTTTTTCTGCAAGCTGTGTAACAGTGCAACCCAATGAGACTAAAGCTTCAGATTTAGTCATCTAACTTACCTTAAAGTAATTTAACTTACCTTATTAAAACACATAAAACTTACCTAATCAATTGGTAAGATAACTTACGTAAAATAACTGGGGCTATCATGGAAACTTTAGGCACACGTCTTAAGCAATTGCGCAAAGACAATAGACTTACTCAGCAACAACTTGCTGACGCAATTGGTGTATCTAAAACTTCTGTGATCTATTGGGAAAAAGATGAGAATCTGCCAAAGCATGAAAGCTTAATGGCGTTAGCAAAGGTGCTTAAAACAACCTCACAGTGGCTTCTGTCTGGAGTTCCGATTCCTGAAAAAAGCAATGCAGATATAGCTCAAATGGAAGTAGGTATATACCAAGATGGCGATCCCGTTCCAGAAGGCTATGTTGCTATTGATTATTATGACGATGTGTATGTTAGTGCTGGAAATGGTTACTTAAATCTAGAAAAACCAAGTAATAATAAAATGTTATTTCCTGTTGACTTGATTAGAGAGTGTAATGTCGAACCATCCACCACTAAAGTAATTCACGTTCGTGGGGAAAGTATGTTTCCTAAATTGAAGGATGGACAAGCCATATCAATTGATATGTCTGCCAGAACTATTTATGACGGTGAAATTTATGCTTTTCAGGTTGGAGATGACACGAAAATTAAATACCTGTTCAATTGGAATAATGAAGGTAAAGGTGGATTTAAGGCTGTCTCAGCGAATTCAGATAAAAATCAATTCCCTGATGAGTATTATTCCCCTGATCGAATTGAATCAGAGGGTGTATCTATATTAGGTCAGTATTGGTGGAAACAAGTTGTAAAGCGTATTCGACGCTAACACAAGACGGGAAATCATCATGAGCAAAAAAACTCAATACGATGTAAACCAAGATGTTGAATATGATGAAAACCCTCGAAGAAGGAAAACATAATGATTGCAACACTTAATAAATCCCAAACTGCACTAACGATTAATCGTCAAGAATTTAAATTGGCATTAGATAAAATTGGCGCAGGAATTGATAAACAAATAGTCTCGCTTAAAAAAGCCAAACAAAGCTATGACGCTGCGGAAATGGCACGTGAGGTCATTAGTGAAGCAAATATCTTTGAAGCCATTATTGAGGGCTTTAACGAAGCAGAAGAGACAAATCTAAAGCTGGCCGACATAACCAATCTTGAAGTGGCACAAGGATGGATAGATGAATTTCTAGAAAAGTATTCTGAGTTATAAATAACCCTGATCAATTTTGCTGGCTGAATTAGAAAAACTACGAACCCAACGCAGCCTTCTGAAACATAACCCACTTTTTTAGTGGGTTTTCTTTTCAAAATTCATCGCTATAATCGATCTAAAAATAACCAAAAGAAAACTGATCATGAAAATAAAAATCCTCATAACTACCCTCTTCTTCACTCCACTTACTGGTTGTAATAAGCAATCTAACCCACCAAAAAATCCAACTATCACAGCTCAACTAAATCAATCTGATAAAAAAATCGATAAATATTTAAATAAACTCTACTGCCCAAGAACAACACAAGATACTCGTATTCAGATTTTATGCAGAGACTACCCAGTAGAGTATAAGACAAAATATATGCCAGCTTTACTGAAGTCATCACCAGATAAGTATACTGAGGCGAAGTTGTTAGCTAATTTAGAAGCCACTCTAAATTACTATAAAAATAATTTTAAAATTAAATGCTCGAATTGAGAGAAGCAGGTAAAACTATGGAGAGGTATGTAATTGTTGTGATACTGATCATAGTTATGATCCTATTGGTCATATTTTATAATCAGAAAAAATGAAATTAAAAGCTCTATCCGCTTAGTCGTTAATCAATGTTAAATAAAACAGTAATATATTAAGCCTATCTTAACGCGCAAATACTACGGACAGTATTTGGTCGCACATCCCCACTTCGGTGGGATTCTTATTTTTGAAATATACTATTGATATTCTTTGCTCAAGGTCGAAGTCTAAGGTTCGACCTGTAATAACTAAGCAGCATCAATTAACCCACTATTCTGTGGGTTTTCTTTTTTAACCTTTTAAAACCGAACATATTTTCCCTGATATTATGGGTTAAGACTCTGTGCCAACATTGATCTTAAACCCACAAATATTGGAGAAAAGAATGATTGATGAAAAAATCGCTAAAGAATTAGCAGATCTTGATAGCTTAAAAAGCACCCCTGCTGAAAGCGTTGCTCTTGAATTAATGAAGATTATTGCTAATGCTGAAAGTAAACAGCCGCAAGGACAGGAAGTCCCGCGTGAATATTATTTAAGACTTTATGCAAAATGCATCAAAACCGTAGTCTTAAGAAACTATGAAGGTTGACTTTTCTTGATGATATTTAGATAAAGACTGTTTACTAATTTATTGATTAGATCAGAATCCTGAACACCCTTATCAATTAAAGCTAAGGTTAAATCCATCTTTATATCTTCTTGGCTTTTATTCATAACAAACTCCAAACAACCCATCCCTGTGATGGGTTTTCTTTTGTCTATTAAAACATAAATAGTAAGTTTTTAAAAAAATAAAGTAACTTTAATTACCAATACACTTGACCATAAAGGTAAGTTAACTTACTATAAATCTCGTAGACAGTAAAAAGCCCGCAGACAGCAAATCAGGCGGGCCATTTGTAAACACTTGCAAGCTTACGAGGCAATTATGAATCAAACCGCATCCCATAGTCAAACCCCAGAGTTTGACGCTAACAAAAGTCAAACGACTTCTGTTCTGTTTCAACCACCTAAACCTGAAGAAGTTCGTCTTTCTTTCTGGTCCAAAGCAAAACCTGTAATTAAAGAAATGGCAGCCATTGCTTTAATCGGTATCACTGTTGCATCGACGGTATTAACTGTTCGCAGTTGTTCAAATGACGTAGATCGTCAGCATGCTCAAGCGCTTAAACATCAATTGCAGTTTTCTGCTTCAAGTGAAGGAGCACGCTAATGACTACTTCAAAAAATGATTTCGCTGAATATCTTGGCGGCTATGAACAAAACAGCATTTCTATGCGTCTTGGTCACACTGTTTACGTTGAGCAAGGTAAAGACATCTTCATTCAAGATCGTAAAACCGGTGAACTCGAAAAAGTAACTCTAGAAGAACAAGTTGCTAAGACTTGGATTCGTAGAAACTTTGAAGAAGAACGCGCACGTCAACGTCGTAAAGCTTTTGCACGCGGTATGCAAAGCTCACACATTCCTTTACATGAACGTCGTGCGTACAAAAAACGCATGGGCTGGGTTGGGGCTTAAGGGGAATTATCATGAGTTTAAATATTATTTCTGCTGATCAAGCATTGAATGTTAGTGCAATTATTACTTACATCTATGCCGATCCTGGTCTGGGTAAAACATCATTGGGCTTCACTGGCGACAAAGCTATCTCCTTTGACTTTGACCGCGGTGCTCATCGTACTGGTGAACTTCGTCGTGGCGCAGTGGTTCCTGTTCAACAATGGTCTGATATTGAAAATATCAAAGAGCAAGATTTAGCGCCCTACAACACAGTTGTCATTGATACTGTTGGTGCAATGTTAGAAGCCATTAAAACTCATTTGCTCAAGACAGCAAATAACCGCCAGCAAGATGGTGCACTCAAGTTAAAGGCCCAAGGCTTGGCTAACCTGAAGTTTAAGCAGTACATCAATACCCTGCTGAGCTTCGGTAAAGATGTTGTATTTATTGCCCACGCATCTGAGGATCAGAATGGTGATCAAGTTATTTACCGCCCAGAGCTTGGTGGTAAAAACCGAAATGAGTTGTACCGCATAGCCGACATCATGGGCTACATGACAACCGTCACCACTGGTGAAGGTAAAAATGCTCGTGTCATTAATTTCAAGCCATCGCCTACACATCATGCTAAAAATTCTGGCGCATTGGGTGGTGAGACTGGTGAAGTATGGGTGCCAGATTTGAAGTCACACCCTACTTTTTTAGCTGACTTAATTGCTCAATCCAAAGCTCACATCAACACTCTAACGCCTGCCCAGTTAGCTTTAGCTAAGGCAGTTGAAGACTTGGAAAACTGGAAGCAAAGCTGTGAAGAGGCAGTTTATCCGAGTGATTTAAATCACCTGACTGAAACCTTAAAGTTAGACAAAGAGCATATTTATTACCACAACATGCGTCAAGCAATGCTAGCTCGCGCCAAGGTTTTGGGATGCACTTTCGATATTCCGCGTGAAACATGGATAGAGCCACCAGAGTTCAATGGCATTACCGATGCACAGCGCGATGAACTTCAAAATCTACTTGCACAAGCAAACTTAGATGTTATGACCTTCTGTGAAGATCAAGGAATAGAAAGCTTAATGGGTATTGAGGCTGCTCATTTTGAAGCAGTTAAAGCCCACATCATCAACACAACTCAAGGTCAGGGAGCGGCAATCGCATGAAAATTTTAAATGGTAACGAAGCTTTTGCGGCATTGATGGCTGGTAAAAATATTCTGTGTCGTGCTGTTGGTGACTTAATTGATTTTAATGATCTTGATCAATTCCCTGCCACAGTTTTTGCTAAATCGGATTATGAGTTTTGCATCAAGATTGAAACGATGGAACTGGCTGGTATTACGTTTACCAAGCCTTTGATGCTTGAAGATATTCAAGATGGGCAAGATGTGTATACGATCAACACCCATGGCCAATCGATTTACATTAGTGAATTTGGGAAAATGACTACAGGTGCCCTACGTGACTCTATTCGCAATGGGTTTGCTCAGCGCGATGAAGTAAATGCCAAATTACAGTTTCAGGCAATGGCTAAAGTTTTGGGGCGTGAATTAATCGGTGATTGCTTAGTAGTTCGACTGGGTGACGACAAACCTAAAAAACGTAATACTGCCAAAAAAACTGATACACCTGTACCAGCTGCGGCAAATGATGCCTCAGTTCCTGTAGAAAAAAAGACATCAGAGAAGTCTGAAATTCAAATTACTGAACAAGGCCCTATCACTGAAGTAAAAGAAAGCTTAGTAGAAGAATTTGTTGAAACCGATGCGGTGAAACTGGTTGAAAAATTCACGGCAGAAATTAATGCTGCTGAAACTGTAGATGCGGTTATGCAGATCCGCTATAAATTAAGCGCAAATGGCCATATGGTTCGCGGACAAATCATTGAGCTGAATAAGTTAGGTGAAAAACGTATCGCAACATTGACCGATTCCGTTGATGAAGACGGGGATCTAAAAATCAAGGAGCTTCAGCGACTACAGGTTGAAGCTGAAAACCTTATCAATGGTATTGATCAACAAGCCGAACCTGTCCACGAGCATCAAGAACATTTGGAAATATTGCTCAATGATATTGCTTTAGCTAAGACACCGATTGAAGCAAATGCCCAGATCAAATACACAAAATCTTGGACTCAAGAACAGCGCAAGCCAGTAATGCAGGCCATTAACAAACGCTTGATTGAACTCAAAGCGATGGAAGAACCTAAGTCCGAAGAAACACCTTCTTTAATGGTTCAAATCCAAAATGCACCAGATCTCACCGCATTAGATGTTTTGGAAATCGATGTAGGTAGTCGTCACCCGGATATTCAACCGAGTTTGATGGGCTATGTGAAGAAACGTCGCTTTGAGTTGGAAAATGGGGCTGGTCCAGTGGGAGCGCCTCTATGATCTGCCCTAAACATCTCATCCCGGTATTCACCATCTTTAATGCAAATGATGACTATCTCTGCATGGTTAACAGAGGCAAAGGTGTAGCAATTTTCACCAAAGCAAATAAACCAAGTCTGAAAGTTGACAGGCTTGGGCAGATGAATGAAGCGGCTCAAAAGCGTTTCAAGTTGTTCTTGGAATTATGGTTAAAGCATGGCAAAGACTTTGTTCTGCGCCTTAAAGCTCAAGCAATTATGTTGAAGGTGGCGTGATGGAAATTAAAAACAAGCCAACACTGGCAGAAAAACAGGCATTTTGGGCTGAGCAGTTGCCTAACTTTGAATCCAAATATTGGTTGCCAAGTCATTTTGAATTGCTTGAATTTGATATGGAAGGTGGTAATTACGAAGTTCGTGATGTTTTACCAGAACACTATAGCGAAGATGATGCAACTGAAATTTGGCATCGTGTGAACACTGGCTGGGCCATGTGGAAAAAGGCTATCAATTTCACCAAAGCTCAAGTGCCTGAATCCAATGCCCTGCTTAGTGCTGCTGTAGATGCTGTTAAGAAATTAGGAAGTGGTGATTTTGTTTTGGTGCCGAAAGAGCCAACTTTAGAAATGTGCCATCGCGGAAGAAATACTCGATCGTTCAAAGTTCAAGATATTTACAAGGCAATGATCGAAGCACAGGAGCCGGCACCTTTAAAACTTGGTGATCTAGTTGAGCCTATAGACCATCGATACACACTAGCCAGTGGTTGTGAACGCTACCCATATGCATATGTTGTGAATACAAACCCTTTTCAGCTTATGTCGGAAGAAGGCGATATGTATTGGTGTTGCACTGTTGAAGCAGGTGGATACAAGCTTATCAAATCAAATGATCAATTACCGGAAGCCGTATCCCTCAGAATGATTAGAGAGGGGTTGCTTGCACCAGTTGAGGCACAGGAGCAAAGTCATGACTGAGATGACATTTGATCAGACTGGTGACTTCGTGGTGGTTGGTGCAGCTAGAGCTTGGCTGAGAGAACAAGGCTATAGCTACGGCTCAATGTGCATGGATATGCCGATTGGGATTCTTAAAGGAAATTGGACTATTGCCAAATGGCGGAATCTTACAGCTAAAGAGCGCAAACAATTAGATGGCCAGTTGGTTTCAAGAGATTTTCGAAATGGCCCTATTGTTGTTCAGCTGAAAGATTCTGCTACAGATGAGGAAATTAAGTCAGGCAACCGTATTAAACAAGGAGCAGAGTCATGATTGAAAATACTAAGACTGAGCGCCCTATTCTTTTTAATACCGAAATGGTTAAAGCTATTCTTGATGGTAGTAAAACGCAGACTCGTCGGATTATGCGTCGTCAACCTGATGCGGTTGAGTATTTTAAGAGAGGTGAAGCAACCACTAACACTGATGCTAAACATGCAATTTTGCGTTGTTACAACAATCCAAAAGGGTTTAAAAATTGTGCAAGCGGTTGGTCAGCTGATGCAACTTATAAAACCCCGTTTAGTGAATTCAATGTCGGTGATCAGCTTTGGGTTCGCGAAACATTCTGCTACGGCCGAATTGATGAATTTGACTCAACAGAACCAGCAGCAAGATATTTATACGTTGATGACTCTGGTGCTTATTGTGGTTTACCAGTGTACCCAATCTACAAGCAACATGTAATTGAAGATGGTATTGAGCATGAAGAAGTTAGATGGAAACCATCAATACACATGCCACGTTCAGCATCACGCATTCTTCTTGAAATTACCCAAATTCGTGTTGAGCGCCTAAATGAAATTTCAAGTGAAGACGCAAAAGCAGAAGGCTTTGACTATTCAACCCATCCATCCGCAATAAAAATGGGTTATGCAATTGGTGCGAGAACCAATTTCCGTCATACATGGCAAGAGATTTACGGCCCGAATTCGTGGGATCAAAATCCTTGGGTATGGGTGGTTGAATTTAAAGTAATTAAAGGAGCCAGCCAATGATCAACATTGAATTAGCAAAAGACATTCGTGAATCACTGTCAGCTCGAAAAATTGGCGGTGCACATTACATCATGAGCAGTGAAGAAGTTGAATTGGCGTATGAAATTTTTAACGATTACATCGTGCGTAATGATGATGCAAGTGTTGATGTGCAGTTGCCGTTTGATGTGAGTTTGGGAGAGAAGTTATGATTGAAAAACCTGTTCCAAAAATTGGCGATACGATCAAAGCTCGATTTGAAAACTTTTTAGGTCAAGTGATTGTGGTAACTGGTGTTGTTCGACGTATTGATAGCTTAAGCGCAATCGTTGGTAATGATATTGAAAGTAAGCAATCATTTTTCGTAAGTCTTGATGAGATTTTAGAAATTAACCATAAATCGATTTTATCGGGTTCGGTTATGAAAAGTTTGAAGGAGGTGTCTTGATGGGAGCCGTTAAGAAAATTGAGGAGCCGATAGACATTAGTTTTATGTTGCTAATGAAGTATCGTAAACCAGTAATTTCACTTTCTGAATTATTACCGGACTATTTACCCCACCTTACTCTTGAGCAGGCAAATAAGCGTGCAAATAAATGCACCCTGCCATTTCCTGCTTTTAAATCGGATGGACGTAACTCACCTTTTTATGTACATTTAGGTGATGTTGCTTTTTGGTTGAATTCGATTCAGAAAGAGTCTAGGAAAGACTGGCAAGCAATGCATGACTGAACGTAAGTTATTGATAAAAGCCCTGAGTGGTTGCACCGTATTTGCACCTTGCACCACTCAATACCACATAAGATAATGATAATAATAAATATTTATAATATATCTATCCCACCTGCCATAGGAGCGACAATTAAATTATTTGACAGTTGATATGGACCAATATACATATAAATTCATCACTTTTTCGACCGACATAGTATACTGCATCTACTGTATTGGCTCATCCTTTTGGAACATGTTTTCATCCTTATGAAAAAAACTCTTTTTATTTCATCTCATCTTAAATCCTTGAGTATCCTTGCATTGTCGCTAAGTTTAGTGGCATGTGGTGATGGTTCTTGGTGGTCAAAAAATAATGAACCGACTTTAGAAGAAGATCAAATTAAACGCCTAATCCCACCACGGGTGAACAATCGTAGTTCATGGGCTAAAGATATTTTTAGTATTACCAATCAGCTTGATATCCCTCAAACCAAAGAAAATATTTGCAGTATTGTCGCTGTTGTAGATCAAGAATCTAACTTTGTCGCTGACCCACAAGTTCCGGGTTTAGGTGAAAAAGCGGTGAAAGAAGTCCAAGACCGTTTAGAAGAAAAATTTAAAGATAAATTAGGCGATGGTTTGGGCGGAACAGTTGCGGGTTATTTTCAAGAAGTTTTAAAAAATCAGCCAAGTCCTGAAGATAACTATTTAAGTCAAATGCGTCGTGTGAAAACTGAACGTGAACTGGATGAACTATATCGAGAAATTTTTGCTTATATGTCCAAGCACTACCATGTCAGTGCATTAACGGGCGCAGCAAAATTAGTGGGACAAGACATTGGTGAAAAGTTAAATCCAATTACCACATTGGGTTCAATGCAGGTTCATATTGGATATGCTAAAGAACACAAACGCCAAGGTGGCAATATTGCAGAATTACGCACTGACTTATATAGCCAATATGGCGGTTTATATTACGGCATACATCGTTTAATGATGTATCCTGCGGATTATGATAAAGCGATTTATCGTTTTGCAGACTATAACTCAGGGATGTATTCAAGCCGTAATGCAGCATTCCAAAGTATGCTCAATGATCTTACAGTCGCTGAATTAGACTTAGATGGAGACCTGTTACTTTATAACAAAGATGGTTCAATTCGCTCTATCAGCAGTCAATCCGAACGTGAACTGATCAGTGTTTTCGCAGCCAATAATATCTTGGTCACACCACGTCAAATTCGTACAGACTTAAAGAAAGAAAAATCTAAAAATTTTGAAGATACAGCAACATATCGTGCAGTAACCAAGCTCTACAAAGAGAAAACGGGTAAAAAACCTATCTATGCCATCATGCCTGAGGTCGTTATTTCTGGCCCTAAACTTAGCCGTGACTATAATACCAACTGGTTTGCAACACGCGTAAATGGAAGATACCAATCATGTATGCAACGAGCAAAAAGAATAAAAATTTAGCGCTCTTCGATTTTGATGGAACCCTGTGTACAAAGGATAGTTTCACGGGGTTTATATTTTATGCGCTATCTAAACGGCATATCGTCAAACAAGGGATTAAAATCCTACCGTGGATCCAAGCCTATTATTTAAATGCCTACCCTGCACATGCGATGCGTTCTAAATTATTTCGTGCAATGTTTACGCATGCAGATGCGCTAGAGTTACAACAAGTTGCTCTAGAATATGCAACCAGCTTAATGTCTCAACTAAATCCTGCATTACTTAAACAACTGAAGCAACATCAAGCTTTAGGTCACGATATTGTACTGGTTTCAGCGTCGGTAGATATCTATCTAGAACCGCTCTGTCACTTATTAAATATTGATTTAATTTGCACGCAGACTGAAAAAATAAATAATTTATATACGGGACAATACACAACGCCAGATTGTAGTTCAGAACAAAAAAGGCTACGTATTTTAGAAAATTACCCTTTAGAGAATTACGCTGCGATTTATGCTTATGGCAACAGTCATGAAGATAAAGAAATGCTGGCTCTTGCACACCATGCCTATATGATCGGTGTCAATAAAACACTGCCACCATTGCCAAGCAACATTCAAGTTGCTATTTAACCTCAATATATTCAGTGGCTTCCCGCCCCAATCTAAACAACAAATCAAACTCTAAAAATTGAACAAAAATTCAAATTAAACTAATGTTTTATTGCTAAAAAATACTGTGATAGTATCCACATATATAAAAAATATAGTGCACAACAAATAATAAATAAAGGTAAATGTATGGTGAATTTATTTAATCCTCCAAAACGAGTAAAAGATCTACATATTCATTTTGGTGAAAATCCATTTGTATTATTATCCTTATTTTTTCGGCAGGCTAAACACCAGAATTGGAGTCAGCAAGAAATTACACACGTATTGGATAAGGCAAAAAAAGGCAATTATGCACATTTAGTTAAAACACTTAGAGCGCATATCCACCATTAAAAAAACCACTTCATTTAAAGTGGTTTCTTGGTGCAATATTTCATTTATTTCTTAAATGGAAATGCATATTTTGCTATACGTTTAATCACACTACCATATTGTTTCAATAGGCTGGCATTGTTGTAATTCAAGCCATACTTTTCACATACAGCCTGTACCTTCGGTGCCATTTTACGATAGCGACGTGCTGGAATATCAGGGTATAAATGATGTTCGATTTGATGACTTAAATGCCCCGTCAAAATATGGAATGCGTCTGAACCCGTTAAGTTCGATGAACCGCGAATCTGACGCATATACCAATGACCGCGACTTTCATTTTCCAGTACTGTTTTTGGAAACACTTCAACGTCTTTAGTGAAGTGACCACAAAAAATAATACTAAATGTCCAAATATTACGAATACCATTCGCAACAAAGTTACCCGCTAATACAGGCAAAGCCGCTGGACCTGCAATTAAGGGAAAAAATACATAATCTTTAAACAGCTGTTTGGTAATTTTAGTTTGTAAAGGTTTCCACTCTTCTTTTAGTTCCTGTTTCGTCTTACGACCAAACCACACTTTGCCAATTTCAAGGTTTTGAATTGCAACTCCCCATTGGAATAACAAACAAAATGGAATGGCATAAATAGGTTGTAAAAGAAAGCCGGGTTTCCAACGCTGTTCAGGGAAAAGACGTAATAATCCATAACCAATGTCATCATCCATACCTTTAATGTTGGTATAAGTATGATGTTTATAGTTGTGGGTTTGACGCCAATTATCCGCTGTACCAACAATATCCCACTCATAAGTTGAACCATGGAATTTTGGATCATTCATCCAGTCATATTGACCGTGCATGACATTATGACCCAACTCCATGTTTTCCATGATTTTAGAAAAACCAAGTAAACCTGTACCTAAAAGCCATGCTGGCGGAAACCATCCTGCAAATAAACAGGCACGACCCGCGATTGATGAATAACGCACGGTTGAATAAACACGGCGAATATATTTGGCATCTTTTTCACCAATATCATCTAAGACTTCTTGTTTAATCGCATCTAGCTCACGTGCTAAAGCATCGAGTTGAGATTGAGTAAGCTCGCCATTTTTAGGGTTTTTAAAATATTGCATTTTAACGGGCATATTCATAATATTGGACTCACTTATAAATCAATAACAAGGTCAGACTGAGCTGAGTTGACACATATTTTCAATACATTACCAGGTTCTGCATTTTGACTACCATTCACCATATTTTTGGTTGAACCTTCAACTTTATTGCAGACGCATTTATTACAAATACCCATACGACAACCATGAGTGGGTTTGATATTTTGCTGTTCCAAACTGGTTAAAATGGACTGACCTTTTGGAATCGTAATGACTTTTTTAGATTTCAATAAAGTTACATTGACAAAGCCAATATCAGAACTCTCTATCGGTGTCATACTAAAAGCTTCACTGTTAAAACTTTGAGCATGTGCAAATAACTGTTCAGCTTGCGCTACAAATCCAGATGGACCACAAGCATAGACCACGTTATTTTCGATATTTGAAATTAATGCGGTATGCGCTACATTTAAACGCTCACCTGCATCATCTTCTTGAGTATAAAAAACTTGAAATGTAAAATTAGGATACTGTTCAGCGAGCTTCTCAAAATGTGCTTTAAATGCAACATCGGCATATTCTCTCACCCAATACAATAATTTTATTGGTGCTTGAGCCATCCGATTGGTCTTGGATAATGCTTTAAGTAAACTAAACATTGGCGTAATACCACTCCCCGCAGCCAGCAATACCATCGCTTGAGCTTGTTCAGGTAACAGCATATCGCCATAAGGCTGACCGAATTCAAGGATATCGCCGACTTTAGACTGTTCAGCTAACCAAGAACTGACTTTACCCTGATCGACTTTTTTAACGGTTAATAACACATGTTGTGCATCTAGTTGAGTCAAACTGTAGCTACGTTCATAGCGAGTACCATTGACACTCACAAAGATCGGATGATGCTGTCCAGCTTGCCCTACATCGAAATGACGATTGAACTGAACGGTTAAACTCACCATATTTTGAGCAGAATTTTCTTTTTGAACAATTTTGCCCAATGCTTGATTGAGAGACCAAAGGGAGTTAAATTTTTGCAACCAAAAATTAGCTGCATGCTGATCAATAACAATTTCAGCAAGTGAACCGAAGGGAGATTTGGTTTTTTCTAAAACATGCATAGTCAGATACCACGCGATTGAATTTGTATTATTATACACATGTATATATATTTGTATATACACTTGTATTATTTCTATTCATTTCCCATGTGACCAAGCAACCGCTATAATGTTTGAGTGTCTTTAATCTCTTGAAAAATATGAACCAGTCTTCAATTAAAAAAAATGTTACTGCCACAATTGATGCGCAAAATTTTGTGCATGAGCCAGTTGTTGTCCGCACAGTTGGTCGAAAAGCAACGATTACCAAAGAAGAACTGTTTCAAGCTGCACTCAATTTAATTGGTCCTCAAAAAAGTATTTCATCCCTAAGCTTACGTGAAGTTGCCCGAGAAGCTGGCATTGCACCGAACAGTTTTTATCGACATTTCAAAGATATAGATGAGCTTGCAATTGAATTGATTGATCGCTCAGGCAATGTATTACGCCAAATTCTACTTGAAGCACGTTTAAAAGCCTCGAAACAAAACAGTATCATTCGCAGTTCTGTTGAGGTTTTTATTGAACAATTGGATGCAGATGAAGGTAATCTAAGTCTATTACTTCGTGAGGCCTATACTGGATCTACCTCATACAAATTAGCCGTTGAACGTCAATTAAATTATTTTCAGCAAGAACTTAAAGACGATCTAATTCTGTTAGAACGCTTAAATAACAGTAGACTGTGCCATCCTGAGTTGGTAGCAAAAGCCATTACTCAATTGGTGTTTAATATGGGTGCTAAGCTCATCGACATCCCAATCAATGAACGTAAAGAAGTGGCAGAACAAACCATGATCATGATTCGCATGATTTTAGAAGGTGCACGTCATTTGGATGAAGCCAAAATAAGCTAATAACTTAGGCTTTAGCATCATTTTTTCATGACTTTTTTTTGCTGAGCAATAATGTGTTTAACCAATTCGGCTGTTTTTTCAGGCTGTTCTAAAGGGAACATATGCCCGCCTTGCATCAAACTATAATTAATCTGATACGTCTTTTGTATGCCTTGTGGAAAACCTTGTTTATAAAATGGACTCTTGTTTGCACTAATTAAATGTACAGGTACAACGGGTGCTTTTCTTGGTGTACGCCACCACCACGCAGGGACAGTTCGAAAAATTTCAGCTTCAACGACCTTCGGTACAGCTAAAGTTAAACCACCGCGCTCAGCATCTTCTTGCAGGCCATGGTTTAGAAAATCTTGAAAACAGGTTTCATCAAAATGGCGGAATAATTGATTATGCCGCATTGAGGTATATGCATGCGCATGATCTTTCCAATGATCTGTGCGTTTCAAGGTAATGCCTGCCGGTGTAAATTGATCAATGGCTTTGAGTTTTAATTTCTTTGCAATCTCAAACATGGCTGATTTAGAACCAATCACAAAAGGCGGATCCATAATCACCAATTGTGAAAATAAATCAGGACGTTTATAAGCGCTCATGAGTGTTAATAACGAACCAAAGGAATGCCCCAGACCAACCACCTTTCTACCCTGAAACTGTTGTTCAACATCATCAATAATTTGGTCGACCAAGTAACGCCAATCATGAGTAATGGGGTACTGTGGATTCATTCCAATCATGGGGATGGACTTTAAATCAAAATCATCTTGAAAATAAGTAAAGAATTTTTGATAACTTTGCGCAGGAATTCCATTGGCATGAGTAAAATGAATTTCTGTTTTCATAAATAATTCATCAGCCATTCGACTGTGCTCTTCTTTTGATAAAGTGATTAAGCGAATTGCTAGCTTACGTAAAAATATACGGAGATTAAATCAATAAATCATCAATAGGCTGACTTCAAAGTCAATTTTGCTCTTAATGCAGCAATACTTAATAGAACGATTATTTTTGTGAAACCACCAAAGCTTGATTGGCCAAAAAAGTTGCACCACAGGTGGTTTTATCTCCAGCAAGTACCACCCCTCGCCCTTTTACCAGTGTTGACTGATCTGCTGCAATGGATGACACCATACCTTGGCATTGGGGACAATAATGTTTCATTCCATGCAAATGAACTGCAATACCATTGATAACAAATGTGTTTTCACATTCAGATACCATGCCGCCATGTGTCGTTGAAGACCCCATCGTCACTAAAGATTTAGCCATAATTGTTCTTATATGTTTTTAAAATTTATGCCCTATTTTAACATGAGCTGAATTCTAAACGCTAGAATCCCTTATTCTTGAAAATATAAGACAATAAAAAAGCACCCGAAGGTGCTTTTTCTTTCATTTAAAACTTAAGGTTTAACGACCACAAGGACTTGAATCGCTTCAGGTGTAACAGACAAGCCATCGAGTAAGCTAATACCTTCTTTTTGCAATTTCTGTAAACGTACAATTTCATCTTCACGAATACTTGGATTAAATTGCTTAAGATAAGTTAAACGGTCAATTTCATATTGCCATTTATTGCCATACACTTCTTTGGCTTGTTGTTTAAAGCTTGGTAATGCTGCTTTCGCAAGATCCAAAGCTTGTACATAACGTTGTTCAATCACATCACGGCGCGCTTTCACCACCTGACGGCAGCTATTACTGTCCAAATGATGTAGATAAGGTTTCAAAATATCAGGGGCAATCTTATTCGATAAATCCTGACCTTTTTCACTCAATAGAACACGAATCAGTTGCTGCGGCAGGCTTGACGGTAAGTTCAAGGCTTTCGGTGCAACCACATCAACTTTAAACCACACTTCCAACAACACCGAACCTTGTGGTAATGCCGCAGATTTCAACACAGCAACGTTGGTACTACCAAAGCCTTGTGTATTAATCATTTCCATTACGCTTTCTGTGAATGGATGTTCAAGCGTTAAATACTGCGCATCTTCACGGGTTTGTGCTTGATCACGGTAGAAAGTGGCTGTCATGCCTTCTTCATCCAGCGTTAAACCTTGAACCTGCATTTGATCCGTTGGTTTAATAATCACCGTACCATTACTTTGCTCATCAAAGTCGATATTGGTCGATGCCATGAAGCGCTTCATGAACATTGGCAACGTGGTGTTGTCATCATAATCTTCAAGCGCTTTGACAATTTCTTGCGCCACAATCGGACGGCAAGAGTTGTATTCCAGCAAACGGTCACGACCTTCTTGCAATTCAATTTCTAAAGCTTCGCGCTGAACACAGACTTCCTCAAGTAAATCTTCAAACTGTTGACCCAAATCAGTCAATAAACAATCTTTTAATTTAAGAATAAAGTTTTCTTGCAGCGTTTGTGCCGTAGGTGAAATATTGCTGAAAATATTTAAACCTTCGTTGTACCAACGGAACATACGCTCTTGCGCTGTACCGACTAAATAGGGCACATGAATTTGAATACGGTTTTCTTGACCAATACGGTCTAAACGACCAATACGTTGTTCTAAAATGTCTGGATTTGCAGGTAAGTCAAACAAAATCAGGTCAGAAGCAAACTGGAAGTTACGTCCTTCAGAACCAATTTCTGAACAGAGCAAAATTTGTGCACCGTAAGAATCTTCAGCGAAATAAGCAGCCGCTTGGTCACGCTCAAGTAAGCTCATGCCTTCATGGAACATGGCAGTACGAATACCCGCATGTAAACGCAGTACATTTTCCAAAGCTTCAACCACAGGACCAGTACGTGCAATCAGCAATACTTTTTTGTGTTTCAACCCTGTGCGAAGCATTTCCATCAACCACATGACACGTGGATCGTGTTCCATCCAAGCACCATCAAGCTGTGCTTCTTCAGGCCACATTTGTTCACGTAGCTTGCCATCTTTAGACCAGTGTGCTGGTGCAGGTAATGCAGCAGGTTGGCAGTCACGACCTGGGAAACCTTGAATTGCTTCACGAGTATTACGGAATAAAATACGACCTGTACCATGACGGTCTAATAACTCATGAATGGCACGGAAGCGTTGCTCTGGTTCATCCTGAATGCTATGACCAAGCAAGCCTTCAATCGCAGATAAATGACCTTGTTCTAAAGGCATATCTGACATCAACACTTCTGCAATTTTTGCAGTGTGATGATATTGTGCTTCTTCATCCAAGAAACGCTCAAGTGAACTAAAACGCTGTGGATCAAGTAAACGTAAACGTGCGAAATGGCTTTCTACGCCCAATTGTTCAGGTGTTGCTGTGAGCAGTAAAACACCTGGGGTTTTTTCAGCCAATTCTTCAACAAGGTCGTAACGGTCATTACCACCTTCTTCTTCACTCCACATCAAATGGTGTGCTTCATCAACCACAAGCAGGTCAAAACCAGCTTCTAATGCCTGTTCACGTAAATCATCGTGATCGACCATTAAATCCACGCTAGCAATGATGCATTGCTCAGTCAAGAATGGATTTAAATCGGGATCATGTTCTTTAATGGATGCTGTACGGGTTAAATCAAATAAAGAAAACTGTAGATTAAAACGGCGGCGCATTTCAATCATCCACTGATATTGCAGTGAATCGGGTACTAAAATCAGGATACGTTCTGAGCGACCTGTTTTAAGCTGCTGATGAATAATCAAGCCCGCTTCAATAGTTTTACCCAAACCCACTTCATCGGCAAGTAAAACACGGGGTGCAAAACGCTGCCCTACTTCATGGGCAATATACAGCTGATGCGGAATCAGACCGACACGCGCACCGACCATGCCTCGTAATGGGCTTGCTTTCATATTGGCTTGCATAAGCAAAGCTTCAATACGAAGGTCATACCATTCTTTATAATCAATTTGACTGGCAAGCAAACGATCAAGTGGTTTAGACAGCTGAATATGAGCACCCACGCGAGTTTCATTTAATGATTTACGCTCTTCAGTCCCGTCTTCTAAAGTACGCACCACGTTATAACGCACCACACCATGACGATCTTCAAAAGACTCAACATTCCACTTGGTGCCTTCTTGATCTTGTAATTCATCTTTAATGTTAAAAACAATACGCGATAAAGGTGCATTATTACGTGCGTACACACGTGTTTCATCACTTTTCGGGAATAAAATGCTAACCGATCGTTCATCTACATCAATAAGAACCCCTAAACCAAGCTCTGTTTCTGTATCTGATAACCAACGCTGACCAATAGCAAACTGATGCAATTTTTCCACCTTTATCTAAAAATGAGGACACTAATTTTAAACTCAAAACCTGATTAGTATTTGAGCAAAAAAATAGGTCTTTAAGCAATATATTTTGACATAAAGCCCACTAAAAAGTGAGCAAATTCGATGACGATTAAAAAGTTTTTATCTTAAAAAGGAACAGGATAATAAAACTCCACAAGTTCCTCTGTTTGAGGATGGTAAAAACCCAAGTGTTCCGCATGTAAGCATAGACGGGGAATCAACTGTTGCTGTTCCAGTGTCGCATATAAAGTATCCCCCACTATAGGATGCCCCAGATACTGCATATGTACGCGGAGCTGATGTGAGCGGCCTGTAATAGGGGTAAGTTTGACACGTGTGACCGCCTGCCCTTGAATTTCAAAATGTTCAATGGCTTGCCAATGCGTTAATGCAGGCTTGTTATGATGAATATCGGCAATATGTAATGGCGGATGTTCAGGGTCGTAAACCACAGGTACATCAACTGTACCCTCACCCACCAAATGTCCAGCCACAACAGCTTGATATGTTTTTGATGTTTGACGTTCTTGGAACTGACGGGAAATGGTTTTTTGTCCCCATTTGGTCAAGCCAAAAACCAAAATACCTGAAGTATCACGATCTAAACGGTGAATCAGTAAGGTTTTAGGTTCTATTTTAAGTAATCGGTTGATGACACAATCTTGTAAATCTTCAGTTTTGCCGGGAACGGTGAGTACACCCGCAGGTTTATGGATCACCATAAAATCTTCATCACGATGTATCAGGTGTTCGGTTAGAAAATTACTCAATGTTCAATTCCAAGCTGATCGCGAAAACAAGCCAGCAATAATAGAAAGCTTGCCACAGAATTACAATGCTCAATGCTAGAATTGACGACGGTTTTTCCGATTTTGACTCAAAATTATTTCAATTGGTTGAAAAATAGAATTGGGGGTCTAAACACCCTAGTCAAAATCTGTCCCCGCATAAGAAGAAGCATCAAGAAATCTTTACAGTTAATCTCTGCACCCAGATTGTATCGATTCTATATATATCCCTTACTCAGGCAGATTTGTCAAAAAAGCCTGAATTGCATGTTGCGCAATTTCTGCATCCTGAAAAGATTTGACTCCAGAAATACCCATCGCTCCGACCAATTGCCCTTGATATATAATCGGCTCGCCACCCTCTAACATGCCAAAGAAACTTTCCATGGTCAGAAAACCCATTTGACCATTTTTAATCAGATCTTCAAAGGCTTTTGATGGACGACGGCTAATAGCTGAACATTTGGCTTTTTCTAAACAAAGGTGTGCCGTCATAGGTGAGGCACCATCCATACGCTTCATAGCCAATAAAGAACCTGTTTCATCCACAACAGCAATGCTGACATTAAATGCATGTTGTATTGCATATTGATGGGCGTGATTTAATAGTAACTCAGCATCTTCCAGCATTAAGTAATGTTTGGTTTTCACGTTTATATCCAGATGAGATCATATAACAATAAAAAGCCCGTAGTCCTTCAACCACGAGCTTTATAATCAATCAATTAAGTTGAACGCTCTTTGTTTAAGAAGCGTTCATTTCAGCAAAAGTTTCACGTGCGACTTGAAGAGTAAATTCAATATCTTCATCCGAATGTGCACTCGAGATAAAGCCAGCTTCAAATGCTGATGGGGCAAGGTTTACCCCACGTTTTAACATACCGTGGAAGAATTTACGGAAGGCACCTACATCACATTTCAACATTGAATCAAAACTGGTAATGTCTTCTTGGTCAGTAAAGTACAAACCAAACATCCCGCCCACTTGTTGAGTTTTAAATGCAATACCTGCTTCATCCGCAGCAATTTGTAAACCCGCCAACAATTTGGCTAATTGTGCGGTTAATTTTTCATAGAAACCTTCGACACGTAAATGTTTAAACATTTCAATACCAGCACGCATTGCTAATGGATTACCTGACAATGTCCCCGCCTGATAAACTTTACCCAGTGGTGCAATGCATTCCATCACTTCACGTTTACCACCAAATGCACCGACGGGTAAGCCTGCACCAATAATTTTACCTAAAGTCGTCAAGTCAGGTGTTACGCCATAATGCGCCTGAGCACCACCTAGACCGACACGGAAACCCGTCATTACTTCATCAATAATAAACACTGAACCATGTTCATCACATACATCACGAATTGCTTGTAAGAAACCATCAATGGGTATAACCAAGTTCATGTTACCCGCTACAGGTTCAACAATCACCCCAGCAATTTCATGACCAAATTTAGTAAAGCATTCTTTAAGCATTGCAATATCATTGTATGGAAGGGTTAAAGTATGCTTCGCAAAATCAGCAGGAACACCAGCAGAAGTCGCCTCACCTTCACCATTGGTCAACATACCCGAGCCTGCTTTAACCAAAAGCGAGTCTGAATGACCGTGGTAACAACCTTCAAATTTTACAATTTTGTCACGCCCCGTATAACCACGCGCTAGACGAATGGCAGTCATGGTCGCTTCAGTCCCCGAATTGGTCATACGAACCAATTCAATCGACGGCATAATTTCACAAATAATATCCGCCAAAGTGGTTTCATGCACCGTAGGTGCACCAAAACTTAAACCGTCCACAGCAGCATCTTGAACTGCTTTAATGATGGCTGGATGCGCATGCCCTAAAATCATCGGCCCCCATGAACCCACGTAATCGACATAACGCTTACCATCGACATCGTACAAATACGCACCTTTGGCTTTTTCAATAAATACAGGCGTACCACCCACCCCATTAAAAGCACGTACTGGTGAATTCACCCCACCTGGAATATGTTTACTGGCTTGTTTAAACAATTGTTCTTGCTTTGGAGATAAGCTCATCAATTTACTCAACTAAAAATTCAACTACAAACTAAAAAAACTGCTTAAACCGTCGCACTAAAAAGTTCAGACCACTCATCTAAACGTTCAGGAATATGGTTCATTGGACGACCTAAAATATCACTGATCACCGCGCATAAGTCTGCGCCTGCTGTAATCACAACATCGGAATTTTCAACCGTTAAACCACCAATGGCACAAATCGGTACATTCAACTTGGCTTTTGCTTGCTTTAATGTTTCCAGACCAATATTGCCTGCTTCAGGTTTAGTATCAGTGGCATAAATTGCACCAAATGCCACATAATTTGCACCTTCTGCAATGGCTTGTTCAGCCAGTTCGAGTGAATTATTACAACTACAACCAATCAGTACACCTTGAGGTAATTGTGCGGCAGCATCGGCAATTGAGCCATCATCTTGCCCCAAATGTACACCCACACCATATTTAACTGCCATTTCTAGATCATCATTAATCACAAAAGGAACAGCATATTCAGCACACAAGGCTTTCATATATTCCACTTCGTAAATTTGATCTTCTTTTGTGACTTTCTTACGGCGATATTGCAATACGGCTATGCCACCATTTGCAAAAGCACCTTCCAACTTTGCAAGTAAAACTTCTAAAGGATCATCATTGGTAATAAGATATAAACCGCGCATAAAAAACTGCCAAAATTAAAACTGACTCTATTATATGCACAAGATTAACCAGATTCAGTGCATTTCAGGCAAATACCAATTGATTGCTAACGATATACAGATGAAAAAACTTAGAGAATTGTAATCAATCCCACATTTTCCATCCTGCAACAAGAAATACCTATTTTCAGGGATAGATCGAAGACACATTTAAACGGTTTAATACAACAACAGAATAACCATAAACAAAAAAATAGTAACTTGGAATAAAACAACGAATTGACTTTCTAATGCTTTGTCATAAAACGCGCTTGGGGAAGCGGACAAAGAATTAGAGAGTCAACTATTTTATATAAAAGATGTTTTAATTCAATGCACTACCATAATAAAATATATATCCAAACGATAGAATACTGTAAATCCCCTGTATAAATTTATCCATAAAAAAAGCCCAGAGAAAGGTCGCTCTAGGCTTGGAAAGCTTTAAATTTGTATTTTTGTTTAATCTAAAAGATCAACAATTCAACATATAACTATTAATAGAATATTCATTCTATTTTTGCAAGCCCTAAGCAGTTTAAATTTTTGATCAAAGTGCGACTTGGTTTTCATACCATCATTATTATGATGGCTAAATCATGCTTCCGCGCACTCATTGGCTTGAAATTTTATCCAATGAGCGATCTTTTAAACTTAAATTTCCACGTAATACATCGGAAAACATACGCCAATCTGAAATAAAACTATAGATCGGTTGTTTAAAACTGGCTGGTTTATTTTTCTCAAAAACGAAATGCCCGACCCATGCACAAGCATAGCCCGATAATAAACCATAGATAAAATACTTTGGCTTTCTTTGAAGAATGGCTTTACTCAAAAAATACCCCCCAACACTACTTCCCAATACGTGTAAACGGCGACTCATGATATTTCGATGCTCAGTTAAATAAAATCGATAAAATTCATGATAATTTTGAATAGGAAGCTGAAACTCTGGTTGTGGGTTAAGTTCCAATTTAAGCTCTACGGGTGCATTCATTTTTATCATCCTATTTATTTTTCTTTACGTTAGCGTATTTTCCATACAAACAAAAGTATTCCTGACGATAACTTTTTGTTCATTTCAAATACAATGACTGAAGAATCGCGTCGTCAAGTCTTACATGAAAAATCATTTTCGCTACAATTGAAAGCTTAAAAGAAAGAATACAATTCAAGCGCTATTAAGAATCATTTTTTCATAACGCATTTGTACCGTAAAGATGACGCTTTTTATGTCTAACATAGCGTCAAAAAATTAGGATGAAAGATCATGGTCGAAGTTGAATTAAAATTTCAAATTCCTGAAGCACGACGTAATGCTTTACGCAAAGCATTAGATCCTAAAAAATCAGAAATCATTCAACTTAAAGCAAAATATTATGACACTGAAGAACGCTTACTTTCACAACATGGTGTTGCCTTAAGACAACGACTAGAAGGTACACGTTGGATTCAAACCTTAAAAGCTGCTGGAAAAAGCCATTTACACCGCTTTGAGCACAATTATGACCTTGGTGAACAAGAACAAGCACCAGAGCTTGATTTAACTATTTATAATAACGATGCTGAAGCACAGCAAATCCTCAGCAATGCTTTGGGCAACGCACAAGCGCAGCTTAAATTACAATTTGAAACGGATATTCAGCGCACTTTTCGCGTTCTTCAATTTGAAGAAACCGACATTGAGATCAGCTTAGATGTCGGTGAAGTCCGTACTGAAACTGCACAACGTGAAGTTCATGAAGTTGAATTCGAGCTTAAAGCAGGCCCAATCCAATCCCTTTTAGCCTTTAGTTTTGAATGGGTAAAAAAATACCAACTTTGGTTAGATGTTCGTAGTAAAGCTGAAATAGGTCATCTTTTAGCCACCCATCAAAAAGTCAGTTCGGCAAAATTAGCAAAAGAATTTACTTTAAGTAAAAAAGATTCTGCCAACAAAAACTTACGACTTCTAATTGCTCAACAATTACAACATTTACTGCCAAATATTGCCGCTATTTCAGCGATTGTGGCGGAAAAAGAACATGTTCAACAAGCCCAAATTGCCTTAGATCATTTAAATTTAACGCTATCTTTATTTAAAGATTGGAATGACGCTGTTTCAGATAAATGGGCCATGCAACTGGGTGCATTTAAACAGCAGTTTGATCATTTACAGTATTTGGAACACATGCAAACCACTTTGGGAGCTTTCTTGCAAAACCCCAATACCGCATCCAATCTGACCAAAGATATTTTGTATGCCAAAGAAAAGCTGTCCAATTTAGTTCGCTCAACACAAAACGTACATCACTATTTGGAACTCTTGATGTTTAGTTTAGAGCATGAGGAAAAGCCTCAAACCCATGATTTAAAATGGTTTGCTCAAAACACATTGCAAAATCAATACAAGCAATTACAAGACAGTTTGGCCAGTGCAAATATTGCTGACTTTGAAAGCCTCGATAAATTATCCACTAAAATTCATGAGTTAAAATTTAGCTTCCCTATTTTAACCTCAATTTATGATGTTAAAAATTTGCAAAAATACAGCAAAGCTTTAAATGATGCTCAGCTTGCCGCCAGTGAATATCAAATTCTGGCTTCTTCCGCAGCTTATATTCAACACACTGAACTTGAAGCCAGTGACTGGTTTGTTTTGGGTTGGCTTACCGCGAAACAAGAGGTTTATGCGCAGCATTTACTTGAAGCGACTGAACAATTTTTAGTCAGTCGAAAATTTATTAAGTAAGCCATCAAAAGCGTATTGTCCCCTATTCGCATCATTTTCGATATTTTGGACTATACGCTTGATCTACTTTTTCAGCATAACATGACTACTATTTTATTCAGTCTGGCTTACAATTAAGATAGAACGACATCGATAATAAAATGTCAGGAGTTTTGATATGCTAGAAGTTGAATTAAAATTTCAGATCCCCTCGCAACATCAAAAAAAACTCTATCAATTGTTTTTGGCTAAAAATGCGCAGCCTCGCTCACTATTTGCACAATACTACGACACCCCCGAACGGCATTTAGCCCGACAGCATATTTCATTGCGACAACGCCTTGAAGATACGCACTGGATACAAACCTTAAAAGCATCGAGTGAGCATCATTTAGAACGCTTTGAATTAGAAATTGATTTAGGAGCAGTTGAGCATCCCGCTTTAAATCTCGAAATTTATCAATCACATCCACAGGCAAAAAAAATACTAAAGCATGCTTTAGGCAAACAGGCTAAAAATTTAAGCATGCAATTTGAAACAGATGTAAATCGCCTTGTTTATGTTGTGCATTATAATCATGCAGAAATTGAAGTCAGTTTGGATCGGGGTGAAATTCGTCATGACAAACAGAAACTAGCCATTTATGAGCTTGAATTTGAACTTAAAAAAGGTGCAATCCCCAACTTTATTCAATTTATCCAACCGTGGATTAAACAATATGATTTATGGTTAGATGTAAGAAGTAAAGCACAGCGTGGTGATTGTCTAACCCAAAACCTAAAGACTACAACTGTGCAATTTTCAGCTCCACTGCAACTTAATCGCCAAGACTCTACCGATACCGCATTAAAACAGATTATAAATAATAGCTTACAACATCTATTGCCCAATGCCACAGCCATTGCTTCTGAACACTATACGCATGAACATGTACACCAGACGCGTGTCGCGATCCGCCGCCTAAGAAGTGCTTTACGCATTTTTGGCAATTGGTCAAATGATGTTGATCCAAACTGGCAACAACAACTCACCACACTGTTTCGTCAACTCGGTTCAACACGAGACTATGATGCCTTAAATGAAGGACTCATCCCACGCTTACAACAAGCAGGTGCTCCCTTCACTCAACTTCCCTCCGTTACCGAGGAAAATAATGTTCCCATTGATGCGTCTTTACGTGCTTTAGATGCTGTTCAATTGATGTTGGCGTTACTGCAATTCGTGCATCAACCCACTAAAAAGCAAAAAAAGACGGTCTTAAAAAAAGATATCGCCAAAAAACTCCAGAAATTGCATCAGCAAATTTGCAAGGATGCCGACCAATTTCTAGAACTGGATATTGCGTCACAACATCGCACCCGCAAACGAGTCAAACGCTTGCGTTATTGTGTCGAGTTTATTGCCTCGCTCTATCCAAATAAAGCCGTTAAAAAGTATCTCAAAGACTTAAAACCACTACAAGAAAGTTTAGGACAATATAATGACTTACTTGTCGCTGAAGCACTATTTCAAGGCATTGTTAAACAGAAACAAAAAGTCTGGTTTATACTCGGTTGGATTAGCAATGAAAAACAATACATGCTGCAACAGTCAGAGCAGCATTTAGTAACATTTTCCAAAACGAATACTTTTTGGTCATAAAAGAGAATCAAATATCACCATCAATTAGCGATATTTGCCGAAAATTTTCCATGTATTATTATCAGCCAACGGGTCGCTATAGCTATCGTTACGCTGTTTACGTGGCTTATCTCGTGCATCGACCAATTCAAAGTGTGGCTCTGTACTAAGTACAATACCATTCACATAAAATCGCGTCCGCGTATATTCACTTTGCCCATGCTGAAACACATAGGTACGTAGGTCAATAAATTCACGGTGTGCAACTAAGGCAGCAGTATCATCACTTTCTAACCAAGCTTGCATCGCCTGAATCTGTTCAGCTTCATATTGTCCGCATTTGTCTATTAAACTGGCAATACCTCGAAAAGTCTTCGACTCTTTGGCACGGGTTTTATTAATTCGAATCCGATCCACATGAAAATAAAATAAAGGCAAGTTCAAATGACTGGGTAAGTGAATTGCATCCACCACCTCATCCTGCATAAAAGGTTGAAATAAATCCTGTGCCCTTTCAATAAGTCCTGTCCATTGTCGATAATATTCTTCAACTTCGACCTTGGAACCATAATAAATAGGCAAGCCTTCAACATTGGCTAAATTTACCGGCGGCCAAATATTTTGACGCAATAAGGCGATGTCACTTTTTAAACTTTGTACCGCAATAGCATCTTGCATTACATTATCCATTTTTATACTTAGGCTATTTTTAGATTAAGCCAAAGGTTTAGTTTCTGCAAGCCTTTGCCTATAATATGGCATTAGATCGTTTTTGCAGGAAAAGTTCATGGTTCAAAAGATTGAAGCAACAGATGTAACCGAAGAAGAAGCGTTAAATGCTGCTTTTTTTGAACGTGCTGATGAATTTATTAAACATGCCAATGACTTTTGCCGCATTGAAAAAGGTTCGCAAGTAAAGCCACCGGAAATACGTGGGCAAGTCAGTGCTGCAATGTTATTTGGTACAGCGCGTTTTAATACGTGGGTCGCAGCCAATAACTTTAAAGATGGCAATGAAATGCGTGATGCTAAAGATCAAGTCATGTCTTACATCATGCAACAATTTCAAATGATGCTTGAAGATAACTATGATGAATATTGCGAACAGTTTGAAAACTATCTTCGCTTCCGTCATAACGAAGAATTTCATGCCAATAAGCATGACCATGATCACAAACATTGATCATTCGATTAAAAGCCCTTCAGGGCTTTTTTTAGGTCTTCATTTTTTGGATAAAAGGTCATTCAAAGCAATCATACTTTGCAGTATGGTAAATAGTCAGAACATGCTGAATTAGGGATACATATGCAACAACTAAATTTTGCAATGATTGACGCGCATATTCACCAATGGGATGCTTATCACATGTCCTATTCAGCCGCTTTAGCAGTTAAATTATTGGGTAAGCATCCTTACTTACTAGATAAGCTTGTGCGTCTGGTTAAATCCAATGACCTGATCGAAACGCTTGGGTTAACCAATCACATTACTGCACCTTATTTACCTGAAAACTATCTACAAGATATTGGACATTACCCCGTCGAACAAGTCGTGCATGTTGAAGCCCGTTGGCATAAAAACAAAGGCAAAGGCGTTGTGGCTGAAACCCATTTTATTGAATCTTTATCTTTTAACCAAGAAACGGTAAAACTCGGTGGCATTGTCGCAACAGCAGACCCACGAGACAGTAATTTTAAAAAGATCTTGCAGTTACACCGCAAAGCTTCGCCACGCTTTAAAGGCATTCGTAAAATGGCCGCAGTGCATGAAGATCAAGACATTTATGCTTGGGCAGATGAACCGCACTTATATCGTAATAAAAAATTTCTAAAAGGTTTTGAAACCTTAGCACATTACAACCTCACATTTGATGCTTGGGTATATTCCACCCAATTAAATGATGTGATTGCGTTAGCCAAACAATTTCCTGAAACATCCATTGTGCTGGATCATTTTGGCACACCCGCAGGGCTTTTTGGTCAGGTTGGTACACTGACGGGACTGACTAAAATTGCCCGTGAAAATATTTTATTTCGTTGGCAGGAAGATATGGCTGAGCTTGCCTTATGTCCAAACGTCTATACTAAAATGTCAGGTTTATTTATGCCTGTATTGGGTCATCAATTTCACAAGCAAGGTCGCGTAGCCAGTAAACAAGAAGTTTATGATTTAGCCATGCCACTCATTACTCACGTGCTGAAAAGCTTTGGTCCTTATCGAGTCATGTTTGCTTCTAATTTCCCGATGGATCGGGTGAGTACATCATTGGTGAATATTATTGATGCTTTTAGTGATGCCGTGGTGGCTTATGATCCAAATGCATTACAACAAGTTTTTCATCACACTGCCAAGCAGTTTTATTCGTTATAAAAAAGAACCTCCCTTTAATAAAGATAATACCAGTCAGTTAAGGGTTTTAGAAATAAAGTCCTTAGCTTTTTAGTTATTCACGACGGAGTCTTATATTTTTAAATCAAATACTTGGAGTTCATCTATTACTTTGGATAAGCCTAAATGAGAAGCAGAGCTTCGCAAGAAAGGCATCTTACGGCGCAGTGCGCCTCACCGCAAAACTCGCTAAATACATTTTATTGATTAATTAATCGCAGAAACCTTACCATTTTTAAAATGGTTTTGCCTCGAACAGTTGCGGATGACGTTTCCGCGTATCGAATAACATCATGAATTTAGAATAAAAAAACCAGTCAATTTCTTAACTGACTGGCATTACTTTAATCAAGGGAGGTTTATAAGGATGAAGACCACGCACTTTTTTAAGTTTGATGGTCTTAACACAAAGGAAAGATAAAATTACTTTTCTGCTTTACCATATTGGTCAGCCATGACTTCCACGAATTGATCCAGCTTGATATATTTCTGAATGACGGCATCGACATCGGCTTTCGTTAATTTTGCCAATGCTTGATCACGTTTTTCACGGAACAATAAATCTCGATGATGTTCAAGTTGTGGCATTAACATACGATGAATATTACGTTCATCTTCCAAAGCGGTGACTCGTTTTTTCAAGATATTGGCTTTGGCAGCCTCCAACTCTTGCTCGGTCACACCTTTGCTTAGCAAATTATTGAGAACTTTATGCACGCTCTGTGAAACTTGTGCCGACTTACCTGCTGTATAATTGGCTTCAATGGTTAAAGCACCTGAATCAATCCAATCATCTAAGTCTAAACTACTGCCAAAACCATACACCAAAGCATTTTTTTCACGCAGTTCTTGTGCAAGATGTGAAGAAAGTTGTGAGTCGCCCAAAATATAACTAAACACCATTAAAGCTGGTGTATCAGGATGATCCGCACCGACAGGGAAAGTCAAAATAGATTGGTAATTGCCAAATTCACGTTGTTCCGATAAAGCATGTACCTTCTGTGCAGGATAAACTTGATAATCTGAACTGAGTCGTTGATATGGCAATTGCGCTTTCCAACTGCCAAATTCCTTTTGCAAGATTTTGAGCATCGTTTTGGCTTGGTAATCGCCAGTAATCGCAATTTGTGCATGATTGCTAACAAAGAAGTTCTGATACAACGTCTTCACTTGCTCAACTGTTGCAGCCTTAATCTGCTGCTTTGCCAGATCAGGTTCAAAATGGTAACGTAAATCCCCCGGTTGATAGGTCTCTAACAAACGTGTCATGGTCAGCGCAGCCACTGTTTCTGGCTCGGTATAAGGTCGATCTAAAGCAGATAAACTTTGTGATTTAATCAAATCAAATTGTGATTGTTCAAACTTCGGTTTTTTCAAAACGTCTAATATAAATTTAAAGTAGTCTTCGAACTTTTCTTTTTTCGCAACAATTTGAATGGTAATACTATTGCCTGCTGCATTTGCAGCCGCACCACCACCCGCTTCAATGGATTTATCGGCAATATCTTGCAAGCTATATTGATCTGAACCACGTAATAATAAATACGCCATCAAATCTAAAGTTTCACCTTGATTAAACAATGATTTTTCAGTACCAAAATCAATCGAAATCGTGGCATAAGTTTTATCATCACGTGTCGATGTTGGATATAAAGCGTAAGCAATACCATTCTTCAATGTACCACGCTGAATTTTCTTTTCAGTATTGACTAAGGACTGCTTAGAGGCTTTAACATAGTCAGCAACCTCCTGCTGGTAGATACGACTATCTTTCAGTGGCTCTGCTTGAATATCAGTTTGCGCTAAGGTTTTAGCGGGTTCAGCTGCTTGCTTTTGCTTTAATGCTTTTTTCTGCTCTTCAGGTGTCGGTTGAATATCGCCTGAAATACGATGTTGTGGGACTAAAAACTGGGTTAGGGTTTGATTAACATCGGCCAGTTTAAGTTTTTTGACATTTTCCAAATCGGTAAAATACTGCGACCAATCGCCCTGATAAGACACATAATAATCACTCAAACGCCCGCCCAATGCTGCGGCATTGCTTAATACGCTATCAGACTGATTTTGAATCAGGTTTTTTACCCGATTAAGTTCAGTTTCATTGAAGGGTTGATTTTTCTCTACCCCTGAAATTAATGCCGATTCAACTTTCTTAGCATCATGATTAGGTGCATAAATTGCACCGATAAAAACCAAATTAAAGTCTTGATCCAACCATGTCGTTGATTGAACTGCTGTACTTAAACCTGTTTCCACGATACTTTGATAAAGGTGCCCACTCGGCTGCATCGTATATAAATAGGGTGCTAAGGCAAGTTCAGGTTTGATTTTTTCATTTTTACCATTCAAATAAATATTGAATTTCGCCAAATCACTGCCCTTTTGCACCAGAAAATTGCGCTGTTTCATTTTAGATGAATCAAGCACTGGAACTTTAGTCTGTGCTGGAACTTGGCGTGCTGCAATTGGACTGAACTTTTGATCAATCTGTTTTAGAACTTCAGCTTTATCAAATTTACCTGAAATCACCATGACGGCATTGTTAGGTGCATACCATGTGCGATAAAACTTATTCAGCTCATCCATTTTAATGGATTGTAATTCGTTTAAATCACCAATCGGTAAGCGCCCTAAATATTGATTACCATAAGCCGACTTCCACATTTGATCCATCATTACAGAAAAAGGTTGATCCATACGAACTTCACGTTCACGTTTCACAATCGAAATTTCTGAAGGGACAAATTTTTCTTGCAGAACCAATTTATCCATCCGCTCAGCTTCAAGATGAATCACTTCATTAATCACATTCTGTTCTGGGCGAATGACATTGGTATATTTAGTCGAATAATAATCCGTACTGGCATTGGTCATTAACGTATATTGATCCAGACGGCGTTGAAACTCTTCGCCTTTAATATTCTGTGTCCCTTTAAACGCTAAATGTTCCAATAAATGCGCTAAACCGCCTTTACCCTGCGGATCGTTCAATGAACCCGTTAAATAAACCGTATTCATAAACACTTTATTTTCTTTATTATTTTGCGCAAGAATCACACGAAAACCATTCTCTAATTTATATTCCTCAATCTTTTGTTGAGATTTAACCAAAATCGGTTGTGACCAAGCAGTGGCACTTAAGCCTACTAATAATAAGGAGATGGTAAGTTGTTTAAACCGCATTAACATAATTATCCTAATTTATTCAATCGTATGAATTTTTATAACCCTGACATCTTAGGAAATGATTTTTAGTTTTAATAGTGGTTTTTTGAAAAAAATAGTCGTTTATTGCAACGACTTTGTCGCTCATCTTGATTAGTGTCTGATGTTACGCAGCCGCTTAAATCTGCCAGACTAAATTATAGAAAAAATTAATTCCGCGGACAGGTGGCATGGATGCCACCCGTTGGGCTGGCGTACAAGGATGTTCGCTCAGACCAACAAAAGATTTTTGTCTACTTTTGACCTTTCAAAAGTAGAAATAATGCCTATATAAAGGTCATTTAAACTTTGCAATACATATAAGGCAGTGCAACCAGCCCTTTAATGAGTGCAGTGCGTAAAATCAGTGAGTATTTTACAAATACAATTCTGCCTGCATATACAATTTTGCATAACCTGAAATTTCAATACGTTCATTTTCAAGCACCACACAATACAACTCACCTCCACGCTGTGAGGCTTGATACGCCAAAATTTGACTCTTACCTAACTTTTCAGCCCAAAGCGGTGCAATCGCGGTATGAATTGAACCTGTAACTGGATCTTCATTAATACCATTGGCTGGGGCAAAATAACGCGAAATACAATCATATTGCTCAGCTTGCGCCGTTAAAGCCAAATCAACCCATGTTCCTTGTGCTGTAATTGCCGTGCGAATTTTCCCCAATTGTTTTAACAGTTCTAAATTTGGCGTTTCATCTATGACATGTTGTGGATTTTCATATTCCACAATATAAGCTTGGCTATTCAAATACACATTTTTAAATGGCTTGCTTAAAGCTTGATCGAGTATTTCAGGGTAGTCTGTAATCTTCTCTGCACGGCGAATTGGAAAATTCATTTTGATTTTGCCATCTGCCTCTTGACTGACCACAAAAATACCCAAATTTTTCACATGAAATTGAATTACTTTAGCCGAGGTAAAATCCTTAAACAGTACAAAGCTGCTGGCCAAAGTCGCATGTCCACAAAAATCGACTTCTGTTGTTGGAGTAAACCAACGAATTTCATAATTTTCTGTATCAATGACTTTTACAAATGCCGTTTCAGACAAATTATTTTCCAAAGCCAAATTTTGCATCAATGCTTCATCCAACCATTGTTCGGTCACAATCACCGCGGCTGGATTGCCTTTAAATAACGCATTGGTAAAAGCATCGACCTGATACATTTTCATATTCATTGACCTTACTGTATTTTTTCATCATTTTACGCAACCCATCACCTCAAAACAGCGACAGATTTTAAAAAATAATTGATACAGATTATTTTGAATAAAAAAAAGCCAATAGATTACTATTGGCTTTACATAAACGCATCATATGGACACGCCAAGCAAAACTGATGATTTAAATTTCTTTTAAATCGGCTGCGTCTTGTTCAAATATTGATTTATCTGTTTGACCTAACAACTGACTCGTGACCATACCTGCCGTCATAGATCCATCCACATTCAATGCCGTACGCCCCATATCAATTAACGGTTCAATTGAAATCAGCAATGCCACCAATGTCACGGGTAAACCGAGCATAGGCAACACAATCAGTGCCGCAAATGTTGCACCACCACCGACACCCGCAACGCCAACGGAACTTAAAGTCACCACACAAACTAAGGTAATCATCCAAATCGGATCAAAAGGATTAATCCCCACCGTTGGAGCAACCATCACTGCCAACATGGCAGGATATAAGCCTGCACAACCATTTTGCCCAATTGTAGTTCCAAAAGATGCTGAAAAACTCGCAATCGACTCTGGCACACCTAAACGTCTAGTTTGCGCTTCAATATTTAAAGGAATACTCGCAGCACTTGAACGACTGGTAAATGCAAAGCTCAGTACTGGCCAAACCTTTTTAAAGAACTGAATCGGATTCACACCTGTAAGCAATAGAATGACCGCATGTACAGCAAACATAATGGCTAAGCCCGCATAGGATGCCACTAAGAAACCGCCTAAATTTAGAATATCTGCCATTTTAGAGCTAACAACGACTTTTGCCATCAGTGCAAAAACACCATAAGGTGTCAAGGTCATAATTAAACGTACCAACTTCATGACCCAAGCTTGTAGAACCTGTATCGCAGCCAGTACTTTTTGACCTTTTTCAGGATCGGTTTTAATCAAGTTTAAACCAGCCATGCCTAAAAGCACCGCAAAAATAACCACACTAATAATTGAGGTCGGATGAGCACCTGTCAGTTCTGCAAAGGGATTACTCGGAATAAATGATAAAAATAAATCAGGTATATTTAGGTCGGATACTTTATCTGCATAGTCCGTTTGAATCGTATTGAGTCGTTCTGTTTCAGCAGTCCCTTGAACCAAGCCAATCGCACTTAATCCAAATAAGTGGGTCACTAAAATACCCACCGAAGCAGCTATTGCCGTAGTAAACAATAGCGTCCCAATGCTGAGGAAACTAATTTTTCCCAATGACCCTGCATCATGTAATCGAATGACTGCGCCCAAGATCGAGACGAAAACCAAAGGCATAACAACCATTTGTAAAAGTTTTACATAACCATTACCAATCAAATTAAACCATTGAGTGGTGTCTTTCAATATAGATGAGTTTTCACCATAGATGAGGTGCAAAACCAAACCAAAAGCGACACCTAAACATAAACCGACTAAAACTTTTTTCGCTAAGCTCCAGTCTGTTTTTCGTGTTTGGGTTAATAAAAGTAATAAGACAAAAAATGCGATAACATTCAATATCAAGGGTATATTCATATTTCTTCCCTTAGGATAATCTGTCTCTATTATAAAGCAAAACTTAATGCTGCTTTTAACACCTTAATATCCTTCGTACATTTATTCGTCTCAATGAATTAAAAATTCAGCTTTTAGCATGACCACCATTGCTTATGCAAAAAATCAAAGCCGTTATGATCAATAATCTATAACAATAAAGTTCATACAGCTTTATTAAGTTTTCATCAAATCATGAGTAGACACTTTAAATAGCCGAGCCGAAACTTCACAGCTTTTATCAAGTTTTAGACTCTCAACTCAGACTAGGCAATCGACTTGAATATTATGTTTTTGCGCTCTACGACTAGAAAAAAATCGACTTTAACGATAGCTTATTCATATCTATCTTACGGGTCTTGTATCTCATGACTTTTCAAATTCATATGATTGATGTCAAAAACCAATTACAAAACTATATTTGGTTATTAGAGCATCAACCAAGTAAGGATGTTGTTGCGATTGACCCAACCGAAGCACATTTAGTGGAAGCTTACTGTACGGAAAATAACTTAAACTTAACGCAAATTTGGCTCACACATTGGCATAAAGACCATACTGGTGGCGTACCAGAGCTGTTACTTAATCGCAATATTCCAGTTTATGGCCCACGTGAAGAATTAACGAAAGTTCCCTTTATTACTCACCCGCTACAAGACCAAGCACAAATTAAATTTCATGATTTGGACGTTGAGATTATTGCAGTGCCGGGTCACACATTGGGTCATATTGTCTATTTTATCGAAGCTTTAGAACTTGTTTTTTGCGGTGATACACTCTTTGCAATGGGATGTGGTCGGGTCTTTGAAGGGACATACGAGCAAATGTATCATTCGCTCAATCGTTTGGCTGCTCTACCTGCGCGTACAAAAGTTTACTGCACTCATGAATACACCCTTGCAAATGCAAAATTTGCATTGCATGTAGAACCAGACAATTTAGCGATTCAACAGCGCTTTGATGAAGTTGAAGCTAAGCGCATGCTCAGTCAATGTACACTCCCCAGTACGATTGAATTAGAATTAGAAACCAACCCATTTTTAAGAGTCGAGAATGTGGAAGAATTCCAATGGCTAAGAGAGTTAAAAGATAACTTTTAAATTTGGCTGATAAAATTTGATACGTCTAAGCATGAGCGTCTAGCTCAAGTTGAATCAGCAATCTTTATGTCCCAACATGGCAGCAATAAGAACTAAATCTTGTTGCTGCATCTTTTGAATTTGACTCAATACATTCTACCGCTGTAATCGATCTCATCACCTTACCAAAGTATCAGCATTAAGCAGCCATATCGTGTTCAAAGCTCATTTAAGATGATTTAGGCACATCCAAGCTACGTGCAAAACGACTCAATCAAATGAGTTTTAGTACTTCTACTGCACATTTAGAACAATAGTCAGCCAAAGTCCGACAAAAATTATTGAGTAATGCTTTAAAAATTGTGTATAAATATTTCCATTATTTTACAACACATACAATTACCAATAAAACTAATATAAATCAGTTCAATACAACCCAAACAATCAGCCAGAATGCTATCTTATATTTAACTTTTAGTGCAAATTTTAACGATTATTTACGCTATTTTTGTATAAAAAACCAACCAAATAATTTTTTTCTAAAAAACAGCACAAATCTCCCCTTTAAAAAAAACCACTTCACCCCTATTAATTATGGAGTGCCCACAAGGTATTTAATATAGACAAGGAGTTCTCTCGTGAAGAAAGTTGTGAAAGCAAAAAATTTAATTGCATTTCGTATTTGGTTAGAAAAATTAGGCTATTCAGTAAAATCATTAACCGACAATCGCGGATTTACTTTTAGCTTTAAAAAAGAATATGGTCTTGTGACGTGTGATTTAGCGGGGAATTCACTTGCAATGCAACTGGGTGAAGAATTTGAAGATCATTTAAAAGCTTAAAGACGAGTTCACTTTTAGATCGAGATAAAAAGAATAACGTATTGCAATATATTAAAAGCCCTATTTAGGGCTTTTTATTTCACTTTGCATTATATACAGGCAATAAAAAAGCAAGGTCAATAACCTTGCTTTCATATGATGGTGGGGACGGAGAGACTCGAACTCTCACACCTTGCGGCGCTGGAACCTAAATCCAGTGCGTCTACCAATTTCGCCACGTCCCCATCAGGGTACCAACATCTTGTTGGATTTTTAAAAAACTTGGCAGAGGATCAAGGACTCGAACCTTGACGAACGGTTTTGGAGACCGTCATGCTACCATTACACCAATCCTCTATAGCCTTACTATCAAACAAGTTTGATAATAATTGGTGGGGACGGAGAGACTCGAACTCTCACACCTTGCGGCGCTGGAACCTAAATCCAGTGCGTCTACCAATTTCGCCACGTCCCCAATGGCTGTGTATATTATAGAGATCGATTCATGATGACAAGACCTTTTTATGAAAAATCTATTTGTTTGTTTAAATAAAAAACAAAAACAGTTTTTCTGTATTTTTCTTAAACAATTTCAGTCATTAAGCACTGTTTTAGCGTGTAAATATTGGCAAATCTGTATTCTTTTTGCTTCGCCAGCATTCCATCTAAAAGCCTTTTAAACAGTAAAAAATGTTCTGGAAGTTCAATCGTTAACCTTTGACAGTGCAAATAAGCCCACTCTTGATAATTTTTTGCAGTCAGACGCTGCCCTGTAAGCCATTCATAAATAATGACGCCTAATGCATAAATATCGGTTTGAACGGTTTTTTCCGCACCATGAAAAAGTTCAGGTGCCATATAACGTGGCGTTGCAGTTAAGCTTTGCAATACGATCTGTGAATTAATTTCTTGTACATGTTCAAAATCAATCAAGCACACTTTTTGTTGATACTGAACCAAATGCTCTCTTTTTAAATCAGCATGAATCCAACCGAATTGATGTAATTGATCAACGGCATTGAGTACCTGTAATAGTATTTTTTGCATCTCTTGAATCGACAGAGCAGAACAATCATGAAGTAATACATCTGCATGCCTTACAATCAAGGCAGCTCTCCCCGACACGTGTTGCTCAGCCAAAATGTTGACATCAGGCATAATTTGAAAGGGTAACAAAAAATCTGTACAGCTTTGTTGTTCTATACATTGTTGATAAAAAGCCAATTCATTTAAAAATCCAGCTTCATAATATGGATTCACATTCGGTGCTTGGGTTTTCAACCAATACTGTTGCTGCTCATATTCAAATGCATATAAAGCACGCCCAAAAGCTAAACTTGTAGACTTGGTCTGTAACGTTAAATTTAAACGATAAATATCTTCAGCATTAAACTGCAATAAATTCTGCGGCTTTTTGCTCTGGATCCTGTTGATAATTTAAAAGCTCCAAACAATGTTGAATGGTTTTACCTACGCGGGCATGCGTTTCAATGGATGACATTTTAGGCCATGTCGCCTGCTCACCCTCACGCTGTAATAATTTAAACAAATATGGACGTGGGTTTTGCAACATATAAGTATAGTGCCGCGAACTATAATTACCCACAATATTCAAATCACCATAATAGCCTTGGTCTACCACGCCATAGCCATGATCGAGCAAGCGTCGTATCGGTGGGATTTTTCCAACTCGACCACGGGCAAAGTCCATAATTCCTTTGGTAATGACCTTGCCCTGACGACGAATAATCCGTTCTGGCCAACTTAACATATCTTTGCGATAGCGCTCTGCATCACTTTGCATAAATGGCACAATATGTGGATTCACCTGACTGGCAATGGTGTAATTTAAATTATACAAGCGTGCCATTTTCTCTTGAGGAAAATCACTACGTACACTGCCATCGACCCAACGCGTGGATGCCATGTATGGCGTTAATTCACCATCGTAGCGTTTACTGGTGAGTCTAACTGGCGGAAATAATATCGGGACTGCACAAGACGCTAAAACAGCACTCCAGACCAACAAATCTGGTGATGTGTAGGCATTCATAATCCGCGCTTCTTGCGAAGCATCATAAGGGGCTACAGCCACATTGATGTGCAAACCAGAAATTTTAAATGCTTCTTCAAAAGTAATATCACCTAAATTTTCCACAAGGAATTTTTTTAGGTATTTCACATCTGCAAGACCACCATTACCCTTTAAAAGCTCACTAAATTTACGAAAATGGAAAGCTTCACTAAAAAAGTTTTCACCATTTAAACGCGCTGAAATTTCTGAGGGTTTTGAAGTCCCTAGCATTGCCGTCATAATAGCCCCTGCACTCGAACCCGATAACACCTTGGGCATCAAATCTTGCTCAAGCAAAGCCTTACATACTCCCGTATGAAACAAGCCTAAGGTTGCGCCTCCTGAAAACATTAAGGCAGGTTGCCCATATGCTTTTTTACAATGCTGAAAAAAATCAATTTTTTCTGACAAGGACAAACACTGACAAGCAGTTGAAGCAATATAAGCCAGACTTTCACTAACTTCTTCCACATAATCTTCAATAATTTTTTTAGTTCCCGTATATGTCGCAGTAAACAACATGGGATGAGCAATATTCGCAATATCGTAGGTTAAACCTTCACGTAATATATACATCAGATCACGGGTACGTTTTTGGAAACGATAGCGTTTTAATAAAACTAATCGATGGGCAATAATTTCAGCATCAAAATAAGGTGAACAGTTATCAAATTTCCATTCTTGCGCGCCAGATTCTTCATCTATTTTCAGCGCGATACTTTGCCATTCTTCATATGATTCGGCTGTTCCAAGTTGGCTTTTTAATTTTTTTATTCGATACGCTTGATGTGGATTAATATCTTGTGTGAAATCTTTAAATAACATACCTATCCCTCAAACATTTTCATCCCCTATCCATGATAGGGCATCAAGCATGACATTGACAGAAAACTCAGCGGATTATCATGACAAAAAATGCCTATTCCATTGGCAAATCACGACTAATTGATATACAGTTCTTAAGCAAAACTATCTTTTTTTATCTTTCAAACGTACAAGCTGAACAATCATGGCAACAATTAATTTACCTGACCATATCTTAGAAGCTCTTTCTGCTGTACTCCAACAACTACAGCAGAACTTACCAGAACTGAAACAAGAAACTGACTTTTCAGCATCTGCTTATAAATGGCAAGACAAACAATTGAAAGCCATTCAACAACCAAAGAAAATTTATTTAGATGATTTAAAAGGTATTGAAAAGCAAAAAGAAAAAGTAATCCAAAATACCTTACAATTTCTCCAAGGTCTGCCAGCGAATGATGTGCTACTCACAGGCTCGCGTGGTACGGGAAAATCCTCTATTGTCCGTGCTTTACTGACTCAATATGAATCTAAAGGCTTACGTTTAATTGAAATAGAACGTGATGATTTATCAGACTTACCCGAAATTCAGCAGCTTATTCAAGACCGTCCTGAAAAATTTGTTGTGTATTGTGATGATTTGGCTTTTAACGCAGAAGATGAAAATTACCGCAGTTTAAAAAGTGTGCTAGATGGTTCCCTACAGTCAGGCTCAAGCAATTTTATTATTTATGCAACCAGTAACCGTCGTCACTTATTGCCTGAATTTATGCATGAAAATACGCCTGTGACACGCGTGGATGTCCCGCAATACAACGAATTACACCCTCAAGAAGCGATTGAAGAAAAAATTTCATTGTCTGATCGTTTTGGCTTATGGCTGTCTTTTTATCCAATGGATCAGAAGCTCTATTTAGAAATCGTAGAGCATTATTTAACCAAAGCAGATATTCACTTTACTGATGAAGTCCGAGCTGAGTCTTTAAGATGGTGTCAATTACGTGGTCAACGTTCTGGACGTGCCGCTTATCAATTTTCCAAACATTGGATTGGCTCGCAACGATTAGTAGCCTTTTAATTTCGCATGATTTCTGAAATAATGATCTAAAATCAAATGCACCATCATTTTAGATTGTTATTTCAGTCGTTCCTATTTGTAAAAATTCTAGATTATTGATTGTTTAATATCTTCTCTCTCAAAACACTGAATCCTTTTATTTGGGCGATATAAACAGCTGTGGTGATATACGATATACATAGTTATATACATTGCAGTTTTGACATATCACAATGCCTTAAACTCTATCCAACCTCTTTATGAATAGTGTTTATTATTCAGAGAAATCACACATTTTAAGGAATCCCCCATGACCGATAATGAACAAGCTTCATTAACGCCTAAGTCTGATGCCAAACCATTTTCACGCAGTTTTGACTTTTCACTCGACTTTGAAAAGATTAATTTTAGAAAGCGTCCGACGTTATATCGCATTGGGCGCGGTGAAGAAGGTGTTTTATTGGTTGAACCGTATAAATCCGAAATTTCACCCTTTTGGCAATTTGAAAATGAAGCACAAGCCACTGAAAGTAGTACAAAAATCTTTGCATTATTCTTAGATTATTTAGAGAAGAATGATTTTGTTGGCGCAGACATGGCAAGAAAATTTTTGCTCATGGGTTATACGCGTGCGCGTCGTTATGCAAACCATAAAAAAGGCACATCTAAAACCGGCCGAAAAAATAAAGGTGCAACAACCAAAGTTAAAGTATTACTTAATGATGCTGTAACAACTGAAAAACATCCACGCAGCCATACAGATGAAGTCAAAGCGACTGTGGCGAAAATTTTTAAAGATAAAAGTGATCAAGCAAAATTAAATCCAAAATATATTGAGCTTAAAGATCAATTCAATGCATTGATTCGTCAAGATTAATTGACGCATTCATGAAGACCATCATTAAAAGAGTAATTTCTCATTGAGAAATTACTCTTTTTTTATTGTTTCGAGTCTCTTTTCAACAATACACAACTTAAGACCATTAATACTTCGACAAATGAAAATAAAAAAGAAGCTTTCGCCTCTTTTAAAAATCTAACCTTTATCCCTGCTCAGGATTACTCAATTCCGTCATTGGCCAACGCGGTGTCGTGGTTACCGACAAACCATCACATTGCCCTGCTTTTAAACGCTGATAACCTGCAAAGGCAATCATTGCCCCATTATCGGTACATAAGGCAGGTTCTGCATAGTAAACAGTCGCTTTAATTTTCGCTAAATCCGCTTCTAAACGTTCACGCAAACGCGAATTGGCACTGACTCCACCCGCAATCACCAAACGTTTTAAACCTGTTTGCTTCAACGCTTTAACCGATTTTTTAACCAAGGTATCAACCAAGGCTTCTTGAAAAGACGCTGCAATATCTGCTTCGCGGTTTTGACCAGCAACTTTTTTCAATTGAATTGAAACCGCAGTTTTTAAACCACTAAATGAAAAGTCTAACCCTTGATGTAACATCGGACGTGGAAAATCAAAAGCTGTTGCACTGCCTTGTAAGGCTAATTTAGAAACATTCGGCCCACCTGGATAAGCAAGCCCCATCATTTTTGCAACTTTATCAAAAGCTTCACCCGCAGCATCATCAATTGACTCGCCAAGGAGTTCATATTGACCAATGCCATGTGCTGCCATAAGCTGGGTATGCCCACCAGAGACCAATAAAGCGACAAATGGAAATTCTGGTGGGGTCTCAGACAATAAAGGTGCCAGCATATGACCTTCCATATGATGCACACCAATTGCAGGTTTATTTAATGCAAATGCTAAGGTACGACCAAATAATGCACCCGTCATTAACGCACCCATTAAGCCAGGGCCACGGGTATAAGCAATCGCATCAATTTCTGATTTTTGAATTTCACTTTCTTCAAGCAATTGATTCAATAAAGGAATCAGCTTACGGACATGGTCACGCGAAGCCAACTCTGGCACAACACCACCATATTCAGCATGCAATTTAATCTGGCTATATAGCACCTGTGCTCTTAAACCAACTTCACTGTCATAAAGTGCTAAACCTGTTTCATCACATGAAGTTTCTAAGCCAAGAACGATCATTAAACTGCCTTTTACCCGTATCTAAATATTGCTAATGCTATTATAGACTTGTGATATGAGATGTAAATGAGTAAAATACTGTCCTTCACTTGTGATCTAGGCAATCCAGTCTAGATCTTATCCATAACTTAATGAGGATTCTTCATGCCACAAGTTAAATTGAAAGAAGGCGAACCAGTAGACGTAGCTATCCGTCGTTTCAAACGTTCATGCGAAAAAGCGGGTGTTTTAGCTGATGTTCGTAAACGCGAATTCTATGAAAAACCAACTCAAGAACGTAAACGCAAAAAAGCTGCTGCAGTTAAACGCTACCAAAAGAAATTGGCGCGTGAATCTGTACGTACTACTCGCCTTTACTAAAATTAATTTGTGACTGATTGACTGAACTGGAAAAAAATAGATGACGACTTTAAAAAACCAAATAACTGAAGTTTTGAAAGCAGCTATGCGCGCTAAAGAAATGTCTAAGTTAACGGTAATTCGTGGTCTACAGGCAGCAATCAAACAAATTGAAATCGATGAGCGCGTAGAGCTTGATGATAGTCGAGTTCTTGCGGTCATTGAAAAACAAATCAAACAACGTAAAGAATCGATTAAAGCCTTTGAAGGTGCTAATCGACAAGACTTAGCTAGTAAGGAACAAGCCGAGGTTGAGATTATCTCTCAATTTCTACCAGCAGCTATGACTGAGGAAGAACTTGATTCAATCATTGCACAGACGATTACTGCGCAAGAAGCTACTAGCATGAAAGATATGGGTAAGGTGATGAATTCTCTACGTCCGATCATAGCCGGACGTGCCGATCCTGCACAAGTTTCTGCAAAAATTAAAGCAAAACTTGCGTAATCCCACGCTTATCAAAGTTATTCTTTAACGTTGAACTGCCTTTATTTCAGAGACAGTTCAAAAGTTGTTATTTTCTATTTCAGATCACATTGAACATTATATTTTTTCAAAATTAACATCTCTTTTGACGACATTACTTGATCAATTACATCTTGCTTAGTCATTTGTCTAAATTGACGATCTAAAGCCCCTCTATTCTGATCTGCCGCTTGATATAACCGATCAACATAATCCCCAACAATTCCACAGAATTGTACCTGCTGCTGTGCTGTGAAATTGCTCTGCCGCGCATCTAAGCCACTAAAAAAATTCCTTGTTTCCTGCTTATATTTGTTAGAAATTTTTTCCACCGCTGCTACATATTGCTCTACGCTCGCAAAGACACCATTAGATGCAGAACACCCCAGCATAAACATGCAAAATAATATTTTTTTCATAAATCAATCAATACTGTTCATCGTTAAAAATATAAATTCAAACCAAGATTATCATATACTTAGCAACTTTAGCGGTAGATTTCATTCATCTATATGCAAAAAAGATGGTTTGTATTCTAAGTAAGCCTGTTCCGTTGGTGCTGGCAATTCACCACTGGTTACCGTTCCCAAGCGTAAACGTATAACCTCAGGCAAATCCACTCGATAAGAATAAATAGGACTACCACACTCTTGGCAAAAAACACGTGCTTTATAAGGACTACGAAAATATTCTTTTAGAAATTTAATACCACTACTAATCTCGAATTTAGATTTATCCAACGCGCTATTCCAGCCAAATACAGAACCTTGAGCATGTTGGCAGTGCTTACAATAACAGATGATTGTTTTTTCAATATCCGCATGATAACGGTACGTTACTAAGCCACATAAACATTGTCCTTCAATCACATCCAACCTCCTTATTTTTATTCTCTTTGCTGTAAAAAATTATCCTGAATTAAATTTTTAGCTGTCGCTCTTTTTGCATCTCACCCAGTCGCATTTTAAGTTTTGCAGACAATACCTCATTATTTTTAACCAAACGCTCTGCATGCAACAATGACTTAATCGCATTTTCTTCCCAACCCGACCAATACTCAACCTCTGCACGATAACGTAATACATTCACTGTTCTAAAAGGTGATTGTTGATCAATATTGGCAGCTTGCTGCATTAAACGCCATGCAGAAATATCCCTCGGATTCTTATTTGCAAAGGGCTGAATCAAACTTAAGGCTTGCCCCGCTTCCTTTTGACGAATCAACACTTCTGCCAACTTAAAAGCTAAAGCTCGATTTTCAGGCATAATGCGTGCAGTGGATTGAATCGCCTTGTATGCCTCATCTACTTTATTTTGCCCTAAATAAACATCCGTTTGCATGAGAATCATCAAATTATTTAAACGCTGATGCAGCTTTGCCTGATCTAAAACTTGCTGAGCGAGAACATAGTCGCCTTGTTTTAAATAAAATACCGATAAAGCCAACTGTCCCGCAAAATTTTTACGATTTGCAAAAATCTGTAATTGTTGTTCCGTTGCCTGATTAGAGATCACCATACTGTACCATTTCAGTATTTCAAAATCTTCATCATGCAAATTCGACTTCACTTGAGGCAGTTGATTTGCCCGTAAGCGTGCTTCACTCATACGCTCCGTACTCAGTGGATGTGTCAACCAAAAATCAGGTAAAAAAGACACTTGACTGGTCGCGCGATGCATTACCTCAAAAAAATCAGCCATACTCTGTGGATTATAACCCGCTGAATACATATATTGCATACCAATACGATCTGCTTCACGCTCTTGGTTACGGCTATAATTCAGTTGCTTATCCATTAATGCGGCTTGTGTTCCTAGCATCACGGCTGTACCAACATCACCGTCCGCTTGCGAAGCAACCAAAGCCCCGACTAAAAGCCCAGCTAAAGTCAGTAAACCTTGCCCCTTAAAAGCTTCTTGTGAACGACTGTAATGACGTTGTGATACATGCGCCACCTCATGCGCCATTACACCAGCCACTTCATCCATATTTCGAGCAGAGGTAATTAAGCCTACATTAAGGGCAAACAATCCACCGGGAACAGCAAAAGCATTAATTTGAGCATCATTAATGACCACCAAACCTATAGGCTGCCCAAGCTGAGTTTGGCTTAAAATATGTGAAAATACATTGAATAACTGATCTTCCAACCATGGGTTTTCCATTACTGGCATGTGTCTTTGTACTTCACGAAAGACTTTTCCCCCAATCATTTTTTCTTTTTGCTGGTCAATTAAACCAATCCCACTACCAATTTCAGGAACACTAAACTGTGGCACAGCATTCAAATTAGCACTGTGCGTTGTCCCCATGACTGAAATCAAAGCTGTACTACAAGCCAATAAAAACCGTTTCAATGCTATATACTCAAACTGCTTTTTTTCAATTTATCAGACTATAGCATTGAAAATTGAAGACATTTGCAATGAAGTGTTATCAAATTTTAAGAAAATACAGGATTCACGAGATAAGGTGGCGTTCGCCCTTCAAGTGCATCCACCACATTACGATAGGCGAGTTCAGCCATTTTTTTACGCGTCTCTGCCGTGGCAGAACCGACATGCGGCAAAGTCACCACATTATTTAAATGAAAAAGTTCTGATTCTTGTAAAGGTTCTTTCAAATAAACATCAAGTCCCGCAGCAAAAATTTTACCTGCTTTTAGGGTATCAATGAGTGCCTGTTGGTCTACAACAGAACCACGGGCAATATTGACAAAAACAGCATGTGGTTGCATGTTATCAAATTCAGATTGACCGATTAATGCTTTAGATTCGGCATTTAAATCAACAGCAACAACAACAAAATCAGACTGTTGCAACAACTCATTTAAACCGCAATATTTTGCATTTAAAGGCTGTGCTAATTCTAATTTTTCACGACGATTATGGTAAAGAATATTCATATTAAAACCATAAAAACCACGACGTGCCACAGCAGCACCAATATTACCTAGACCAATAATACCTAATGTTTTACCAAAAATACCATGCCCAAATTGCGCTTCACCTACAGTACGTTGCCAATGACCTTGCTTGGTCCATTGATCTAAATAAGGTACTTTCCGCCCAGCACTCATCAGCAAAGTAAAGGCCAAATCAGCCGTGGTTTCAGTCAAGACATGCGGTGTATTGGCTAACCAAATTTTTTTCTGATTTAAATAAGCGAGATCATAATTATCATAACCCACACTCACACTGGAAATAATTTTAAGCTGCTGTGCCGTCGCCAAATTACCTTCATTCAGTAAACGCCCCGCACCAATCATAGCATCCGCATCTTTGACCTGTTCACGGATTTGCTCATTCACATCACCCTGTTTCGGGTTAATTACCACCACATGATACTGAGCTTGCAAGCGCTGAAGTACAGCTTGATCTAACTGACTAAAAACAACAACTTTCTTATTCATATCCCATCCGTGCTCTAATTACTTTTTTTGCATAAATTGCCATAGGCGTTTTTTCAACAATGGCTGATCAAGCATTTCTTGCAAGCTAGCCAAATTTATACTTTTAGGGTCAGTTAAATAAGGCAGCTGCCCAATTAAAATAATGTTTTTATCTGCACTAATGGCATCTAAGAAACCGTGTACATAACTGCATACACCACGACTATCTTGGAAATCAATCAAAGGAAATGGCCATTGCAGCTCATAATATTCAGCCTGAAGTGCCTGCTGAATATTATTCCAAAGCTGCTGTTGTTCGGCTGTCATTGCCGTAGCATCAACAACAATCACACAATCGGGTAAGCCAAAAGCTTGCAATTGAAAGGGTGCGATCTGTAGAAGCGAACGCTCTTCAACAACCAAAGGTGCAACTTCAGTTGGCACTTCTTTGATCACCAATGTGGGTATTGTTAAAGGCTCTGTCCGAGCAAGTATTTTAGGCTGCTCAACCTGAGATACTATTGCTATTTTAGGCTGAGATTTCGCAATGACAATTTCAGTCAGATATTCAGGTGCAGCCTGATCTCGCCAAATCGATGACGATGGCATATTCTGACATGCAGCATCCTTAGGAATCCAAATATCAATTCCTAATGTCGCCAATATGTCACGCTGATGCCCTATCATCTTTTTTCATCACCAATTTAATGCTTGGTATTCTAACGATAATATCCATATTTTGCTGTGCTTTTATTGCAGATTAGTTTAATGATCACTCATCTATAATTTTTTCTCACCTTATTTACACAATCATCAAACTATTTTTTTTCTGCATTTGTTCAACAATTTCACCGGTTTCAAAACCAAAACGCCAATACAGCAATTGCAATACGTCTAATTCATCTTGGGTAATAATGCGATCACTCCACAAACACAATTCTGCAATTCCCAAAATACTTAAACGGTCACGTAATAGCAAACCCGCGATATCATTCAAAATTTCAGCCAAATCAATGGGTTCATCTGAAATTTCTGTATACATTTCCAGTTCTTTCGCACCCAATACTCGCTTTAGAATTTTTTCACGTACATCCAGTTGATTTAGGCTATTAATCTGCTGCACATGCAATAAGGCATCAATCAAACGCACAATATCGGGTTTTACTTCCCCCAAAGAGGTTGGCATATGCAATGGCATAAGATTCAATTCAAATTTTACATATTCAAGCAGCAATTCATCTAACAGCCCAATTTCACCATCTTCTTGAATAATCCGAGCCAATTTGGTTAAAAATTGCCGTGCAATTGTGGCTGGCATACCCCCAGTGTTTTTACATGCATCATAAAAAATAGAAATATGCACACGACCATCCAAATTCAGCAAAGAATCGACAATTGCACGACTCACCTCTGCTTCCGCTGGAATAAATTCACGATATTGGCGAATCATTAAAATCGCTACCATAACTTCGCGCGAACCCGTCGCAGTCTGCAAAGCCCTTAATATCAATTCTGGGCGCTGCATATTATGTCGTATTTCTGGATTTAAAGGCTTAATGGCATCCTTAATGGCAAAACTTATGGGTGATAACCGCAATAGTGGTAAGGGTTGTGGTGAACTCCATGGCAAATATATTTCACTATTCATTTCTTCTAGAGATCGAAATAAACTAAATAATGGTTGATTACGTAGCTTCTTTAAATTTTCGAGCTGTAAATCTTGTACCAAACCTGGATTTAGCTCATAAATACGCTGTTCAATCGCTGGATGGATATTCATCCAATTTTGTGGACTTAAAGAGTTTGCAAAACACATATGCGAAATAGATTCAGCATACTCACTATGAATTTGCGAGCCTGAATGATGCACATAAATTCTTAATAGTGTCTGAACATTGGCGTCATTTTGAATAAGGCGCTTGGTTTTTTGATCATTTTTAAAAGTTCGACCACCCAAAGATATATATTTGATAAAACGGGTAATCAAAATCCCAAGGCTCCCAATCAACCAAATAACACCTCCCATTGCAACAAAGGAAGTCGCAAATTTATGCGTATGTGCTTGACCGTGCTTGGTAAAACCCAGTTTGGCAATTTTACTACCCCACTGGCTAAAAGTAGTCAAACTACTATAGAGAATTTTTAATCGCGTATTTTCTGCTGTTTCACCTGATAAAATTTTATTAAACTCATGACTTAATAACCCATAAAGCTCTAATTCATCTAAATTTTGTAAAGCACCCCAAGTCAAAATAATCACAATATCCCGCGGATAAAATCCAGCAGTCAGTGCATTTACACCAACTTCATCAGGAAGTACATACACAGCGGGTGTCTCAATTAAAAAGGTATTCGCCAATTGCTCCGTTACTCTTAAAGCAACGCTTTCTTCAGGAATACTTTCAATTAAACTGAGTCGACGAGCGCCCAACTGTTTTGCAAGCGAATGCCCACCTGAACGAAACACATAGAATTCGTAAAGCACAGAAATGGTCATCACACTAAGCAACAACACAATGAGATAAGGACTTAAAGCATGCCAAAAAATAGACTGAGTTGAATCAAGATAGAAGACCAACAAGCCCAAAATCGTATTTAAAATGAATAGCGTTAACAGCACCGCAAGTATACAAATACTTGCAGACCAAACCATGTTTTTATTTTTAATGAAAGAATAACCCGCGCTCTTCAATGTAAAGATCCTCTATTACATTGTCTTTATTGAACTATCATAAATGAAAAAAGCGGGAAATTCCCGCTTTTCATCGAATTAAAGAAGAATTTTATTCTTCTTTTACTCCAGTAAGATCAACTGATGCGGCATCAATATTCACATCAATATAACCACCTTTCGCTTTTTTTGCAGAATCATTACGTTTACGTTCAAGCTCATCTAAATAAGCTTCATCGATTCCGCCTGCAACGTACACACCATCAAATACAGAGCAATCAAATTCCTGCAATGCTGGCACTTTACTGGTACGCACTGCACCTTTTAAATCTTCCAAATCTTGGAAAATCAAACGGTCTGCACCAATAATTTCACGGATCTCTTCAACGCTACGACCTGATGCAATAAGCTCATCTTTCGCAGGCATATCAATACCATATACATTTGGATATTTCACCATAGGTGCAGCAGAAGCAAAAAATACTTTTTTCGCACCGGCATCACGCGCCATTTGAATAATTTCGTTACAGGTCGTACCACGAACAATCGAGTCATCCACCAGCAATACATTTTTGCCTTTAAACTCAAGTTCTACTGGATTTAACTTTTGACGAACTGATTTTTCACGCTGCTTCTGACCCGGCATAATGAAGGTACGTCCGATATAACGGTTCTTCATAAAGCCTTCACGGAACTTCACACCAAGAATATTGGCAAGCTCTAAAGCTGAAGTACGTGATGTATCTGGAATTGGAATCACAACATCAATATCGTGTTCCTCACCCCATTCACGTGAAATTTTATAGGCCAGTTTTTCACCCATTTTTAAACGTGCTTTGTATACCGAAATACCGTCAATAATCGCATCTGGACGCGCAAAATAAACGTATTCAAAAATACATGGACGATATTCTGGGTTTGTTGCACATTGCTGGGTAAAAATCTCACCTTCTGATGAAATAAAGATTGCTTCACCCGGTTCAATATCACGTTCAACTTTAAAACCTAAGGCTCTAATCGCAACAGATTCAGAGGCAATGATGTATTCCATGCCCTGTTCAGTTTCGCGTGAACCATAAATCAGTGGACGAATACCATTTGGATCGCGAAAGCCAACCAGACCATGTCCAGTGATCATTGCCACAACACCATAAGCACCTTTACAACGCTCATGGACACGTGAAACCACTTTAAAAATATCTTCCGCAGTTGGATTCAGCTTGCCATTTTTTTGCATTTCATGTGCAAATACGTTTAACAATACTTCTGAATCTGAATCAGTATTCATATGACGAAGATCTGTTTTAAACAAATCATCGTGAATTTCTTCAGCATTGGTCAAGTTACCATTATGCGCCAAAGTAATCCCATAAGGTGAGTTCACATAAAATGGCTGTGCTTCTGCACTGCTTGATGAACCCGCCGTAGGATAACGCACATGACCAATACCATAATTACCTAGCAATGCACGCATATGACGCGTATGAAAAACATCGCGTACCATACCGTTGTCTTTACGTAAAAACAACCGCCCTTCATGACAAGTTACTATTCCGGCTGCATCCTGACCACGATGCTGTAACATCGTTAATGCATCAAACAACATTTGGTTAACAGGTGACTTACCAGCTATACCAACTACTCCACACATAGCAACCTCGCAAACACGCTAGGATTAATAAAAAGGATTATTCGTTGATTCATCTGTACGCGCTGCATGCTTCGGCGTTTTATCAGATGACGAGCCTGAAGATTTCGATGCATCTTCAGACTTAATATGATCAAGCGCATCATGCGCCACGTCTTTTGAAAGTTTGGTTGCCCATGGTGCATAAGGCATCAGGCGCTGTACAAGTTTAGATTGTTTCCAATGGGGCGAACTTTCCACCCAAGGACCAATCCCCTGCATAGTAATCAGTACAATCAATAAACCTTTTAAAGAACCAAAAGCACCACCCGCTAAACGGTTTAATGGTCCTAGCTTCAAGCTCTTTAATATTTTATTGAGTAATGCAGTAACAATCCAAGTTAAAACCACAATCACCAATACAATAAATGCAAAAGCTGCTATTTTTTGTACCACTGGATCTTGACTCAATGAGACCATCGAAGGTGCTAAGATGACTGCATATTTTGCACCAATAATAAGTGCAAAAATCCATCCTACCAAGTTCGCAAAGGCTGTAACCAATCCTTGTCGCAAACCGTTTAGCCCTCCAATGAGCAAAATAATGAGTACAAAGATATCCAGTGTATTCATGATGGTTTTAGAGCATCAACACAATCTTTAATCAGTGTTGGCCCTGTATATATGAGGCCACTATAGATTTGTACAAGGTTTGCACCTGCATTTTGTTTAGCCAAAGCTTGTTCACCCGACAAAATACCACCGACACCAATCAATGGAATTTGACCATCCAAAGCTTTTGAAAATGCTGCTAAACATGCTGTGCTTTTCTCAAACACTGGCGCACCAGATAAGCCACCAGCTTCATCTGCATATTTAAGATTTTCCACGCCTTCACGTGACAAAGTCGTATTGGTCACAATCAACCCATCAATTTTAAATTGGAGCAATTGCTTTGCAATAAATTCAATATCTTCAGCGGTTAAATCTGGCGCAACTTTAAGCACAAGCGGTACGTAATGTTGATGTTCTTCTGCCAATTCAAGCTGACGCTTTCTAAGCGTTTCTAACAATTCTGTCAGCGCATCACCGCTTTGCAAGCTACGCAAATTTTTGGTATTTGGCGATGAAATATTCACCGTCACATAAGAAGCGTAATTATAGACTTTTTCAAGACAAATAAGATAATCATCGACTGCATTTTCAACTGGAGTATCGGCATTTTTACCAATATTAATCCCCAAAATTCCTTTGAATTTTGAAGCTTTAACATTTTCAACCAGTTTATCTACGCCATCATTATTAAAGCCCATACGGTTAATAATGGCTTTGGCTTCAACTAAGCGGAATAAACGAGGATGCGGATTACCCACTTGCGGACGTGGTGTAATGGTTCCAATTTCAATAAAACCAAAACCTAGTCCAGCTAAGGCATCAATATAAGCGCCATTTTTGTCTAAACCTGCCGCCAAACCGACTGGATTCGGGAATTGAATTCCCATACAAGTAACGGGTTTAGAGGCAATGCTTTGACGCATCATGCCCATACGATGAGCTGATTTCAATAACGATAGTGTTAGCTCATGTGCACGCTCTGGTGCTAAAGAAAACAACAAAGGGCGAGCAAGAGAATATAACATATCTGTAAAAGTCTACTGCTTTTTAAGTCGCCATATTATAGGCATAGCCTATCGAAAACACCATGCTTAGCGGATCTTTATTTTCACCCATTATTGTACTGTCGCTGTTAATTTAATCTGCCCCGCATCTGAAATTAATTCTAATTTTTCAAGAGTTAGTCCCATTTGTGCTAATTGCGTTAAAAAATTGGCTAAAATTGCATAATTCGCATGTGTCGCCACAATCTGAATTTGCTCACCTGCTTGTTGCGATGCAACCGACAAACCCTGCTGCTGAGCAACACGCTGAACTTTATCCGATGCACTTAATTGCAAATCATCAGCAGGTTTCATGGTCACCGCATTACTTTGCATCCAAACCATCATGTCTTTTAAATCATTGACACGGTTTTGCTGTTTTTCTGCTGCCGCATGCATATACCAAAGTGCGGAACCTACTGTAGCAACCACCACAACAATCGTGGTAAAAATCACCATATAGCGCTCACGCACAGACAGACGCTCAAGATAGTCGGTAATTCTTTCTATCAATTTTTCAATGGAGTTATGTATTGTTTCTGCTGTTTTCATTATTGTATTTTCACCAATCCAATGACACCCGTGCCATTCGGCTGAATATTTCCTAATTCAACCTTAAAGCCTTGTTGGTTAAGCTGTTGAGTCAAACCCTGTAATGTAGCAGCAGAATTGGCTTTCAATTCCATATTTAAAATAGAGGTCTCGTAATTAACACGGTTAGCGACAATCTGATTTTGCATAAGCACTGGACCAACACGGCTTAATAATTGTAAAGATTGCGTATTGGCACCTTTATTTAAGCGCACATGACTTTCAAACTGACTTTTTAAATTTTGTTCAGTCACACGGCTACTCTGCCCGAACCAATATTTGTATTGATCAATCGCTTGCAGCGCAGTCTGATCTGCCACTTTCTTATATTTATACCAACGTGTCGCATCATAGCCAAACTGAACCACAAGTGCAGCAACCAGCACAACAGCACATGCCTTCCAATAGCCCGAGATAGCTGTCTCAGTTTTTGCTTTAGGTAGAATATTAAATGGATGAGACTTGGCTTTTTTTAATACAGGTACTTCATAATGAAACGTTTCAATCTGATCAGATGCAACCATAGCTTCAAGGCTCTGCATTTGCTCAGCCGTAAAATTACTAATCTTATAACGCTGCCCTTGAAGCTGATAATCTAAAAATAAAGCCAGATCATCGACGGAATTCCCCATAAATTCATTTTCACGTACCAGTAAACGTCCAGATACATTGGCAATGACTGTTTGCCCCACATCAGGGCTCGGCAAAATCAGAAAATCTGGCAATAAGGAAATGACCTTAACTGGAATCAAGGTCAAGGCATGTTGTAGTGTTTCAACCGTCGTATTTGCAACACCCAAAATAATGAGCTGGTCTGGATTCTGAAAATGATGCAATACCTTCATTGAATCAATGGGCAAAACCACAAATTCTTCAAGTAGATATTTAACCCCATCTACACCTAATTTTTTATATTGTGGCTTGGCAAAGATTTGTTGCAGCATTTGCACATCACGGCTTGGAAAAAACGCGACCGCTTCTTCACCATGATAGGCTTGAGTCTCTTGAATTAAATGCTCAAGACTAGAGGCTTGATACCAGCTCTCTCCAGTCGACCATTGCCAAACCCCATTGGCTTCAGGCATCCATAAATACAACATTAATGTTTTTCTGCCATTTTAATTAATATTTTATGTGTTTGGAATAAAACTTTTTAACTGCGTAGACAACCCAGTTGTAATGACTGCTTGCTCATAAATACGCGCTTCAGCCAAAGCATAAGGATAAAAAGATTCCGCGGTCAATAATGATGAAATATGTGCAACCACATTCATATGACAAACCACAACAATAGATTCATAAGGCAATTGAGACAACCATTCAATCGCCAATTTCGCATCATCTTCAGGCTTAATTTTATCGCACAACATTACAGGCACATCATAAAAATAATGTTGCAGATGTGCCAAGGTTTCTTGTGCACGCAACAAAGGACTGACCACAAATACATCGGGCTGAATCACATCCTTTAAATACTCTGCAACTTGCTGTGCTTGTCTATGCCCTCGCTCAGTTAATGGACGTTTATCATCATTCCCATTGACCGATGGAGAGGCCTCACCATGACGGACTAAAGTGAGTTGCATTAAAATTTCCTTATTTTCAAGATGTAGCGATTATACCTGAGCTTTATGACAGCGCGAATTTATTCAATTATATTAAAAATCACACTTCATTGTGCGGCAAAACAAACTCTACATCACTACGATGCCCATTTTTCATTAATGAAAGTGCAATGGTTAAAGGTGGTGCGCCTTCAAAAATCACATTATATAAAGCACTGGTAATCGGCATATACACATCCAATTCTTCCGAACGGCTTCGCACCTGTACAATGGTATTAATACCCTCTGCCGTTTGACCTAACTCAGTGGTTGCTTGTTCCAATGTTTTACCTGAACCTAGCGCAAAGCCCACTTGATAGTTACGGCTTAAAGGACTGCTACAAGTCGCAAATAAATCCCCCACACCAGACAGACCCAAGAATGTCAGCGGATTGGCACCCAATTTAACCGCAAAACGACTCATTTCAGCCAGTGCACGGGTTAAAATCATACTTTTGGTATTTTCACCCACTTTATAAGCAGCTGCCATCCCCATTGCAACAGCATAGATATTTTTTAAAGCACCACCAAGTTCCACACCATGCACATCATCACTGGCAAAGACACGGAATAATGCACTGTGTAAAGCTTGTTGTACTGCATAACGCACCAGTTCCGACTGACTTGCAATCACAGTTCCCGCTGGCTGCCCTGCCATAATTTCTTTGGCTAAATTTGGTCCTGAAAGTACACCATAAGGAACTTCAGGTAATTCTTCACGAATGATGTCACTCATAAAGCTAAAGGTTTTAGCTTCAATCCCTTTGGTTAAGGACACAACCGCCTGAGAAGTAATAAATGGCTTAATTTGTTGAAGCACATTACGAAAAGAATGACTTGGAATCGCCACCAAAATAATATCGCGATTACAAATTGCCGTTTCTAAATCTGTCACCGCTTTTAAACCAGACTCTAAAGTAAAATCAGCTAAATAGCGTTTATTTATATGCGTTTGATTAATTTCTGCGGCTGCCGCTTCATCCCGAATCCAAATCATGGTATCGCAGCCGTTTCGAGCTGCTGTATTGGCCATTGCAGTACCGAAACTACCACCACCCAAAACGGTTACACGTAACGCAGTTTTTTGATCCACTGAAACAGGTTCAACAAGATCTGAAAATTTTAACTCTGACATTATTTTTATATCTCAACTCATTCTTCAATAAAGTTATTTGTTCCAATAACTGACATAATTTTGTGTATTTATTTCTGCACGTGCTGGAATAGCTTTAACTGCCGTTCCAATATAAATAATTCCAGAAATTAAATCATCTTTCGTTAGGCCTAAAAGTTGTTTAAATAAATTAGACTCAACTACAGCACCACTACGCCACATCGTTGAAAAACCTTGAACTTGCAGTGACAACAGAAAATTCTGTATCGCGGCACCTGTACTTAAGGTTTGCTCAAAATTAGGAACTTTCGGATGCGGCTGAAACTGAGTCAATGCCAAAACCAAAAGTGGCGCACGAAATGGATGATTTTTAACCCGTTCTAACTGAGTCTGATCAGTCTCACCCAAATCTGCCAAAGCTTTAGATAACAACTCACCAAAAGCGCCTCGCTGATCATTAGGAATAACAATGAAACGAGTCGGCTTTAAACGATGATGATCTGGCGCAGTGAGTGCCGCTTGAAAAGCTTTTTCTAACTGCTCTGCATTCGGTGCCGGCTCGACCAAATGACCAATCGACTGACGTTGATGAATATTATAATGAACCGTATCTACCACTGAATCCGTCATTGGTTTCTATATCTATGTACTAAAATATTTCAATAAGATTAGCACACTCTTATTCAGATTCTCTAGAGCGATAAACCAATGTGCTCTACTCAACCCCAATCTTACAAATTAATCAGTCACAGAGTGCCCATATAAAACTGCATATTTTATACAAGTCTTTCAAAAATCATCCAAAAAGTTATGCTCAAATACCTTTTATTGTTTTGAAAATAAATAAGGGGAAAAAATGAATAAATTTTTCGCACTATGTTCTACAGCTATCGCTACTCTAGTATTAACTGCCTGTGCATCAAACCCAACTGCATCCTTAGCGATTCAAAAAGAAAATAATCAATATGAAGTCACAGGTGTGGGGAAAAGTAATTTAATTGCTAAAAACAATGCGATTGCTGCCGCAAACACGACCTGTGGTAAAAAAGCCACTGCTGTCATTGTTGATGAAAAAACTGAATATAACGGTGCATTAAAAGGTGTTGTTGATGAACAAACTGGACAAATGATTCAAGCTGCCGCGAGTGTTATAGGCACTTTAGCAGGAAAAAATGGCAGTCTTGCTCGAGATGAAGACTATCAAACCACGCTCACTTTTAAATGTCGAACAAACTAAGCAATTGCACAACCACTTAACCCCAGTAAGACATCAATGATACTTAAAGCATTTCAAAAAGCCGCTTTAAATTAAGTAATACTAATCAGCTAAGGGGTTTACAATAAACTCCTTAGCTTTTTTAGTTATTTAACACAGCTATTAGACCTCTTTCATAAATCAACAAATAATCATCAATTGGCAGTGAAATTAATATTGAAAGCTCCTTATCTTGCGCCATATATGGCTCAGGGAGAAGGTTAGGATGAGGGGGTTTTTTAATAAAATCCCCTCCCTGAGCGGTATTCCGCGCAAGTCTCCTTAAAAGGAGAGGGAATATCCATTGTGAATTTATTATTGTTTAAAAAATGGATTATGAAAGAAGTCTATTTATAATTTTAAATCAAATCTTTTAATTTAATTCATTACCTTAAATAAACTTAAATGAGAAGCCTTAAAATATATTGTGAGTTCGCAAGATAAGGATGACATTTCCACGCATAAAACAGCACCATAAATTTAAATAAAAAAAGCCAGTCAATTTCTTAACTGACTGGCTTTAGTTTTAAATAAGCAGCTTTTTACATTTAATGTGATTGGGTTTTTAAATTAACAATAACCATCTAAACGCGTTAAAGGTAATTTTTGACCAATGGCTTTTTCAATTTCTGGAAGATAGAACGCATCATCTTCAGACAAGAAACTAATACTCACACCACTTGAACCTGCACGACCTGTACGACCGATACGGTGCACATAATCATCAGACTGTTCTGGCAAAGTAAAGTTAATTACATGTGAAACACCATCCACATGAATACCACGACCTGCAACATCGGTTGCAATCATAATATTATGCTGACCATTTTTAAATTGATCTAACATTTTTATACGTTTGTCTTGTGCAATTTCACCAGACAACATCACCACTTTATAACCATCTCTTTTTAAATGATCATACAGTTTACGCACTTGATCACGACGATTGGCAAAAATCATGACTTTTTCAATCGGTTCATCGCGCAAGATTTCTTGCAATAACTTGTATTTATCTGTTTTTGCAACCATATAAACGCGCTGCTCAACATCTGCATTAGTTTTCTTTTCTGGCTCAATTTCCACAGTCACTGGTTCAAATAACCATTGTTGTGCCAAATTTAAAACATCATAACTAAAGGTTGCCGAAAACATCAGCGTTTGACGCTGCTCTTTACGCGGTGAATAACGAACAATTCGTTTTACCGATGGGATGAAACCCATATCCAATAAACGGTCTGCTTCATCAATCACTAAAAATTCAATTTGGTCTAACCAAACTTCTTTTTGTTCAACGAAATCAATTAAACGACCTGGTGTTGCCACGATAATATCGACGAATTGCTTATCAAGTTGTGCTTTTTGCTTATCAAAATCTACACCACCCAACAAAGTAACTAAATGTAAATCTGTAAATTTGGTTAAATCTTTAGCATCACTTTCAATCTGCAAAGCCAACTCACGCGTTGGTGCAAGAATAAGTGCACGTGCTTCACCGCGAAAGCGTTGTTCTTTAATCGGATTATTGAGTAAATCATTAATTACACTGACGAGAAAAGCAGCTGTTTTACCCGTACCCGTCTGCGCACGACCAATCGCATCATGTCCAGCCAAAGTGAATTTTAAAACCTTTTCCTGAATGGGCGTCATTTCTTTAAAACCTAAAGCATCAATAGCTTGTTTAAGTTTCGGATGTAAATTTAAGGTTTCAAAACCAGATGACATAAAAATGTGCTCTAACTTAATAATCAGGAAAATAGCAGCCTATTATAAACAAAAACGCCCCAAATTACATTGGGGCGTTCTCATGAATAATCAGGCGATTAGTCTAAAGGTTGTACTTCTTCAGCTTGGAAGCCTTTTTGACCTTTAACTACGCTGAATTCAACGCGTTGACCGTCACGAAGTGAACGGTGACCGTCACCTTGGATAGCGCGGAAATGAACGAATACGTCGTCGCCGCCATTACGTTGAATAAAGCCGAAGCCTTTAGTGTCGTTGAACCATTTAACTACGCCTTGTTCACGAGCTGTCATAAGTTAATCCTCATTGTATTTAATAGAAGGACCACCCGGTGTTGCAAACAGCAGAGTAAACAAGGTTTAAAAATATTTATTATTTCTAAGCTTGTAATCATTCTGTATTACTATTAACAAAATCCCGGTTACATCCATTACTGTATTCAATTTTAAGACAAATTTAAGTGTTGTCATTATTTTGAATACGCAAAGAGCTTAACACGGGTTTCTAACAATTCATACTGTTTTTTTGATTAATCTGCGTTATTAATTCAGCTATTTTTTTACTGATTATTTCTTACTTTTATAAAAGTATCTTGATGTTGTGATTCAATAATTTTATTTTTGTTTGGCGCTAAATTTGCTAACATTTAAGAAAGTTTTACTGGATATTAAATAAGATGAATGATCTAGCAAATACAGCGATGATTATAGATGCAATGGGAAAACCTTGCCCCATGCCCTTATTGATGCTGAAGCGAGCACTCAAGAATAAATCAGATCATCTATTTTTGCTAAAATCTTCAGATCCACATAGTCAACAAGATGTCATGCGCTATTGCCAAATGCATCAGCTCAAATGCATCATGACAACAATTTCCGATTCGGAATATCACTACTTAATTGAATCTTAATTATTTTCAATTAGACTATCGCTTTTCAAATTTGCATAAAAAATTACATTTCTCTACCCAATTTTCCTTAATTCACAAAAATATTAGATTAAGATAAAATTTAAGTTGGTTATGTCATCCCATTTAAAGGAGAACACATGAGTGACAGCAGCAATCAATTGATGCCCCTGTCATTATCGGCGCCAGGGGTAAATCTCGGTGCTTATATCAGTACTGTCAATCAGATTCCTATTTTAACGGCTGAACAAGAAAAAGAGTTGGCTGAACGCTATTATTACGAGCAAGATTTAGACGCAGCAAAAATGCTGGTGATGTCGCATTTGCGTTTTGTGGTTCATATTGCCCGTAGTTATGCAGGCTATGGTTTGCCGCAGGGCGACTTAATCCAAGAAGGCAACTTAGGTCTAATGAAAGCCGTTAAGCGCTTTGACCCCAATATGGGCGTGCGTTTAGTCTCTTTTGCAGTGCATTGGATTAAAGCTGAAATTCATGAATATGTGATTCGTAACTGGCGCATTGTTAAAATTGCAACGACCAAAGCTCAGCGCAAACTTTTCTTCAATTTACGCAGCTTAAAAAAATCGAGTAAAAAACTCACACTCGATGAAGCAAAATCTATTGCCAATGACTTAAATGTGACACCTGAACAAGTCTTGGAAATGGAAGGTCGACTCACTGCCTACGATGCTGCCTTTGAAGCACAAGGTGATGATGACGATGAAGGTTCAACGCATATTGCACCCGCATTGTATTTAGAAGATAACCGCTATGATCCAGCGCGTCTTGCCGAAGAAGAAGACTACGAGGAACAAAGTAGCTCCGCCCTTCATAGTGCAATGGACCAACTTGACGATCGTTCACGCAACATTTTACAGCGCCGCTGGTTAGACGATGAAAAATCGACACTACATGAATTGGCTGCTGAATATAATGTCTCTGCCGAACGTATTCGTCAGTTAGAAAAAAATGCAATGGAAAAAATTAAAGTTGCAATGTCTTCTAATTAAACCATTGGACTGATTTTATTCCATCATTAAAGAAAGGGCTGCGTGCCCTTTCTTTATATTTAGCAATAAGCATTGTTGCTTTTCGCCTTTCGTGTAAAGCCTAAAATATGTTAAGGTTAGGCGCAAATTTACTCATATGACAATTGCTTATGTGGATTGCAATTTCAGCCCTTAACTTAGCACTTGCGGTCATGCTTGGCGCATTTGGTGCACATGGCTTAAAAGCACATGCGACCGAAGCTCAACTGGCATGGTGGCAAACAGCGACTGATTATTTTTTCTATCATGCACTTGGGCTTTTGGCACTTGCCATTTTAACCAGAGTTATTCCTCAGCTTCCAATTAAAGCCAGTTTTTTACTCATTCAAATCGGGATTGTATTTTTCTGTGGCTCTTTATATGTCATGGCGTTAGGCTTACCGCGTATTTTAGGTGCCATTACACCCATTGGTGGTGCACTCATGATTGCAGGTTGGCTGCTACTTGCTTGGAATGCATTTAAATACGCGAAATAAAGTAAAAATAGGGACATCAGTATGCATATTTATTTAAATGGCGAATCAAAAAATACGTCATGTAGCAATTTATTAGCATTGGTTCAAGAGTTAGCACTTGAAGGCAAACGCTTTGCTGTAGAACAGAATGAAATGATCATCTCCAAAAGTAAATTGGCACAAACGCTGATTTGTGCTGAAGATCATATCGAAATTATTCATGCCGTCGGTGGCGGCTAATTCGGAGCTCCCATGGAAGATACCCCACTTATAATTGGTTCGCGTACATTTAATTCGCGCTTATTGGTTGGTACAGGTAAATACAAAGATTTAACTGAAACTGATCTAGCAATTCAAGCCAGTGGCGCAGAAATTGTCACTGTTGCCATTCGCCGAGTAAACATTGGACAGCATCCTGATCAACCGAATTTACTTTCTGTTGTCCCTCCTGAAAAATATACGATTTTGCCAAATACAGCAGGTTGTTTTGATGCCAATAGTGCCGTGCGCACCTGTATGCTTGCACGCGAGTTATTAGATGGTCATAACCTCGTTAAACTTGAAGTCTTAGGTGATGAAAAAACCTTATACCCAAATATCACAGAAACCTTAAAAGCAGCACGCACGCTGATTGACGATGGTTTTGAGATTATGGTCTATACCTCTGACGACCCGATTGTGGCGCAAGAACTTGAAAGTATGGGCTGCGTAGCCATTATGCCTTTAGGTAGTTTGATTGGTTCTGGGCTAGGCATTTTAAATCCGCATACCATTTCAATTATCAAAGAAAATGCTAAAGTTCCTGTACTTGTTGATGCTGGTGTCGGTACAGCCAGCGATGCTGCGATTGCGATGGAACTGGGTTGTGACGGCGTGTTGATGAATACAGCCATTGCTGCTGCACAAAATCCAATTTTAATGGCCTCTGCGATGAAAAAAGCGGTTGAAGCAGGTCGTGAGGCGTTCCTCGCAGGTCGCATGCCCCGTAAACGTATGGCCAATGCAAGTTCGCCAGAAACAGGCTATTTCTTTAAATAATGACCTGATCTGCTCTAAGCATTAAAAAGGATTCTGCGGAGTCCTTTTTATTCATCTAAATATAAAACAGTACTTTATGATTATTCAATGTTTAGATTCGCTCGATCAACACATCTAAATAAACTCAACAACCTCTATCTTTGACCATCTATAACAATATAAAAATGAGAGGAATTTAACCCCATGCTAAAACTTATCAAACCTTTACTCATGCTCAACACCCTATTTTTCATCACACTAACAAACAGTGCTTGGGCAGAAATAGAGATAAAAACCAATCTCAAAGCAAACTACAAATCCTTTGTTCCAAAAAACTGGAAAATCTTGGAAAAAGTACAAGGCGATTTAAACCAAGATGAGCAAGCGGATATTGCCCTGATTATTGAAGACACCAATCCAGACAATTTCGTTGCCAATGCAGGCTTAGGTACTGACGTACTCAATAGCAATAAACGAAAGCTTTTGATTCTATTGAAGCAAGCTAATGGTTATCAACTTGCAGCTAGTAATAGCACTTTGCCGACTGAAGGTGATGTAGAGTCCCCTTGTCTGGCTGACCCGCTCGGTGAATCTGAAGCTTTGAGCATACAAAAAGGTGTGCTCAAAATTCATCTGCACTATTGGCTAAGCTGTGGTTCATGGTATGTGACCAATCATATTTATGCCTTTCGATACCAAGACCGCACATTTAAGCTGATTGGCTATGATGTAAATGATTTCCATCGTGCATCAGGCGACATCACAGCGCGAAGTATTAACTTTATGACCAATAAAGTGAAAACTACGACAGGTGAAAATGAGTTTGCAGAAAGCACGCAACCTGTCAAAGTTCAATGGTCGACATTAAAACGTCGCTATGCATTGAAACTCGAACAGGTTCAGTTCAATGAACCACATGAGTTTGAATAAAATTAGCCATTGAAGACTCTTTTAAACTCAGATGCGCAGCTTACTGTGCTTCTAAAATACGAATTTTCACGTTAGCAACCACACCTTCGGTTGCTTTCGCATGTTGTTGCATATTGACACTGTGCATATGTGTTTCTAAGTGCGGCATGCTCTCCCACTTTTCATACATCATAATTGAAAATGGCACTTTGGTCTGTAATGCACTCTCAATTGCAGGGTGATCAATATGCACGTCATAGAGATGACAACCAGACTCTTGTAATACCTGTTCACGGATGTTGTGAAATGAATCAAGTACCGTTTTGAAATCTTGTTCAGTATGACAAATAATTTCAGCAATCACAGTTAACATGGTCACGTCTCCCAATTAAGCAAAAACTTGCGTTAAATGTTCACGGTACTGCGCCATATAGGCTTCAACTTCAGGCGCTTTAATCACATCATTGGCAATAAAAGTTTCTAAGCTTTGCATACCCAAGAACTGATTTGCCTTATGAAAGGGTAAATACACACCATCTACCCCAACACCATGGAAAAATTGGTCTTGCTCAGTAAATGCTGCCATAGGTGCATTCCATGTAAGTGATAACATATATTTTTTATCATGAATGAGACCACCAGAACCATATTTTTTTGATGCATCTGTGCGTGATCGACCATCACTTGCATATAAAGTTCCATGCCCTTCTGTAAAAATATCATCGATATATTTTTTCACCGTCCAAGGTGCGCCCATCCACCAACCAGGCATTTGATAAATCACCACATCGGCCCATACATATTTTTGTATTTCTGCCTGAATCTCATAGTCACTATCTGCACGTGAAATTTGAACGGTATGACCAAGTTCGCAAAGTACCTTATTTGCCAGCTCTGTCAAAGTGTCATTTAACTCTCCATTAGAATGTGCAAATTGTTTAGCGCCATTAATAATCAGGATATTACTCATTACTTAACCTTAAAAGATTCATTTTCAGCAAGCAATATACTTGAGATTTTTATTGATAAAAATTCATCAAACTGCAAAATATTATTGATAAAAAATCAACAATAAGAAAAATTCATTTCAAAATCATTTTTTCTTAATCTAAAATCCCACCTCAATAATCGGAAATAGTTGTGCAAAATGCAGCACGCAAAGTAAACACCAAAAATCCAATTCAATAGACATAAAAAAAGCACCCTCAGGCACTTTTAAATTGAATCCAAATTTACTTAAGCAATCAAACCTTCATCACGCATAGCTATTTGCACCGATTGGCGTTCAGCCACTTTATGACGTAATGCAATAATATTTTTATAAGGAGCTAAATCGTGTTCGATTCCATTTGACCAATTTGTCAGTACAAATAAATAGGCATCTGCTGGGCCAAAATTATCATCGACCAAATAGTCGTTGTCAGATTCACCCTTTGCTTTATCAATATAAGTTAATAAACGATCAATTTCTGCATATGCTTTTTCTTTCGCTTCAGCAGATAATGGTGCACCAAAGAATACGGCATAAGCATCGTGTAATTCAGAGTTTAAATAACCGAGCCATTCAAGCACTTTGGCACGCCCTAAACCCGATGGTGGAATTAAATCTTGTTTTGGATCATGCTGTGCAAGGAACGGTAAAATTGCCACATTTTCAGTTAGAATCAAGCCCGGATTAATTTCTAAAGCAGGAACATAACCCTTAGGGTTAATAGCGTAATAATCAGCCCCTTTTTCTGTTTTATGTGTTTTTAAATTGACACGTTCTAAATCAAAATCGACGTTAATTTCATTTAAAATAATATGAGCAGCCAAAGAGCATGCACCTGGAGAATAATAAAGCTTCATATCTGATCCTTGTTATCTAACTATTAACTGTTTTAAATCTCTTCTAACAAACTTTCAAGTGATCAAACCTATAAATTGCAAAAAAGCATCAATGAATAAAAAATATTTACCTTTCTGAATATTGTCCAAAATCTCGCTTTTTTCAAGTCAATCTAATGTGCTTTTTTTTATAAAGATGTTTTAACATAGCCAACTTTAAAGTTTGATGAAAATTAACGTTGTGATTAGCCTGAAAAAAGAAGAATGGTTTTCCAATATCCGTACCGATGTTTTAGCAGGTTTGGTGGTTGGCTTAGCGCTAATTCCTGAATCAATCGCTTTTTCAGCTATTGCAGGTGTCGATCCACAAGTCGGCTTATATGCTTCATTTTGCATAGCGGTCACCATTGCATTTTTTGGCGGCAGATCCGCCATGATTTCTGCTGCCACGGGTGCTATGGCTTTACTGATGATCACCCTTGTAAAAGATCATGGTCTGCAATATTTATTAGCAACCACAGTGCTTACAGGAATCATTCAAGTCATTGCTGGTTACTTTAAAGTGGCAAAGTTAATGCGCTTTATTTCTCAATCTGTAGTCTACGGCTTTGTAAATGCCCTCGCGATTTTGATTTTTGCCGCTCAACTTCCTGAGCTGAACAAAATGGATAGCTTAGGCTATTTATTTGTCGGGCTAGGGTTGGCTGTCGTTTATTTATTTCCTTACATTCCTAAAATTGGCAAACTCATTCCCTCTCCACTGATTTGCATTATTGTTCTAAGTTTAGTTGCACTTTTTTTAGGTGCCGATATGCGTACAGTCAGTGATTTAGGTCACTTCCCAGACACCCTGCCTATTTTCCTGATTCCTGACATTCCACTAAACTTTGAAACGCTCAGAATTATTTTCCCTTACGCTGTGACTTTAGCGACTGTGGGTTTATTAGAAACCATGATGACCACGACTATTGTCAATGAAGTCACTGGAACTGAAGGTGATCGTCATCAAGAATGCCGCGGTCAGGGTTATGCCAATATTGTCAGCGGTTTCATGGGTGGCATGGCAGGTTGTGCCATGATTGGCCAATCAATTATTAATGTCTCGTCAGGTGCGCGTACTCGGTTATCCACCTTAACGGCTGGGGTATTTTTACTGTGTTTGGTGGTCTTTTTAAAAGATTGGCTGGCATATATTCCTATGGCCGCTTTGGTTGCCATTATGATTATGGTGTCATTCACCACCTTTAACTGGGATTCAGTGCGCAATTTTAGTAAACACCCCAAACAAAGCAATCTTGTTATGCTTGCTGTGGTGATTGTCGTTTTAGCAACGCATAACCTTGCACTGGGTGTATTACTTGGTGTATTACTTTCAGCGCTATTTTTAATCAATAAATTAGAGCGTGAAGTCAAAGTTCAATCTGAGCTGATCAACAATATTCGTTACTACAGCATTTCAGGGCAAATTTTCTTTAGCAGTTCAGATAAATTTTTTCAGTTTTTTGACTTTAAAGAAAATATAAGCAAGGTTGAAATTGATCTCACCCATGCGCACATCTGGGATATTACCTCGGTCAATATGCTCAATAATGTGGTGCAGAAATTTAAAGCGCAAAATATTGAAGTCAATATTATTGGCTTAAATGAAGCGAGCAGCACTTTAGTTGACCGTTACAGTTCCAATTCGTTTTGATCATTTTTAAAGCGTCTATTTAGGTAATGCCAGTCAGTTAAGGATTTTTGAAATAAAGCCCTTAGCTTTTTAGTTGTTCACGGTGGAGTCTTACCTTTCATAATCAAATACTTGAAGCTCGTTTGTTCTTTTGTTACGCCAAAAGAACCAAAAACATTTGTCATCCGCAAAACTCGCCAACTACCGAAAATTAACAAAGAAATTGCAAAAACAATATGTTACCCATGTAGTCATACCTTGCGCTGCAAAATAAAGCCGTGCTTTATTTATTGCTCAAGTTGCAGATGACGTTTCCGCGTATCGAATAACATTATGAATTTAAAATAAAAAAGCCTATCAATTTCTTAACTGATCAGCATTATCTATTTAGGCGCTTTTTTATATGGCACAACTTTATTCAGCAATTAAATTGGACTGAACCCAGTAAAAAATTTGACTTACACCCCTTAAGACTTAAAATACCGCATTCGAATTTTTTACATTTGCCAAAGTTATGTCGAACGATCAATTAGACCAGCAAGTCGTCGAACTGGACAACTTGAATGAACATCGCGAAATTGTTACTTTTATGCGTCGTTCATCTCCGCTGAATACCTCTCAACGTACTGCGCTTGAACAATATGGTCACTTCATTTTGGAATATCCTGTGGGCGATTTACGTCAGCACTTTGAACATCCAGAACGCCCTTTGACCGTTGAAATTGGTTTTGGTATGGGACGTTCGCTAGTGCTTATGGCAAAAGCGAATCCTGAACGCAACTATGTCGGTATTGAAGTTCATGTACCCGGTATCGCACAATGCGTTTATGAAGCAGGTATGGCGGGTTTAACCAACTTACGTTTACTTGATGCAGATGCCATTCAAGTACTACGTGAAATGCCAGACAATAGCATTAATGCGGTACAGCTTTATTTCCCAGATCCGTGGCAAAAGAAACGTCATTTCAAACGTCGTTTTGTATCGCATGATCGTATGCCATTGGTTGAACAAAAGTTGGAAATGGGCGGTACATTCCATTCTGCTACAGATTGGGAACCGTATGCTGAATGGATGTTAGACGTATTGGATAATCGTCCAAATCTTGAAAACATGGCAGGTCAAGGCAATAGCTACCCACGCCCAGACTGGCGTCCACAAACCAAATTTGAACGTCGTGGTTTAGAGGAAGGTCATAAAATTAATGATTTTCTATTTAAGAAAATCAAGTAAATTTTAAATATAAGTTAACAAATGGCTCATTCAGATATGAGCCATTTTTAATGCAAGCTATTAAACCTTCAGCGCCATAAAACCTTGATAAGATAAAATTTGGGTAAAGCGTTGTACAGAACCAAAACCTGCCAAGCTTAATTGTTCAAATGTTTCTTGTTCCGACAATGGGTAAAAGTCATCTGCCAAGCGATTTAACATTGCCGTAGATTGCGCTGTACTTAAGCCATTTGCCTCACAGATATGCTGAAGCATGCCTCGCTCTTGATCGGTATTCATTTCAGTCAAATCAAAACCAATAAACACACCGTGCTGCTTTAAGCGCGAAACAATTGCTTTAAAGAACTCTGGTTTATGCGCATAAGGAACAAAATGTGTAACAAGAATGGAAAGTGCTGCATCATAAATTGAATCTGTTTTTAACTGATCAACATCAGCCAATACGAACTCCACTCGATGCATTGCATCTAATGGCTGAATATAGTGTTTGGCTTTATCCAACATGGTTGCCGATAAATCAGTGGCAGTAAAAGACCAATTTGGAAACAATTGCAATAAATAACCCAGTTCATAGCCTGTACCACAACCTACAATCAAGACATGAGCATGTTCATTGACATAAGTTTTTAGCAATGCTTGAATCTGTTGATGCACCACTTCGTAGCCTGGAATAAGTTTACGAATATGTACATCATAACCATCAACCACATGCTGACTGTTAAAATCCTTTGCCATTGCTTTACTCCCCCTTATTTATCGATTATTCAAATATTAATCTAAGAAAGTAATATTCTGATTTAAAATTAAGTCTGATTTAAAATTAAGATTGAGTCTCATGTGATTGTAAAATTTGCTGACTCATGAGGTGATATATATTTTTTAAATCTTCACGTTGCCCCTTTTGCAACATCTGTTCGTGCATCTTTAAAATATTTTGATCACCGCGCATGGCTGGGCCAGTTTGCATCAATTTCGGATCACCATGTAGGGCTTTATTGGCAGTTTCTAAAATCAGCGGATACAGTAAGGAGAAATCCACTTGCTGCGCATCCACAATTTGCTGTGCCATGTCATAACAATAATTGCTAAAATTACAAGCAAACACGGCGGCCAAATGTAAGCTTAAACGTTGTGCGGAAGTGTATGAATAAACGCGAGTACTGCACTGATTAGCGAGTTCCGCCAATAACACCAAATCATCTTCAGACTTGGCTTCTACAAAAATAGGCGTATCCGACCACGGAATGTCCCGATCCAAACTAAAGGTTTGCAACGGATAAAATACACCTGCCCGTGCATGGATATGTGCCAAGACTTCAATATCTGTACTGCCTGAAGTATGCACAATCAAAACATTGGGTAATTGTTGATGGACATTGCTAATAACCGAAGCAATCGCCTGATCACTCACCGCAATAACAACCAAATCAATCTCGGGATTAAGTTCTTCAATATTCGCAGTTGCCGTTGCCTTCACTTGTGTCGCTAAAGTTTGTGCAGTTGCTAAAGTTCGACTATAAATCTGAACGATTTGATGATGTTGGCTTAATACATGAGCAAGATGATGCGCAACCCGCCCTGCACCCATAAAACTAATTCGCATACGCTTTCACACTTTACTGTTCAGCACAGCATGCCAATAAAAAAAGGACGAATCAATTCGTCCTTTTTATTAATAGCGTTTATATCGGGCAGTTTAGTTAAAAATGTTATTTAAATAAATTATACGCTCGCTGGTTTTCTGATTAAAACATTTGCTGTATTGCATCGCTTCATTTTGTTGATACATTGCATCATTCCAATAATCAGATTTCTTTTGATAGATTTCTTTATCATTATCAGCGAGCTGATTTACATTCTTTTGTGCAATGACTTTACAATCTACATCACGTTTTTCAAACCAATCGGATTGATCTTGTTGCAACTGCTGCTTTTGTTCAACAGAGAATTGATCCCAAATCTGATTTAAGCGTTCAACCACTTTAGTTTTGTCTGCATCTAATTCTTTTTGACGAATATCCATCACCTTTTGTGCTAAAGCGACTTCTGCTGCATGTTCTTGTGAATACTTTTCTGAATATTCGCGGTTTTCACTATTTTGTTTGACATAGGATTCATATTCCACCGCTTTCACTGTCACAAAAACAATACCATCAATCACTGCATTTTGGTTTTCCGCGCTAATGGTTAAACCTTCTTTATCAGTCTTGGTAATATCATAACTATAAGCACCGCTCAGTTGATCATCACCAAGCGTTAAATTAGATTCACCACTTTCCAAATAATCACGTAAAGTTGATGTCGATGCCTGTTCTTCACCTTCACAATCTTCACAAGGTGCTTCTAAATAGGCATTTTCAGCACGTTTTTGTAAGCCTTTAGGCAATTGAACCACCAGATCACTGCTACAGGCTAAGTTTTTGACGGTGCTTGGATCATCCGTGATTGTGGTGACATTCTTAATTTTAAACTTCACGTTTTGCGTGATTTTCTTTAATAATTCTTGATCTGCGTCATAGCTCGAATGACGTAATTGCTTATCTAACTGTTTTAAATATTCAGCTTTTAGATATGCTTCAACTTGTCCGATATTTTTTGCATCAGTACAACTCCAATTTGAGGTTTCAACTTTTTCCTCAACAGGTTCACTCTTCTTATTTTTAAAATAGTCACAACCCGAAATTAAAGTTGTCGCGACAATTAGGCTGCAAAGTATTGTTTTATTCATCATTATGTTGTTAACCACATTATTTATAATTTTCGCTGCGTATTTAAGCAAAAAGTGATCCATTTAGCGAGAGTTCCAATAAAAAAATCTCCGCTTTTAGCCAGAGATTTTTTCTTCTTAAATTATCAGATAATTTACTGTTTTTTAATTCCTTGCTCATTCACTTCACGCGTTACTCCAGTTTCAGTATTGAGGACTTCAAATTCAATACGGCGATTTTTAAACTGACCATTCGCTGTTGAATTATCCGCGATTGGTTGTTCTTGACCATAACCAACTGCTTGTAATTGTGCAGGATCAACACCCTGTTTCACTAAATAATCCACAACAGCTTGCGCACGTTTTTGGGATAAGGTCTTATTTGTTGCAGCATTGCCTACAGCATCCGTATGACCTTTAACGGTTAACTTCACTTGTGGCGCACGTTTCATTAAAGCCGCGGCTTGATCTAAAATCGATTTATTTGCTTCAGGGATATTGGCACGTGCTGTATCAAAATTAATAATTTGCATATTCAGTGCTGTGGCAATATCTAAGGCGCGAATATGATCTGGGTTAATTTCCGCCAAAGCTTTTTCCGCATTGCTATTGCCCGTACTCATTACAGCATGACTGTCTACAGGTGGAGCGTTATTGGTGGCTGCTTGCACCATCACGGTCATATTTTTAACCAGTGGTTGAATTTTAGCTGCCAGTTGTTGTGCATCTATAGGATTAGCAGTCTGAATAGAAAGTTGATTTCCCATCCAAGTTAATGAGGTATTTGGCACGCCCTTGACCAGTTTTAATACGCTTGGAATAGCATCTTGATCAATAAATTCGGTATGGTAATTGGCATTGGTCTCGACACCACAACCCATGGTGTGATTAAAAATTTGTTTGATTTCCTGTTGCAAAATATTGATATAATTCGCATTACCAGAATATAACTGACACGTTGTTAAATATCCTGCCGCGCCAGTACTTAGCTGTAATTTAGCAGGTTCACTACTGGTTGTTTGTGTAGCAAGACCTCCTACTGATTCAGTTTCTTTTTTACCCGAACACGCCCTAAAAATTAACGCCAGTAACACTGCTAAAATAATAAAAGCAATCAAGGGTAATAAAAAACCTGATTTCTTTTTTTCCTCAATATTTTGAGAAGATGCAACTTCAGGAGCTTGGTGCAAAGCTTGTCCAGATACAGCGCCACCCCCTAAAGCAGTTAAAAGTGCCGTAGCCCAATATGGTAAGGCATTCGACACCGCTGACCAGTGTGTTTCAATCAGATGTACAATCGCACTTGGCTCAGCAGAACCCGCTTCAATCTCTAGCACGCCAAGCACTAATGCAATTGAGCGATTTAAGGTAGATTCCATAGCCCCTGTGGGGACAGTACCTGAAATTTGTTCTAAAAATTGATGTTTTAAAGCAGGATTATTTGTAAAAATATCGGTTAATCTTGGATTTAATTGATTTTGTAAACGTCCAATAAGCTCTGGCTGAGATTTAAAGATTGATAATAGGATTGGGAAAAAACTAGTTAATGCCTGACTCTTTTCACTAAGATATTCCGTTTCACCCTCAAGGACAATCGCAGATACTTTTTTCTTAAGTAAGTCAATCAGATTAATATTCATCCATTATTCCTTTTATTCTCGTTTTATCATGCTTAATTTTTAGTTTATCTGTTCGTTTTTTAAGCAGTGTAAATAATTGTATTGTTTAAAATACAATTGTTTTTCAAAGACAAAAAAAGCCAGCCGAAGCTGACTTTTAGAAAATGTGAAATCAATTAAGCCGCAAAAGTTTGAACGACCTTACCCACAACTTTCTGATTAATAAGCGGTGTATTTTTACCCTGTGAAAGAATTGAATCTTTAGCGACCAACCATTCGAGTTGAGGGTCAACCAAAGCCCAACCAGACTCGTCCACCCAACGATCAACCATATTGGCCACTTTTGCTGGAGCCAGTGTGACTTTTTCTACCCATTCTAAAGGCTCAAACAAACCTTCGTTAACCAGCCGAACACCAAAAGCAACATAAGTATCAAAAGCGGTCAGACCTGGTTCGGTTTCAGCAAATGGCGCTAATTTTGCAGAACTGCTCAGGGGTTCATGATGGGTACAAATTGCATCAATCACACCATCTTTCACGCCTTGACGTAATAGCTGTTTATCTTTTTCAGCACGTAATGGCGGGCGTACATGTGCCAACGAGTTAAAACCATCGGTTAAACTTTCAGTTAAATGCAGTTGGTGCATTGCAACATCAGCAGTGACAGGTAAGCCTTTAGCTTTGGCAATCTTAATGAGCTCAACAGAAGCCCCACAGGACAACAAACCAAAATGGGCACGAACTTTAGTGGCTTCAATCATCAACAGGTACTTTGCAATCGCCACTGTTTCAGCCAAGGCTGGAATCATCGGTAAACCTTGGCGTGAGGCAACAAAACCTTCATGTACACAACCATCTTTGGCAATTTGATGTTCTTCTGCATAAAACACAACGGTCATACCCAAACCAGCTGCATATTCCAGCGTACGAAGTACAACATCATCATCCGCAAAGGGAGCATTGGCATTAGATACCGCTGTACACCCCCCTTTTTTCAAACTGGCCATATTTGCAGGTTGTTTGCCTTGCAAACCTTGAGTCTGTGCTCCAATGACTTTTAAGTAAATTCCACCATCTAACATGGCTTTTTCTACTAATCCGTGAATCAATGCGCCATTGTCCTGCACGATTGGTTTGGAATCCGGTGGTGTAAAGATATGTAGAATACCATTTTTACGTGCTGCACGACCTTCAGACTTTAACGTACCATGCTGTTGCTGACCGGGTTCACGCATACGTGCACATAAATCGACCATGGTTGGCATCAACCATTTACCTTGTCCATCAATGATTTCGCTCACATGATCTGTTGCCGCAACGCGTTTACCCTGTTCTAAATAAACTGTTTCTACGCTATCCGTTTGCTTGATTGGATCGAGGACACGGACATTTTCAATTTTTACAATACTCATGACTTTTCCTTATCCCGCAATCGCTTCAATTAAACCTTTTTCCTGCAACTGACCTTGCATAGACAAGGCAAGCACTGCCATACGTACAGCAATACCATTGGTCACTTGATGCAAAATAACCGCTTGTGGACCGTCGGCAATACTGGAATCAATTTCTACACCACGGTTCATTGGCCCCGGATGCATCACGATACAATCTGGTTTTGCCATTGCTAGACGTTCTTTATTCAAGCCATACATTTTATAAAATTCAGCTTGCGACGCGAGTGCAGGCGAATCAATACGTTCATTTTGAATACGTAAGGTAATAATCACATCGCAGTCTTTGATGCCTTCTTCCATGTTATTAAATAGACGAATCTCTTCACCGTATTCATCAAAAGCGTATGGAAGCAAAGTATTGGGTGCAATAACGCGAATGTCTTTACAGCCCAAGGTTTGCAATGCCACCACATCTGAACGTGCCACACGTGAATGTTTAATATCGCCAATAATTGCAACACTTAAAGCTTCGAATGGCTTTTTCGTTTCACGGCGAATCGTCAACATGTCCAACATGGCTTGAGTTGGATGCGCATGACGACCATCACCCGCGTTAATAATCGCAACATGTGGCGAGACCGTTTGTGCAATAAAATGTGCTGCACCTGAAGATGAATGACGCACCACGAAAATATCCGCCGCCATGGCTTCTAAATTCCACAGCGTATCACGTAGCGTTTCACCCTTCGATGTACTTGAGCGCGCAATATCAATATTCAAAACATTTGCCGACAAACGCTTTGCTGCTGCTTCAAAAGTAGTACGTGTACGTGTTGAGTTTTCAAAAAATAGGTTCATGACTGTACGACCTTCCAAAAGTGGAGTCGTAATCAATTGATTTTGTTCATTGAAAAAAGAATTAGCGGTATCAAGAATTTTTGTCAGGGTTTCTTTGGAAAGACCTTCAATGGTCAAGAAATGTTTAAGATTACCCTGTTGATTGAGTTGAATCTGGCTCGGAGTATGCAATGCTGCCAAGTGCATGAGAGATTCCCTTGCGGTTAAGTTGAACTATTATACAGATATTATTCTGCATAATCCGAGACCAATGCGCACGATCAAGCAATTTTTAGTCAATTTAAATTTTTGATCTGGCTTCTCTTATTCACGAAAATACGTCCAACACAGCGCAAATAAAATTTCTATGCAGTATCAACCCAATAAAAACATTAAAAATTTTTAAGCTGAGTATTTGTAGCTCTCTATTGAATCATTCTGCTCTAGCGATGTAAAAGGATTAGTATTAATTAAACAATCACCACCTCTCCTGTGTATACAAAATAGGCTCTAAATGAATGCGATGATTTAGAGCCTTATTTATCAGCGCAATGCACCAATATAATGATGTGAAACTTGCGCTCTATAAATTTCGTCTTCTGTAACCTCAACTTCATTTTGCACAATTTCAACAACCACTTTCTTTTCTGGCTGAATGACTGCAATCTCAGGCTCACGTTCAGCAAGAATTAAAGCATTTAAACGTGCCGCATGTCGGTCTAATTCGGCATCTTTTTCCGCCTGCGCCAACCCAACAACATATTGGGCATAATCCTTATTATGCACCAAATACATGACATCAATTACCCGCCCAGCCACACGTCTCAATCGAGCATAAATAAGTGTTGCAACTGAAAATGCATCGCCATTTTCCTTAAAACCTTTATAAACTAAATCCGTCATGAATGCCCCCATCAAATCAATTTTAAACTACGCTTTCAGCCAAAACACCTGACTGATCACCAATCAATATATTGATCAGCAAAATACATACCAAATATGAGCGCCAAACAGATAAAAAGTCGATATTTTTGCCTCAGACTTAGGCTTTACCATAATTTAAAAACTTTTAAGCCCTAAAATACGTTAAAATATTAGATTGCTTAGCTGCTTTTGGAAATTTGCATGAATTCGAAACTACGTCTTTCTACATACTGGGTTACCTGTGCAGATGGACTTGAAACCTTACTCCAAGAAGAATTGGAAGGTTTAGGTGTTCAAAATATTGAACGCTTTCCAGGACGTTTAGTTTTCCAAGGCACGCTAGAAAATGCATACCGTATTTGTATTTGGTCGCGTTTAGCATCTCGTGTACTGACGCCTATTCATACCCATGAATTGGACTTCACGCATGATGCACGTGATGTGGCAGAAGAGCTGTATGAAGGTGCAATGAACTTTGACTGGTCTCTCATTTTTGCACCACAAAGTACCTTTGCCATTCGTTTGCACGTAGAACGTGACATTAAAGTAAATAGTCAATTTGCGACCTTACGTGTGAAAGATGGTGTGGTCGATTCCTTTATGGAAGCTGTCGGCAAACGCCCAAGTGTTGATATTAAACAACCAGAAATTACTTTATATGTGCTTGCGGGTAAAACTCAGCACACTTATTGCTTAGATTTATCAGGTGATTCCTTACATAAACGTGGCTATCGTCACTTTATGACCGATGCGCCAATTAAAGAAAACCTTGCAGCAGCAATTCTGCAAAAAGCCAAATTACTCCAATGTAATCCAGACATTATTTTAGACCCAATGTGTGGTTCAGGTACATTCATCATTGAAGCACTGATGATGTTGACTGATCGTGCACCTGGTTTAGTGCGTCGCTTTGGTTTCAATGGTTGGAATGGTCATAACCATGATTTATGGATGTCAATCAAAGCAGAAGCCACTGAACGTCACCAAGCTGCATTAGAAAAACCATTACCTCAGTTCTATGCTTATGATGCTGACTGGGAAGCGGTGAAAGCGACCAAGCAAAATATTATTGCCGCAGGTTTTGAGTCATTGCTTGATCACATCAAAATTGAAGAACGTACTCTGGCTGACTGGCCCGATTTTGCAGCAATGGGTAAAAAAGCATTTATTGTGACTAACCCACCTTATGGTGAGCGTTTAGGTGAAAAAGCTTCGAATCGTGCTTTATACCTAGGTCTATCTGCTCTATTGCAAAAACACTTCCCAAATCAAACAGCAGCCGTTATTGCCTCTCAAATTGAGCAAGCGGACGTTTTAGCATTTAATGATCCACAAACTTTACGTTTAATGAATGGTAAATTGCCAATTTACATTCGTTCGGGTCAAATTAAACCCGCTACGGCAACTCAACCTTTCCTTGCTGTTTGGCAGCCACAACAATTTGAAAAAATTGAAGGTGCTGAAGACTTTACCAATCGTTTGCAAAAAAATATGCAGGCATTGAAAAAGTGGGCAGTCAAAGAAAATATTTATTGCTTACGTTTATATGATGCCGATCTGCCTGATTTTAATGTTGCAGTGGATTTATATGGCGATCGTTTACACGTCCAAGAATATGCACCACCAAAAATCATTGATCCTGAAAAAGCAAAAAAACGTTTTAATTTAGCGCTTGCTTCTATTCGTGCAGTAACAGGTTTAGGTCGTGATGCGATCTTCATTAAAACCCGTGCACGTCAGGAAGGTAAAACGCAGTATGAAAAACAAAGTACGGCATCTAAACGTTTTATTGTGCAAGAAGGCAAAGCAAAATTCTTAATCAACTTAACGGATTATTTAGATACAGGCTTGTTCCTTGACCATCGTCAAATGCGTTTACGTATTGCGGCTGAATCGAAAGGTAAACACTTCTTAAACTTGTATAGCTATACCTCTACTGCCAGTGTTCATGCTGCTTTAGGCGGTGCTGCAAGTACTACAAGTGTCGATTTATCGAATACTTATTTAAACTGGTCTAAAGAAAACTTTGTACTGAATGGCTTAACTGTCGATCATGCTGACCAACAACATCAGTTTTTCTCGAGCGACTGTTTTGAATGGTTAAAAGAAGGTCATGAACAATACGACCTGATCTTCATTGACCCGCCAACATTCTCTAACTCGAAAAAGTTCCACGGTACTTTTGACGTGCAACGTGACCATTTGTCATTACTCAAACGCGCAATGAACCGCTTAACCACAGAAGGTACGTTATACTTTTCAAATAACTATCGTGGTTTTGAAATGGATGATGAAATTTTGGCCTTCTTTGATGTTGAAGAAATTACCAACGAAACCATTGGTACTGACTTCAAACGCAATACCAAAATTCACCGCGCATGGAAAATTACCCATCCAAAAAGCTAATGCACTGGAGATGAAATACGACATCGCATTTCATCTCTGCTGAGATTTGCCTTGGAAAGTTTTCAAGCATAAAAATGGGACGTAATTCGTCCCATTTTTATGCCCCACCTAATCACACAGCATTATTCAGTCAGGAACTTTTTCTGCCCATATTTGTATTCAATTGACATTTTCAAAATATCACCTTCGCGTTTCACCTGCCCTGACTGCTGCATAGTAGACAACATATTTTCGATATTTTGATCAGACATGGTAGCTCCGCCCTTTTGCATATAATTATTCATTACACTCGACATCATATTTTTATCAAACTGAACATCTGCTTTGTATTCCATTAAACTTGGTATCATTTTGACCATACCCATCATGGTGGATTGATGACTCGGCATAATACGCCCTGCCATACTCCCCTGAGCAACGCCTTGCCCTATAGCAAACTGATTATCTTTTGACTCAAAACGAAAACCTTCATTGATCACCGCCAATAAAGCAGGTTCTATATCTTTCACCAGTGCTTCTTTAGCCACGCAACTGTTTTCACCTTTCGCCAAGATATCAAAAAAACTCTGTAATTTTTGTCGATTCAAATCAATCACATTAAAATTAAACTGCACTTTCTGCATTGCTGGCACAAAAGGCATTTTCATTTCATCTAACCGCAACAACATTTCAGTGTTAAAAACCCGATCCGTCAATTTACTTGCAGTTTCGACACTAAAGTTCTTAAGTTCAACATTTATTGGTTTATTGATATCTCGATCTGACATTTTTAGCAAGTCCATCTGAATTTGGGTTTTCCCCTCTTCCAGATACTCACCATTAAGCCCTTGGTTGGTTTCTAGCTTTAATCCAACCATTTGAAAATTCATGTCTGTATCAGTGACTGTCAAATTTGGAATTTCCAGTTGTAAGTTTTGTATATTCAACTGTTGATCCACAGGTTTTGCACGAAATTTTAATTTTATCGGATCTAATCTAGACTGTATTTGGGCTTCATTTCGTGTAATGACTGGCGTAGTCAACGTGGTATTCATGTTTCCCAACCAATTGACTGTCGTTTGTACTTTAAGAGGTTCCTTTAATAAGGACTTAAGCATAGCTGGTGCTTGAATAATTTTAATCTCTGAATCAATAGCGTATCCATTCCAACTACGTTTAATATTATCCTGACCACTAAATTGAATCACTTCTTTGGGTTTACATGGATCTAGTACTAATTCGGCAATCCATTTAGCATCGCCTTTTAACGACCCCATGTGAAATTGTTGATACTCTAAAGTCAAATTATTTGATTGCTTGCTGCCCTGCTGATAATAAGTTTTCAAACTTTTATCCGCATAAAGATTACCTGCTACTGCGACCACAGTAAGCGTAAGTACGCCTCCAATACCCCACTTTAATTTAGTCATTTTCCCTATCTCAAGTTGTTTATTTGTTATTAAAATAAATTATAAAGAGAATCATTAAATAAAGATAATTATTTTGCAAATAAAGCACTTAGATGATATTTCCATCACAAAAATGTGAAAACTTACGTCACATTTTGACTTTAAAATGTCATTTTTAACATTTCTATTCCTCAATAAAAAACCTAGCCGAAGCTAGGTTTTTTATTTTGCGATTGAAAACGAATTAAACTTTTAACTCAATTTCATTTTCTCAAACTCAAGATGACCATGTTCAGCTTTAATCAAAATAGTATCGCCTGGGAGAAACTCACCACTTAATATTTTTTGTGCCAACGAGTTTTCGACTTGTTGTTGAATTGCACGTTTCAGTGGTCGAGCACCATAGATAGGATCAAAACCAGCATCTATTAATTGATCAAAAGCACTATCCTCGACAGAAAGACTCATGTCTTTTTCGCTTAAGCGTGAGCGTAAACGATCCAACTGAATATCTGCAATACCTCGAATTTGCTCTTTTTTCAATGAATGGAAAACCACCAATTCATCAATACGGTTAATGAATTCTGGACGGAAATGTTGCGATACCGCATTCATCACTACCGTACGAACTTCATCCTCTGTAGCACCTCCACCTAACTCACGTACATCTTGTGAACCTAAGTTTGAAGTCAACACGATGACTGTATTTTTAAAATCAACGACACGTCCCTGAGAGTCCGTTAAACGACCATCATCAAGCACCTGTAATAAGATGTTAAACACGTCAGGATGTGCTTTTTCCACTTCATCAAACAACACCACACTGTATGGTTTGCGTCGCACAGCTTCGGTTAAGATACCGCCTTCTTCATATCCAACATAGCCCGGAGGTGCACCAACCAAGCGGCTCACAGAATGTTTCTCCATGAACTCACTCATATCGATACGAACCATGGCATCGTCACTATCAAACAAGAAATTCGCCAAAGCTTTGGTCAATTCAGTTTTACCCACACCTGTTGGCCCAAGGAATAAGAATGAACCACTTGGTCGATTTGGATCAGATAAACCGGCGCGTGAACGACGGACTGCATTCGATACAGCAACAACCGCTTCATCTTGTCCAACCACACGGTTATGTAAAAAATCCTCCATATGAAGAAGTTTTTCACGTTCACCTTGCAACATTTTTGTCACAGGAATACCCGTTGCAGCACTGACCACTTCAGCAATTTCGTTCTCGGTCACTTTAGTACGAATCAATTTTGGCTCTTCACTACTTTCTTCAGCCACTTCTTCCGCTGCAAGGCGTTTTTGCAATTCAGGAATCACACCGTATTGCAAACGGCTTGCTTCAGCCAAATCACCTTCACGCTGTGCTTTTTCAAAAGCAGTTCGAGCTTTATCTAACTCGACTTGCGCCTGATTCGTCCCTTCAACTAAGGTTTTTTCAGCACGCCACACTTCTTCTAAATTGTTGTATTCTCGTTGAACTTCTTCAATTTGCTTTTCCAAATATTCAACTTCAGCTTTACTGACTGAGTCAGCATCTTGTTTTACCGCTTCCAATTGCATTTTCAACTGGATAAGACGGCGGTCTAAACGGTCAAGTGGCTCAGGTTTCGAGTCAATTTCCATTTTAATCCGCGATGCAGCTTCATCAATTAAATCAATGGCTTTATCTGGTAATTGACGGTCTGTAATATAACGATGTGACATTTTCGCAGCAGCAATAATTGCCGAATCAAGAATCTGCACACCATGATGTGTTGCATACTTCTCTTTTAAACCACGTAAAATTGCAATGGTGTCTTCTACACTCGGTTCATCGACCAAGACTTTTTGGAAACGACGTTCCAATGCTGCATCTTTTTCAATGAACTGACGATATTCATCTAAAGTGGTTGCACCCACACAGCGAAGCTCACCACGCGCCAATGCAGGTTTTAACATATTCCCTGCATCCATCGCACCATCACCTTTACCAGCACCGACAAGCGTATGTAGCTCATCAATAAATAAGATGATCTCGCCATCATATTTAGCAAGGTCTTTTAGAACGGCTTTTAAACGTTCTTCAAACTCACCACGATATTTCGCACCTGCCAATAACGACCCTAAGTCTAAAGATAAAACGCGTTTACCTTTTAAGCCTTCAGGCACTTCACCATTGACAATACGTTGTGCCAAGCCTTCTACAATCGCAGTTTTACCCACCCCTGGTTCACCAATAAGCACAGGGTTATTTTTAGTACGACGTGATAAAACTTGAATCGTTCGACGAATTTCTTCATCTCGCCCAATAACTGGATCAAGCTTGCCAGACATGGCACGTTCAGTTAAATCAACCGTATACTTATTCAGAGAATCACGTTGATCTTCGTGGTTATTTGCCATAACTTTGTCACCACCTCGTATATTTTCAATTGCTTTACGCAGCTTATCTGTCGTCACACCTACACTATTGAGTAGTGTTTTCGTTGCACCTGTTTCAGCGAGCGCTAAAATAACCCAATCCGTAGATAAAAATTCATCTCCCGCTTTTTGTGCAAAACTATCCGCTAGATTCAATGCACGTACAGCTTCTGGATTTAAATTGATATCGCCCGTTGGGTTAGCAATCGTTGCGGCATTATTTAATGCCTGCTGCAACTTGGTTTGAAGGTCTCTTAAATTTGCACCTGCCTGTTGTAACAAGCTGATATTAGATGATTCTTCTAATAGTGCAGATAGAATGTGAATACCTTCAATTGCGGTGTTATCTTTACCCATAGCTAAAGATTGGGCATCTGATAAGGCTTGCTGTAAGCGATTTGTAAATTTTTCAAAACGCATTCTTATTTTCCTCACAACAAATTTTGTACTTGGATAATAGATGGGAATGGTTTGATATTTTTCAACAATTTTATTAAAAAATATTTTTAATTTTCAATAATTAAAGTCATTAAGACAAAAAATATAACTCAGTTATAATATGGGTATATATCATAGGTTTTTCAAGTTCAATTTGATATCTTATGTATCAAATTCTATTTAAAATATATTATCTGACTCATTTTGAGCAACAGCATAAAACACCATGTGTTCATACTTGATGGTTTAAAAACTTATTTATGCAGTTTATTTAAGCAATAAAAAAATTTAATGCCATTAAAGACCAGAAAGTTAATGAATATAAAGCAACACGTGAACAAGGTTGCTTAACGTTGTTATTAAAGTTCTTAATTTGGATTGAGCTAAGACTATTTTATTCAATTTTGTAAATTTTTAACTTAAAAAGGATACAGCTTATATAACTTATAAAAATGGCAACTCACGTATGAATTACCATCCATTTTTTCATTACTCAGCTTCAATAATTTCAAAATCGTGAGTAATTTCAACACCACCATCTGACAACATTTTACTTGCTGAACAGTATTTTTCAGCAGAAAGCTCAACGGCTTTAGCCACCTGTTTTTCTTTTACTGCCTTACCTGTTACCACAAAATGTAAATGGATTTTGGTAAACACAGCAGGAATACTATCAGCACGATCCGCTTTCAACTGACATACGACCCCTGTCACATCTTGGCGTGATTTCTTTAAAATAGTCACAATATCAAAGGAAGCACACCCACCAAGTCCCATTAATATAAGCTCCATAGGACGTGGGCCACGGTTTTCACCACCGTATGCCTCAGCCCCATCCATGACAATTTGATGACCACTCTCTGATTTGGCTTCAAAAGCAACATTCTCTAGCCAATGAACACTTGTTTGCATTGCAACTACCTGAAAAAAGCTATAAATTTACGACGTACCTGTACACTAACATAAATTGAGTTGATACGGAATTTCATCTCTTCTATGTGACAAGTTCATTTTAGGTCTTGTGCGATCTATTACTTATCCATATTCGGAACCGTTAGCATGACTGCAAACTTTTCACAACTTAGCACTGATGCGCTTTCTCCTGGCCAGCTACCAGAGTCAGTAAAAGCATTACTAAAACGTGCATATATCAACCGCTACCCAAAACGCACTGCAATCATAGATGCAGGCACTGAATCAAAGTCTCTTTATTTGATTTTAAAAGGTTCAGTATCCATTATTTTACGCGAAGATGATGAGCGCGAAATTGTAGTTGCATATTTGAATGCCGGTGACTTTTTTGGGGAAATGGGCTTATTTGAAGCAAATCCACAACGTACTGCAGAAGTTCGTACACGTGACGTATGTGAAATTGCTGAAATTACCTATGAAAATTTTCATGAATTAAGCAAACAATATCCAGATCTTAGCTATGCTGTATTTGCTCAACTGGTGCGCCGTTTAAAAAATACCACACGTAAAGTCACAGACCTTGCATTTATAGATGTATCTGGTCGTATTGCACGTTGTTTAATTGATCTTTCTTCACAACCTGAAGCCATGATTCTTCCAAATGGTCGCCAGATCCGTATTACTCGTCAAGAAATTGGCCGTATTGTTGGTTGTTCTCGCGAAATGGTTGGACGCGTTTTAAAAACGCTTGAAGAACAAGGCATGATCGAAACAGATGGTAAAGCCATTCTTATTTTTGATGTTACACCTGAAGAAACTGATGTTTCTTCAGAGAAGGATGACGACGAAGAATAAGCTTTTTATCTTTGCCAATTCAATAAAAAAGCAGATCTTATGATTTGCTTTTTTATGCTTTCATTTTTTATTCTTTTGTCACATTTATGACAACTTTAAAACTATTCATGATTTAACTCTTATGACTAAATCAGGTAGTCTTGTACACAACTTAAAATGCCATGATAAAAATTAAAGGATAAACCTCGATGCAACTGAAACCTTTAGCCAATACAGGAATATTGGTTCCTGAAATTTGTTTAGGAACCATGACTTTTGGTGAGCAAAATACCCAAGCAGAGGCCTTCCAACAACTTGAATATGCTTTAGATCAAGGTTTGTTCTTTTGGGATACCGCTGAAATGTATCCAGTGCCACCCAAACCTGAAACTCAAGGTGCTACTGAAACAATATTGGGCAATTGGATTGCACAACGTGGCAATCGAGATCAATTATTTATCGCCTCAAAAATAGCAGGTCCCTCACAAGGCGGCAGCCAGATCCGTGATGGGCAAACACGCTTTACAGCAGCAGAGATTGCTTCTGCCATTGATGACTCCCTACAACGCCTGCAAAGCGATTATATCGACCTCTATCAACTGCATTGGCCACAACGACCAACCAACTTCTTTGGTAAACTCGGTTATGGCAACAGTGAAGCACAGCAAAATAGCGAAATTACAGCTTTAGAAGAAACCCTGACCGCTTTAAGTGATGAAATTAAAAAAGGACGCATTCGTTATATTGGACTGTCCAATGAAACGCCATGGGGAACCATGAAATTTTTAAACTTGGCAGAAAAATTAGGTTTAGAAAAATTTGTCAGTGTGCAAAACCCCTACAACCTATTAAACCGTACCTATGAAATTGGCATGTCAGAAATTGCCCATTATGAAAATGTAGGATTGCTGGCCTATTCCCCTTTAGCTTTTGGTTATTTGACGGGTAAACTCCGTCATGGCGCGCGTCCCGCCAATGCTCGTGTCACACTATTCTCGCGTTTTAACCGCTATAGCAATCCAGAAAGTGAATGGGCAACCGAACAGTATGCTCAACTTGCGGAGCAACATGGCTTAACCCTCACTCAGCTTGCATTGGCATTTATCAAGCAACAATTCTTTGTGACCAGCACTATTATTGGTGCAACAAATTTGGATCAACTCAAAGAAAACATCCAAGCTTTTGACATTGATTTATCTGTAGACATTTTACAAGGCATTGAAGACATCCATCGTCAACAGCCCAACCCTGCACCCTGAATAAAGCGCTGCTTTATTCTTTATTCAGTATTTAAATCAATAATTTATGATGCTCAAAAATCAAAAAATTATATAAAAAAGGATGCCTATCGCATCCTTTTTTAAACCTAACTATTTATTAACGCTTATTATAAATTGCTTGAGCAGTAGGCAAATTTTTACGCATTGCTTCAATACGCTGGCTATTTGAAGGGTGAGTAGACAAGAATGATGAACCACCTGCACCATCTAATTTATTCATTTTTTCCCAAAGCGTAATTGCTGCTTGCGGGTTATAACCTGCACGCGCCATAAGAAGTAATCCACCTTGGTCGGCACGACTTTCAAGACTACGTGAATAAGGCAACCCTATCCCGACTTGACTCCCTAACTGCGCTGCTGCTGTACCCAATTGTCCAACATTGTTTCCTGCTGCACTTAAACCAATATTTAAAGCTAAATCAGTTAAGGCTTGAGCACCAATTTTATTTTTAGAATGTTCCTCTAAAGCATGTACCATTTCATGCCCCATCACTGCCGCAATTTCTGCATCTGTCAGGTTTAGCTTATTGACAATACCTGTATAGAACACAACTTTACCACCAGGTGCGACATAGGCATTGACCTGATCAGATTTCAAAACTGCCAGTTGCCAACTAAACTTCTGACCCGTTTGATTCACTTGATCTGCATACGGTTTTAAACGCAAAAATACAGCATTAATACGTTTATACGTCGCAGATGAAGTATCTAAGGTTTTATTTGCACTTGCTTCTTGAACTGTTTTATTAAAGCCTTGTGCCGCAGCTACATTTAATGTGGATGAATCCGCCCCTGCCATTTCCGCAACAGTGGTACAACCCGAAATAGTGATCACACTTGCTGCACATAAACTCAAAATAAACTTGCTGTTCATTATAATAATCTCCACCTTAAAAATAGATATCTGTTTTAAGGCGATTATATGGAATTGTCGATCAGCTTTAAATTATTATTCAATCCACATTCATATCATTTATGTAACCGCGCTTATTTAAGAAACTGAAAACTAAGCCAATAAATAAGACATAAAGCATTCAGAACCAAATACACTTGGCAAAGTGGTTTGATTTTTTGCTCAAGTTGATCATTTTTTCGTTTAAAAAATAAAAATGCATTTTGAATTAAAATTAATGGCACCAAAATACACGCAATAATGACACTTAAACCAATAAATACCCCATAGACAATATTAGGATCTTGAGTTTGTGCTTGAATAATCAGCATCGCAATGGTCGGTGCTCCACCCATTGCAAAAAGTAAGGAATAAAAAATCGTTCCTGAAATATTTTTATGCATCCGCACAACCCGCTATTTATCTTATGTTTTGTATTTTAGCAACTGCCAATGATTTAAACAGTACTCTCTGATGCAACTTTAGTCTTGCAGAATTTTCACCAGCATATATCCACTTATCATCTTGTTAAAAAAAGGGAACATAAAAAAGCCTCACATATTGCGAGGCTTTTTTTACCATCTTTCTATGCGCTTAAATTAAGCATTAAAAGGATGACGTAATACAATGGTTTCTTCACGGTCTGGACCAGTTGAAACGATGTCGATTGAACATTCAATTAACTGCTCAATGCGTTTTACATAAGCAATTGCATTTGCTGGCAATTGTTCCATGCTTTTTGCACCGAAAGTCGACTCAGACCAACCTGGCATTGTTTCATAGATTGGTTTTAACGTTTCAAATGCAAGTGCATCAGAAGAACCAACACAACCAGAATCAGCAGCTTCGTAACCGATACAGATTTTCACTTCTTCTAAACCATCAAGAACGTCAAGTTTAGTTAAGCAAATACCAGAAAGTGAGTTTACATCTACAGAGCGACGTAGAATTTCTGCATCAAACCAACCACAACGGCGTTGACGACCAGTAGACGCACCAAATTCAGAACCTTTAGTTCCAAGGTGTTTACCAATCGCATCACCTACGTCATTTGCAGCATCATAAACCAACTCTGTTGGGAATGGACCTGCGCCTACACGTGTTGTATATGCTTTAGTGATACCAAGTACATAGTCAAGGTGCAATGGACCCAAACCTGAACCTGAGCTTACGCCACCAGCAGTTGTATTTGAAGATGTTACATACGGATATGTACCATGATCGACATCAAGAAGTGAACCTTGAGCGCCTTCAAACATAATGTTTTCACCGTTTTTACGGTAGTTATGCAATTCAGTTGTTACATCCACAACAAGTGGAGCTACAACTTCACGCCATTGGTCGCAAAGCGCAAGTACATCTTCAAGATTAACTGCTTCTACACCGTAGAATTGAGTTAATTGGAAGTTATGGTATTCAAGTAGCTCTTCAAGTTGAGCTTTAAGATGTTCACCACCACGCACTAAGTCAGCAACACGAATTGCACGACGTGCAACTTTATCTTCATACGCTGGGCCAATACCACGACCAGTCGTACCAATTTTCGCATTACCACGTTTTTTCTCACGTGCTTGGTCAAGTGCAATATGGTTCGGAAGAATTAAAGGACAGTTTGGAGAGATACGTAAACGTTCTTTAACAGGCACGCCTTCTTTTTCAAGAATGTCCATTTCTTCGATTAATGCAGCAGGTGAAAGTACAACACCATTACCAATTAAGCAAAGTACGTTTTCACGTAAAATACCAGATGGAATGAGGTGTAATACAGTTTTCTTACCACCAACCACGAGTGTATGACCAGCGTTATGTCCGCCTTGGTAACGAACTACCGCAGCCGCTTGATCTGTGAGCAGGTCGACAATCTTACCTTTACCTTCGTCGCCCCATTGGGTACCGAGTACCACAACATTTTTGCCCATAATAGCCTCATTGCATCATGCTGTTAAAATTGAAAACTTAAATTAGTCACTTGACACTAATTCACGTCATTAAATCTTTTCGACTTTCCACTCACCTGCCACACTCACCAATTGATGAGTTGCATGCGGTACTGAGTTTAAACTGTCATTTCCAAGTAACTGAATTACACCAAAGCCTTGTGTACGTGCATTCGAAATTGCTTCAAGCAAATCCATCGCTGTACCCTTCGGTGCAACCACTACATTTAAATCTGTAAATTGACCTGCACTTAAAGCATATAAGTCACAGCTAAAACCTGTAGCAGGACGGGCACGACCAAAATGCTGACCAATGCCGTCATAGCGCCCACCTTGTGCCAGTGGAGCCGCGCGGTTTGGTGCATACACTGCGTACATTAAACCCGTGTGATAATGGTATGAACGTAACTCGACAACATCAATACCAATGTGCAGATTTGGCCAACGTGATTGAATTTCGACTTGAGTCGTTTTCAATACATCAAAAGCGTGTTTAAATGCCTCATCCGCCAATATTTCAGCACTTAAATGTGTCTGTAATGCATCTAAATCACTTGAATAACGACCAAGCGTATAGAAATCTGAACCAAATTTTAATTCTTGAGTAAACTCTGCAAGTTCAGGCAGTGCTTTACGTTGATACAAATCCGAAAGATGGCTTTCAACAGCCTTGGTCAAACCCGCATGTTTAACTAAACTACGGAATAACCCAACATGCCCTAAATCTAAATGCGTACCTGCTGCCAAGCCTGCTTTCTCAATCAAGCTCAGCATGACATCAACCATTTCGACATCAGCATCAATGCTGTCTGAACCAAATAGTTCTGCACCCAATTGTAGTGGTGAACGTGTGGTATTAAACCCTTGTGGTTTCGTATGTAAAACCGTTCCTGCATAGCAGTAACGAGCCACACCTTCTACTGGATGTACATGCGCATCAATACGAGCCACTTGTGGTGTCATATCGGCACGCACACCAAGTAAACGACCAGAAAGCTGATCGATCACTTTAAAAGTAGCTAAGTCTAAATCTTGATTCGATTCTGAAAGAGAAGATAGAGATTCGATGTATTCAATAAATGGCGTGTACACCAATTGATAACCTCGAGATGCGAGGAAATCTAGTGCGTCACGACGCAAAGTTTCAATCACTTGCGCCTGTTCGGGTAATACATCAGCTACACCATCAGGTAATAACCATGTCTCTGAAATGGGCATGTTGTAAACCTAAATTCTGTCAGCGCGGAACGAATCCGCATAAAAAAATCGGGAACACACCCGATTTCTCCTAGTCTAGCACGATAATTTTAGCTGTGCACCTGACTTTTTCAGAAAAAATGGCGAATACTTATTGTTTAATCAACATGAAATCATTCAAATTTATGAAATTATCAATCAATAGAAAATTCAATATCTAAGCCAAAAACACAATCATACAAAAAGCAAGTGATCAGTCTAAAGGTAAGGCTGTTGTTTGCTTGACTTTTTGTAAAGGAATCTCAGTTTTGACATTTTGAATTCCTGCAATTTTATTTAAATGATGAATTTGAAACTGACGATACGCCGCTAAGTCGGCAACCACAATTCTTAAAAAGAAATCACAATCCCCTGCCATAAGCTGACACTCCACCACCTCAGGCATATCATGCACAGCATCGACAAACTGGTTTACAGTTTCTGCATCTTGTCCTTTCAACCAAATTCGTGCAAAAACCGTTAACGCAAGATTTACTTTTGTTGGATCAACCAAAGCCACGTATTTTTCAATAATGCCATCATCTTCTAATTGTTTAACGCGCCGCAAACATGGCGATGCCGACAAACCCACGATTTGAGCCAATTCATTATTTTGCAATTTCCCGTTGTGCTGTAAGGCTTTCAGTATGCGCTTATCAACATGATCCATCATTAACCACCAGAGTAGTAAATTTCAATTAAATATAATTTAACGCTATTTAATTTCATTTAAAACCAAAATTAAGCTAATTTAAGTGAAAAATACTCCATAAATTATCATAAAATATTTTTCTAAATCCAACTCCTCTTGTCAGGCCAAACCTTATGTTTACGTTAAAAAATATAACTCAAGATTTAACGTATTCGCAGGACTTCACTGAATTTAAACGTGGCATAAAAATATCAATTCCGATGCTATTGGGGATTATCCCCTTTGCTTTAGTACTTGGCGCACAAGCCACGCAAAAAGGCTTTTCTTTTATTGAAGTGCCTTTATTTACAGGTCTCAATTTTGCAGGCGGTTCAGAATTTGCCATTTTAGAACTCTGGACCAATCCACCCAATATTTTAATGCTGATGTTCATTACTTTTTTAGTCAATAGTCGTCATTTACTCATGGGGGCAAGCCTAGTGCCCTACCTCAGACATTTACCCAACAAACAGGTTTTCCCCGCTTTATTTTTTATGTGTGATGAAAGTTGGGCGGTTGCCTTGGCGGATGCACAAAAAAGACAAGTTCAGACGGGCATCAATCATGCCTTTAATCTGTCTTTTTACGCAGGTCTTTGTTTTGCTCTTTACCTCATGTGGGTTGGATTCACCGCCTTAGGGGGCGCAATTGGACCCATTTTAGGCGATGCGTCACGTTTTGGCTTCGACATGGCATTTCCCGCAGTATTTTTAGTGTTATTACGCGGCATGTGGAAAGGTTTACATGCAGCGCGACCATGGTTGGTCAGTTTAGTTACCGCTGCACTGGCATATTTATATTTACCCCAAGGTTGGCATGTCCCTATTGGCGCAATCGCAGGTATTGCTTCTGCCTATTGGTTGTTAGGAGATAAAAAGTGATTCATTCAGCAACCCTCATTGCCATTTTATGCATTGCAATCACCACTTATCTGACACGTGTTTTAGGTTATGTTTTACTGAAAAATAAAACCCTCGCCCCTCGCCAGAAACAAATCTTAGAAGTGGTTCCTGGCTGTGTGCTCATTTCAGTGATTGCACCTTATTTTGTCAAAGACAACCCTGCCGATTTACTGGCAATTGCGATTACACTGCTTGCAGCTTCACGTTTTTCCTTACTGCCTACAGTGTTGATTAGCATGTTATCAGCAGCAGTTTTAAGGTTCGTGCTTATTTAAGCTGGTTTAAGCCTTAAAGACTGAAATTAAAGTGATGGTCTATCAGACGAATTTGCCGCCTTTGCTAGTAAGCCAACCAGTTCAGCATTGTGCAACTCGATCTGACTTAATTTAACCGTGGTTTTATCCAACATCTCTTGCTGAAGATGCATTTTTTTGGCCAAGTCCTGCATAATTTCCAAGGTCTTTTTTAAGTTTTCTTCTAAATGAATGACTTTTTCTTCAAGTTTTTGATTAAGTTCAGTTTCACTTAGTACATCAGTTTGATTCTTTATTTGTACCCAAATTAAAAAAATCACGGCGATTGCTAAAAGCAGAATAAAACCCCAGATAAATATCAACATGATATGCATTTCTCTTATCTTATTTAGTTGTTATTCACTATCATAACGAATTAATCATCTAAATTTTCAAAAATTCGTTTAAGTTCAGCAACTATTTTGATCTATCGACCTAATTTCTAAGTCACTAATGACACAGCCAACACATTCATTCAAAAAACACTTCCCAAATAACCACAATACATTGTATTTTTATTCACCAATAACGCAAATATTCAATTTTCATTTACAACCGTTAAAAACAATCATTATTTATCAGCATTTTATGCTTTCAACATCTCGGGGTCTGCACTCACCATGGAACTTCACAGCAACTTATATTTTAAGCATCCTAACCCAGAAATCATGAATAAATTAGATCGCCTCTTTCAAGAACATCAGGGCAATGCTGAAATATTCAAACAAATTGCGGTCACCATCAATCCAACCGAAGGTGAAGAACTTGCTCAAGATCTCATTGACCAAGTCGATCAGGTTGAATATGACTTAGGGCCAGAATCACTGTACCGTTTTGAAGGATATTCGATTGCTCACTTTGTGCATGGTTCATCGGGTGATGAATTTATGGAAGCCATTTTAAACTTCTTAAAAAGCTTAGTTCCTGACATCCATACACAAGCTTGGGGTTGTGGTGATGATGACCCGTGGGAATTTTGGTTTAAATTTGAAGGTGATGAACTTATTCGTGAGGATGATGAACCCTTCAATGACCCTAATGAAGATCAACTGATTCAATCTTCCATCTATGCATGGTGGCACAAAGACATGCCGAAAGAAATCCAAGAGGGCTTCTTAAACGATCCAAATTATATCAGTGAAGAAGAATAGTCTTTTTCTCAAACAGAGGTTGATTAAGCGTTTAATCAGCCTCTGTTTTTATATGAATTTTGATGTAAAGGATTCACACAAATCAAGCAAGCGATTGGCATAACCCCATTCGTTGTCATACCATGCAAAAACTTTGGCTTGACGCCCAACCACCATAGTTTGATTCAGATCCACCACCAAAGAATAGGGAGAATGGTTAAAGTCTGATGAAACTAAGGGTTCATCTGTCACATCCATAATTTCAGCATAATCATGACGTGCTGATTTGACCAGAACTTCATTAATCTTGTGTGCTGTGACATGCGATTGCGAAATAAACGTTAAGTCGATGGCTGCCACATTAATAGTCGGTACACGAATAGAATAACCATCAATACGATCTGCCATTTTTGGCATCACACTTTTCAAAGCCCCTAAAGCCGATGAAGTGGTTGGAATAATATTTTGCCCCGAAGCACGCGCACGACGTAAATCACGATGCGCATGATCCAATACCGACTGATCTGCTGTGACGGCATGAATTTCAGTCATGAGTGCAGTATCAATGCCAAATGCATCATCAATGATTTTAACCAGTGGAACCAAGGCTTGTGTGGTACATGATACGCTGGAAATAATTTGATCGGTGCTTTTCACTTCATGATGGTTGACACCATAAACAATCGCTGCATCCACGCTATCAAAAGGAGCTGCGCCAATAATGACCCGCCTCGCCCCTGCTGTAATATGTTTTGTCGCAGCTTCACGGGAACGAAATAAACCCGTACATTCAAGTACAACATCAATATTTAAATCATGCCAAGGCAATAATTCTGGATTTTCTTGGCAAAAGACCTTGACTTTTAATTGCGCCAAACCCGCCGAAATATGCAAAAAAATATGTTCATTTTCCCATAACACTTCAACTTTACCTTTAAAGCGCCCATGGGTTGTATCGTATTTAAATAAATGAATTAAAGTCTCTACATCTGCAACATCATTAATCGCCACAATGTCAAAATGGAAATCTTTAGGATTTTCAAACCAAGCACGTAATACATTGCGACCAATTCGCCCGAAACCATTAATGGCTACTCGTTGCATTAGATATCCTTAACTCTTGGGTAGATGTAAATACTTGTATATGTTAATGGATTTCGACTGAATATCGATACCATTTCTTCACATCTATTGATGAATATTGCGCTCCAATCACCCTGACTTTACTTTTGATGTCATTTTTTCACAAATCAGGATCAAAGAAAGTAAGCTAAAAACATTGACCAAGCTGTGCATTAAATTTTGACGATAACGGCTCTAGATCAATTAACTCTTAGATTTACATCAAAAAGCTCAGGATAACGATTCTATAGAATTGTCATTAATTCACCTTAAAGTGATTGGTGCATACAGCTTTTTCCGTTATAATTTGGCGTTTTAAAATTTTATACCCAGTATACTGAGGCAGCTATTCTTAAATGAATTTGCTCGGTTATGCTATTAGCCAATACGAAATATATGGAGTGACTTGGTTGTGAGTACTCGTTTTATGACATCAGCTGAAATTCGTGAAGCATTTTTGCGTTACTTTGAATCGCAAGGGCATACACGTGTCGCGTCGAGTTCACTAGTACCCGCCAACGACCCGACTTTACTGTTCACCAATGCCGGGATGAACCAGTTTAAAGACTGCTTCCTTGGTTTGGAAAAACGTGATTATGTTCGTGCAACATCTTCACAAAAATGTGTACGTGCCGGTGGTAAACACAACGACTTAGACAACGTCGGTTATACAGCACGTCACCACACCTTCTTCGAAATGTTAGGTAACTTCTCTTTTGGCGATTACTTTAAACGTGATGCGATCAAATTTGCATGGGAATTCCTTACTGGTGACGAATGGTTAGCACTGCCTAAAGATAAACTCTATGCCACTGTTTACCATACCGATGACGAAGCGTTTGACATCTGGAACAAAGAAATTGGTTTAGATGCTAGCCGTATTATCCGCATTGGCGACAACAAAGGCGGTCAATACGCATCAGATAACTTCTGGGCAATGGGTGATACAGGTCCTTGTGGTCCTTGTTCTGAAATTTTCTTTGATCATGGCGATCACATCTGGGGTGGCTTACCGGGCACACCTGAAGAAGATGGCGACCGTTTCATTGAAATTTGGAACAACGTATTCATGCAGTTCAATCGCACTGCTGATGGTGTATTACATGCACTACCTGCCCCATCTGTCGATACAGGTATGGGCTTAGAACGTATTTCTGCGGTTTTACAACATGTAAATTCAAACTACGAAATCGACTTGTTCCAAAACTTGCTTAAATCTGCTGCGCAAATTATTGAGCTTGATACGACTGCAATTGACGCTGAAGCTGCGACAAACAACAAACCTGTTGACTACCCTGCGTCTTTAAAAGTGGTTGCTGACCATGCACGTTCATGTTGCTTCCTGATTGCTGATGGCGTAAATCCATCTAATGAAGGTCGTGGCTATGTGCTACGTCGCATCATTCGTCGTGCAGTACGTCATGGTAATAAACTCGGTGCAACAGGTTCATTCTTCTACAAAATGCTTCAACCGCTTGTTGATGTGATGGGTGTTGCTTATCCAGAACTGGCGGCAAACCAAGCTCGTATTGAAGCTTTATTACTAAAAGAAGAAGAACAATTCGCCAAAACACTTGAGCAAGGTTTAAAACTGCTTGAAGGTGAACTTGCGAATCTAAAAGGTTCAGTCATTCCAGGTGCAGTTGTATTTAAACTTTACGATACTTACGGCTTCCCTGCTGACTTAACCGCTGATATTGCACGTGAACGTGATTTAACCATTGACGAAGCTGGCTTTGAAGTTGAAATGGCGGCACAACGTCAACGCGCACGTGATGCAGGAAAATTTGCAATCGACTACAACAGCATTGTCAATATTGAAGGCGAAACTCAATTTGATGGTTATGATGCAACCCAAGGTCAAGGTCAAATTATCGCGATCTATAAAGATGGCGAGCAAGTTGATGAAGTGAATGAAGGCGATGAAGCACTAATCGTACTGAATCAAACGCCGTTCTATGCAGAAAGCGGTGGTCAAATCGGTGATACTGGCTTGTTCAAAAACGAGACAGGTATTTTTGAAGTTCAAGATACTAAAAAATCTGGTGGTGCTTTTGTCCATCAAGGTATCGTGACTGTAGGTAGCTTAAAAGCCACTCAGTCTGTTGAAGCAATTGTAAAAGCCGATATTCGTGAAGCCACTGCGCGTAACCACTCTGCAACTCACCTTTTACATTCAGCCCTTCGTCAAGTACTCGGTGCTCATGTACAGCAAAAAGGTTCATTGGTTGCCAGCGATATCTTACGTTTCGACTTTGCCAACGACCAACCTGTGACATTTGAACAACTACAACAGGTTGAACGCATTGTAAACCTTGAAGTAATTGCTAACACAGCCGTTTCTACCGAATTGCTAGACATCGAATCTGCGCAAGAAAAAGGCGCAATGATGTTGTTTGGCGAAAAGTATGGTGACGAAGTTCGCGTACTTTCTATGGGTTCAATGATTGAAGATAAAAACTTCTCAATCGAACTGTGTGGTGGTATTCACGTCAAACGCACTGGTGATATCGGTCTGTTCAAAATCACCTCTGAAGGTGGTGTTGCAGCCGGTGTACGTCGTATCGAAGCCGTGACAGGTACAAAAGCAGTTGAAGTGATTCAAAAAGCAGACGCAGACATTCAACAGATCAATGGCTTATTGAAAGCGCAAAAAGATCAAACGGTTGAAAAAGTTGAAGCGACTGTTGAAACAGCACATCAATTGCAAAAGCACATTGAACAACTCAACCAAAAATTAGCGAACTTCCAAGCAGCTGAACTTTTAAGCCAAGTTCAAACCATTGCTGGTCGTTCGACTTTAATCACCACCGTGCAAGGTATGGATGTGAAATCACTACGTAACTTACATGATGGGGTGAAATCTAAATTAGACAATGCAGTGATTGTACTTGCTGGCGTTGAAGGCGATAAAGTTAGCCTTCTTGCTTCGGTCGCAAAAGACTTCACTGCAAACATTAAAGCAGGTGACATTATCAAACACTTAGCCACTGAACTTGGTGGTAAAGGTGGTGGTAAACCTGACTTGGCACAAGGTGGCGCGCCACTTAACGAGAAGTTTGCACCAGTGATGGCCGGTTTAACGGCTTGGCTTGAAGCAAAATAAGACTTCACTTTTTGTGTAACTGATCCTGAAAAGGTAATTCAGGATCATGGCTTTTATGGAACAACTATGGCATTAATCGTTCAAAAATATGGCGGTACCTCAATGGGTACTCCCGAGCGCATTTTAAATGTTGCTCGTCGTGTAAAGCGTTGGCATGACCACGGTCACAAGGTTGTAGTGGTTGTCTCAGCCATGAGTGGCGAAACCAATCGCCTACTTGCTTTAGCGAAAGCCATTACCGAAACCCCTGATCCACGTGAACTCGACCAAATGGTCTCTACGGGGGAACAGGTAACGATTTCCATGTTAGCGATGGCGCTCAACTCGATTGGGGTTGAAGCTAAGTCTCTAACAGGTCGCCAAGTTGGCATTAAAACTGACAGTGCATTCACCAAAGCGCGTATCGAAGCAATTGATACTGACGTTTTAACTGATCATTTAAATGCCGGACGTGTACTCGTTGTTGCTGGTTTCCAAGGTTTTGATGATCTTGGTAACACCACTACTCTAGGACGTGGTGGTTCAGATACTTCAGGTGTTGCAATTGCTGCTGCACTTAAAGCAGATGAATGCCAAATCTACACAGATGTAGATGGTGTTTATACCACCGATCCACGTGTTGCACCTAAAGCGAAAAAAGTAGATCGTATTTCTTTTGAAGAAATGCTTGAAATGGCATCTTTGGGTTCTAAAGTTCTTCAAATTCGTTCAGTTGAATTTGCAGGCAAGTATCAAGTGCCTTTGCGTGTATTATCAAGTTTTGATAATGACAATGATGGCGCATTTGACGAAGACTTTAAACAAAACGTCGGCACTCTTATTACTACTGAATTGGAAGACAACATGGAACAGCCAATTATCTCTGGTATCGCATTTAACCGTGACGAAGCAAAATTAACCATTCTAGGTGTACCTGATGAACCAGGTATTGCATCTAAAATTTTATGCCCGATTGGTGATGCCAACATTGAAGTGGATATGATTATCCAAAATGTTGAAGAAGATGGTACAACTGATTTTACTTTCACGGTTAACCGCGGTGAATTAAAAAAAGCGACAACCATTTTAGAAGATACAGCACAAAAAATTGGTGCGCGTGAAGTCGCAACCCGTGATGATATTGTCAAAGTATCAATCGTGGGTGTAGGTATGCGTTCACATGCAGGTGTTGCAAGCAAAATGTTTACTGCTCTGGCTGAAGAAGGCATTAACATTTTGATGATTTCGACTTCAGAAATTAAGATTTCTGTGATCATTGAAGAAAACTATTTAGAACTCGCAGTTCGCACACTACATACTGCTTTCGGTTTAGACCGAGAACATGGCGAATCAAGCGTACGCGCATAATTTGCAGCTAACAAAAATTGTCATTGTTAGACAGTTTTTGAAAAACAACACAAAAAAGCAGAGCCACTATAGTTTTTCTTATAGTGGCTCTGTTATATTAGCCCTAAGGTTTTAAGAAAATTTTAACAAAACTGCATCTTGGGTAATGTTCCTTACATTGCTTTGTTAAAGTTTTCTTTTGATATTTAAGGTTGTGTTTTGTTCATTTTAGATCAATTGCAGGTTTAGCATTTTGCAAGGAGATAAACATGCTGATTCTGACTAGACGTGTCGGAGAAACATTAATGATTGGGGACCAAGTCAGTGTAACTGTACTTGGGGTTAAAGGAAATCAAGTTCGTATTGGTGTAAATGCTCCAAAAGAAGTATCAGTTCACCGTGAAGAAATTTACCAACGTATTCAACATGAACGCGCTATGCATGAACATCTTCAACACCTCGATCAAGATTACCAACCTTCGTTTGAAGAAGATAATTTCACACAGAATACCCAGAATAACTTTAATCGTTAAACATTAAATGTTTTCCCCTAAAGCGGCTTTACTAAGCCGCTTTAAATTTATCTAAAGCTTAGTTTTGCTCAAGCAAAGCTAACGCTTTTTTTACAGGTGCATAACTACGACGGTGTTGATCAATCACCCCATGTTCTGCAATCGCTTCAAAATGTGCTTTGGTTGGATAGCCTTTGTGTTTAGCAAATCCAAATTGTGGATATTGCACATCAAGCTCAACCATATCGCGGTCTCGGGTTACTTTCGCCAAGATACTGGCAGCTGAAATTTCCGCATGCAAGGCATCCCCACCAACAATCGCATCACAGCTCATCATCAAGCCTTGTGGGACTTTATTTCCATCTACCAACACATGCTCAGGTGAAATATTTAAAGCTTCCACAGCACGGCGCATCGCTAACAATGATGCTTGAAGAATATTAATTTCATCAATTTCTGTATGACTTGCTTCAGCAATTGCCCAAGCCAATGCTTTTTCTTGTATTTCTACAAATAATTTTTCACGTTTTTTTTCAGAGAGTTTTTTAGAATCATTTAAACCTTCAATTGGATTATTGGGATCCAAAATAACCGCAGCGGCAACTACAGAACCGACAAGTGGACCGCGCCCCGCTTCATCTACACCAGCAATTTTCATCACTTCATCTACCTATAAAAAAAAGAGGCTGAACACGTCAGCCTCATTATGAGGGTCTGTTGATATTTCACAGATGCTTGCGACAGAGGACATTTTTAGACGATGCAAGGCATGTTTTGCGAAATTTAGTTATTCTAAATGAGTAAAACATAACGCAGTAGCGGCAAAAATGTCCCTGTCCCATAGGGTTATCACTAAAACTTCCCCAAACTTCGTTATGAAATTTAACAAGGGGGTCACCATTGTCTGCATTTCATGTCTTGTTTGCGTTGTTTTAGCGAATAACGCAATGCATGGCTGAAATATCAACAGACCCTTCTTTATTAACAATTATTTCACTGCTTCAGCGACGCAAGCATTAATGGTTTTAGTCACTGCATTGGTAACAATCATGTTACGTGCTGCGGGATCAATAGCAGCAGTTGCCAAATCTACAGCTGTTACGCTTTGTGGTGCTTTTTCACTAACACAACCACAAATTTCAGACTGAATATTTTGTTTTTGTGTTGCTGTCATCAATTTCGTTGCGGTTTGCCATGCAGCAGTATTATTTAACTCTGTTGTACATTTTGCATTAATGGCAATTTTAAGTGCCGTATTGCCAAGTTGCTGAGTTGTTGATTGCATGCCTGTTGTACCCGTTGCTGTGTTCGTTGAAACACATGCGGTTAGAGCTAAAGCCAGAGGTACAAGTACAGCAATTAATTTTTTCACAGTTGAATATCCTAAGTTTTAAAATAGATTGCGCGTATTTTGCCGAATCTTTGATACAGAAGAAACGTATATTTCGTTGCAATTCCGACCACCCTTACTATCTGGCTAAAAACAATACAGCTTTCAGCGTTTCAAGAATTATACGCTTTGTTCTATATTCAAGGTTTTTAAATGACTGTAATTTGATTAGCATAGTTAAACTAAAAATCACATGTTGGTACAACATGCAACGCACTTCACAATACTATACCCGTACAGCACAAATGCTACATTGGCTCATGGCCATCATTTTCATTGCAGCATGGTTGATTGGTTTCTATAGTGGCAATTTTTTAAGCTATGATGTTGATGGCAGCTTTAAAGGTCAAGTTATTACCCTGCATAAAAATATCGCGACAACGATTATATTCCTCGTGTTAATTCGTTTGTTTTGGCGCTATACCCATCCTGCTCCGCAGCTCCCAGACAGCATGTCACCCATGATGAAAGTCTTGGCACATCTTGGACATTTGGCCTTATATTTAATGTTATTGGCTTTACCCATTACAGGTTGTTTGTTTAGTTGGAGTGCTGGACACCCCGCACCCGTTTTATATTTATTTGAAATACCTCGTCTAGTTCAAGACAATCCTGATATTTTAGCGATTGTTAAACCCGTCCATATTTATTTATCTTGGTTTGCTGGTTTTCTGGTCATCGGCCATATCGCTGCAGCGTTAAAGCATCATTTTATCGACAAAGATAATATTTTACGCAGTATGACTCGACAAGATAAATAAGCCATTAAAGCCCAACATCAAAAAAGCCACATCAGCTATATAGCAATGTGGCTTTTTTACAGCTAAAACTTAGTTAAGCGCTTCTTGAGCACAGCCCTTAACACTATTCAATACCGCTTGTTTAATCAGGCTATTTTTTGCAGATTCACTGACTGATGCCAAAGCCAAGTCTTTGGCTGAAATATTGTTTAGTGCATGATCACTTACACAAGCACAGACTTGTTTTTGCAAACCCATTTGGCGTTCTACACTTATAAAAAATGCAGCCGATTGCCAAATTTTTGAATCATTTAATTCACTTTTACAACTTTGCTCTAATACTGGCTTAAGCATTTTCTGTGTTAAAGAATAATCTTGATTGGTCGCAAAAACTGACATCGAACCAATCACTAAACCTACGACTAATATCCAACAAAGACTCTTTTTCACCATCAAACCTAATTTTCAACCTTCATAATTTAGCGAATCAAATTGATCCACTAAATAAACCAGTACATTTTCAAATATAAATTACACCAAAGCATCAATTTGCTGTGTCCACTTTTGTTTTTCAGCTTCAGAAATAAAAGAAGCCTCAAACGAATTTTTAGCCAAGTGTTTCAGTTCGTCATTAGATAAATCTAAAGCTTCAGCAATGGCAATGAAATTATCATTCATGTATCCACCAAAATAAGATGGATCATCTGAATTTACCGTGACATGCACACCTTGTTGCAATAAACGACGGATATTGTGCTGCGCCATATCATCAACCACACAGAGCTTTAAATTGCTTAAAGGACACACTGTTAAAGGCATTTTTTCGCGAATTAAACGCTGCATCAATTCAGGATCTTCTTCTGAACGTACACCGTGGTCAATACGATTTACTTTTAGTAAATCCAAAGCTTCCCAAACATATTCAGCTGGACCTTCTTCACCCGCATGTGCCACCACCAAAAAACCTGCTTCACGAGCTTTGGCAAAAACACGTTCAAACTTAGCAGGTGGATGTCCGACTTCACTAGAATCTAAACCCACCGCAATAATCTGATCTTTAAACGGTAGCGCTTGTTCTAAAGTTTTAAATGCCGCTTCTTCACTTAAATGACGTAAGAAACACATGATTAAATGCGAGCTAATACCCAATTTGGCTTTTGCATCATCACAAGCACGTTGCAAACCATTTAATACGGTTGCAAATGCCACTCCACGATCGGTATGGGTTTGCGGGTCAAAGAACATTTCTGTGTGCGTCACATGATCAGCATGACATTTTTCGAAATAGGCCCACGCTAAATCATAAAAATCTTGTTCGAGTACTAAAACATTCGCACCCGCATAATAAATATCAAGAAAAGATTGTAGATTATGAAAATTATAGGCCTGCTTTACTTCTTCAACCGACTTATAAGGAATATCAATTTGATTACGCTGAGCGATTTCAAACATCAACTCAGGCTCAAACGTCCCTTCAATATGTACATGTAATTCTGCTTTTGGCAAAGCACGGATGAGCTCAAGTCTATTCATACCTTAATCCTTAAAAATAAAAAAAGGTGCAAACTTGAGTTTACACCCTAAGGCGTGTAGAACATTCATCAATGCAAGTTCAACACGCTGTACTGTGAATTTGGAATATTAACCGCCAAATAAGACGAATTTTAATGCCCAAAGTACGGCAACAATCCACACCATATAAGGTACAGTTTTCGCTTTACCAGTAAATAGTTTGATTAGCGCATAGCTAATAAAACCCATCGCAATACCATCTGCAATTGAGTATGTGAATGGCATAAATACGATGGTTAAAAAGGCAGGAACCGCTTCAGTGATATCATCCCATTCAATATGAACAATACCTTGAATCATTAACACCCCTACAAATAACAATGCAGGTGCTGTAGCAAAACTTGGCACGGATTGCGCAAGTGGTGCTAAAAAAAGGCACAACAAGAACATAATGCCCACAACAACAGCCGTTAAACCCGTACGACCACCAGCCGCAACACCAGCAGATGATTCAATATAAGGCGTAGTTGAAGACGTACCCAAAGCAGCACCCGCAACAATTGCAGTTGAGTCGGCAAAAAGTGCTTTTTTCAAACGAGGTAATTTACCATCTACCAACAAACCTGCACGGTGTGAAACCCCAACCAATGTCCCCGTTGAGTCAAACAAATCGACCAAGAAGAAGACAAAGATTACCCCCACCAAACTTGCAGTGAATAAACCCTCAAAATCCATTTGCATAAATGTTGGCGCAATTGATGGCACTTGACCTACAACACCATGGAATTGGTTATAACCCAATACTGTCGAAATAGCCGTCACTGCCAAAATACTAATAATAATCGCACCACGCACTTTAAACTGATGCATGACCACAACCATTAGGAAACCAAACAAGGCAAGAATAACCGAAGGTTGTTTTAAATCCCCTAAACCCACTAAAGTTGCAGGGTTAGCAACAATAATACCAGCATTTTTTAGTGCAACCAGTGCAAGGAACATTCCAATACCACCACCAATCGCCAGTTTTAATGACATTGGGATCGCGTTGACAATTGCCTCTCGGATTTTAAACATACTGATGAAAATAAACACCAAGCCTGATACAAACACAGCAGCAAGTGCCGTTTGCCAAGGCACGCCCATCCCCATACATACAGAATAGGTAAAGTAAGCATTTAGCCCCATACCCGGTGCCAGTGCAATTGGATAATTTGCAACAAGCCCCATAACCAAACAACCGATTGCGGCTGCAAGACAGGTTGCGACAAACACAGCCCCATGATCCATCCCTGTTTCGGATAAAATCATTGGATTAACAATAATGATGTAACACATTGTTAAAAAAGTAGTTACACCAGCAAGAACTTCGGTACGAAAATTGGTTTTGTTTTCGCTCAACTTAAATAAGCGTTCAAGCATATTCTCTGAAGATGGACTAGGAGTCGTCATGACTTCACCCCTGTAAGTAAACTTTATGCAATCAGCACGCTACAAAATTAATGATCCGTTTAACACAAATCATCATTAATTTTGTAGATGTCTAAGCAATGGATATGCCAATATTTCCATTTAAAAACAAGTATATTGAACAATTCTTCATTACAGCCCAAATAGCCAAATGACAAAAATTGTAAACAAAAAAGCCGCATAACTTTTATGCAGCTCACTTAATTCAAAAAAATCAAATACTTAATTAATAAACAATATGATTCAAATATGGTCGGGGCAAATTATAACACAATGATTTTTTATTGTTTCTAAAATTTATTTTCAATTAAAATTCAATAGGATATTAGTTTAGTCAACAAAAGTAATAGTCTAGTCTTTACTGGACTGACCAACCAATTGAACCAAAGGCTTTGTGTTTACCTCTTTACTTCCAGCATTGTGAATAAAAAGATTAGGATTAGAATCTATTACACTAAGTGAATGATGAGCATCATAAATCAACTGATCAACTTCATTCTTTTTTTTACGTTCAGCATCTTGGTAAACATAATATCCCAATAGCACAACAACAAGAATGAAGATTAGAATGAGTATTTTTTTCATAATAAAATTTTATTATTTTAAAAACTTTTCATTATGATAACAAAAAATAATACAAAAAGGTGACAGAAGACACATTTTTTAAATATTTTAATATCCATTAAAGCGACTAACAAAAAGAATTGTATAGATGACCTTTATCAAACTAAATAGCTGTTCAGCGACGCCTCCTTTTCATCTGTATACTTATAATTTCCATACTTCTTAAGCAATTCATTAAATTTTACATTTCACATAAATAAAAAATCCTGAACAATGTCAGGATTTTTTCTGTCTTTAAAAGACCAACTTAAACTACTTTTTCATCACGTTTAAAAACCAACTCACCCTGAAGTGAACTGTTAGCATCAAAATAATAACCATCGGTATTGAATGATTTTAAGTCTTCAACTTTACTTAACCGATTTTCAATCATATATCGAGCCATCAAACCACGCGCTTTTTTAGCATAAAAACTAATGACTTTATATTTGCCATTTTTTTGATCTAAAAACACAGGCTTAATGATTTCAGCTTTAAGTTTGCGCTCATTCACTGATTTATAGTATTCATCCGAAGCAATATTGACCAATAATTCTGAATTGGCTTGTTCCAAATCATCATTTATTAAACTGGTAATTTTATCTCCCCAAAATTCATAGAGGTTATGACCCCGTGAATTGTGTAATTTTGTGCCCATTTCTAAACGATATGGCATCATCAAATCCAAAGGACGCAATAAACCATACAAGCCAGATAACATCCTCAAATGCTTTTGTGCATATTCAAGTTTTTGATCATTTAGGTTGTATGCATCTAAACCCGTATAAACATCACCTTTAAACGCAAATAAAGCCTGACGTGCATTCGAAAAATTAAAGTCTGATTGCCAGTCATTGAAGCGATCTACATTCAATTTGGCAATTTTTTCACTCACGCTCATTAAATTGGCGATATCTGTAGCAGACAGTTTACGACTTACGTCTATAAGTTGTTGTGAATGTTCCAGCAATCTTGGTAAAGTATGTAAATCGGTAGGAAGTGCAGATTCATAATCTAAAGTCTTAGCAGGAGAAATTAAGGCGAGCATGGACAACCTGATCAAAAAATAATTAAACAGACTATAACAGTAGACTTATTTTATTTCCAATTTGTGTTTTTACTGAACATTATCGGTAAAATACGCGATTCTCCTGTTATTAGTCGGTTGTAATATGTCCGAGCAAATTTTCATTCAAGGTCCTGTAGGTCAAATTGAAGTTTTTGTTGATTATCCACAGGGTGAAGTGAAAGGATTCGCGGTTGTATGCCACCCTCATCCATTACAAGGCGGTACACCACAGCATAAAGTGCCAACACTTCTTGCTCAAATGTTTGTTGAGCGTGGTTGTATTGTATACCGACCTAGTTTCCGTGGTTCAGGTCAAAGCCTTGGTGTTCATGATGAAGGCTTTGGTGAAACGGATGATACTCTAGAAGTAATTAAACAGATGCGTTGCAAACATATTGGCCTGCCTTTTTATGCTGGCGGCTTTAGTTTTGGAGCACATGTGATGGCCAAAAGTTATCATGCACTTCCTGATGAAATCAAACCTAAGCAATTAATTTTATGTGGTTTACCGACTGCAACTGTTGCAGGTTTGCGTCATTATGTGACCCCCGAAATTAAAGGTGATATTTTATTTATTCATGGTGAAGGTGATGAAGTCACTTTATTGTCAGACTTGATTGCTTGGGCAAAACCTCAACGTCACTTATTGACCATCTTGCCTAGTGCAAACCATTTCTTTACGGGTTATTTAAAACAATTGCGTATTGCGATTTCTCGTTTTTTAATTTCACCTTCTTAAATTAACCTTTGAAGTACAATAGCTACTTGGCTAATACCTGACTCGGACTATTAAATCCGAGTCTTTTTTTAAGCGATAGTTCAACCTATGTTCGATCTTTGCAATCTATGATCAGGCTCATGTTAAAAATGGCTGCCTTTGGCAATGTACTACTAGACTAAGCCATGAGTATTTTCATTGCTTAACCTTCGCCATACGCTGTATAGGTTGCACGAAATAACAAATGTTATAGCCCCCCTTTCCAAAATGAATCATTTTGCACTTCATTTGAAAATCAAAAAACTATACAATCAAATAGTTAGCCAAGTAAGGCTTAAGATGTTTAGAAACATTTTTAATAGTTAGAAGGATATTATGAAAACTATTTTTGGGATAATTTGCATCGTTTTATTCAGTTCATCAGCCATTGCAGAAAATATTGTAGGCACATGGCGTTATATGGACGATAAAACAGGTGAAGCTAAGGGATTAGTCAAAATTGAGCAACAAGCCAATGGAACATATGCAGGGACAGCACTCAAAGCAACACCACGTGCTGGCTATATACCGAAAGAGTTTTGTACTAATTGTCCTGCACCCTACACCAACAAGCCCATCATAGGTATGCAGGTTATTTCTGGATTACAAACTGAAGATCAAATGAATTACACAAATGGGAAAATTATTGATCCCGTTTCAGGAAAAGTTTACCGCCTTAAAGGCAGAATCAGCGCAAATGGCAAAAAATTATTTCTTCGCGGATATATGGGAGTATCCGCTGTAGGTCGTAACCAGACTTGGCTACGTGTGGAATAAAATATAAATCCTGAGCTACGAACACAGCGTTGCTTTGTTCGTAGCTCAAACTATGCAAGACCAATAATCCCTTATCATTTCAAATTCAAAAGTGGCAGATATCGGTATCAACAATATCTACCCTTCCAAACTTCAAAGTTACCTTTTTTGCTAAAGATGGTCCTTCCACTCAAATTCACTAAAGGCTTCATCTTGTTTTAATGTATTTTCAACCGCTTGTGCCAACTGATTCAACAAACTCTGCTCTGTAATGCGGTCTAACCAATCCTGATCTTCATCTGGATGCGAGGTAATTTCACAGACCAAATGACCACCCTGATCATGCCCTTGGCAAGTAATTGACAGTGGCAAGGAATGATTATCTACACTAACGGCAACATGATCACCACTTTGTGACAAGGTCTGAAAACCATATTCGCCTAATTCTTTAGACAAAAGATCTGCAACATACTCTTGAGTCACATGACGATCACCAGTCTGCAATGAAGCATGATTATGTTTTTCACAGTTTGCTGTAAATTGTAATTTTCTCATCGATGTATCCAAAGGCATTCTTATTGTATGGTTTTAGAATAAGCAATAAAAACAAAACAGCCAAGCAAAAGCTTGGCTGTTGTCTAACAAACGTACAAAACTAGACTAATTATTCACTGACTTGAATTGCTAAACCTGCTTGATTTGCAAGCTCAGTGAAAGTAGGAAAACTGGTTGCCACCGTTTCTGTACCGACAATTTTAATTGCACCCGAAGTACGCAAACCCGCCATACTAAAACTCATCGCAATACGGTGATCATGATGCGATTCAATTTCACCACCCATGAAGATTGTAGACCAATCACCTGACTTACCCTTACCTTCAATAATGATGCCATCATCCGTTGGTGTACAGTCAATACCCATGGTTTTTAAACCATCTGCCATGACTTGAATACGATCAGATTCTTTGACGCGAAGTTCCGCAGCACCCGTTAAAATCGTTTGACCTTCGGCACATGCTGCGGCAATAAAGAGCGCTGGAAATTCATCAATGGCCAATGGCACTTGATCTTCAGGCATATGAATGCCTTTAAGCGTCCGACTACCACGAATACGAATGTCTGCAATGGGTTCACCACCTGCAATACGTTCATTTTCAACAGTCAAGTCCGCACCCATTTGTTTCAGAATTTCAATCACACCAGTACGGGTTGGGTTAATTCCAACCGCCTCTAAAGTCACATCTGAACCTTCGGTAATGGCAGCACCCACCATAAAAAATGCCGCAGATGAAATATCTGATGGCACCTGAATTTCAGTCGCAATAAGCTTACCGCCACCTTGTAATGAAATGCGATTACCTTCAGTTTTTACTTCATAACCGAATGCACGCAACATACGTTCTGTATGGTCACGTGTTGGTTCAGGTTCTGTCACGGACGTTTCACCACTGGCCCAAAGACCCGCCAATAGAATGCCAGATTTCACTTGCGCAGATGCCATTGGCAAATCGTAATGAATACCTTGAAGGTTTTGATTCCCTGTAATCGATACTGGTGGCGTACCACGCTCACCAGTGGTTTGAATTTGTGCGCCCATTTCACGTAAAGGTTTGGCAATACGCTCCATTGGACGTTTAGACAGTGACGCATCACCCGTCATTACAGAATCAAATTTTTGCGCAGACAACATGCCTGAAAGTAAACGCATTGATGTACCCGAGTTACCCATATACAAGGCACTTGCAGGTGCTTTTAAGCCATTGATACCGACACCATGAATAGTGACTTCACCATTTTTTGGCCCTTCAATACTCACGCCCATATCACGGAAAGCTTGCAACGTTGCCAGTGCATCTTCACCTTCCAAGAAACCTGTAACATGGGTTGTGCCTTCTGCAATCGCACCAAACATGATGGAGCGATGTGACACAGATTTGTCACCAGGCACGGTAAATTTACCTTGGAAATTTTGAGAACCTGGCAAAATGGTAAATTGTTGTGTCACTTTATTTTTCTCCATCAAGGGTTGTTTGGCGAGCATGTGATTGAAGTGTTGTCGTGCAGCCTGTGCATGCCCCAACACCCCCATTAATGCCTGTGAGTTTTCATCTTCAATCAGTTTACGTAATATTGCGAGTTGCTTTTCGAAGCCATCGACTGCATTTAAAATCGCTTTTTTATTGGCAAAAAAGATGTCATGCCACATTTGCGGATCACTGGCAGCTATGCGTGAAAAGTCACGAAAACCACCTGCTGCATAACGAAAAATATCGAAATTATCTTCCCGATTGGCAAGCTGCTCAACCAAGTTAAATGCCATCAGATGTGGAAGATGACTGGTATGTGCAAGGACTTCATCGTGTTTATCAACATCCATACAAATCACATCAGCTTTAGCCGCTTGCCATAATTGTGTCAGTTTTTCTACCGCCCAATCAGCACTGGTCGGTAGAGGCGTCAAAATTACTTTATGATTGGCAAACAAATCGACCTTACCGGCATGCACACCTGTATGTTCAGCCCCTGCTATCGGATGCCCCGGTACAAAACCTTCTGGAAGGTTTTCACCATATACCGCCTTTGCAGCATCTACCACATTGCCTTTGGTGCTACCCACATCGGTGATGATGGTGGTCGCAGAAAGATAAGGCTTGATCATTTCCAGTACTTTTTCTGTCGCACGAACAGGTAAGGCTAAAACGACTAAATCGGCACCTTGAACAGCATCAACTGGATTACTATAACCAGCTTGAATCAATCCAAGTGCTTTTGCATCATCCAATGTTTTTTGCGAACGCGTTGATGCAACAATTTGTTTTGCTAAATTTTCAGCGATCATCACACGCGCTAGACTTGAACCAATCAAGCCAAGTCCAATAAATGCAACTTTTTCAAATAGAGGCTTGGACATCACTTAAGCTTTTCCCTCTACAGCATTGCTTGCTAAATCAAGTACTTTGGCAAGTGCCATAAGGAATTTAGCATTTTCAACTTCAGTACCAATGGACACGCGAAGATGATTTGCAATTCCGACTGGACGTACAATCACTCCCTCTTTTAACAAGGCATTGAACGTTTGTGCAGCATCAGCCTGAACATCAACCAAAATAAAGTTCGCACGTGATGCCACATAGTCTAAGCCAAGCGACTGAAAACCTTGCTCTAATTGATTCATACCTGCTTTATTAACAACACGTGATTGCTCAATAAAGTCTTCATCTTTTAGTGCAGCAACAGCAGCCACCATAGCAAGATGATTCACATTAAAGGGCTGACGAATACGATTTAAAAAATCAGTAACTTGTTTTGATGCCAGTGCAAAACCCACACGCAGCGCTGCCAAACCATAACATTTAGACAATGTACGACTGACGATAATATTTGGATAGTGTGCTAAAAATTTTAAGCTATTGAAATTTTCTGGAAAATATTCCACATACGCTTCATCGAGTACCACAATCACACTTGCAGGTACTTTCTGCATAAATGCTTCAAATTCAGCTTCTTCAAACCAAGTCCCAGTTGGGTTATTTGGATTGGCAATAAAAATAAGTTTGGTGTTGTGTTGAATTGCAGCAGCCATGGCATCTAAATCATGTGCAAAGCCTTTTGCAGGAACTTCAATTGCTTGTGCATTAATCGCTTGTGTCACCAAAGCATAGACAGCAAATGCATGTTGGCTATACACCACAGAATTTTTTTCTGCAACGAATGCACGTGCAAACATTTCTAATAAGTCGTTTGAACCATTACCCAAAGTAATACAGTCAGCAGTCACACCAAATTGCGCACAAATTTGATCTTTTAAAATAAAACCGCCACCGTCTGGATAGCGACCAATTTCTGCCAACTCAGCAGCCACTGCTTGTTTGACCCGATCAGAACAGCCCAATGGATTCTCATTCGATGCCAATTTGACGATATCGGTAATCCCTAACTCACGCTCAAGCTCACTAATTGGCTTACCCGGTTGATAAGGTTTTAACTTTGAGATGCCTTCATTGGCAGGGACAAACGACATGTTACGCTTCCAATTGTTTCAAGTGATAAAAGTGGTTAACTTCAAATTAAAATTAACCACCAAATAGTGATTTACAATACCGCGATCGGATATGAACCTAATACTCGAACTTCTTTCACCAACGGACGAATTTCTTCAATTGCCGCTTTGACATTGTCTTGCTCCACATGACCTTCTAAGTCAATGAAAAATACATAAGCCCATTTTTCAGGTAATGCAGGACGGGTTTCAATGCTGGTTAAGCTAATATGATGTTTTGCAAAGGGTGCAAGAATTTCAAGCAATGCACCGGCACGATCATGTGCTGAAATCAGTAATGAGGTTTTATCATTACCACTTTGCGGTACTTTTTCACGACCAATCACCAAGAAACGTGTGGTATTTTCTGGGTTATCTTCAATATTGCCATGTAGAATTTCTAATTCATAAATATTGGCAGCCACATCAGATGCGATTGCTGCTGAATGCCATTCATTGCGAATTCGACGTGCTGCTTCAGCATTTGAACTTAAAGCAACGCGCTCTACACCCGGATAATGCGCATCTAACCATTTACGACATTGCGCCAAAGTTTGTTGATGTGCATAAATTTGTTTAATGCTGTCTTTACGAGTATTTGCAGAGACTAAAAATTGGTGATGAATACGCAATTCAACTTCACCAATCACATTTAAATGCGATGATTTAAAACAATCTAAAGTATGGTTGACCACCCCTTCAGAAGAGTTTTCAACGGGCACTAAACCGTAATGAGCACTCCCCGCTTCCACTTCACGAAAAACTTCATCAATGGTTGGAAGTGGACGAACAATCGCATCCTGACCAAAGTGCTTTAGCACAGCTGAATGGGTATACGTTCCAACTGGACCTAAAAATGCAATACTTTGTGGTGCTTCAAGTGCAAGACAAGCCGACATGATTTCGCGAAATAGACGCGCCATGGTCACATCAGATAATGGCCCCTCATTGCGCTCCATAACATTACGCAAAACTTGCGCTTCACGTTCAGGACGGTAAAACATTGGATTCTCTTCAGAAGCAAACTTTGCTTTTGCTACTGCTTCTGCCAGTTTTGCTCGGCGGTTGATAAGCTGTTGAATCTGCTGATCAACTGAGTCAATATCCTCACGAATCTGAGCAAGGTCAAGAGAAGTCTTTGTGTTTTGATCGTCGTTGATCATTGTTATGTCGCCCTTCAAAAACATTATGCAAACAGTATAACAATAGTTAGCTTTCAAATGTTACGCAATAAGACTTTGATTGATTCAGCCTTAAAAACATACAGTTGATTTAATCAGCAATTTTATTGTCTATGATTTTGCAATAAATTCTTAAAATTAATGACCTTTTGCCAATTTTCCATAAATTACACTACAGTTGTACATTTTCAGCCCTGCACGACCAAGGTGAATTTTATGCTATTTGGTCGAATATATTGATCTTCTTTTGCGAATAACATCATATTTTAAAACGCTTAATATCGATACTTTCCCACCCTGCTTTTTTATTATTTATGTGTGTCATTGGCAGATTAAATCATTGCCAAAAATACACATTTGCTTGATGTTTGAAGACAAATGTCTGGACTGACATAAAAACCAAAACAAAGCTAAAACATCTATCTTAAGGATCATCAATGAGTCATTACGCACAGCGCCCATGGGAAAAAAATTTACCCATTTCATTACATGGTTATCAACTTAAGCCTGATCAAATTAAATCAAACTTAGCAGAATTACTGACCCACACCACGGCTCAATTTTCACAATCACCTGCATTTAGTGTGGTATTACCTACAGGCTTAAGTAAGACCTTAAGCTTTCAAGAAATTGACGATCTATCAACCACATTTGCCAATTATTTACAGCATCACCTGAAACTTAAAAAAGGTGATGTTGTTGGTTTACAAATGCCAAATTCTTTGCACTATCCGATTGCTGTATTTGCCTGTTGGAAAGTGGGTTTAATCATCACCAATATTAATCCACTGTATACAGCGCGCGAACTTGAATACCAATTAATTGACAGTACTGCAAAAGCATTGATTGTTTCAGACCTGTTTTTAGCAACTTTTGAACGTGTAATTCAAAACAACACTCAACTTCAATCCTTGGCACTCGTAACCGCCAGCTTAAGTGAGTTTTTTGATAAACCTTATCAAGGCATGATTGCACAAAAAATGCAGGCAGATGCCGAAGCGCAAGGTCGATCACTCAAACCAAGTATCGACTATGTGACCTTCGCAGATGCTTTAGAAATGGGTAGAACCTTAGAACAATACACACCTATTCAACATGAAATTGCCCTATATCAATATACAGGCGGAACAACAGGTCGCAGCAAAGGTGCAGTGATCAGCCATCAAAATATCGCATCTTTGGTCAAAATAACCGGCGATTATTTACGTGCGCATAAATCTGAATTTAATAACAATGACTGCATTTTAACAGCGATTCCGCTGTACCACATTTTTGCCTTTAGCGTAAATTTCCTCATGTTCTTTGAAGCGGGTTCTCATAATCTGTTGATTCCCTCTCCACGACCAATCAGCAATTTAAAACCTGCTTTTGAAAACTTCAAAGTCACTTGGTTAACTGGGGTCGATACGCTATATGCGGGCTTATTGGCTGAAAGTTGGTTTACTGCAAACCCACCGAAACTAAGCTGTAGCATTTCTGGCGGTACTGCATTACGTCCTGCAACAGCAGAAAACTGGCAAGCTAAAATCGGCACGATTATTGAAGGTTTTGGCATGACAGAAACCAGTTGTGCTGCGCTACTCCACCCACCCATTCGTAAAATTCGTCAGGGTTCTGTTGGTTTTCCATTGCCGGGCTCCGACATTAAAATTGTCAATGAACAAGGTCACGAAGTTCCATTAGGTGAAGCGGGTGAACTCTGTGTAAAAGGACCACAAATTGTATTGGGTTATTTAAACCGCCCAACTGAAACGGCTGAAACCTTTATTGATGGCTGGTTGCATACAGGTGATATTGCCAAAGTAGATGAAGATGGCTTTTGTTATATTTTAGATCGTAAAAAAGATATGGTCATTGTTTCGGGTTTTAATGTTTATCCCAATGAAATTGAAGCAATTCTAGCTGAACATCCAGATATTATTGAAGCTGCTGTGATTGGTATACCCGATGATCAAACAGGAGAATCGGTTAAAGCATTTATTGCTTCGAGTAATGCCAATCTTTCTGTCAGTGAAATCCTCAAACATTGCAAAGACAACCTAACTGCCTACAAAGTCCCAAAATCGATTGAAATATTGAATGAGTTACCAAAGTCAACCGTCGGAAAAATTTTGCGTGCTGAACTTCGTCAAATGGAAAGTCAAAAATATGTTGATTAATTTCAGCTTATTACAGTATTAAAATCCAGCCCTAAAGCTTTTCCTTTAGGGCTTTCTTTTTTACAAGAGTTATTTACCAAAATCCATCACAAAAATTTAGTGATTCCTCTATATTCTTTTAATAAAGCAATTCGGAGAATAATAATGTCAAAAAGAATCGCCGTTTTAGTGACCCATGATTTTGAAGATATTGCATACTCGGAACCCGTACAGGCCTTTCGAGCTGCACGTCATAGCATTTTAAATATTGAAAACAGAGCAGGTAATATTGTTTATGGTCAAAAACGCAAATCTGCGGTCACTATCGATCAAAGTATAGACAGTGTTTCTGTGCATGATTTTGATGCCTTACTTATTCCCGGAGGACATTCTCCTAACAGATTATGTCTTGATCATCGGTTTGTCGATTTTGTCCGTAATTTTGCTCATGCACAAAAACCCATTATGAGTATTTGTCATGGCCCTCAACTGCTTATTGCTGCAAAGGTGGTTAAAGGTCGGTTAATGACGACCATTCAAACCGTCGCCACAGATCTCATTAATGCCGGTGCTGTGTATTACGATGTGGGTGTGGTGAATGATAATAATCTGTATATTTCTTCTCGCTCTCCTGACGACTTACCCGCCTTTATTAAAGAAAGTTTGATGGTATTGAGCCAATAAAAAGAGCCTTTCGGCTCTTTTTAAGACATTAAACAACCCGTCATTAACGCCCTAAAATACTACGCGCCACAATTTCTTTCATAATTTCATTAGTACCACCGTAAATGCGTTGAATACGCGCATCCACAAAGAAACGTGAAATTGGATATTCAGTCATATAACCATAACCACCAAAAAGCTGTAACAAGTTATCGGCAATTTTCATTTGCATATCGGTACTAAAACTTTTCAATGCTGCGGCAGTTTCAACATCGAGTTTACCTTGCATATACAGTTCGACATTTTGATTATAAAAAGCAGCCGTCGCTTGTTCATCTATTTTTGCTTGAGCCAAAACAAATCGTGTATTTTGAAATTGACTAATCGGCTGTCCAAATGCTTGACGTTCTTTTACGTAAGCAATCGTGACATCAATCGAACCACGAATAGCGCCAATAGCGGTGGAAGCAATCGCCGTACGTTCACGTGGTAATTCTTGCATTAAATAAGCAAAACCTTGCCCTGCTTGGCCCAATAGTTGATCTTTAGGCACTTGAATATTATCGAAGAACAGCTCTGAAGTATCTTGTGAATGTAGACCTATTTTATTCAGGTTGGTGCCCTTTTTAAAACCGTCTAAATGGGTATCCAGCAACATCAAAGACACGCCTTTTGCTCGTGCTTGCGGATCAGTTTTCACTGCCAGCACCACCAAGTCGGCATGCTGACCATTTGAAATAAAGGTTTTTGAACCATTTAAAAGATAGTGATCACCCTGCAAAATTGCATTGGTTCGCATGGCTTGTAAGTCTGAACCTGCACCCGGTTCAGTCATACCAATTGCACCAACGACTTCACCCACAACCATTTTTGGCAGCCAATATTGTTTCTGCTGTTCTGTACCAATATGCAAAATATACGGAGCTGCAATTTCAGAATGACATGAAATACCTGTTGATAAGGCACTAAATCCTGCACGAGCTGACTCTTCAACCAACATCAGTGAATAATTGATCGGAACACCATAGCCACCATATTCTTCAGGTACATCGACACATAAGAAACCATTTGCCCCCAACAGGTTCCAAATCGAACGCGGCATAATGCCTTCATGTTCCCATTGCTCATAATGAGGTGCAATATGCTCATTCATAAAGCGTTTAAAATTATCACGAAACAGTTCTAGATCAGCATCATAAGCCAGCATATATCATCCTTATTTTCAGTTTTAGTTTTTAGCTTCATGCCATGCTAGTGATTTTATCGTCCGCTGTCATGTCCTATTCCTGTCATTTTTATGACTTTTATATATAGTCAATAAAAAAGGAAGCCGAAGCTTCCTTTTTTCATTCATGCTCAATTATGCATGGGTTTGGTTGTTTTCTTCTGACATTAAGCGATCCACTTCTTCTGGATTGGCTAAAGCATAATCTAATTGCTCTTTATCCAATTGTCCGACCCATTTTGCCACAACAATCGTTGCCAATGAGTTACCCACAAGATTGGTTAATGCACGTGCTTCTGACATGAAACGGTCAATACCCAAAATCAATGCCAAGCCTGCTACTGGAATATGCCCTACCGCCGATAACGTTGCAGCCATGACAATAAAACCTGAACCTGTTACACCCGCAGCACCTTTAGAGGAAATCAACAACACCACCAATAGGGTAATTTGATGTTCAATATCCAAAGGTGTGTTGGTCGCTTGCGCAATAAAAATAGCCGCCATCGTCAAATAAATAGACGTACCATCTAGGTTAAATGAATAACCTGTAGGAATAACTAAACCAACAACCGATTTTTCACAACCCGCGATTTCAAGTTTCTTCAACATGCGCGGAAGCACTGATTCTGATGATGAAGTTCCCAATACAATAAGGAGTTCTTCACGAATCATCCGAATCATTTTCAAAATATTAAAACCACAAAAACGAGAGATTGAGCCTAATACAATGAAAATAAACAGTAAACACGTAATGTAGAAGCAGATGATCAATTGCGCTAATTGTGCAAGACTACCAATACCATATTTACCAATGGTAAATGCCATTGCACCAAATGCACCGATTGGAGCCAACTTCATAATCATATTTACGATATTGAAGAAGACATGAGAAATTTGATCGATAAATTTTAGTACAGGTTTACCCGCATCACCCAACTTATGCAACGCAAAACCGAACAGAAGAGCGAACAGTAAGACTTGAAGAATTTCACCTTCAGCAAATGCACCTACAACAGTATTCGGAATGATATTCATAAAGAAATCAAGCGTCGATTGTGATTGACCTGATTCTACATATTTAGAAATACCCGATATATCCAAAGATGCAGGATCAATATTCATCCCTACACCCGGCTTTGCAATATTAATTACAAGCAAGCCAACAAGTAAGGCAATCGTGGATACGATTTCAAAATAAAGTAAAGCAATACCGCCTGTCTTACCCACAGACTTCATACTTTCCATGCCAGCGATACCACTGACTACAGTACAGAAGATGACTGGCGCAATAATCATTTTGATCAGGCGAATAAAGCCATCACCCAACGGTTTTAATTGCTCGCCTAAACCAGGCACATGTTTTTCAACACCATTGACTAGCTGTGTACCACTTGGGAAAAAGTGACCTATTAACACACCTGCAATAATGGCAATAATCACTTGAAAATAAAGTGATTTATATAAAGGTTTTTTAGCCATAATTAAAACTTCTTCATGTATTTCCGCACGCAGAAATATCCATTTTCTCTTGCCTATTCTTACGAATATACAACCCTAAACCTTTTTACAAGATGCAAAAAGACAATGAGTTCTTGTGAAAAACCCGACTTAAGATGAAAACAAATAAAAAATTCACAAATGAAATAGTCAATTCGGCAAATAATACTCGAGAGAATATCTATTAAATGCAAAAAATTAGACTAAGGAGATCATGAAAATTTAAATAAATTCTATAAGAAGAAAGTGTACTTGAATTTAGATCAAAAAATTGTTAACACGCGTCCTTTTCGATGGTTTTTCACACAAAATCCTTGCAGACATTAGTCTAATATGGATATTATCTTTTTCTTCATTTTATTTTTATGTCATAGTGTGGACATTCATTTTCATACGAAATACTGTGGTACGCACGCATGAACAATAAAAGAAACCTCTATAAAGATTTTGAACATCCATTTGCACAATTTGTTCGTATTGTAGGTAAAGGGAAAAATGGTGCGCGATCGCTCAGTTTTGATGAAGCTTACCAAGCGTTTAGTATGATCTTGAAAGGTGAAGTTTTAGATGTTCAGCTTGGCGCTTTTTTAATGCTGCTACGTGTTAAAGAAGAATCTGTAGATGAGCTAACAGGCTTTGTACAAGCAACGCGTGATCAACTTCATTTTCAACATTTAGATGTTGATTTAGATTGGTCATCTTATGCAGGCAAGCGAAAACACTATCCTTGGTTTTTATTGGCAGCCCTCACCCTTGCTCAAAATGGCTATAAGGTGGTGATGCATGGCGCATCAGGACATACCATTAACCGTATATATACCGAACAAGTATTAGAATACCTCGATTATACTATTTGCCAAAATGAAATAGATGTGAAAGAACAATTACAACAACACAATTTTGCCTATATTCCTCTAGAAGTGATTTCCCCAATACTGAGTGATTTAATTGCACTGCGTAATGTAATGGGCTTACGCTCCCCCATTCATACTTTAGCCCGCCTGATTAATCCATTTAATGCAAAAGCAACCATGCAAGCGATTTTTCATCCTGCTTATCGTGGTTCACACCAGCAAACGGCTTTTAAATTAGGCTATAAAAATAGTGCTGTCATTAAAGGTGAAGGCGGCGAATTTGAACGCAATCCTGATGCTAAAACTTTAATTTGTGGCATTAAAAATGGTGAGCTGTACGAACACGAATTACCAAAATTAACTGAAAACCGTAGTCCTATTGAAGAAGAACTGGATTTAGCAGTATTTAAAGCGGTTTGGGAAGGCAAGCAACGTCATGAATATGGTGAAATTGCCGTCACTGAAACCATGGGCATTGCGTTATATACCATGGGAGTTTGTGACTCTTATGATGAAGCAATGTCAAAAGCCAAAGAACTTTGGCAAAGCCGAAAAGTTATTTAATAGGCTAAAAGATCAAGCTCTGCGGAGTCTTACCGCTTATTAGCAAATATCTGGAGCTCGTTGTGTTACTTTTAAAAAAAGTAACCAAAACTTTTTCCATTCGCAAAACTCGGCAAATACCACCAAGTATCATCTCTCTCGCAAAAACAGGACGATATTAATATCGTCCTGCCTCGAACAGTTGCGAATGGCTTTTACGTGTAGCCATAATTACAACTTCAATTTAAGGTTAAGCGGCTAAAATAACTTATCATTAAACAAAACGAATCGGTTGAAATTCAGGTTCAGGAACATGTGAATCACATTCTTCCCCTTCCTCTTTATGACCTTTATCAATATAACCACTACGTTCTTTTTCAGGTAAATTTTGAGCTTCCCACGCAATGACAGCTTGCATACAAATTTGACGCTGTTCTGCGGTTAAAACAATGCCATTTGGCCATTTCCCAATTTCTACTGCTGTTTTTAAACGCGAAACAATTTCAGGATCGAGTACGGCAAGCATTTGTTCAATATTCATCATTTAATCCTGCTGTTGTAAAGAGTCAAAATCTTGATTCCAACCAAGTTTGGTTCGACATGCCATATAGAAGTCATAACCCGGTGGATGAAGTAAATTCAATTTAAATGGATGTTTACGGATATGTAAACTATCACCAACACTTAGCGAAACACTATGTTGACCATCGGCACTGACCATCGGTAACACACGGTTTTCGCGAATCATAATCTTAATTTCACTATGCCCACCGACTACAATAGGACGTGAAGATAATGTATGCGGATGCATAGGCACTAAAGAGATGGCATCCATACTTGGATGAACAATCGGTCCACCACCAGATAAAGCATACGCTGTAGAACCCGTTGGGGTAGACACAATTAAACCATCACTATGCTGGCGATAAACATATTGACCATCAATATTCAATTCAAAGTCAATCATATGAACCGAGCGACCTGAATGCAAGACCACATCATTCAAAGCAATCGCATCATAAATATTTTCACCTTTAGAACGAATTTCCATTTCCAATAAGAAACGGCGGTCTAACTGAAATTCACCTTTAAGCACTTGATCTAGTTTAAAAATCACCTCGGTCGGCTTGATATCGGTTAAAAAGCCCAAACGACCACGGTTGATGCCAATGACTGGCGTATTGTGTTTTACCAAAGCACGTGCAGCATGTAACAAAGAACCATCACCACCGACTACAATCACCAAATCAACCACTTCACCCAGTAAACTACGGCTTACTGTTTGCGTATTACGACTATCAGGAACCAATGCTGCTGTTTCTGAATCAAAAACAGGATGAAGCCCTAAACGTAAAAGATGGTTATGAATGAGACTTAAAGTTTCAACGACGGAGGATTTATCTGGACGCCCGATCAATCCAATGTTACGAAAATTTTTATGTGAAATTTGCACCTAAGTCATCGCTCCGCTACGATTCATGCATATCATAGCATTAACCCTATTCATTTTAAAAAACTTTAAAAGTTGATCACACCAGCTATATCGATTTACCAATCTAAAATAAACCATTTTCTCAAGCCACACCTATACTTAAAGCTAACCTTATATAAACTATAACGGTATTAGATTTTCATGATAAAGATCACATTTTTTAATCCACACTTTAGCCATGCCATCATCCGTAATACCTCACTTTGAGTAATACTAATTAAAACCCATCCAATACATCTAAAAACAGACTCAACTGTAAAATAACATCTTTTATAAAATCAACAACTCATTACCTCTAGACTTACTTTTTTAGCGTTATATTTTGTCGTCATTCACAGATTAATTATTGCAAAAAAATGAAAAGCTTCGCATCATTAGCATAATTTATTTGGATCTTATACTCATTGATGAAGTCTGAACGCGGTATCGGTTTACTGGCCCTTATTTTCTCAATATTAGTCATTGGTGCTTTCTTAGTTTTTAGCATCTACTTAATACGAATGGACAATATTGTACGAGATAAATTTGAAGGACAACGCTGGGATATTCCTGCAAAAGTTTTTGCGCGTCCTTTAGAGGTTTATACCAATGCGCCAGTAAATCAAACAGATTTCACCCAAGAATTAAAATTATTGGGTTATAAAAATTCAGAGAGTTATACCAAATCGGGTAGTTATGTGACTTCAGGTGATGAACTCTATGTGCATACCCGAGGTTTTGACTTTGGTGACAGTGTTGAACCAGAACAGGTTCTAAAAGTCACTTTTGCCGATAATCAAATTGGTGAGGTCAGTGCAACCAAACCGTCTTCTACTGGAATTGCGCGTTTAGAGCCTTTATTGATTGGGGGAATTTACCCGCAACATAATGAAGACCGTGTCCTGATTAAACTTAAAAATGTACCTAAACCCTTAATTGAAGCCCTGATTGCCACTGAAGATCGTAACTTCTATCATCATCATGGTATTTCAGTTCGTGGTACAGCACGTGCTTTAGTTAGTAATGTGACTGGAGGTAAACGTCAAGGTGGTTCAACGCTAACGCAGCAGTTGGTTAAAAACTTTTATTTAAGCCCCGAAAAAACCTTAAAACGTAAAGTCAATGAAGCCTTAATGGCGTTGTTAATTGAACTACATTATGATAAAGACGAAATTTTAGAAGCTTATTTAAATGAAGTAAATCTGGGGCAAAATGGTAATTATTCGATTAATGGTTACGGTCTTGCTTCACAATTTTACTTTGGTTTACCTTTAAGCGAATTAAATATTGCCCAACAAGCCTATTTAGTTGGTTTAGTTCAAGGCCCGACGTTATTTAACCCATGGAAAAACCCTGAAGGTGCCAAAAAACGTCGTGATATTGTGCTCAATAATATGTTGGTCATGGGTTATCTGACTCAAAAACAGTTTGAGCAAGAAACTGCACGCCCATTAAATGTCATTGCAAAGCCAACTTTAGGCCCTGCGCGCTTCCCAGACTTCCTCGATATTGTACGTCGTCAATTACGCACTGAATATCAAGAAGGTGATTTAACCAATCAGGGTTTGAAAATTTTCACCACACTTGATCCTATTGCGCAAACTCAAGTGCAAGAAGCCTTTAAAGCATCTGTTTCACGCTTAGCCAATGCAAACCCTAAACGCCTAAAAGACTTGCAAGGTGCTGTTTTAATCTCTCATCCTGAAAATGGTGAGTTGGTTGCAGCTGTGGGTTCAACCCAAGACTTTACTGGTTTTAACCGTGCTTTAGATGCCAAGCGCCAAGTCGGTTCTTTACTTAAACCCGTCATTTATTTAAGTGCTATTGAATCTGGACGTTACAATTGGGCAAGTCCAATTGAAGACAGCTCGATCAGCATTTTAAGTGAAGGAAAAACGTGGACACCTAAAAATTATAGTGGTGGTGGACATGGTGTGGTTCCTATGGCAGAAGCTTTGGCAAACTCATACAACCTTGCAGCGGTGCGTTTAGGGCAAGAGTTTGGACTTTCAACATTTAGCAATCATCTGAAAAAATTTGGTGTGACTTCAGAAATTCCCAATTATCCGTCTATTTTTCTGGGTGCTGTTGATATGTCACCTATGGAAGTGATGAGTGTTTATAGCAATTTTGCAACGGGTGGTTTCAAATATCCAATTAAATCCATTCGCTCAGTGGTCGATTCGAATGGCCGTTTGCTAGAACGTTACGGTCTTACGGTTCAAAACACCATCGACCCTTCTGCTGCATATATTTTAAATTACGGTTTACAACAAGTCATGAGCGCGGGTACTGGACGTTCGGCATATAGTGCTCTTCCTACAGACTTGAAACTGGCAGGAAAATCTGGAACCACGAATGATACGCGCGACTCATGGTTCGCAGGTTATTCTGGCAACTATTTAAGTGTGGTTTGGCTCGGTTTAGATGACAACAAAGTGACTGGACTAACAGGCTCTTCTGGTGCACTTCCAGTTTGGACCAATGTTATGAAGCAATTGCGCCAAAAACCAGTGAATTTACGCCAAACAGAAAATGTGCAATGGCAATGGATTGATCGTGCGACTGGACACTTATCTGCGCAAGGGTGTGAAGGTGCAATGTATATTCCACTGCTACGTAATAATGTGCCGCGTCAGGCAACGGGTTGCGGTTTACCCCATTATCAAGTTGAGCCTGTTTACACTCCCGATACTGAAAACAATCAAGCACCCGCAAATCAAAACGATAGTATTGAAAACTATATTCGTGAAAGCGAAACTGAAATGCAGCGCGATCTGCCAAGTAATGAGAAAGTCATTTCAAGTGGTGGCTATGATAATTAGTGGTGAAAATTAAGCATGAATGTACAATTCAGCAAATATAAACAGATAGTAATCGGTTTAGGTTTAATAGGGTTGGTCGGCTGTCAAAGCCTACCTCCGCCTCATCAACCAGAAGTAGAAAAAAAACCGTCTACTGAAAAAAAGACCATTAAAAAATCGGATGGTGTTGTCATTACACCTTATGATCGTGAAGAAATTCAACGTAAAAAAATGCAAGTGGTGATTCCAGAACAAAGAAGCAAACAGCAATTTGAAGATGGTCGTCAACTACCCGCATTCAAAAAACTCATGCAAAAAACTCAGCAAGCCTATACACAAGGAAAATGGAATGAAGCAGAAGCTGCTGCACTTCAAGCACAGCGTTTAGCACCACAATCTGCCGAGACTTTTTTGTATTTGGCTTTGGTTGCGCAGAAAAAAAATAAGCCTGCAAATGCTGAGGCTCTCGCACAACGAGGGCTAAGTTACGCACAAAGCAATGCCATGAAGAAACAACTTTGGCAGGTGATTTTAAAAGCTGCACAACAGCAAAAAGATCAAAAAATGATTCAACAAGCGCAAAAAGCACTGAAAAGCTTATAAAATCTAGGATGTATTGAAATCTAAAGATTATTGCTCAATACATCCTATTCAACCATTTTTATAAGAATCGAATACCTGCAATACCATATGCACCCTGTTCTTGCGCCAAACCAAGATCACTCGCTTGCATACCACCGAGTGCAAAAACAGGAATATCAACTTGCGATGCTAAAGCCTTAAACTGCTGCCACCCAAGCGCAGGCGTTTCTGGATGTGTTGCTGTCGCAAGTACTGGACTCAACACAATTGCATCACAGCCAATGTGCTGTGCCTGTTGCATCGCTGCTAAATCATGACAAGCCGCAATATGACGTTTTCCGACAACTAAATCTCCTTGCTTTAGAGACATCAGTTGTGACTGTTTTAAATGAATTGCAGAAATCGCTTGTTGTTGGATCGTATTCAATTTCGTATAAATATCAACATTCAGAATGAGCTGAGACAGTTGTTCAACACTCAACGCTGCAAGCTCAACGAGCTGCGCCTGAGTCCCCTCAACACGCCAATACATAAGTTGATCTTGATGTAATTGTGTCAAAACATCTAATTGATCTGAAATTTTAATTTGATGTGCCCAATAAAGCCGCTGGATCATGGCTTGATTGGCTTTCGGAAAACTCAAACTCAATAATTCATCACGGCTATACCATGCCCAAGGCTGTTGAATTTCATTCAATAATGCGGTGGGTACAATGGTATGAAATAAATGCAAGTTGACGATCACATCATCATATTCATGACGAATCACATCAAAAGTATGCCAATCTTGCAAACCAACACCGACTTCTTCATAAATTTCACGGCGGCATGCAGCTAAAGGTGTTTCACCCTCTTCTACTTTTCCCCCTGGAAATTCATGCTTATTGCCCTGATGCTGCTTTGCTTCACGCCAGCCAACCAATACTTTGCCCCGATGCAATAAAATAGCAATTGCAACATGAATCGTGGGTTTGGACATTGCGTACTCCTTTGCGTGAAAATATAACGCAGTGTAAGCAAATTTAAGTTTTTTATAAATTGTTAAATAATTGATTGACAGGTCTATTCGATAATGATTATCATTTAAATCGTTCCCCCATATACCACGGAGTCGAAGGAATGAACGCACCATTTAGCCTATTTACACGTAATAATGACGCAGCTCACTCACTACCTATGTTGTACTCGAACAACTTATTTTCCTTAGGCAGAGAAATCCGAATTATGCATGCTGGAGAAGAATATCGCTTACGCCTCACGCGCAATAATCGACTCATTTTAACCAAATAAAAATAATCATAATTTAAAACAATAAACGTGGAAACAAGCAGTATGTGCACAAACATACTGCTTTTTAGTTATTTATTAGGCAACGAAAATTGCAGCGTGACCTGTAATCCACCATAGCCAGATTTAGAAAAATGAATTTCACCCGCATGTAATTGCATTATTTTTTGACAAATCGAAAGTCCAAGTCCGGAGCCTTGTGTTTTTGTTCCTAAGGCACGATAAAAACGCTCACCTAAACGCTGCAAAATCTCTTCAGTGAGTGCTTGCCCATCATCGGCAATGGTCATGACCACATTTTGCTGCCTTTGTTGTACATCAATAAATACATGTCCACCCTGCCCAGCATAGCGAATTGCATTATCAACAAGGTTTCGCACACAGGTAAAGATTAGTTTTTCATTGGCAAAGATAGAAAGATCATCTGCGATATGTGTTGTAATCTGAACATTTTTCTCTAGTGCAAAGGGTTGCAAAGCTTGCATGACATCAGAAACAATAGCCTGTAAATTAACGTCTATTTTCGGCAATTGATTGGTATTGGTTGGATCAAGACGCGCCAGTAAAAGTAAATTTTCTAAAACTTGCGTACCGCGACTGACATCATTTTGAATACTCGCCAAGTCCTGATCTAAGTCTGGATATTTACGTTTAAGTACCTGTAAACGCATCTGAATAGCGGATAAAGGCGAACGCAGTTCATGCGAAGCATCCGCAGTAAAGCGCTGTTCTGCAAGCAACGATTGTTTAAGCCGCTGCAACAACTGATTCAACTGCAAAACCATCGGCTGTAATTCTTTTAACTCAGGCGCTTGCTGCTGAATGGGTGCTAAATCATCGGCATTTTTTTCAGCAATGTTTTTAGACAATTGCTGAATGACTTTAAATTGACGTTTCACCGCAAAATGTAAAATCACCCACTGCATGAACCAAAGAAAAATTAAAATCAGGCTGTAACCCATGACATTTTGAGCCAGCTCTTTGAAGCGTTCCCCTACAGGTTGTAGCATCGTCACAGACATCTTCAGTTCAGCATCTTCAGCGCTATACATGCGCCATAATTGCCGATCTTGCCAAATATAGCGATAACCATTCGATGCCTGCGTTTGCAGTTTGGAATTTTGCTGTTCTAGCGGAAATTCTTTTGATTCGGTGAGTATATGTTGCTGATCTTTTAATTGGTATTGAATATCAAACTCATCACTCAGCTCATCCACCTGCTGTCCTGAATGTGTGGTTATATCGGCAATCAAAAGCATATCGGCAATTTCATCCATGATTTGATCTTGCACTTGCATGGTCTGATACACTGAAATCAGCACAAACAGCAACAATGCCAACAGTCCTGTCAGAATTGAACTGAATAATGACATTTTAATCAGTTTGGTTTGTAAAGAGACTGTTTTGCGCATATTAATCGTGACTCATGCGATAGCCTAAACCGCGAATGGTTTTAATATATTGGCTACCTATTTTTTTACGCAATTGATAAATAAAAACTTCAATCGCATTGCTCTCTATTTCATCGCCCCACGCATATAAAGATTCTTCGAGTTGTTCACGTGTGACCACATGATCTGGTTTTTGCATTAACTTATGCAAAATTTGAAACTCTTTTGCAGTGAGATTGATGGGTTGACCATCTTGCTTTAGGGTTTTTGCTTGTGGGTCTAATTGTAAATTGGCAAAATGAAGATATTGCCCCACTTGAGCTTGATGTTGTCGTAATTGCGAGCGTACACGGGCTGAAAGTTCTTCCAAACTAAAAGGTTTGACCAAATAATCATTGGCCCCCAAATCTAAACCTTCAACACGATCATGAATACTGTCCTGCGCTGTAATAAAAATTACGGGCGTGGGTTGCTGTTGTGCGCGTATAATTTTAAGAATGTCATCGCCATTGATTTTAGGAAGTCCACGATCCAGTAACACACAATCATACTGATGCTGTTCAAGGGCTAAAATGGCATAATCACCACGCTCAACCCAATCAATATTATAACCATCCATTTCTAGCCATGTTTTTATGCTTTCTGCTTGGGAGGCATCATCTTCTGCCAGTAAGATTCGCATCTGTTGTTCTCATATTTAGGCATGATTTACTTTTAAGATAACATGCTTTAAAAGGCATTAAATTGAAAAAACCACATGAATAACTCATGTGGTTTTGAGAAAGATATTTGCTTAAACCGCGGCTATCTTTTATTTCAGCTACGTGAATGACTTAGAATTTAACCGCATCCACATCAATTTCAACACGCTTCATAGGTTTATAATCGATGTCGACTTCACCAATCAAGGTGACAGGTGTTTTTGCAGAGATTGGTTTACCTTGCCATAACTCATCATCAATATCGACCGTAATCGTGCCCGTATTATCGCGGAATTGATATTTTTCATCCCCTACAGCTTTAACGACATAACCTTTAAGCTGTACTTTAGTGTTGTCTTTTAAAGTCAACGCCTGTTTAACCGTCGTGGTCACTTGCGGTGCAATTGCAGCTTGATTCACTGTGGTATTTGCCATAGCAAATGTCGTTGCACCCATCAAACCTGCAATTAAAGCTGCTTTTGAAATCATATTCATGCTTAAAACCCTCATCTTTTTGTTCACCTTTTCGATAAAGTCATTAAAACAAATCAAGATGAGGTGAATCTTAAGATTTCTTAATTTTCACCAATAGCTTAATTTAAAGGCACCACACGCAAAACTTCTTCTAAAGTGGTCATGCCTGCTAAAACTTTACGTGCACCCGCAATTCGAAGGGGTTCAATGCCTTCTTTTTTCGCCTGATGACGTAACTGGTTTAAGTTAGCATTTGCCCCAATCAGTTGTTTACTCTCTAAACTTAGAGGCATAAATTCATAAATACCAATACGACCTTTATATCCTGTGTGACGACATGCTTCACAACCAACAGCATGAAACACAAAATTTGGCATCTCGATCTCGTAATCAAAAGTCAAATGCTTCCACTCTTGCTCATTAATAAAGGTTTCTTGTTTACAATGTGGGCACAGTTTCCGCACCAGACGTTGTGCCAGAACCCCTAAAAGGGTCGCCGCAGTTAAAAAGGGCTGAATACCCAAATCATGTAATCGAGTCAGACTTGAAGGTGCATCGTTGGTATGTAAAGTAGATAACACCAAATGACCTGTCAGCGCAGCTTGAATCGCCATATTTGCAGTATCATGATCTCGAATTTCGCCCACCATAATAATATCGGGGTCTTGACGCATTAAAGCACGCACGCCATCGGCAAAGCCCAAATCAATCCCCTGATTGACCTGCATTTGGTTAAAACTCGGTTCAAGCATTTCAATCGGGTCTTCAATGGTACAGACATTCACTTGTTCTGTTGCCAGCTGTTTTAGTGAAGAATACAAGGTCGTGGTTTTTCCCGAACCCGTCGGCCCCGTCACCAAAATAATGCCGTGACTATGCGACGTTAAGGCTTGCCAATCACTAAGTAAATCGCCTTCAAAGCCCAACTGTTGAAAACTTCTGACCAAAACTTCAGGGTCAAAAATACGCATCACCATTTTTTCGCCAAACGCAGTCGGTAAAGTCGATAAACGTAGCTCTGTTTCTTGCCCTTTCGGAGTACGGGTTTTTAAGCGTCCATCTTGAGGTTTACGCTTTTCAGCCACATTCATCCGACCTAAAATTTTAATCCGTGAAATCACCGCAGTCAGTGTATTGGCTGGCATTTTATAAATGGTATGCAACACACCATCTATTCGAAAGCGCACTTTTCCTGCATCTTTGCGCGGTTCGAGATGAATATCACTCGCGCCTTGTTCAAAAGCAAACTGTAAAACCCAATCCACAAGCTTGACAATATGTTGATCATTGGCATCTGGGTTTTGAGTATCTCCCAGTTGTAAAAGAGCTTCTACCCCTTTGTGATCACGATCATAAGCATTGGCTTTTTGCGATGAATTTACAGCGCGGCTAACTTGGTAATATTCCACCAAATAGCGCTGTAACTGGTCTGGACTTAACAATACACGCTGAATTTTTTTCGGTAAAAGACTGTGTTCTAAGTTCGCAACCCATTCTGTTTTATAAGGTTGATCCGTTGCAATAAATACTTTATCTGCTTGAATTTCAACTGCTAAAATTTTATTACGTACAGCAAATTCTTGCGACATCACACTGGTCAATGCCTGCACATCTGCTTTTAAAGGATCAATAATATAAAAAGGAATATTGGCTTTTTCTGCAATCCACTGACATAAACGGTTTAAAGTCAGGGTGGATTGAGGGTGCGATTGATCCACCAGATCAAAATTTGCAATCCACTGCAATGGATGCCACTTGAGCTGCTCACGTTGTCGATGTGTCGTTTGTATCAGTAGCTTATTGCGCTCGGTAATACGTTCATCTTTTTGTAATTGTTCTAGACACCAAGATGTGTCCATTTCAAAATTAAAATTCATTGTTCTAAGCCCCAAAACATCGCAATACTATAGCAAACTAAATTTCATCTGGCTTAAATCACTTTTATAAAAATAAGTACTTAAGCATTAAATTAACTTTCTTGATCCCCTATCTCACTTTCAAATAAAGAGGATCACTGCTCTTCATTTAACGACGATTATACTTTTACTTTCGCTGATTTATAGCCAATAATGCTTTACACACTGTTCAATTAACCGCCATATTCCTCAACCTTAAGTTTTTGGATTAATACTGTGAATAATCTGCTTAATCTATCGCTTCAAAGCACATCATTTCAAGAATTACTGATGATTATGGCTGCGGCTTTGGGTTGTGGTTTATTAATCGGTTTAGAGCGTGAAAGAAGTAAACAACGTGAAAATCAACATAGCTTTGCTGGCGTTCGTTCATTTGTCATCTGTGCCTTACTTGGTGCGCTCTGTTTTACTTTTGGCGCTATTTTTGGTCTGGTCGGTGCAATTATTATTGGTGGAATTGGTATTTTTTCGCTTAAAAACCAGCTTAAAGATCCTGGTGTAACCACCGAACTGGCCTTTGTGATGACCTATTTTATCGGTGCACTTTGTCTTTGGAACATTACACTGGCTGCAAGTTTATCCGTTGTACTAACCATTATTTTAATGATGAAACATTCAATACATGGGATTGCAAGCAAATGGATTACCGAAGCTGAATTTAAAGATGGTTTATTTTTACTCGCGCTGATTTTAATTGGTTTACCGCTGACCCCAAACACACCTTTATGGGGTTCAGTCCTCAACCCTTATATTATTTTAAAACTGCTTGCACTCATACTGGTGGTTCAAACTTTAGCGCATATTGCAAAACGCTTACTGTCTTCAAAAAATGCCCTCATGCTTTCCTCCATTGCATCTGGTTTTGTATCGAGTACAGCCACTATCGCCAGTTTAGGTATGGAAGTACGTTCAGGTCGTGCAGAAGCAAACTCAAATGCAGGTGCAGCACTGATGTCCTGCATTTCTACCTTATTGCTGTTGTTAATTATTATTGCTGGCGTGTCTGTAAGTTGGTTAAAAGTTTTAATTTTCCCGTCATTGCTTGCCATCATTATTCTTGCTCTCTGTGCTTTATGGCTTTTACGTAACGCCAAAGCATCTGAAAATATAGAATTAATCGATAGCCGAATGTTTAGCTTAAAAGAAGCTGCCATCATTGCAGGGACATTAACCATTATTCAAGCAGGAATTTATGGACTCAATCTTTTACTTGGGGATGCCGGATTAATTGCAGGAACGCTGTTAGCTTCACTCTTTGAAATTCACGCAGCCGCAGCGGCAGTGGTCATTCAAGGTGATCCAACCAACTCAACATTACTCTATGCCATGATTTTAGGCTTAGGCGCTCATGCAATTTCGAAATCTATTAATGCGACTTTAACGGGTGGCTGGAAATTCGCACGCGTATTCGTTCCTGTTCAAATGCTACATATGCTCGTTTTAATCAGTGTGCTTTGCTGGATTACCCTACGCTAGAGTTGAACAATATCCACAACCGTAATGCTGTCCAATCCAACAGAAAAACTCACATCCAAATGAGCAAAACTCATTTTATAAATCCGCGCTGCATCATTTTGATAAGCAGGTCTTGGGTCCAAGGATAAAACTTGTTCTAATTCACTCACAATTCGATTATCTAAGCTTTGTGCCTGAATCAACTCTTGCTTTTGTTGCTCCGCACTTTCGCTCCAAATAACCAGCATTCGTTCAGGCTCATGTTGTGCATAACCACTTTTTGCAGCAACAACTGCATCTGAATATTGAATATATGGCTTAATATCTAAAATGGGTGTGCCATTGAGCAAATCACTCCCTGTTACATAAACACGAACAGACTTACCGACTTTTCTCACTTCTTTCAACTGCACCACAGACAAACCCATAGGTGCAGGACGATACATACTCCGTGTCGCAAATACACCTACTTTCTTATTCCCGCCTAAACGTGGTGGTCGGACTTGAGGGCGAAATTTATGGCTATCTTGTTGATTTTTATTGTCATGAAACTGCCAAATTAACCACAAATGACTAAAGGCATCAATGCCTTCGAACGCCAATAAATCATTATAAGGTTCAACCATTTCAATATAAGATTCGACTTGAACCAAATTAGGTTGTCTCGGAATACCAAATTTTTCACGATAAGGCGAGTTCATATACCCAATAACAGGCACTTTAAGTTCAGTCATAATCAATTTTTCTGATAAGCTCAATTAAATATATTCAGTTTATCGAGAATGTTTTTAGATTAGAATAGTAAGCTGTTCTAATTTGATAATTTATTGAGACCTTTAATGGCTGCTTTCAACGTCGAGAAGATTACTCACGTCCACCACTGGAATGACACATTATTCAGTTTTAAAACCACGCGTGACACTGCGCTACGTTTTAAAAATGGTCAATTTGTGATGATTGGTCTTGAAGTAAACGGTAAGCCTTTAATGCGTGCTTATTCTATTGCCAGTGCTAACTACGAAGAAGAATTAGAGTTTTTCTCAATTAAAGTGCCAGATGGTCCTTTAACCTCTATTTTACAAAAAGTAAAAGTGGGCGACGAAATCTTAGTTTCTAAAAAGCCTACAGGTACTTTAGTGCTTGATGACTTAAACCCAGGTAAAAACTTGTACCTACTTTCTTCAGGTACGGGTCTTGCGCCATTCTTGGCAACCATTCGTGATCCTGAAACCTATGAACGCTTTGAAAAAGTGATTGTTGTTCACGGTACACGTTTCATCTCTGAATTGGCCTACCAAGATTTAATTAATAATGAACTTCCAAACCATGAATTTTTCGAAGAATTAGGCATTAAAGACAAGCTGGTTTATTACCCAACGGTAACACGCGAAGAATATCCAAACCAAGGTCGTGTAACCACGGCAATTGAAAGTGGTGAAATCTTTAAAAAGATTGGTTTGGAACGTTTTAATCCAGAAGTTGACCGTGCAATGCTTTGCGGTAGCCCTGCATTCCTAAAAGACGTTGTTGCACTTTTAGACCAGCATGGCCTAAAAGAATCGCCTCGTATGGGTGTGCTTGGCGATTATGTGGTTGAACGTGCATTTGTTGAAAAATAATACCGCGTTATATTGAAAAACCGAGGGATTTCCTCGGTTTTTTTTTATTTTCAAAGATTTATTTTTTATTAAATCTGAACAAATATGGGTAAATTTTAACCACACCAACATTTTTGGTCAGAATTTGTCAAAAAACTGACTAAAAATTGTTGTCTTAAGCAATAAAAGTACCTATAATCTCAAACATAAACAGACAGGTCTGTATACTACTGATTTGTTTTATTTAGCTGAAGTTTATAATACATCCAGAGGGCACTTTACAAGTATAAAAACAACATAAGAAGGGAGTTTTCAAACTCCTCATAGTATTAATATTTTAGCCAATTTCATTATGAAAGAGACTTCAATATTAATACTAAACCAAGAACTTTCAGCGAGGCGTGATATATAACTATAATATTCACGCTTTTTTATTTTTTAAAATTGATAAGTAGCAAACGATAAAGCACAGTAAAATTTAAACTGCCATGAGTTCCAATTGAATTAACTGATAAACACGTTTCCAGTATTCCTCAATATTGACCGAATTTTTATCAATTTGTGCTTGTATCGTCATTCCATCGAGAATACTAGTCAAAAGTACAGCCAACTGAAGTGGCTGTTTTATTGTCAACTGCTCTAAAGCAAAACGAATTCTTTCGAGCAACCACTCTTTATATTCTATAGCGGGTTGCATGGTTGATGGATATATTTTAGAGACTTCTTCAACGGCCTTCTGAAACATACACCCATTGAAGTCTTCCATATGAAACCATGCCTGATACCAAAAAAAGATGGTTTTTACATGTGCTAGATAGTCATTGTAGTCACATTTAGCAATCGCGGCATCTAAAGACTCTTGTAGATTCATATTTCTACGATGCAGGCATTCCTCAATCAGTTTCGCCTTAGATGGAAAATATTTATAAAATGTCATTTTCGCGACGCCAGATTCACTAATAATCCGATCGATGCCAATTGAATTATAACTGTAAGAATTAAAAAGATGCAGTGCAGTATTAATTATGTCGTCTTTTTTAGACATGTTACTTACCTACCAACCTTATTTTCATTGTATGATGAACCAAAATAAAATAGAAAAAAATGCATCTTTTTAATCATCTAGCGTAAATATGCACTAGCATAACATTTTTTGCATCATATTAAAAAAATTCATGTTTATCATTTATTACTATATTTATTCTACAAGAGCAAATGTTTGAAATGAAAGTCTTTTATAAAAAATGGTGTAGCGTATTTATATTTTTTTTACTATGATTGAAAGATTCAAAGACTGACCTCCCCTTATGAGTACACTTTCTTTCACTCAATCTGAAAATGCACGGCTTGAAGCTTTGAGTTTTATTAAAAAGTCTATTCCGGCAACCTTATGGAACAAGCATGTTCATGAGGTTCAGCAACTTAAACAAAAGTGCCTAGAACATCCATTGTTTCAGCATCCAATTTTAACGCGTCTTAACAGCCAAACTTTGTCTTTAGACCAGTTAAAGTTCATTCATATCAATTATTTTACGGCCATTGTAAAAAACTTTACTGATACACTCAGTATGGTTATTTATCAAGCTTTACAATTAGAAAATCATGAAAATATTCATGAAGTAGACCGTATTCATGCTAAGGCTTATGCGCGTTATTTATTATCACTCAACTTGATTGATGAGTTAGGTTTTAATACCTATGAGCTAAGTTTAAGTTCGCCAGCAAGATCTCATCTCGTTTACTTTATGGATTTATTGAAAATATTACAAGTTAACCCTTTAGATCCGAAACAGGTCGTGACGGAAGCCTATGATCTCAACCAATTCAATCAGCCACACCTACCTTCTTATAATAATTTATTGTTAATTTTAGCCTGTGCAGAATTACAGGTCATTAAATACAGTGAAGCGCTCAGAATTAATTTAGAAAAATATGATGTGCAATTTACCTATGGATATTATGCTTGTCACGGTGTGGTAGATCACTCAGAAAAATTAGCCAATGATGACAATCATGAAGATGATATTTGGGCTCTTCTGACTCAAAGTTACCGTAGCTCTCAACAACATGACTATGAGCAGTTACTTGAACAATACCTACAGCTTTGGCAAAACTTCTGGAGTAAAATGGATAAGACAACCACATAAACCATTATTTTTAAATATTTTTTATGATCAATAAAGCACTGTGTATTTGATTCAAAAGTCTGTTCGTTGTTTGAATAACTCTTTTTCTAGGAACTATTCGGTTTTAAAATAATTTTGTATCGCCTACTCATAGTCGCAGTAGCCTTTTGCTTGCTTGTCTGAATTAGAAAAACTAAAGCGATTAAAAATAATAAGTGAATAATGCTTCAGCCTTTATTTACTCAGCAGTAAACTTTGTTTTATATTGACTCAACAATTATAAATATCCCAGATTAATTAAATGACTTTTCCAAACTTAAATTTTCCAGATTTTCTGCATCCTCGCCCCAAGCCTACTGGTCTTGATGTGCAATGCAAATTAAAACATTTTGCGTTGATTACTTATGCACTAGACCCAATTCGTTTTAAAGATATTATTCCAGAACGCTTTAAGCTGGACACCATTCAATATCAAGGGAAAGAACAGGCTTTAATGTCTATCGTTCCATTTATAGATGTCGATTTTACTTCTGCGGTGTGCCCTTTTCCTAACTTCACTATGGGACAGACCAATTACCGTGTTTATGTTATTGATCAGGAAACACAAGAACGCTGCGTCTGGTTTATTGGCACAACATTAGACTCTTGGACACTGATTGTGCCACGTTATTTGTGGCAGTTACCTTGGCATACTGCGGTATTCGATTTTGACTGCCATCAAGACCCCGATGGCTTATACAGTCAGTATAAAATGCAGACTCAGTCTGAATGGGCCAGTGCTGAACTACAACTCACCCAATCACATGAAAACCCATGGCACTATGAAGGCTTTCCCAATTTAGAAACTTACTTGGTCTATTTAACCCACCCACTTGCGGGCTTTTACCATCGCAGAGACGGTAAATTAGGTACTTATCGTGTTTGGCATACGCGCCTACAAGCTAAGCCAGCAAAGCTACTTCATGCAAAATTTGATCTTTTAGACCGTATGAATCTGGTATCTTTCGAGAATCAGTTAAATCCCTATAGTGTACTAATTGAACCCATCAATGAATTTACGATTTATCTTCCTCCTCGCGTTATTCAATAGCATTCAACAATGAGAGTATGTCGCTCTCATTGTTTATGGGCATTCCTCGACTAGATTGATACGCTTATTTGCCTGTCGCTCTTTCATGGCTTTTTGAATTACCTGATAACCCCCAGTCAAGCCTAGAATCGACATCACCAAAGCCACCATCAAATCTGGAATTAAGCTTCCTGTTCCAAACACACCCACCGCAGCGAAAATTACAGCTACATTTCCAATCGCGTCATTACGGCTACAGAGCCATACCGACTGCATATTCGAGTCCCCATCTCGAAAGGCATATAACACTAAGGCTGAAATGACATTCGCAATTAAAGCTAAAGCCCCGATTGCACCCATCGTAATTGCTTCGGGTGGAATTCCTTGTGCATAGGCATAAGCCGTTTTTCCAATGACAACCAGACCAAACAGTGCCATTGTTGCACCTTTGAGCAATGCGACGGTCGCACGCCAATATAAACTTGCCCCCAGCACAGCCAACGAAATAGCATAATTCATGGCATCGCCAAAGAAATCGAGTGAATCTGCCCAAAGCGCGGATGAATGTGCATAGGCTCCACCAATCAATTCAATCACAAACATGGCAGCATTAATAAACAATGCAATCCACAACGCTGTTCTAAATTTACTGTTCGGTTTTTGTGGTGCGGGGGTATGACTGCAAGAACATGCCATGTGATCACTCCATTTTCAATTTACATTTATTTATATTATGCTGATTCAAAACTATGGAGTAACTCCAAGGTCAAGCACAAAAATGAATACTATGAAAAATTATTTAATTCGTGATCTCTCCCAAAAAACACAATTGTCCACAGACACCATCCGTTTTTACGAAAAAAAACAGCTGATTCAGCCCTGTTTTCGTGGTGACAATAACTATCGTTATTATGATGAGGAGACCTTAAAACGCTTAATTTTTATTAAACGCTGCCGTGCTTTAGATATGTCATTACAGGAGATTCATCAGCTCGCTGAATTAGTCAAACAGCCTCAAGCAGGTTGCCAAGTGGTTGATCAAATGATTGAACAGCACATTCAACAAGTTGAAGAAAAGATTGCTGAATTACAGACTTTTCACACGCAGCTCCAAGGCTTACGCAAGAGCTGTTCGAGTGATACCACCATTGATCATTGTCAAATTTTAAAGCAGTTAAAAGCGACTGAATAAGCGCTGTATTTGAACAAAACCTTAGTTTGAACCACAAAACACGTGGACTAAGGCAATGAAGACTGCTATTTCAAGCAAAAGAATAATAATAGTCGTAAACAGCATAAGAAAAACCAGTCTAAAAGGCGAAGTTCGGTCTAAAAATGCAAATTTTGCAGTGCTCATATTAAAAATAATGTGTTGTGATTATACAATTTTTGCAATATTTCAAACTTTTTTGATTAATTTTTGATGACTTAAATCTGCTTAATTCAACTCAAAAAGAGCATTGAAATGACGTTGGAGATATTTAACATTCTATATAGATACCTGCAATTTTTCTTCTTTAGACACTTCTAAATGCAATGCATCGAGCTAGCCGTCATGAACTTTTATGGCATTTTCCAAATAGAGTAGGCATGGTTTTTTGTGCCACCGAATCGCAAAGCATAATCATGGCTTCAAGCTAAAACTGCTCACAGTCTTGCATATTCTTTACTGGATAAGTCGTTTATAAAAATCTTGAACTTTGCACGGTTCTTCAAGTCAAAAGATGGACTTTACCACTGAGGTATTTTCCTGCATTGCACAGACCAAAACCTTGCAGTACACGTGCTCAACAAAGCTTTTAATAAAATATTAAGACCACCATTTTAGCCACATAAAAATAAAAAATCATTGTTATTCCAACTGGTTAATCAAGGTTGTTCAAAATTTCACAGCGCCTTAATTTTGTATAATCAAGTCATAAAACCTTGTGCTGCTACAGGTTATAAACAAAAAATCCGATATAGATAACTCGATATGTAAACGGTCATAAAGCCACTGCCTTTGGCGTCGATCTTGCAAAATTTGTGTTGAGCATAATAAGCTCAAATGTCGTCAGCTTTTGGCTGGCTAAGTTACACAATTTTGGTCAAATTACGGATATATCGTTCAGCCTATTTCACGCTCAGTCACAAAATATTTCACTGAGTTTAATCGATAAGCGATTTGAAAAAGTCAACCTGATCTACAAGCAAGATCCTAACATAGGGGAACATACATATTTTTATATACAGCCACTCCAGCCTAGTCGGATTCCTATGCGAATTTGATGAAATCCGAGCTTTTTACTAGGTTGAATCATTTTTTTATATCCCTACAATAAAGACATATTTTTTGTATGCCTTTATTTAATTCATGACTATTTGCCACGTAACTGAACTCCTCTCTCCTGCTGGTTCACTTAAGAATATGCGTTATGCATTTGCTTATGGAGCCGATGCCGTTTATGCAGGACAGCCACGTTATAGCTTACGTGTACGCAATAATGCGTTTGATCATGACAACTTAAAAATCGGGATTGCTGAGGCACATGCTTTAGGCAAAAAATTCTATGTGGTTGTCAATATTCAGCCGCATAACAGCAAACTGAAAAATTTTATTCGAGACCTTGAGCCTGTTGTTGCCATGCAACCTGATGCTTTGATTATGTCTGATCCTGGCTTAATCATGATGGTGCGTGAACATTTTCCAGAAGTTTCGATCCATCTCTCTGTTCAAGCCAATGCAGTGAACTGGGCAACGGTGAAATTTTGGAAAAATATGGGCTTAACCCGTGTCATTTTGTCACGCGAATTATCTATCGAGGAAATTGAAGAAATTAAACAGAACGTGCCTGATATGGAAATTGAAGTTTTCGTACATGGCGCACTCTGTATGGCTTATTCCGGTCGTTGCTTACTTTCAGGCTATATGAATAAACGTGATGCAAATCAAGGCGCTTGCACTAATGCGTGTCGCTGGGAATATAATATTCACGAAGCAGCAGAAGATGCATCTGGGGATGTCATTCCAGTCCAACCACTGGAGACAGCATCTTGCTGCAATAATAAAGATGCCGATGAGCAACACGCCATAGAACAACACCAATTTGGCGAGCCGGTTTTATTACAACGCAATGAAGAAGAAATGTTCGCTGCTGAAGAAGATGAACATGGTACTTACTTCATGAACTCTAAAGACTTACGTGCCGTTCAGCATGTCGATCGTTTAGCGAAAATGGGCATTCACTCATTAAAAATTGAAGGTCGTACCAAGTCTTACTTCTATTGCGCACGTACTGCACAAATTTACCGTAAGGCGCTTGATGATGCACTGAATGGTCAAGCTTTTGATCCAGCATTAATGAGTCAATTAGAAGGTTTAGCCAACCGTGGTTATACCGAAGGTTTTCTACGTCGTCATGTGCATAGTGAATATCAAAACTACGAAACGGGTTCATCACGTTTTGACCATCAGCAGTTTGTGGGTGAGGTTTTAGAACGTCATGGCAACTATATTAAAATTGAAGTCAAAAACCGTTTTGAGGTAGGTGATTCATTAGAACTCATGACCACTTCTGGCAACATCACTTTTACACTGACTGAAATTTTAGACAAAAAAGGCCATGCCATTTCTGAAGCCAAAGGCTCGGGTTATATCGTTGATATTCCTGTTCCCGCCGATGTTGATATGAACTATGCCCTACTCATTCGTAATCTACCGCATTCAATGCAAGACATTACCGCCTCTGCACTGGCATATGTCGCGAGCTAAGAGATAAACGCATGGCTTTATTGATTACCCATCAATGTATTAATTGCGATATGTGTCTGCCTGAATGTCCTAATGATGCCATTTTTGAAGGCAGCAAAGTGTATGAGATTGATGTAGATCGTTGTACCGAATGTGTTGGTTTTTATGAGCACCAAACCTGTATTGCAGTATGTCCAATTGACTGCATTACACCGCATCCTGAGCACATAGAAACACAAGTGCAATTGATGGAAAAATTTAAAGGATTGAACTTATTTAAATCTTAATATTTTCCATTAAGTTGGAACAATACTTGCTTAATTAAATAAAAAAAGCTTGGGAAAAGTAAAAAGATAAGCCCGCAAAATAAAAAAAATTAATGTAACGGTAAATCTAAAGTGCTTGGGGACACTTTAGATTTACACATTGCAGATATAAAAAAGAACGTAGGCATTAGCCTACAAAGTTCCAGTAAAACTGGAATATTTAAGAAAAATAATAGTCAAATAACCAATAATTTAAGAGGTTAAAGTGTTTGGGGACACTTTAACCTCTTTTTATTATTTACTGCCCTGAACGGATGATGTAATCAAAAGCGGATAGCGATGCTTTGGCACCTTCACCTGTGGCAATGATGATTTGTTTGTATGGCACAGTGGTACAGTCACCTGCCGCAAACACACCTTTCACATTGGTTTCATTACGGTCATTAATCACAATCTCACCACGGTTTGAAAGCTCCACATGGGATGCTTTTAAGAAATCCGTATTTGGTAGTAAACCAATCTGTACAAAGATACCTGCAAGCTCAATGGTATGTTCGATATCCGTAGCACGGTCTTTGTATTTGAGTGCTGTGACTTGTGAACCATCGCCCACGACTTCAGTCGAGAGTGCATTCAGAATCACGGTGGTATTGGGCAAGCTGTTGAGTTTGTCTTGCAAGACTTGGTCGGCACGCAGTTTGGTATCAAACTCAACCAAAGTCACATGCTCAACAATCCCTGCAAGGTCAATTGCCGCTTCCACACCTGAGTTCCCGCCACCAATCACTGCAACACGTTTGCCTTTAAACAAGGGACCGTCACAGTGTGGGCAGTACGCTACACCACGAGTTTTGTATTCTTGCTCGCCCGGTACATTCATTTCTCTCCAACGTGCACCAGTCGATAAAATAATGGTTTTGGATTCCAGTTTAGCGCCATTTTCCAATGTCACTTCAACCAAACCATTCACGGTTTCATCAGCACCTTTAATGGCAGCCACTTTTTGTAAGTTCATGATGTCGACATCATAAGCACGCACATGCGCTTCCATTTCAGCAGCAAATTTTGGACCTTGTGTTTTTTGCACTGAGGTGTAGTTTTCAATGTCCATGGTATCCATGACCTGACCGCCAAAGCGTTCCGCCACAATACCGGTTTGAATGCCTTTACGTGCCGCATAAATTGCTGCGGTATTGCCCGCAGGACCACCACCAATCACCAGTACATCAAACACCCCTTTGGCATTAAGTTTTTGCGCATCTTTACTCGATGAGTGTGTATCGAGTTTTGCCACAATTTCTTCCAAAGTCATACGACCTTGACCAATATGCTCACCATTTTGGAACAACATCGGTACAGCCATGATTTTGCGTTGTTCTACTTCATCTTGGAAGAACGCGCCATCAATCATGGTGGCAGTGGCATTTGGGTTGTTAATGGCAATCAGGTTTAAAGCTTGCACCACGTCAGGACAGTTATGACAGCTTAAAGACACGAACACATCAAAATCAGCCGTTAAGTTTAAGCCTTTAATTTGTGCCAACACTTCATCAGATACTTTAGGCGCATAACCTGATACTTGTAACAAAGCTAAAATTAAAGAGGTGAACTCATGTCCCATCGGCAAGCCAGCAAAGTTCACCCGTGGTTGCTCACCGACTTTGGCAATGCCAAAACTTGGACGACGGCTATTGCTGCCATCAAAACGAGCAGTCACTTGATCGGATAATGCTGCAATTTCAGTGACCAATTCTTTAATTTTGTCTGATTTATCGGAATCATTGAGTGATGCCACAATTTCAATTGGACTTTCTAAGCGTTCAAGTAGGGTTTTTAATTGTGCTGAAGTATTTTGATCTAACATGGCAAAGGTCTCCAAAGGAGTAAATGTCTATTGAATGCAGTCATCATAAGATAAATTTTTAAATAGGTAAAATAATTCATTTTAATAAAAACAATCGAATAAATAGATTATTTTATTTTTCATCAACATAAGTGATGTTTTAACTTGAAAGATAAGGCTTTAATGTGAATATTCAAGTGTTTATTGAATATTTTATGGAAAGCATGGGATTTATGTAATGATCAATAGAAAATTTGATTATGATGAGAGGAAAGTTTTTCACTAGGCAAAAATCAATGAATCTTAAATCTGGAATTTATCAACATTATAAAGGGAATTTATATCAAGTTTTTCATGTGGCGACACACAGTGAAACAGGTGAAAAGTTGGTGGTCTATCAGTGTTTATATGGTGATTATTCGATGTGGGTACGTCCATTAGAGATGTTTCAAGAGACCGTTACTTTATCGGATGGTCAAGTATTACCACGATTTAATTTGATTCAAGAAACGGCTTAAGTATATATTTTTATTATAGATAAGTTACACTCGGTACAAACACTAAAAATAGAGACATCTGATATGAGCATGAGTTTGGTATTTCAACAACGGATGCAAGAGTTGTATCAAAATTTTATCAAATTTGATGCTTTGCAAACTGATCGTATCCAGCGTTATCGAAATATTGAACCAGACTCTGCATTATTTCTAGCCATGCAAATTCGTATTCAGCAATCTCAGAGTATTCTAGAGATTGGAACTTCAACAGGGTATTCGACTTTATGGCTGGCAGATGCCGCGCAAGAAACGCAAGGTCATGTAACCACATTAGAAATAGATCAATCTCGGACAACTCAAGCAAAGCAATATGCTCAAGAGTTGGCATTGGATCATGTGATTGATTTTTGGGTCGGTGATGCGCAAAACTTTCTTGAAAATAGTGCAAATCACTATGATTTTATCTTATTAGATGCTGAGCGTGATGCTTATGTCGATTACTGGATTTTTTTACAAAAAATGATTCATCCACAGGGCGGTGTTTTGATTGTTGATAATGTCATCTCTCACGCTGCGGAAGTTAAAAAATTTATTGAATTGGTCGAAAATGATGGACGTTTCATCAGTATGACTTTGTCTATAGGGGCAGGATTATTTATGATTTGTTATAAATAATGCTGCTTCTGACAGCGCTTAGATTGCCAGTGTAGGGTGTTTTTTAATCAATATGAATTGTAAAAATGTTCAAACTAATATTTGAACATTTTTACGTTATATATTGGTCTTATCACTATGATTTATTGCATATTTTTTAATTTATTGAATTGAAACACGAGTAAAATGCACATCGTATTCTAAGTACTTATGTACAAAGGCTGTTTTGTCACTACAGCGCAACAAATTATTGTAGATAAATTCAGGTACAGGGTGGTATAGCTCTCCTGAGCCATTATTATAAAAAATTTTTAAATACCGCGAAGAAGCATTGTATTTATAAGAAGTTACGATAAGCATTGTTCCCATAAGTAACTCCTTTTTCTTCTTTTTTTATAGACTTTTATGCGACCTTTGTTTTATTTAAAGGTAATGAAAAAGACCTGATGAATGTAGAGCAAATTTGTAACAGGAAAATAAAAGCAAACAAGTAAGTGTAATATACAAAAAAGAAAGAATAATTGAAAAGAGATCAATCAATTTTAAATTTCTAGTTTATTGAAAGTTAATAAAATGTTACCTATGCAGTTAAATCTAGATATCAAAAAGTTATGCAATGATATAAAACTGATCAGAATGATAGTATTTCTTCACTCATATAAAATTTTATAAAAGGTATCAGCATGAAAATGAATGAGCTTTTTAACCTGAAAGATAAAGTCGCTATTGTTACAGGGGGTGCGGATGGTATTGGTAAGGCAACAGCATTACTTTTAGCACAAGCAGGTGCACATATTGTTATTGCTGATTTAAATATAGAAAAAGCTCAAAAAGTGGTGGAAGAGGTTGAGCAAATAGGCGTACAAGCTTTAGCTGTACAATGTAATATTTTAGATGATCAGAGTCTGGTTGATCTTGTTGATTTAACCGTGAAAACTTTTGGTACGGTCAATATTTTAATTAACAATGCAGGTGGTGGAGGTGGAGGGCGTGAAAATCCTTTTCAAATTACCATTGATGACATCAAACGTGATTATGAGCTTAATGTCTTTAGCGGCTGGCGTTTAAGCCAGTTATGTGTACCGCATATGAAAAAATCAGGTTATGGTTCTATTGTAATGACATCTTCAATGTCCAGTAAAAATACATCTCCAGATATGAGTGGCTATGGAAGCTCTAAAGCTGCTGTCAACCATATGGTGGCGAACTTAGCCTTTGATTTTGGCCCAGACGTTCGAATTAATGCTGTAGGACCTGGTGCAACGCGAACCGCTGCTTTGGCAAGTGTGCTTACTCCAGAAATTGAAGCAAGAATGTTGCAACATACACCCATTAAAAGACTGGGAACGGCAGACGATATTGCTGGAGCAATATTGTATTTGGCTGCACCAATTTCATCGTGGGTGAGTGGACAAACCATTTTTGTAAATGGTGGCGGTGTTCAGACTTTAGATTAGAGTCTAATGTGATAAAGTTAATAAAAATTTAAGCAATAAAAAACCACGCTAAAAAGCGTGGTTTTTTTGAATCAGTTCAATCTAATAAAAATTAGATTTTACCCACTAGGTCGATTGAAGGCGCTAAAGTCGCATCGCCTTCTTGCCATTTAGCTGGGCAAACTTCACCTGGGTGAGCATGAACGTATTGAGCTGCTTTAACTTTACGAAGAAGTTCTGAAGCATCACGGCCAATACCACCAGCGTTGATTTCAACGATTTGGATTTTACCTTCAGGATCGATAACGAAAGTACCACGATCAGCAAGACCAGCAGATTCGATTAATACTTCAAAGTTTTTAGCAAGTGTCCAAGTTGGATCGCCTACCATTGGGTATTCGATTTTTTTGATTTCTGCTGAAGAATCGTGCCAAGCTTTATGAGTAAAGTGAGTGTCAGTAGAAACTGAGTAGATTTCAACGCCTAATTTTTTGAATTCAGCATAATTATCTGCAAGGTCGCCAAGTTCAGTTGGGCAAACAAAAGTGAAATCAGCTGGATAGAAGAAGAATACAGACCATTTTCCTTTAAGGTCAGCTTCAGTTACTTCAATAAATTGACCGTTAAGGAATGCTTGTGCTTTGAATGGTTTAACTTCTGTATTAATTAAGCTCATCATTGTCTCCATGATCGAGGTTTGTATTTAATTTCTAAAAGAATAGCGAATTTTTTGTTATTGCTGAAACAGTATTTTTACATCATTCAAATCGGAAAAACCGAATTAAGTGCTGTAAAGCTTACAATTCCAGCAAATCTGATGTTTCTGCCTATTTTAGCCATACAAAGATGATGGACTAATGACAAAATATCAGTTCTTCAGCTTGCTTAAGAACATGAAGGTTCATGAACTAAAATTCAAGGGTAAATTTTTAAAATTAAATTTCTTTTTCTGATTAGGGCAATGTTATTAAGGGTAAATTATTTTTATAAAAAACTGTTTTGAACAGGGTCAAAATATGAAAATATTCGATTTTAGCTTGGGGGCGTGCGCTATTTTTATGCTTTTGAATATTCTTTTCATTAAACATAATCAATAAATATTATGTTGTCTTTCTCTCAAGAGCGTTACAGCGTAAAATACACAGTTCAATTTTTTGTTTTGGGATAAATTATCTGTGTTCAGTCATTTAAATGTAGATCAATGGGTCATGGCACGTGACCGTCATCGTTTAAATCGACTACGCAAAGGTAAAGATGCCAGTGAGGTGCAATATCAAGAACTTTTTGAAAAATCTAACCATAAAGTACGTGAACGTCTATCGCGGCTCCCAAATATTCGGCTAAATCAAGATTTACCCGTTACCCAATCTGCCGATCAGCTGATTGAAGCCATTCAACAACATCAAGTGATTATTGTGGCAGGGGAAACGGGGTCGGGGAAAACCACACAGTTACCACAAATTGCCATGCTGGCTGGACGTGGTTTAACTGGGATGATTGGTCATACCCAACCGCGTCGTCTTGCGGCACGTAGTGTATCGCAGCGTATTGCCGAAGAAGTCGGTGAAAAACTGGGTGAATCGATTGGTTTTAAAATCCGTTTTAATGAACAAGGTTCGCAAGATTCGATTGTCCGTTTAATGACGGATGGTATTTTGTTGGCTGAACTGGCGAATGATCGCTATTTAACCAAATATGACACCATTATTATTGATGAAGCGCATGAGCGTTCGCTCAATATCGACTTTATTATGGGTTATTTAAAACAACTTCTGCATAAACGTCGTGATTTAAAAGTTATCATTACTTCAGCAACCTTAGATGTAAATCGCTTTAGCAGTTACTTTTTTGATGCACCCGTTTTTGAAGTGGAAGGGCGAAGTTTTCCTGTAGAGCTTCGTTATCGCCCCATTTCAGAAATGAGCATTGGTGGCAGTGATGATGATGAATTTGATGATTTTGAAGAAAACTTACCACGTGCAGTGGTTCAAGCGGTAGAAGAATGTTTTGCTGATGCGCAACAAAAAGGCCATCCTGAACATGCCGATATTCTAATTTTTGCCAGTACAGAACAAGAAATTCGTGAACTACAAGAAACCTTACAAAAGCATGGCCCGCGGCATACGGAAATTTTACCATTATATGCTCGCTTAGCTTTGGCTGAACAGCAAAAGATTTTTAGTCCGGGTGGTGGTGGACGACGTATTATTATTGCCACCAACGTTGCTGAAACGGCCCTAACCGTACCGAATATCCGTTATGTCATTGATAGTGGTTTTGCCCGTATTTCACGTTATAGCTATCGTTCACGGGTTCAGCGTTTACCAATTGAGGCTGTATCTCAAGCCGCAGCCAATCAGCGTAAAGGGCGTTGTGGTCGTATTGCACCGGGTGTGTGTATTCGCTTGTATTCAGAAGATGACTTTCAAAGTCGTCCTGAATTTACTGAACCTGAAATTAAGCGTACCAATCTCGCATCGGTGATTTTGCAAATGCAAAGTCTCAATCTGGGCGATTTGGAAGCTTTTGACTTTATTGAGCCGCCAGACCATCGCTTGGTCAATGATGGTCGTAAGCTATTGATTGAGCTTGGGGCGATGAATGAAAAAAGTTCTCCTAAAGCTGAAGCTGAAGCTGATAAAGAAAATCTCTCTAAATTTCCCTTTGATAAAGGGGGACTTGAAAAAGACCCTCTTTCTAAAAGAGTGAGTAGTACTGCTACGCAAGGGGAAGGTTCCTTAACCAAAATCGGTCAGCAAATGGCAAAGATGCCGATTGACCCGCGTTTGGCACGAATGATATTAGGCGGTGCACATTTTGGTGTGCTCAATGAAGTATTGATTATTGTGGCGGCGCTTGCTGTGCAAGACCCACGTGAACGCCCAAATGATAAACAAACCCAAGCCGACCAAAAACATGCGTTATTTAAAGAGGGCGATTCTGACTTTCTGTTCTACATTAAGTTATGGGAAACTTTGCAGAATAACCGTGAATCGATGAATGAAAATAAGCGTCGTAATTTCGCGCGTCAGCATTTTCTCAGTTGGTTGCGTTTACGCGAATGGAAAAAAACCCATGAGCAACTCTCTGAATTGGCTCAGGGTTTAAAGCTTTCCTTTAATGATAAAAAAGCCAGTTATGAAAACTTACATCGTGCTTTATTGACAGGACTCCTTTCGTTTATTGCCAATAAGACCGATGAAAAAAATGTCTATATGGCAGTGCGTCAGCAAAAAGCCCGAATTTTCCCTGCATCGACGTTACATAAAGGTGGTGCATCTTGGGTGATGGCATTTGAGATGGTGGAAACCTCTCAAGTGTATTTACGGACTTTGGCAAAAATTGAACCTGAATGGATTCTACTTGCTGCCCCTGATTTGTTGAAGCATCACTATTTTGAACCGCATTGGTCGAAAAAAGCGGGTATTGTGAATGCCTATGATCAAATTTCATTGTTTGGTTTAATTATTGAACCGAAGCGTTTGATGAATTATGAAAAAGTTGATCAATCTGCTGCACATGAAATCTTTTTGCGGGATGCTTTAACCACAGGTCATTTGGGTGTTACACCGCCATTCTTAAAACACAATTTACAGAAACTAGAAGAAGTAGAACGTGTTGAGGACAAATTACGTCGTCGTGATTTGGTGGTGGATGAAGAAACCATTTATCAATTTTATGCGTCAAAAGTGCCTGAGGAGGTCGCAAGCCGACGTGCCTTTGAAGATTGGCGAGCGACGATAGAACCCCAAAATACGCGTTATTTATTTGTCGATGATGATGCGCTGTGGATGAATGATCGTCCAACTACGCAGCAATTTCCTGACCATCTGCACAATGGTTCATTGCGTTTTGCAGCCAGTTATCGCTTTGACCCAAGTCATGATGAAGATGGTGCTACAGTTAAAATTCCTGTACAGGCTTTGCCGCAGGTCGATGAAAATATTTGGTCATGGGGAATTCCCGGCTGGCGACAGGATTTGATTGAAGCCTTATTAAAATCGTTACCGAAGGATAAACGTCGAAATTTGGTGCCTATTCCTGATACAGCACGTAAGTTGATGAAAGGCATTGATGCAGTACATTTACGGGAACACATTTTTAGTTATTTGGCATTTCAATTACGCGCGGAGCAAATCACAGCGAAAGACTTTAGTTTTGAACGTATTGATCAGTATTTGTTGCCATTCATTAAAGTGATTGATGAAAAAGGGCATGTGATTGAAAAAGGACGTGATTTAGTTGAGCTGAAAGCCCGTTGCCGCACAGAAACACATAGTCCAGTCAAACAGCTTAAAGGTGAATTTAATACTTTCCCTGAAAGTTTTACTTTTGAAGCCTCGCAGAAAGTGACAGGCGTGATTGTTAAGCAATATCAAGCTTTAGTTCCAGTGAAAGCTTTTGCAGAGCTGGATGCAAAAGATGAATCGGGTGTAGTGATTCAAACCTTTAATGATCAAGCTGAAGCTATTCGTCAGCACCGTGAAGGGGTGATTCGTTTGGTGTATATGCAGTTGGGGGATCTGATTCGGCAACTGAAAAAACAGATTTCAAAACCGCTGGCTTTGGCCTATTCGCCATTGGGTGATAAAGCTCAGTTAGAGCAAATGTTGGTTTACGCCACCCTACAGATGGCAATAAAAGATCTTCCTGTCAATACTGAAGAGTTTCAAAATTTAATTTTAAATGTAAAAAAATCTTTCCTTACGCACGGACAAGAGGCATTATTAATACTGAGCGATATTTATATTCAATGGCAGGATATTCGTCGGAAATTGTTGGTTTTAGACGACTCTCTGTTTGGGAAAAATATTGATGACATTGAAGATCAGCTTGATTTAATGGCTCTTTCCAACTTTGTATATGTCAAATCTTCGGACATATGGCAGGAATTCCCTCGTTATTTGAAGGCATTGGTCTTGCGTTTAGAGCGCTTGCCAAATAACCTACAAAGAGACAATTCTGCCATTGATCAAGTTGACCCATGGATGGAAAAATTATTTAAGTTTAAAAATGATGCGCGCCTAAAAGAACTGTACTTCATGATTGAAGAATTTCGTATTTCTTTGTTCTCACAGCCAATGAAAACCAAGATGCCGATTTCTCCAACCAGATTGCAAAAAGTATGGAATCAATTAGGCATTAGTTAACATAGCGCGAGATTAGTTTAGTAGGAGTTTTACATGGGCATTCGTATTACAGGTACAGGCTTGTATCATCCAGAAGAAGCCATTACCAATGAAGAGTTAGTAACCAGTTTAAATGCTTATGTGGAACTGTTTAACCACGACAATGCTGACAAAATTGCAGCGGGTGAAATAGAAGAACGTCGCGGTTCAAATGCTGAATTTATTGAAAAAGCATCTGGTGTTAAAAGCCGTTATGTTGCTGAAAAATCAGGTGTGTTAGATCCAAAACGCATGTATCCACGGTTGCGTGAACGCAGTAATGATGAGCTTTCTATTCAAGCGGAATGGGGCGTAACTGCGGCTAAACAAGCGATGGAAAATGCAGGGGTAACGGCAGAAGATATCGATGTGGTTATTTTATCATGTTCAAACATCCAGCGTGCTTATCCTGCTGTAGCCATTGAAATTCAATCTGCTTTGGGTATTCAAGGTTATGCTTATGACATGAATGTGGCATGTTCTGCTGCAACTTTTGGTTTAAAACAAGCAGCAGATGCCATCAAATGTGGGGCACGCCGTGTATTGTTAGTCAATGTCGAAATCACCTCGGGTCATACCGATTTCCGTTCACGTGACTGTCACTTCATTTTTGGTGATGTTGCAACAGCATCTATTATTGAAGATACGACCAGCAAGAGTGGTTTTGAAATTTTAGATACGCATTTATTTACTCAATTTTCAAATAACATTCGCAACAACTTCGGTTACTTAAACCGCAGTGAAGATGCGGTGGTAGATGATAAATTATTTAGTCAAGATGGTCGTAAAGTCTTTAAAGAAGTTTGTCCGTTGGTGGCTAAAATTATTACCGCGCAACTTGAGAAAAATGCTATTGCACCAAGCAATGTGAAGCGTTTTTGGTTACACCAAGCCAATGCCAGCATGAATGATCTAATCTTGAAATATGTCGTGGGCAAAGATGCTGACCGTTCACTTGTGCCGATTATTTTAGATGAATTTGCCAACACGTCTTCAGCAGGTGTAATCATTGCATTGCATCGTACTGCACACGAAGTTAATGATGGTGAATATGGTGTACTGTGCTCATTCGGTGCTGGTTATTCTGTTGGATCTGTTCTTGTGCAAAAACATGTTGTTGGCTAAGTCATAAAGAATAACAGGTGGGTCATCATACATTTACGTTGTGATTGATTCACCGATGATTCTTGTACTTATACAATAAAGATAAAATGGTTGTGGTTAGTCTTGCTGACCACAACCATTTTTATTTGCCGATCTGGCATAACTTTATTTTCAATTTATGCCACGCCAAAATTTAATAGATATTGAAAATATTGAATAGATAACTTGTATAAATCAAAAAATGTTCAATATTTGATTTTCTAAAATCAGTACTGCCTCATTTTATTGATTTAATTTTTATACCTTTGCGTAGGCATTATTTCTACTTTTGAAAGGTCAAAATGAGGAGCACTGCTACGCAAGAAAAACCTTTTGTTTTCCATACACGACATCCTGAGCCAGTTTTAAGCATTGCTTTAAATGCAGCGCAAGGATGGAAAACGTGTGGCATCCATGCCACACCCATGAATCCAATACTTTCTAAAGTTTGTTCTCCAATTTTAGTTTTACGAATTGTTTGTATTGATCAAAAAATGATTTATCAAAGAAGTCTAATATCTAAAAGATTATCAAGAACAGATTCAGTAATAAATTATTTGGAATGAGAGCATTTAAAAGACACTTTGAAGTTGCTGCATCACATTAAAAATGTGAACATATTCGAATTTTGAAATTGGCGCGGCTTTATTTGTGTTATAGCCATATTTTTTATAATTGAATATCAAATAATTAACGATGAATACTTGTTGATATAGGTTTGCTTAAATTCTCTAGTCGGCATACATTGTCTTCACTGTATATTATAAATTCACCGTAGGATGTGAGTTCAATGTGAGGCGAGTATGGGACAGGATCGTTTAGTACCGCGGTATCAATGGGTTGCAAAACAATTATTCAGAATTTCTAAAGCACTCAATGAAATTTTTCAGGATCAGCTTAATATTGTTACTGATTTCAATGCACAAAATATGTTTCGGATCGATCAAGAGCGGTATTGTGTATACATCGCAAATGGTTTATTTCAACTGCAATTTTCTGCACCTACATCTACACCTGCATCAGTTCAGAGCAGTATTTTATGTTGTGATTTTAATTATTTGGGACAAAAAGCAGAATTGGTTGAAGAGTTTGTATTGCATGATCTGTATTTTTTGACTGGCGATTTAAAGCCGCAACATTCTCTTTTTCTGCGTCAAAAGGCACAACAGTTCAGGCAAGTTTTATTGGATCAAGTCTATTTATGGATCGATGGCGCTGAGCGGGTTAGTATTTTGTTAACACAGCTTTCTTTGCTTCAAGCTGAAATGATTGATCATCTGATGATAAAGGCTGATTTTTATCAGTCTACTGTCTTGACGGATTGCGTAATCAATGAAACCCAAGTACCTGAATCGATTATTCAAATGTTGCAAGAAATTTGCTCCATTCAAGGCATTTGTGTAGATGAAATTATACCAATACAGCCTTTAATGGAATGTTTGGATGATTTTTGTTTTAGTGCCGCTCAATTTTTACCTCGGCCTATGTATCGTATTTTGGCATTGTCATTTGAAGAGCGCTTTAATTTAAATGAGTTAATCGAACATCAAGATGATATACATTTGCTCTATCGGCATGCAGAAGAAAAAAGCCATTTATTAGGCTTTGTTCGTTTAATGCGACGTGAACTTTGGCAACGCGATGATTTATTGTCAAAGCATAACTTTCTTGATCTGAGTGCGATTGTTTGGCAAAAGAAGGTGGCAAAACTACCGTTATTTGATTATCCACGTGTGGTGAACTGGTTGTTTAAGCAGTCAGCCGAAGTGTTGGATTGGATTAGCGCAAATATTCAACAAAGCAGTGTCAGGGTTGCTGTGACTGCCCTTAGTTTTGTCGATAGCAGTCAGGTTCATCCACAGATTATTTTAGCCACCTTACAGTATTTTCAGCATTCAGCTGCACGTATGTTTATTCAGAGTTGTCATTATTTTGCTATGCAAGAAGCATGGTTTAAACATGAAAATAACTATACCGTCATTCTAAAAGGACAGAGACAATCGATAGATGATCAGCGCATTGCCATCAGTCCATCTATTTTGTACTTGGATGAATGGATGGCATTGATGCGTAATGTTGCGAAAACAGATGATCAAATGGTGAAACACATCTATGTACGTTTAAGTCGGGTCATGCAAGCGTATATGTTGCATTTATACAAAATAACGCAAGCATTGCCTGATGATCTTATGGGGTATATTCGTCCCGAAACCCATCAAAATCGTGATTTTTATACGGTGCTGCAGCGCTATAAAATGCAGTTGGATCAGTTTAGACAAATTTTTTATTTACGTCATCGCTATACCCGAGTGTCAGTCTTTGATGCTTATGTACGCGATTATTTGGTTGATTACTTTACAGATAATAAAATTGTACCTAAAAGTATTACGTGGATGGGACTTTTCCATCAAGCAGTGTATTGGCATGATCAAATTCAAACACAAGAAATCATGAGCAAGTTAAAGAAAAATTTCGCCTTAGCGGTATGGCAACCGATTACATTAAGAAAAAAGATCCAATTTTTAGATTGGTGTTTTGAAGAGTTGGCAGATTTAGAGCGAATTATTGAAGAATCGAAGCGATGTCATCATTGTTTAGCGGCAAGTTATGCACAGCAAATTGTTGATGGGGAATATGTGGCTTTTCATATGTCATCTCAAACGCTTCAACAACATATGACATTAGGTTGTTATCTTCGAGAGGGGAAGTTGGTCTATGATCAGTTGGAATATTCCAATAATCGTAAAGCGGAAGCGCTTGTTGTGGAGGTTGCAGTGCAATTTATTGCTTGGTTAAATTCACAGTTATTGTTGCTTAAGTGACATCTCATGTCGTTAAACTTTTTTCTGGGCTTAACTTTTGAGGAAAAAATAGGTAGGCTATAGCCGTTAATTTATGGTTATAGGTCTTATGAAACAAGAAACTGCACTCAAGCTTTTAAAAGCGGGCGAAAATGTATTTTTAACAGGTTCGGCTGGTGCAGGGAAAACCTATACACTCAATCAGTACATCAATTATTTGAAAGCACGTAAAGTACCTGTTGCAATTACCGCTTCAACAGGTATTGCTGCAACCCACATGAATGGAATGACCATTCATACATGGGCAGGTATTGGTATCAAAGATTTTTTATCTGATGCCGATCTAAAAAATATGAAAGAGCGTAAGTATTTAAAAGAGCATTTAGAAAATGCCCAAGTACTGATTATTGACGAAATTTCAATGTTGCATGCCAAACAACTCAATTTGGTCAATCAAGTTTTAAAATATTTTAAAGAAAGTGATGATGCTTTTGGTGGTGTTCAAGTCATTGTTGCGGGTGACTTTTTTCAGTTACCACCAGTCGGTAAAAAAGATGAGAACAATCGTGATAAGTTCTGCTTTATGTCCGATGCTTGGGTGGAAGCGAAATTTCGGGTTTGTTATTTGACCGAACAACACCGTCAAGGCAACGATTATTTAAATGACATCTTAAATGCGATTCGTAGTCAAAGTATTACCACGGAACATCTGCAAGCTTTGGAACAAACCAATCAACAAAATATTGGTGAAACCTTTACCCGTTTATACACCCATAACATGGATGTCGATGCGATTAACTTTAAACATCTGAATGCAATTGAGGCGGATGGTCGCCAATTTGATGCAGTATGTGATGGTAATGACAAGCTAATTGAAACATTGAAATCTTCAGTTCGTGCGCCTGAAAATTTAACCTTAAAGAAAAATGCCAAAGTGATGTTTGTAAAAAATAACTTTGATATGGGGTATATCAACGGTAGTTTGGGGGAAGTGATTGGTTTTGAAGAAGACGATGATCATGGCATTTTACCTAAAGTAAAACTCACCGATGGCACGGTACTTGTGGTCGAGCCTGAAACATGGTCTGTGGATAATGATGCTGGTAAAACCATTGCCAGTTTTCAGCAAATTCCACTGCGCTTAGCATGGGCCATTACCATTCATAAATCACAAGGCATGACCTTAGAAGCTGCGGAAATTAACCTGAGCCATACTTTTGAGAAAGGGCAAGGTTATGTTGCCATATCACGACTGAAAGCCCTAAATGGCTTAAAACTGCTTGGGATTAATCAACAGGCTCTTGAGCTAGATAGTTTAGCCATTAAAGCAGATCGACGTTTTCAGGAATTGTCATCTGAAGCAGAAACTAACTTTGAGTTGATTGATTTAATCCCGCAACATAAAGCATTTATTCGTCATTGTGGTGGGACATTGAATGAAACAGAAATTCAGCGCAATGAAAAGAAAATTGCTAAAAGTAGTGGTAAAACCAATTACGCCACTGCCACACTCGATGAAACGCGTGCACTTTTTGAAGGAGGTTATGAAATTCAAGATATTGCGGTTGAACGTGGCTTAACACCTGCGACAATTATCAATCATTTGGCTAAATTGCATAAAGAGCAAGGCTTAGATATTTCTGTGGCTCATCCGGGGGATGAAGTGGTTGAGCAAGTCCGTAAAATTTATAAACGCTTAATGAAACGTCAAAGTGCTGAAAATTTTAGTGAAGAAGGGGTAATTAAACTACGTCCTATTGTAGAAGCGACTAACCCACGTATGGGTTATGATCAGGTGCGTTTAGCCCTTCTTTTTGTCGAATAGTATTGCGGATTATCAGTTTAAAGCACTGCAATCTATGATTAATTTTTGGAAAATTTCATATTCCAAGACTCAAGTTGCGCTACACTGAAAAAATCTTATTCAACAGCAACCCACGGATATGGAATTCAACGCGTGGTACAAGCTTCGCAGATTTGTTTATGATAATTTGCATAACGATGACTATGAAAGTACTTTTAGTCGTTACGTAAATGTCTTTCTTATTTTATTGATTATTGCTAATACGGTTGCTGTTTTACTGGAATCAATTAACGATATTTATCTGTCGTACCAAGTGTTTTTTGATGCTTTTGAATTATTTTCCATCTTTGTTTTTACAGCCGAATATTTATTGCGATTTTGGGCGATTGCTGAAAAAAATCCGTTTAATAGTGCATGGCAAAATAGATGGTTGTGGGTGCGAAGTGGTGGTGCCATCATCGACTTACTTTCAATTTTACCCGCATACATTAACTTCTTTGTACATATTGATTTACGTTTCCTGCGAATCCTCAGATTATTCAGACTGCTTAAGCTGACACGTTATTTTGTATCGTTGCAAATTTTATTGCGTGTGATTGAACGTGAAAAGGGCTCCTTTCAAGCAGTTATTTTTATTTTACTGATTATGATTGTGATGGCAGCAGCAGGGGTATATGTCGTTGAAAATAAAGCACAGCCCGAAGTATTTAGTTCAATTCCTGCTTCTATGTGGTGGGCAGTGGTCACACTGACGACAGTGGGTTATGGTGATGTTACGCCAATCACGCCATTGGGTAGGTTCCTTGGGGCATTGATTACGATTTTAGGTGTCGGTTTGGCGGCACTTCCCGCTGGTATTTTGGCGAATGGTTTAGCGAGTGAACTTGAGCTGCGTAAACAAAAGTTGGAATTAAAATTTCGTGAACTTTTACAAATTGCAGAAATTGATTTAATAGCGGATGAAGAAAAGATTGAGACTTTGCGCAAAGATATTGGTCTGACTGTTGAGCAAACGCAGGATATTTTATTACAGCTCATTCGTGAGCGTAAGGAAGAAGAATTAGAGCAAGAAAGGAATAAATATTGTTTTTGCCCGCATTGTGGGCATAAGCTGCCTGATTAAAGTTTTAAATTCACAGCAAAAAAGAACAAAGCTGATGGTTTAAGTATTGATAAAGTAGGCGTGTTTAAAATGGTTGAAATGTCAACAGCCCCTAATTTGTTTTAATAACAATTAATGGGGTAAATGATAAATCGCTGATGAATTCGGAAATCTAAAAAGAGGAAGTATTCGCTTCCTCTTCTTTATTATTTAGGTTCTGCGGTCATCATGCCCATGCCAGCGATCCATTCTTGAATGGGTTCATAATAATGAATTTCAGAATCATATTCACCATAGGTTGAAAGTGCTGCAAAGGCTGCAACCCATGCTCTAATTTCCTGACCACCACGTCCACCATCACGACGAATTTCATCATTGGTCATTTGGGCCAAATAATCAAAATCTGCATTTTTAAAGCGCTGTAGCAAATCTTTATCCCACTCAGGATTGAGCGGTAAGGCAGCTGATAAGTCACCCTCTGCCAAGCGTTGACCGACTGCAATGACTTTGGATTGGCGATGCTCACGTGCCTCTGGTGTTGGATTACGCCCAGCGATAAGAAACTCTTGCACTTCAGTTGATGCGGTCTGGATTTGTGGTGTTGGAGGATCATGGGATAAGCCACCCGATCCAATAATTAAAATTCGTTCATCTAAGGTTTTAAGATATTCACCAATCACTTTACCCAGTTCAATGACTCGTTTGATTCGTGGCATAGGCGCAGCAGCAGCATTAATAAACACAGGAATAACGGGATAACGATCCAGTTGACCTTCACAAAGTAAGTCTAGTGGCTGAGTAAAACCATGATCGGCTTGCATACGGTATGAATAAGAAAGATCAATTCCATGATCTAAACAGTGTTCAATTAAGCCAAGCGCTTGATCTTCTGGCACATTTAATGGCGCTGGTCCATAGTTCCAGTCACCAGCGGCCTGTGCTCGAACACCTACGCAAAATGCAGGCATAAGGTCATAAAAGAAGCCATTAAAATGATCTGGGCCAAAGGAAATAATTAAAGTCGGCTCGTATGCTTTGACTTGATTGGCTAACTTTTGAAAAGTTGCTCGTGCTGAAGCCTCTATTTCTACAGGGGGAGACGCAAAATCAAGTAATGGGGTGTGGGATACACAAATGAGTTTTATGGGCACTATTTTCTCTCACATCTACATTTGTTAATCCTTGGAGCTTAAGTTTAAATGCCTGTGGAAATACAATATTTATCTTAGATCAAACCATAGTAAAAATATTTGTATTGGATTTATGTGTCTGTATTCTGTTTTTTTAAGATATTGAAAATATTTGATATATTTTATTTTTAGATCATTTGAAGTTGTGGGTTGTAAGAAAGTTTAACTCGAAGTAATTGAGTATTTTGATACTGCTAAGACCAAAGTTTTAAATTCATTTGAAACTTAAGCAGTCAATTCAGGTTTTTAGCACCTTCAACCTGCGCCAATGAATCAGAGAAATCAGCTTTAAACTGTTGAGCTGAATTTAGTTCAGCTACAAGCCAGTTAGCTGGTGTCAAGCTATTTGGTTATTTCAAGTGCTGCAACATCGGCATAGTTTGGCGCACGACCACGAAATAAAATTGTTGATCGACTTGGTTACGTTTAGATGCTTCATTAAAAACATCATCGAATAAAATAAAACATGAAATAAGCTAATTAATTTTATGTTAAGATGAGTTGTATTCATTATTATAAATTTATTGGTTCTTTGTTCATGTTAGAAATTCGTCATTTGAAAACTTTAACTGCGTTACGTGAGCACGGTTCATTGGTCGCTGCTGCCAATGATTTGTGTTTAACACCTTCGGCTATTTCACATCAATTGAAAGAATTAGATCATTGGTATGGGGTAGAAGTGGTCAATCGTCGGAGTCGACCTGTCACATTTTCTAATGTAGGGCAACGTATACTTAAGCTTGCTGATGATGTGTTGCCACAAATTCAAATTACTCAGACAGATATTACTCGTATTGTGCATGGTCAGACGGGGCGAATTATTTTTTCATCTGAATGCCATAGTTGCTTTGACTGGCTCATGCCTTTATTGAATCAATATCGTCATATGTATCCTGATGTGGATCTAGACTTTGCTTCAGGTTTTGAATCAAATCCACATGAACTGCTGCAAAATGCAGAATTTGATATGTTGATTACCGCTGATCCTATTGCCTTAAAAGGTATTGAGTATTTTCCGATTTTTGAATATGAATCCCGTTTGGTTTTATCCAATACGCATCCTTTGGTGAGAGCAGAACGTGTTACGGTGCAAGAGTTGGCAGAAGAAACGTTAATTACTTATCCTGTGGATAAGCACCGTTTAGATATCATGGCTAAATTATTTATTCCTGCCAATATTTTGCCGAAGCATATTCGGACAACCGATTTAACCCAAATGTTGATTCAGCTGGTTGCAAGTGGTCGTGGAATTGCAGCATTACCAGATTGGGTGGTGAATGAGTATGAGCAAAAAGGCTGGGTGACTTCCCGTCGTTTAGATTGTGTTTCATCTACAGGATTACGTCGTACCTTATATGCAGGTTATCGAACAGAAGAAAAAGAAAAAAGTTACTTTGAAGGTTTTTTAAAGCAACTGACCAAGTTCTCTCAAAAGCGTAATCAATACTATTCTGCATAATCGAATCTATCTTGATTTGAATATTGAGAGAATTAATAAACAGATGAGTTGAATGATTAATTCATCTGTTTTTCAGATTTTAAGCCCGAGCAAAGAAAATGAATGATTTGATATAAAAATGATAAAGAGGGCTGAGATAGATTTTTTGGTACTGTGATTTTAACTTTAAGATACGGTGAGCTGATTAAATTTTAACGAGCTGACAGAGCCGCTCGCTTTTTTATGAAGATCCAATAAAGAGTGTCAGTATACCTGCGGCAATTAAAGGCCCCACGGGAACACCGCGCAAGACAGCAACACCAGCAATCGTACCAATCAGCAAGCCTGCAACTACATCAGGTTGATTGGTCATGAGTTTAACGCCACGGCCACCCAGCCACGCCACTAAAAGACCAATTGCGATTGCAAGTAAGGACTTCCAGCTCATAAATGATTTTAAAATAGCATCACCTGGAATTTTTCCACTGGCGATAGGGGTGAGTACGCCAATGGTCAGAATAATAATGCCAATATTTAAACCATGTTGTTGTAAATAAGGAAAAAACTCACTTAGTGGCGTAATTCGAAAAACAATCAGTACGCCAGCAGCAATCGTGACAGCATTATTATGGCTGAAGATGCCACAAGCCAATAAAACCAAGAGTACGATGAGATTTAAATCTAAATTAGACATTACTTTTGCAGGAGATGAGGAGAGATCATGTCTATTGTAGCGGGTTTTAAACCTAGATTTGCTTTAAAGCGCTCGAACAATAAAATTAGTCTTCATTTCAGTATAGAATGCGCTTTTCATGCGAGTTAAAAGGGTCGTTTATGTTCTTGGAAAAGATGTTGCAGTCGCAAGGTTTTGGTTCGCGCAAACATTGCCAACAGCTCATAAAAAATGGAGCGATTGCTATCCAAGGTGAGGTCATGACCAATGCAAAACATAAACTTGATTTGAATGATTTAACTTTTTCGGTTTATGGTGAACATTTTGATTATCGTGAAAATGTTTATATTGCCTTAAACAAGCCACAAGATTATGAATGTTCACATCAGGCAACGCATCATTTTAGCGTGTTTGATCTATTTGATGATGTGTTGATGAACCGTGGTTTGCAATGTGTCGGTCGTTTGGATCAGGACACGAGTGGACTCTTATTGTTGACCGATGATGGTCAATTTCTACAAGCCTTAACACATCCGAAAAAACACGTCGCGAAAGTATATCGAATGCAAACAGCCGATCCTGTGACGGAAGATCAAATGCAGCAATTGAGACAAGGTGTCGAATTACGCAATGAATCGGGGAGTTTTGCTGCAACAGATGTGATAAAAATTGCAGAACACGAATTACAGATAACCATTCATCAGGGGGTTTATCATCAAGTGAAGCGGATGTTAGCGGCGGTGGGAAATAAAGTTGAACAACTGCATCGTCAGCAAATTGGCGCTTTAGAACTTCCAGATTTAGCACAAGGGAAATGGATTTATCTTACGTCAGAACAAGTGGAACTTGCCAAAACACGTATGTCTATTTAAGGAAACAATGATAGGTTTGAAACTCATCATCTTTGATAAAGCCCATTTGTTCATAAAGTTGATGTGATTGATAATTATTTTTTGCTGTTTGTAGGCTAATGCGTTGTGCATTTGCATGTCTTGCAAATAAAATTGCAGTATCAATCAATTGTTTTGCTGAACCCTGACGACGATACGTTGGGGTGACATAAACATCGTCCAAAATATAATAGGTTGAGCAAGCCACCGAAGAAAAACCCATATACAGCAAAATAAAACCAGTCAAAACATCATCTTTTACATGAATAAAAATAACACTTTCTTCATTTTGAAAGCGCTGTTTTAAAAACTGATAGGACAGGTTTAAATTTGAAGATGCGCCGTAAAATTGTCGATATTCATCGAATAAAACAGCAAGTGGATGTAAATCCTCCAAAGTTGCACGTCTTACGATCATCTGACACTCCATGCTTTTTTATCTTCTTTGCATGAAGCATACCTAAGTTTTTATGAGATTTTTTTAAATTTTGTTTGTAAATGCAACACTGTTAAGTTTTGTCACTTTCACCCAAAATTGCATTTAATTCCTCAAATAAATCGAAATGATCATCATCTAAAATAAATTCTTGATCGGTCATAGTAGATTGTTCTATATCATTATTTAAAGTATTGTGTTGTTGCTTTAATTTTCGAATTTTATTGAGCTGATCTAGATTTATGCTCTGATTTTCAATTGAAAATGGGATGGATTTGGTTAGGACGACTTGTTTAAAAAAAAGTCGCACGGCTTGTGCAGGCGTAATCCCCAGTTGCTTAAACACAGCAAAAGCATGCTTTTTTTCTTGGGAGTCAAGTCTTATCTGATAAACTTCTGTTTTTCTCATAATTTTTTGATTACATCTAATTACTTAACTTTTCAGCATTTATTTTAATCAAATCTAATGTAATTTCAATATTCATACACGATATTTACCAAAATAATTTGTAATGACAAGCATATTACAATGTCAATTCGAAATGTGATGAAAATGCCATTTCTTGTAAAGTAATCGGATCATTGAAACGAATATGCTTTGCTAAAAGCTGAAGGGGGGCTGAAAAGTCATCTTCCCTTTTGTGTTGCACCACTGGATAGAAGGGATCATTTTTTATTGCAATACCTAAACTGTTTAAATGAACGCGTAATTGATGCTGCTTTCCTGTAATGGGTTGCAGTTGATATTTGCCCCAAACGGCATTGTGTTCGAGTAAATAAATTTCCGTTTCACTATTTACAGTTCCATCCACCACTTGCATGGTATAGAACGGTTCACCTTTTTGCATTCTTAAGCGAGTACAGCAGGGAAATGTTAGATCTGCATGAAAACGTGCGATGGCATGATAGGTTTTTTGAACCTCACGCAGTGCAAACATCTGTTGATAGATTGCTCGTGTGGCGACTTGTTTAGAGAATAAAACCACGCCCGCCGTTTCACGATCTAGACGGTGAATAGGGGTTAAAAATTCATTACCGGTTTGTTTTTTTAGACGAACCAAAAGCGTTTCTTGGACGTATTGACCTGTTGGGCTAATGGTTAAAAAATGTGGTTTATCGATCACTAATAAATGTTCATTTTCAAATAAAATTTCATGCTCAAAGGGAACATGGATTTCATGGGCTAAAAAACGATAGTAAAACACATGACTATTTTCAATATAGGGTGAATCGCAGCCTAAGATATTAGCCATAGCATCATAAATTAAATCATCGTTAAAGCGTTGCTGCCATTCGGTTGCTGCAATGTGTGGAAATTGCTGGCACAGATATTGATAGACACTTTGAGGTGTAGGTAAAATTTTCGGCAAAAATACTTTGCTTGCACTTACGCCATCAATCGTGGGTGGGATAAATTCAGTCTGAGTCATGTGGTGTATCGTGCGTATCAATCAATAAAAATTACAATGAATGTAGGAAAAGTTACACATTTAGAAGTGCGAGCATGGGCAATAAAGCAGTGCGATGCTATCATAATTGTTCTTTTGAGTTTTGTCGTGAGTAATATGCAGTATTCATTTAATTTTAACCTAAACAATGAAGACGATACCCAAAATTTGGCACAGGTTTTGGCGCAGCATTTTACCACGGGTGTAGTTTATTTAATTGGTGATTTGGGTGCAGGGAAGACCACACTGACCCGTTATTTTTTGCAAAGTTTAGGGCATAAAGGTGCGGTTAAAAGTCCGACTTATACCTTGGTTGAACCTTATACAATTCAAGCCAAAGATATTTTTCATTTCGATTTATATCGCGTAAATGATCCTTATGAACTTGAACTGATGGGAATTCGTGATTATTTAGAAACGCCTGATGCCTTATTTTTATTTGAGTGGCCATCCAAAGGTGGCGATGAAATTCCGCAACCAGATTTAATTATTAATATTGAAAAATCTGAAGATGAGTTGACGCGTACAGCCCATTTAAGTTTTTCATCAGCAGTCCTCAAACAAGCATTAGAGAGTCAATTGAACAATGCGTGATGATTTAAGTGAACGTCGTATTCATACCCTTAACCCTGCACTGGCGAACCAAATTGCCGCAGGTGAAGTGATTGAGCGTCCTGCATCAGTGGTGAAAGAGTTATTAGAAAACTCGATAGATGCGGGTGCGACAGAACTGATTATCCGTGTTGAGCAAGGCGGAAGTACCTTAATTGAAATTATTGACAATGGTCGTGGTGTGCATCCTGAAGATTTAGCCTTAGCGGTTATGCGGCATGCCACCAGTAAAATTCAAACTGCGGATGATTTACAAGCCATTATGAGCTTAGGTTTTCGTGGTGAAGCATTGGCTTCCATTGCTGCTGTGTCACGTTTAACTTTAATCAGCAGTCAAAATAATGACGGTATTGGTTATCAAGTTGAAGTGAATGGTACGGCTTTTGACCATCAAGACATTCAAGCCGTAGCGACTAGGCAGGGAACGCACATTCGTGTGCAAGACCTTTTTTTTAATGTCCCTGCTCGACGTAAATTTTTAAAAAAGCAGGGCACTGAGTTTGGACATATTGAAGAAATCGTGCGTCGTTTAGCACTGACGCATTTTAATATGCGCTTTGTGCTCGAACATAACAATAATATTCGTTTGAATTTACCCATTGCAGATAGTGGTGCATTACGTTTCCAACGTGTTCAGCAACTATTAGGTCGATCATTTACCGAAAATGCCTATTGGATTGATGCCGATAGCATCAGCATGCGTTTATCTGGATGGTTAGGTCATCCATCCGATGCACGAGGGCAAGCGGATTTACAGTATGTCTATGTCAATGGACGGATTGTGAAAGATAAAACCATTTCCCATGCACTACGCATGGCTTACGATGGTATTTTGCATGGACATCAACATGCCGCATATTTACTTTTTTTAGAAGTCGATCCTGAAAATATTGATGTTAATGTACACCCAACCAAACATGAAATTCGTTTTTTAAATCAACGTGAAGTGCATGAATTTGTGCGTCATTATGCCAAAGAGACACTGGCTCAATTTCAAACGGCAAGTATTGATTTAGCGCAAGCCATGAAAGTGCAAGATGAGGTTGTTCATGCTCAAACGCAACATCCACGTTATCAGGAACAGTTCCAATTGCATCGTTCTGTTGAGACTCAACAGCCTGTGATGTTGGTTGAATCATCGACTGAGTTATTAACGGATTTTTATGCCAGCAGTCCACAAACGGTGCAATATTCAGCAGCATCTTCACAAAGCAGTTATATAGGCTCACAGCAGGTCAATAATGCTCTGAAAAGCTATTTATCCCCCTTGCGAGATGGCGTAACAGCAAATTCAGCAGATATAGAACTGAACCAGTTTGAGCAAAGTCCAGTCGTAAAGGTGGATGAGCACCCCTTGGGTATTGCAATTGCACAATTGCATGGCATTTATATTCTTGCGCAGAACATCGAAGGCTTAATTATTGTGGATATGCATGCTGCACATGAGCGCATTGTGTTGCAACAAATGAAAGCTGCATGGGATAAACCTGAATTTTGGATATCGCAGCAATTGCTCATTCCTAAAGTGATTAGCATTAGTCGTATGCAAGCCATGCGTGTTGATGATTTAAAAGATCAGCTTGCGCGTTTAGGTCTTGAAATAGATCAATATGGCGATGAACAAGTGATTGTACGCGGTGTGCCCGCTATTTTACATAAAGCCAATTTTGAATCTTTAGTACCTGAATTACTCAATGATTTAGATCCAAATGATGAAGCTCAAGGCTTATTACAAAAACGTGATCAAATCTTAGCAGGCATGGCATGTCATGGTGCAGTTCGTGCCCATCGAATTCTTAGCCTTTCAGAAATGAATGCTTTGCTACGTCAAATGGAACAAACCGAATTTGCCAGCCAATGTAATCATGGTCGTCCAACTTGGCGTGCATTTCCACTTTCACAGTTAGATAAACTTTTTGCTCGAGGAGAGTAGTTGTACATGTCAAATCAATTGCCGGTCATCAATTTAATGGGGCCAACTGCAAGTGGTAAAACCGCTTTGGCATGTGAACTGTATGAGCAAGGTCATTTTGAGCTCATATCTGTCGATTCTGCGCTTGTTTATCAAGATATGGATATTGGTACAGCAAAGCCGACAAAAGAAGAGCAGGCGCGCTATCCACATCATTTGATCGATATTATTAGCCCTTTAGAAGTTTATTCAGCAGCACAGTTTGTAGAAGATGCTTGTGCGTTGATTGACGACATGCATGCACGTGGAAAAACCCCGATTTTAGTTGGAGGAACGATGCTGTATTTCAAGGCGTTGTTAGAGGGGTTGTCGAGTAATTTACCGAGTGCAGATTATGCTGTCCGCGCTGAAATTGAAGCTCAAGCGGAGCAACAGGGCTGGGAGGCGGTTTATGCTGAATTATGTAGCGTAGATGCATTAGCAGGTGAGAGATTTAAGATCAGTGATAAGCAGCGAATTATCCGTGCTTTAGAGGTTTTTAAACTCACTGGGCAGCCGATTACAAAACTACAAGCTGAACAACCAAAAAATGTACCATATCGCTACACTTTTCATAATCATGCTTTACTGCCAGATCGTGTAGAATTGCATAAACGTATTGAAAAACGTCTTAAAACTATGTGGGATATCGGATTTTTACATGAGATAGAAATACTGATTGAAAAATACGATTTGAATGATAATTTACCCTCAATGCGTTCCGTCGGTTATCGTCAAGCTATAGAATTTATACAAAAAAGTGACCAAAGTAATGAAAAACGACAAGAAATGGAGGATAAGTCTTTATTTGCGACACGACAACTTGCCAAACGTCAATATACTTGGTTAAGATCTTTGCAAGAGTCGCATAATTTTAAAACATATTTGACGATAAAGCAGGCTCAAGAAGACTTGCGAAACTGTTACGGATAAAGCAAAATTTAGTAACTATCTTTTTTATAATTTTTAATTGAAAAATAGAGATAGTTTTTGCGCTGATTTTTAAATTTTTTGGAGTTATAACATGTCTAAAGGTCAAACTTTACAAGATCCGTTCTTGAATTCTCTCCGTAAGGAACGTATCCCTGTTTCTATCTTCCTTGTGAACGGTATTAAATTACAAGGTCATATTGAATCTTTTGACCAATATGTAGTTTTATTAAAAAATACTGTAAGCCAAATGGTTTACAAACATGCAATTTCTACTGTTGTTCCTGCACGTAATCCACGTCCTGCTGGTGCTCCTGCTGGTGCTCAAGGCGCTGGTGGCTTCGGTGGTGCTCAACCTGGTCAAGGCGGCTTCGGCGGTCAAGCTGGTGGCTTCGGTGGTCAAACTGGCGGCTTCGGTGGTCAAGGTGGCTTCGGTGGTCAAGGTGGCTTCGGTGGTCAAGGCGGCTTCGGCGGTCAACAAGGCGGCTTCGGCGGTCAACAAGGTGGCTTCGGTGGTCAAGGCGGCTTCGGCGGTCAGCAAGGCGGTTTTGGTGGTCAGTCAAATACTGGTTTTGACGGTGAAACTAAATTTGAAGACTCTCAAGAAGACGAAAATAATCGTTAATTGTTGATTCTTAAAAACCTCTCCTCGTGAGAGGTTTTTTTATGAAAAATTTATATTTTTACATCAGTAAATAGATGTAATGGTTTTTAAACAAGATTTAAAGTAGTTATTAAGCTCAGTTGAAATAGCCAATCATAAAATAGATTTATTGATGTAATAAAAAAACCAGCTGCTGATAGCAACTGGTTCTTTATTAAAAATAAATAAGTTGAGATTATTTATTTTTTTTACGATCAAGATTTGGATCTTTTATCTCTACAAAGGCATTGCTGCGAATTTCACGTAACCAACTATCTAATTCTGAATCGAATTGACGTTCACCTAAAATTTGACGAGCCATACGTTCTTGGTATTCGTGGGTCATGTCTTGTTGACGAGTATCTGTCACTTGAAGAATGTGCCAACCAAATTGAGTTTGGAATGGTTCACTGGTTTGACCGACAGGCGTGCTTTTCATACGTGCTTCAAATTCAGGAACCATAACACCAGGACTTACCCAGCCTAAGCTACCACTATCGCGTGCAGAACCAGGGTCATTGGAGAAGGTGGATGCCAATACTGCAAAATCTTCACCCGCTTTTAAACGGTTGTAAATGCTGTTGATCTGCTGTTTTGCATTGTCTGGGCTGACCACTTCGGATGGCTGAATCAAAATATGGCGTGTTTTATATTGAGATACAATTGCTTTTTGCTCTGCACCTTTGCGATCTACCAGTTTTAAAACATGTATACCGTCACGTACAGGAATTAAATCTGTTGTTTGACCGACTTGTAGTGAGGTGACACGTGCTGCAAGTTCGCTCGGGATTTCAGACAGATTACGAAAGCCCATATCAGCACTTTCAACTTTCACGCCATTGGCTGTAAATTTTTTATCAATTGCGGCAACATCATTGCTATCTTTTAATGCAGCTTTAACTTGTTCTGCAACCTTTTCGATATTTTTTTCACCCGAAATACGTACATGTAATACATGAACTTGATTGCCTAATGCAGCTTGACCTTGTGGGGTTTTTAAGAAGTTTTCAACGTCTTGATCACTAATTTTAATTCGTGACATCACCATTTGCTGACGTAAACGATTAATGGCTAAATCTTCTGCAATGCGATTGCGCAGAGACTCATAAGTGGAAGGTGCAATGGCATCTAGTTTTTGTTGAAAAGCTTCTAGACTTTGGCTTCCAGACTGGTTTGCAACTTTCATGACTGCTTCATTTAAGCTTTTTTCATCAGCTTTAATGTTGTAGCGTTTAACTTGTTCAAGTTGTGCTTGGCGAATAATCAGTTGATCAAGTGCTTGTTGTTGCAAATATTGCTCTGGTGGAACGGGTTTCTTTTGCGCTTCAAGTTGATGCTTGATTTCTGCAATATTTTGTTCTAAATCACTTTTTAGAATGACACTGTTATCTACTACAGCAACAACCTCATTTTTTGATTGTGCGAAAGTAGTCATTGATGAAGATAAGGCTACAGCAAGCGCAGTCGCTTTAAAAAAATGTTTTAACTGGATTGTCTTCATTAACGTTGTGTCCAAGATTGATTAATATTATTGAAACCTAGAATACGATTCTCTAGTAATGATGAAAGTTTGTTATTGAAACCACCTAAGCCTTTGAGGCTAATTTCAGCCATGATGGCACGTTTAGCATTCACACCATCTTCATTTACATTGTCTAGATCGTTGTAGTAAGAACGTCCATACACTGAAACACCCCAGCAACACGACTCATAATTGACACCGAGTAAATATTCGCGTGCCACGTTATTTTCGATATCGTATTGGGCATGGCCCATAATGCGCCAGTTATTTGATATTGGCTGAATGAAAGATGCCACCACTTGATCATATTGATCTTGTCGGTTTGGAATATCTTTACGATAGAAGTAACCCACATTATAAAGATTGCCTTTATCGCCAGTATAATAGAGCTGTAAATCACGTTGGGCATTGTCACCATTCGACATCCAAGCCGAGTTTGCACCAATACTAAGTTTTTGTGAAAGTTGGCTAGATATACTTAAAACAGGGCCTGTATGATGTTCAGTATCAAACTCATCTGCAACATTATCTAAACTAACGCGACGATCTTCAAAATAATAACTTTGACCGATGCTGGTTTTTAAGCGCTCTAAGCCAATTTCATCGAATAGGCTGTAGCTTAGACCAAGCGTTAAGAAGTTATTATCTTCTAAGCGGTCGTGTCCATAGAAACGGCGTGCACTAAATAATTGATCATAATTAATAGAGGCGGTTGCCGAATCAAAGTTCGGATGACCTTCTTGGTTTCTGTACGGTGCATAAGCATAAAATGCGCGTGGAGTAAGGGTTTGTAGGTACTTACCATCTTTTTCAAAGGTTAAACCTGCATCTAAAGTAAATTGTGGCACCGTCACAGATTGACTTTCATTGGATGAGTTTGTGTCTTGATTAAGCGCATCAATGGTATTTTGATCGTAAAAAGTATTTACATTACGAAGGGATACTTCAGGAATAATAAATGACCAAGGGTTGCGGTAATTATAGCGAACGGCAAAATCATTATAGATACGAGTACCACTTGGTTCGACGGTTGTACCAGTTCCATTGGTGAAGTTGCTGATCTCTTTTTTGAAGTAAGCGGTATCGTGATTAAACTCGTATTGTAAACCCAGTGGATTTCCCGTTTTATAATTTAATAGGAACTGTGGTAAACGTGCGTAAGGGCGGTCTTCATCAGAAACGGTTTTGTCCAAGGTTTGAAAGTTTTCAACCTTTAACTGGACTTTTAAGCCAGGAATACCATTTTTATAGTTAAGTTCCCATGCACGACGTAAGTTTAAGTCAGTTTTAGAGTTTGGATTATTATTTAAATCAGTGAAATAATCTTTATCTGATGCGTAGTTATAATCTAGGTTTGTAGAGAACTGTTCATTGATTTGCCAGTTATGCAGCAAGTGTAAATCTTTACGGTCTTGGTCATCATACTTCTCATCAGAAGCTAAATAACCGCCCCAAATCATACCTGAGCCGAAGTTTTCAGTTAAATAACGGAATTCACCTTCAAGCATTGCACCACGATCAGCAATATACCGTGGTGTTACTGTCGCATCGTAATTGGGTGCTAAATTTAAATAAACAGGTACAGCAAGTTCTACACCACCATCATTGGTGAAGCCAAAGCTTGGGCTTAAAATACCCGTAGTGCGTCGGTCATCAATCGGGAAGTTAAAATAGGGAACAGCTAAAACGGGAACATCTTTAACATAAAGCTTGGTTCCGCGAGTTTCTCCGCGCCCTGTTTCTTGATTTAGTGTGATTTTATTGGCTTGGATTTTCCAAGTTGGTGTTTCATCTGGTGGGCATGTGCTGTATGTCGCATTGTTCATCACCACAATGTTTTCAGAGGTGCGGGAAATTTTTTCCGCGCGACCATGCGCATGTTGTTCTTCTGAAATATAGAAGCTGTTATTTAAATCGCCTTGCTGTGTTTTTAGGTTGTAATTGATTTGATCGCTTTGGGCGAGCAAACCAGCCTGAGCCATTTGAACACGACCTTCAGCATTGGCAAATGTTTGTGTTTTATCAATGGTGATTTTATCGGCACGAATTTGACGACCATCTTGGTCAATGAGTACATTGCCTTCAAGTACTGAGTCACCATTTGGGTCGTAATGCCCATAATCAGCAGTGACCACTGAAGTTACTTCAGCAGCACCTAGCGCTTTCGTTTCGGGGCTAATCGGGGTGATCCAAGCGCCTTGACAATATGCTGAGCTTAAGTACTGTCCTTGCCGTTGCTTGGCTTCAGGAGCCGACTTGTCAACGTAGTATTGTTCAAAAAACTGTTGTCCAGGATAAGCTTCTTGAATGCTGTCCTTCATTTTTTGATTGTTGACAGTCGAAGCTGGAAGTGTGGACTCAGCATAGCTTGAAATCGAGCTGCCACATAAAAGGGTCAAGATAGCAGTCGCTAAAGGATTAAATTTGAACTGATGCTTCATTTGTCTCATTAACCAAGTATGCTTAATCGCAATTAATTATTCTCGCATCATAGAGAAAAAGTTGATAAGTGGCTACACTTAGTACTTTAAAAACTCAGCCTGTTTTAGAATTTATCGCAAATGAAAACACAACGTGAACAAATCATACATACATGGATTACATCTGTACTTGATTCAGATCAATTTGAAATTAATTTTTTGCCAGGCGATGCAAGCTTCCGTCGTTATGCACGAATCAAGTTGAATAATAAAACATTTATGCTTATGGATGCACCACCAGAAAAAGAAGATTGTGTACCTTTTGTGACGATTGACCAGTTTTTCGATACGCATGGTGTTCGTGTACCGCATATTGTTGCAAAAGATTTACAGCAAGGTTTTTTATTACTTGAAGATTTTGGTGATGTTTTACTCTCAACTTTGCTTAACGATGACACTGTTGATGCCTACTATGCGCAAAGTTTTAAGCAATTGATCGAATTGCAAGCAATTGATGGGGTGAAACAGTTTCCTGAATATTCATATGAAAAATTGCTCAGTGAAATGCAATTATTGACGGATTGGATGTTGCCATCACTGCACATTGAGCCAAGTAAAGAAGAGCAGGCGTTAATTAAACGAACCTTTGCAATTTTGGCCAATGCTGCATTAGCGCAACCGCAAGTGATCGTGCATCGCGATTTTCATAGTCGTAATTTGATGAAAATTGAAGGTGAAACGGAACTTGGGGTGATTGATTTCCAAGATGCTGTGATTGGTGCGGATACTTACGACCTAATTTCCATTACCCGTGACGCTTATGTGCAGTGGAATGCAGATCAAGTTTATGCATGGTTTAAAGTTTTTTATGATTTGTTGCCTGAAATTGCAAAACAAGACCGTGATTTTGAACAATTTAAACGTGATGCTGATTTAATGGCAATTCAACGACACATTAAAATTTTAGGTATTTTTGTGCGTTTATTTGAACGTGATGGAAAAACTGGTTACCTCAAAGATTTACCGCGTGTGATGTGGTATTTACTTGAAGAAAGCAAGCCGTATGCAGAATTACAACCGTTTATGCAGTTTATTCACGCTAAAGTAATGCCGAAATTTGAAGCCAAATACGGTATTTACGAGGTTGCTGCATAATGAAAGCCATGATTTTAGCTGCGGGTCTAGGCAACCGCATGCGTCCACTGACTTTATACAAGCCAAAACCATTGCTTGAAGTCGGTGGTAAGCCATTGATTGTATGGCATATCAAAAAATTAAAAGAAATTGGTGTGACTGAAATAGTCATTAATTCAGCATGGCTAGCAGATGTTCTGATTGGTGCTTTGGGCGATGGTTCACAGTTTGGCGTACAGATTCGCTGGACACGTGAGGATGAAGGGTTGGAAACCGCAGGTGGCATCATTAATGCTTTGCCCTTGCTTGGTACAGAACCTTTTATACTGGTAAATGGTGATGTCTGGACCACCTTTGATTTTAGTTCTTTACTTGATGTAAAACTTGAAAATGATCTTGCTCATCTGGTCCTTGTAAGTAACCCTGAACAGCATCCGAATGGTGATTTCACCCTTGCAGAAGGGCGAGCTTATACCTTTGATCAAAATCAACAGGGTGAAAATTTAACCTTTAGTGGGGTTTCTGTTATTCATCCTAAAATGTTTGATGGTCTGGAAAATGGCAAACGACCACTTGCGCCTTTATTAAAAAATGCCATGTTGGATGGAAAAATTTCAGCAGAAAAAATGCAAGCAGCTTGGGTTGATGTTGGCACACCTGAACGATTAAGTGACCTAGATCTACAGATTCGTCAAGGGATGTACGCTTAAGTGCATAATCACTAAGCGTTAACTACTGTTCCACGGCTTAGAAATCGGTATACTTCAGTTTAATTTTATTGAGATGTCTTCTTTATGCATCCTTTTTTTCAAGACTTAAAGCAAGGTAGTCAAACGCTTGGCTTAGATTTGAGTGAAGAAGCATTAAATCTATTGCTGAAGTATCAAGATGCACTTGTGCTGTGGAACAAAGCTTATAATTTAACCGCTATTCGTGATCCTAAAGAAATGCTGGTGAAACATTTGCTTGATAGTCTGAGTATTTTAAAAGACTTACCACAAGGTCGTTTGCTTGACATTGGTACGGGCGGTGGTATGCCAGGCATGATCATTGCTTTATGTCAGCCAGAACGCGAATGTGTTTTACTCGATTCAAATGGCAAAAAAATTCGTTTCTTGAAGCAATTTATTGCTGATTTAAAACTAAAAAATGTAATTGCAGTGCAAACACGTGTTGAAAATACAGACAGTATCAATGACTTGGGACAATTTGATGTCATCACCAGTCGTGCCTTTGCATCCTTAATTGACTTTGTTGCTGCATCGAAACCGTATATGCATGAGCACAGTATCATTGCTTCAATGAAGGGTTTAATTCCTGAAGAAGAAGTTGCAGTCATTAAGCAAGAATTTAGCTGTGACATCGTTGCATTAACGGTTCCACGCTTAGATGAACAGCGTCATCTACTTTTGTTAAAACATATTTAATTATTTTTGAAGGGTTGGGGTTACCATGGCACAAATTATTGCGATTGCGAACCAAAAAGGTGGTGTAGGCAAGACCACAACCGCAGTAAATTTGGCAGCATCGTTAGCTGTGTTAAAGAAGCGCGTTTTACTTGTGGATATGGACTCACAGGGAAATGCCACGATGGGATCTGGTATCCAAAAAAATGATCTTTTATATTCAGTTACGGATGTTTTGTTGGGCGAAGTTCCGATTGAAACGGCCATTACCAAAGCTGAAGTGGGTTATAAGGTTTTAGGTGCAAATCGTGATTTAGCTGGTGTGGAACTTGCGATTGCAGAACAAGAGGGTCGTGAGTTTATTCTGCGTGAAGCATTAAAAGAAATAGATCATTCTTTTGATTATATTATTGTGGACTGCGCACCTAGTCTGAGCTTAATTACGGTCAATGCTTTAGCTGCGGTACACGGTGTGCTTATTCCAATGCAATGTGAATATTATGCACTAGAAGGTTTAGCAGATTTGACTCAAACCATTGATCGTATTCAACAAGCACTGAATCCAGATTTGAAAATTATAGGTGTGCTCCGCACCATGTATGATGCACGAAATGCATTGACGCGTGATGTTTCTGAAGAGCTTGAACAATACTTTGGTAAGAAACTGTATGACACTGTCATTCCACGTAATGTACGCTTAGCTGAAGCCCCTGCACATGGTTTGCCGATTATTTTCTTTGAAAAAAGTTCAAAAGGTGCAGTTGCTTACTTAAATTTAGCAGCTGAAATGGTAAAAAAAAGTAAAGTACAAAAAGGAATGACAGCATGACCATAAAAAAACGAGGTTTGGCTAAAGGTCGTGGTTTGGATGCCTTACTTGGTTCAATCCAAAAAGAAAAACTACAAATGGAAGCTCAGGCTTTAGATCATGGTCAGTTAAAACAAATCAATGTTCATTTGTTGACCCGTGGTGAATATCAACCACGACGTTTTATTCATGAGCACGATCTTCAAGAGCTTGCGGCTTCAATTGAAAAACATGGTGTGATGCAGCCGATTGTCATTCGTCCCATCGATGATGAAAAATTTCCTTATGAAATTATTGCTGGTGAGCGCCGCTGGCGAGCTGCACAACTAGCAGGTTTAACTGAAATTCCTGCGATTGTGCGTGATTTAACCGATCAAGTTGCCATTGCTTTGGCATTGATTGAAAACATTCAGCGTCAAGATTTGAATCCAATTGATCAAGCAATGGCGTTACAGCGCTTTCATGAGGAATTTGGTTTAAGTCACCAAGAAATTGCCGATACAGTTGGCAAAGCACGGACGACCATCAGTAATTTATTGCGTTTACTGTCTTTGGCAGACTCAGTCAAAGACTTTATGCAGCAAGGCTTACTTGATATGGGGCATGCTCGCGCAATCTTAACGTTAAAAGCCAAAGATCAGCTTAAAGTTGCAGAACATGTGATTGAAAAAAGTTTATCTGTACGTCAAACAGAGCAATTGGTGCGTGATTTGAATGCACCGAAACAAGAAAAAGCCAAAACAGACGTTGCACCAGATATTCAACAATTAACACAACGTTTAGCAGAGCGTTTTAGCGCAGATGTAAAAATTGATCATAATAAGCAAGGTAAAGGAAAATTGGTCATTCAATACCATTCTTTGGATGAGTTGGATGGCATTTTAAATATTTGTTTTGCAGAATAATTTTTTATTTTATTGGGGAAATACATGTGGGAATTAGTCAAAGCAGGTGGGTGGTTAATGCTGCCCCTTGTTTTATGCTCGATTTTTACTGTTGCAATCACAATTGAACGCATGATTCGGTTAAAAAAATCGATGATTTTGCCAAAAGCATTGTTATTGAGCCAGACTCAAAATGCAGATGCGGTCATGCAGCAATTACAACAAGATGAAGCATTAAAAGGCAGTACTTTGGGGCGTATTTTTACTGCGGGCTATCAAAGTAAAAATCAAAATGAACAATATGCGCGTGCGCAAATGGAAGTCACGGCTTCTCAAGAAATTGGTTATTTGGAAAAAAATATTAATTTCTTGGGTACATTAAGTGCTGTAGCGCCACTTTTAGGCTTATTGGGTACAGTTTTAGGTATTATTGAGTCTTTTCTAGTGATCGATTTAGGCACCAATAGTAATCCAACACTGATGATTCCGGGTATCTCAAAAGCCTTGATTACCACTGCAGCAGGGATGTTTATTGCAATTCCAGCGTTGTTTGCTTATCGTTATTTTCAGCGTTTAGTGCAAGAATATGTTGCAGAGCTTGAGCAACAATCGACATTATTTCATGCGGCACTTTTCTATCAAAATTCTACAGTTGAAGAACAAGATTTTAGAAAAGCAGGTTAGGGTGAAAAATGAAATTCAAACGCACACAAGTTGAAGATATTCACATTAATTTGACACCCATGATTGACTGCTTATTGTTTATCTTGGTTTTTTTATTGTTATCAACCACATTTAATCAATTTAGTCGTATGAATTTAACTTTGCCCGATGCGCAAGGTGTTCCGCCTAAACAATATGAGCATAAAATTGAAGTGGTTGTTGATGCTTCAGGGCATTATTCAATTAATGGACAGTCGATTGCGAGTAAAGAAGTTGTTGATTTAAATACTGCAATTAAACAGATTTCTAATGAGCGTCGTGATTTAATGTTTGTGATTGCTGCTGATGCTAAAGCCACACATCAAGATGTGATTCGTGTGATGGATGTTGCGGGTCAGCTTGGGTTTGTTAATATCAATATTAGTACTAAAGTTCCGTCTAGAGGTTATTAGTGAAGCAAGATTTTAAAGTCTATCTACGTCTTTTGGGCTATTTAAAGCCTTTTTGGGGTATAGCGATATTAGTTTTTATCGGTTTTGCAATTAGTGCAGCAACAGAAGTATCTATTGCAAAATTATTAGAAAAAATCATTACCGCAATCCAACATAGAGATCAAGGCTTTACTTCTATATTTCCTTTTTTAGTCATCTTGCTGATGTTTTTCCGTGGTGTGGGCTCCTTTATCGGGGGCTATTTCACGGCGGTGATTTCTCGGAATTTAGTCTTTAATATTCGTCAGGAAGTTTTTGGTAAGTTACTTCGACTTCCATCTCAGTATTATTTAGATAATACCAGCGGTCATATCACCGCTAAAATTATGTACAACGTGGAGCAATTAACCGCTGCTTCATCAGAATCACTCAAAACCATTGTGCAACAAGGTCTGATTACCATTGGCTTGTTAGGGTATTTGTTGTATAGCAATTGGCGATTGACCCTTATTATTCTGATTTTTGCTCCGTTGATGGGTTTTCTGATTCGTAAAGCATCGAAACGTATGCGGATATTGTCCATACAAGTTCAAGACACCATGGGTGATGTTAACCATGTAGTGCAAGAAACAGTTAATGGTAATTTGGTTGTAAAAGGTTTTGGCGGGCAAGAGTATGAACAAACTCGTTTTAAAAATCACTCGCTTGAAAACTTAAAACGCGGTTTGAAAATGGTGGTGGTACAGCAGCTCAATAGCCCTGTTGTGCAATTCATTATGTCACTTGCCATGGGTATTATTATCTGGATTGCATTAAGACCAGAAATTTTACGTGATACCAGTGCTGGTGAGTTCGTTGCTTACATTACCGCAGCAGGTATGCTAAGCAAACCAATCAAAGCATTAACGGATGTAAATGAAAAATTACAACGTGGTATGGCAGCAGCACATTCAGTTTTTGAATTACTTGATTTGCCTGAAGAGCAAAATACAGGGACTTTAACGCCTGTGCTTAAAGGTAATATCCAATTGCAAAATGTGAATTTAATTTATGCAGATGGTCATCACGCGATTCGTGATTTAAATTTAAATGTTAAATCGGGTGAAACAGTTGCTCTGGTTGGGCGTTCAGGTGCAGGTAAAACCTCCTTAGTGAATCTATTGGTGCGTTTTCAAGAAGCGAATTCAGGTCATATTTATTTAGATCAGCACGATATTCAAGATATAGACTTGAACAGTTTGCGAACCCAAGTTGCGATGGTGAATCAGCAAGTGGTGCTATTTAATCGTACTGTTCGTGACAATATTGCCTATGGACAGCTCGAAGGTGCAACTGATGCAGATGTTATTGCCGCAGCAAAAGCCGCTTATGCACATGACTTTATTATGGCTTTACCACAAGGCTACGATACACAACTGGGTGCGCAAGGTTTAAATTTATCGGGTGGGCAACGTCAGCGTATTGCAATTGCACGCGCCATTTTGAAAAATGCACCAATTTTGATTTTGGATGAAGCCACCAGTGCCTTAGATAACGAATCGGAATACTATATTCAACAGGCTTTTGATGCTGCCATGCAGGATCGTACGACCATTGTTATCGCGCATCGTTTATCGACCATTGAAAATGCTGACCTTATTGTGGTGATGGATAAAGGTAGAATTGTTGAGCAAGGTACGCATGCGGAATTAATTGCTAAGCGCGGCGCTTATCACCAATTGCATCAGCGTAATTTTGAGGAAAATTGATTTATGTCAATTGCACAATTGATTCAAGATGCTTGGAATAAACAAGCGAAGTGGTTAATTGTGCTTAGACCTTTGGCATGGCTCTATCGTGGCGGTTTTGTATTGAATAAAAAGCTGTACCAAATGGGCATTAAATCAAGTTATCAAGCAGCCGTACCCGTGATGGTGATTGGAAATATTACCGTGGGCGGGAGTGGTAAAACACCGTTACTGATCCAACTGGTTAGTTATCTACAAAATAAAAATATTCGTGTGGGTGTGATTAGTCGTGGTTATGGTGGGAAAGGACCTTTTCCAGCCTATGTTGATTTGGAGTCTGTGCCAGATGTTGTGGGTGATGAACCTTGTTTGATTGTGCAATCCACATGTGTTCCTATGGTGGTGGGTTCAAATCGACAACAGAGTATTGAGTATCTATTATCCAAGCATGAGTTGGACTTAATTATTAGCGATGATGGTTTGCAACATTTGGCTTTACATCGTCAAATTGAGTGGATTGTACTGGATCAAAATCGTGGTTTAGGTAATCAAAAACTATTACCTGAAGGTTATTTAAGAGAACCCGTCAGTCGATTAAATACAGGAACCGTGATTGAGCATGCAGCAAGTCCTAAAACGGCTTTAAATATGCATTTAGAAGTGGATACACCCTATTTGCTCAATGCAGTAGAAGCTAAGATTTTTAATCCAGCCAATAATTTCTATGCTGTCGTCGGAATTGGTTTTCCGCAACGTTTTTATAAAACTTTAGATTCTATCGGTATTTATCAATTTCAATGTCATGAATTTCCAGATCATTATGATTATGAAATTACCGATCTGCAATTTGAAGATAGCAATCCAATCATTACCACTGAAAAAGATGCAGTGAAAATTTTGCCCCTATTAAAGCAAAATCCAGATTTTAAACGGGAAATTTGGGTCGTTCCTGTTGAAGCGGTACTTTCGCCACAGTGCTATGAAATTTTACATCAGCAATTACAGCAAGTCGGTATTCAAATTTCTTAAGGTTCATCATTTATGAAGCATATTGTTATTCCTGCACGTTTTGCAAGTTCACGTTTACCGGGTAAGCCATTGTTAGAAATTCATGGTCGTCCAATGATTTTGCGTGTGGTTGATCAAGCAAAAAAAGTCGCGGGTTTTGATGATTTATGTGTGGCTACGGATGATGAGCGTATTGCTGAAGTTTGTCGTGCTGAAGGTGTGGATGTGGTACTGACCCATGCAGACCATCCATCAGGTACGGATCGCTTAAGTGAGGTTGCTCGAATTAAAGGTTGGGCAAGTGAAGATATTGTGGTTAATGTACAGGGTGATGAGCCTTTGCTTCCAGCACAATTGGTGCAGCAAGTTGCACAATTATTGGAATCACAGCCTGAATCCTCTATGTCCACGTTGTGCGAGCCAATTCATAGCTTAGAAGAATTTAAGCGTGACAGCATTGTGAAAGTGGTGATGTCTAAATACAATCAAGCCTTGTATTTTAGTCGTGCGACCATTCCCTATGATCGTGATGGTGCTCAGCAAGAGGTTCAATCATTGCATCCGCAAACATACCGCCACTTAGGTTTATATGCTTATCGCGTCAATTTGCTACAAGAATACGTGTCTTGGGACATGGGTGTATTGGAACAGCTTGAAAGTTTGGAACAATTACGCGTACTTGAAAATGGTCATCGTATTGCGATTGCGGTTGCAGAAGCCAACTTGCCACCGGGTGTCGATACACAAGCCGATTTAGATCGTCTGAATGAAATGGATGTATCTTGTTTTGAGTAGAATTTTGGCGCAGGTTGGATTTAAATTTAATGCAGAATAATGTGGTTGCACAAGTTTACCCATGGCAAAAAACGGTTTGGGATACGCTCACTGGGCGCTTCCCAAAACTTGGACATGGCTTGCTTTTTTATGGCAAAAAAGGCTGTGGTAAAGAAGCTTTTGCACAATATTTTTTGGCATGGGTTTTGTGTGCAAATCGACATGAGCGCAATGCTCCCTGTGGTGAATGTAGTAGTTGTCTCTGGTTAAAGTCGGATACTCATCCGAACTATGTATACATCAGCACAGATGAAGAAAATAAAAAGCAAAATGCGAAAATTAAAATTGAAAAAATTCGTGATTTATTGCCTTTTGTGCAACAAACTGTAGATGGTTGGCGTGTCATTGTGATTGAGCCAGCGGAAGCGCTTAATATAGCTTCTGCAAATGCATTGTTAAAAACACTTGAGGAACCGGGTGATCGGATTGTCATTATTTTATTGGCAGATCACTATTTGAAACTTCCTGCGACCATTCGTAGTCGCTTACAGCATTTTGCTCTGGATCGTATGTCGGAGGCGCAAGCAGACGCATATTTGACCGAGTATTTGCCAGATCTAGATCAGACACAAAAACAATTGTTGCTTAATTTGTCCAATCAAATGCCACTGCAAGCAATGCAACTGGCAGAAGCTGACTGGCCAAATAAACGACAAGAATTTTTAAATGATTGGCAAAAACTCGTGACGCAAAAGAATATGCCGATGGCAATTGCGACCAAGTGGAATAAAGCACTTAATTTTAGTGATTTTGCGCAAATGTTTGAATACTTGTTGTCCGATTTAATTTGTGTCAAGCTAAATCAACAAATCAAAAATCATGATTTGGATTTCACTGTACTATCAGAACAATATTCATTGGAGTTCTTATTTAGTATTTATGCTGACTTGCAACAATCTAAACAATTTATTGAGCAGAATGTACAAAGCAACTTAGTGCTTGATCAATTGTGTATAAAACTAATGAATATTTAAATTTAAAGGGGAATGTGATGCAACCACGTATGGGCGGTATTATTCAAGTGAATATTCCAGATAAAGACACTTTATACGCCAGTTATATGCCTTATGTTGTGGGTGGTGGTTTATTTGTTCCCACCAAGCAACCGATTAAATTGGGTGAGGAAGTTTTTGTACTGGCAACTTTACCTGAACAATCACAGAAAATCCCTTTAACGGGTAAAGTAATTTGGATTTCACAAAAACAAAACGGAATTAAATTACAAGGCTTTGGTATGCAGCTTTCAGGAGAGAAAGGCATTTATTACAAATCAGAAGCCGAAAAATTGCTTGCAGGTATTAAGTCTGAAGGACGAAGTAGTTACACTATGTAGTTGTTAAGACTTTTTAGGATTTTACTGTGTTTGTAGATACTCACTGCCATTTAACCTTGCTTGATTTAACGCCTTATGATGGCAATTTAGATTTAGCGTTAGCACAGGCGCGTGAAGCGGGTGTATCCAAATTCATGAGTATTTCGGTTGATTTAGATGATCATATCGAGCTTGCTAAAATTGCAGCACGTCATGACGATGTTGGATACAGTGTTGGTGTTCATCCTTGTGAAGACCCTGCGACGATGGCACGTGCCACGACAGAGTATTTAATTGAGCTTGCGCAAGCAGAAAAAGTTTGGGCGATTGGTGAAACAGGTCTAGATTATTTTCACAGCACAGCTTTTATTGCAGAACAAAAAGAATGCTTTGCACGCCATATTCATGCTTCTCAGGCGGTGAAAAAACCTGTGGTTGTGCATACCCGTTCTGCAAAGCATGACACGGTTGATGTTATTCGTGCTGAAAAGTCGACCCACGGTATTTTGCATTGTTTTACTGAAGATTGGGAAACCGCCAAAGCCGTGCTTGATTGTGGTTATTATGTGTCTTTTTCCGGTATTGTTTCGTTTAAAAATGCCCAAGATTTAAGAGATGTAGCGAAGCAAGTACCACTTGATCGTGTTCTGATTGAAACGGATAGTCCTTATCTTGCACCGATGCCTTATCGAGGTAAATCTAATGAGCCAAAATACGTTCCCTATGTAGCCAAAGCCTTAAGTGACGTATATGATAAGTCCATTGAGGAAATCGCTTTCATTACTATGCAAAACTTTGAAAACCTCCTCAATTTAAAGTAAATAATTCGAATTGATATAAGCGCATAAGAGAGTTACAGAGTGAAGATGGATCGTCAGGCTCAGTTTCGGGCAAGAGAAGCGTTAATTTTTCAAGTTGCAGAGCAACTATTGTTAGAAAATGGCGAATCAGGAATGACACTTGATGCGTTGGCAGCAGAACTGGATCTTGCCAAAGGGACTCTGTATAAACATTTTCAAAGTAAAGATGAGCTCTATATGCTTCTTATTATTCGTAATGAGAACATGTTATTAGAAATGATAAAGGATGCTGAAAAGGCTTTTCCAGAGCATTTAGCATTTTTTATGTTACATCATTTGCACCATCCTGAACGCACAGTATTGTTTCATCAAATTGAAGAACGTCTTTCTACGACAGGTGTTGGTATTCATCTTTTGTTTAGTGAACTTTATCAGGTACGAAAACAGCGTTTGCGAATTATCTTCCGCATGACTGAAAGTTATTTAGAAAACATTCAAAGTGCGATGTCTGTGCGTGATTATTTAGCTTCAATTTGGGCTTTAACACATGGTGCGGCAGCAATATTAAATTCTAGCTTCTATCAGCGTTATTTAGGTTCACGCGATACACTTCGTGTTGCCTATATCGATCAGGCTTTGGCGATGCCCAAGAAGCAAATAAGTTCAACGGAACAGTTCGCTTAAAGGTCAGCTATGAAGCACACAAAATCAGCATCAATTCGTGGTTTCACTTTGATAGAATTGATGGTGGTTATTGTGATTATGGCAATTATGACCTCTTTAATTTTAACCAATATTAATGGGGTGGATCAGCGTAAAGCGATGCAGGCACGAGAAGTGTTTATCATGGATTTACGCAGGATTAATCGGGAAGCCAATGATCAGGCACGTATTGTTGCACTTAATGTTCAAGCTGCAACAGATGTATCGCCATTTCGTTATGCTGTGATTGAATATTTAGTTCCATCTGTTCAAGCAACCCAGACATCTAAATTTTCTGAAAATAAAAAATGGCAAGACTACACCGAATTTAAACCGCGTGATTTACCTGAGCAGGTTTCCTTTAGTGTGCAAGCACTCGATCAGCAATATGAAAATGCCAATAATGATGATTTGCTGAATGCCAATGCGCCTAAATTACTGTGGTTAGGCAATGGCGAAGCAAAGCCCGTCCGTATCCAATTTTATTTCGAACAACGCCCAATTGGTGAAGAAATTGAAATTGATCATTTAGGTAAAATCAATGAAAGCTAGATCCTTTCAGCGTAGCTCTTCATCTTGCGTAGCGGCGAAACAGCATTTTGTTCATCGCCGCTCAGGATTTACATTATTAGAGGTTATGGTTGCCTTGGCTATTTTTGCTACAGCAGCAATCGCATTGACTAAGGTGGCAATGCAATATACCCAAGCTACATCCAATGCTATTTTACGGACTAAAGCACAATTTGTGGCTTTAAATGAAGTTGCTACGATGGAAATCAATCAAGAGTGGTTGCAAGGAACGCAGTCAAAACAGACCACGCAGCAGGGTGAAGCTTGGCAAATTGATAAATCTGCACAATCGACTATTAGTCCAAATGTACAGCGCATTGAAGTTCAAGTGAGTTTGTTTAATGCTGAAGCAGGCAAAGTAGAATCAGGGATTACGCATTTGGTTTTCTTTAACCACAAGGTTGAACGATGAAAAACCATAAAAAAGGCTTTACCTTGGTTGAATTATTGGTTGCGATTGCTATTTTTGCGGTGCTTTCAGCATTAGGCTGGAAGGTTTTTGATTATTTGATTAAAGTCAAAGAGCGTAATACTGAACATGAAATTAATTTAGGGCAGTTGCAAGAAGCTTACCAGCAAATTTTACGTGATACTGTTCAAGCTGTGCCGCTGAGTGCGAATATGAATAGTGAGATTCAACCTGCTTTGGTTTTACAAAATGGTCGTTTTAGTTTTAGTAAAACAGGGGTGACTGATCCTTTGCAGCAGGGCATTTCACCAGATGAGCGAGTGGAATATCAATACCGTGCCGATGAAAAAAAACTGTATCGTTTAAAATATCGTTATTTAAATAGTACTGGACGTGAACAACCTGAATCGAGTGTTTTGTTAAGCGAAGTAGATCTGTTTGAAGTGATCGTGTTAAATCCAAATGAGGCAACGTCATGGCCAGATGCACAAGCTGATTTAATGAACGTCACGCAAAAACAACGCTTACCGAAAGGGATTAAAATTAAATTAACAGTCAAAGATGTTGCATATGAATGGATTTTTAGTTTGTTAAGTACAGATTATTTAAACCCACAGGACAATAATTAAAATCAGTATGCAAATAATGCAGCGTAATAAGGTCTAAAAAATTGAGCATGAAGCAGCAACAAGGTATTGCCTTAATAACGATATTGGTGATGGTGGCATTAGCGACTATTCTTGCTGCGACCATTGCAAAACGTCAGGCGAATACTGCGGAAAATACAGCCTATCTAATGCGTCAAAATCAATCCTTGTTGTATGCCAAAAGTGCCGAAGCCTTCTTTTCAGAACTTTTGGTGGATGATGCAAACAATGCTGGAGCTGTTGATCATTTACAAGAAAATTGGGCAAAACCGATGCCTGCTTTTCCAGTTGAAGATGGCTTTGTCTCTGGAACTTTGCAAGATGAATCGGGTAAATTTAATTTAAATAGTTTGGTTAATGCTGAAGGTGTGCCGAATCCTCAGGCAAAACTGTGGTTTGAAAAGCTCTTACTGCGTGTGGGATTGTCAGAAAAATTAAGTGAAGCTGTGATTGATTGGCAAGATGCTGATGACGAAATCAGTGGTACGATGGGGGCGGAAAATAGCTATTATCAAGGATTACCACAAGGTTATTTAGCTGCAAACAGTAAATTTCATAATGTAGAAGAGCTTAAATTGGTTCGTGGTTTTGAAGATCAGAAATATTTGCAAATTGTGGATTATGTCAGTGCCTTGCCTGCATCGGACAGTAAGGTGAATGTGAATACAGCATCAGCCATGGTGCTTGCTAGTCTAGACCCTAGGTTGGATATCAAAGCTGTTGAACAGGCTTTACAAAAACGCCAAGCCAATTTGGAGCATTTTTCTAATATTAATGATCTTTGGGCAACGGAACCTTTTAAACAAGTCAGTCCTGAAGTACAAAGTCAAGCCAATGCGTTGCTGGGTGTGCAATCCAATTATTTCAAAGCTAAAATTGAAGTGTTGCTGAGTGAACGTAAACGTCAGTTTAGTAGTGATTTAGTCCGTAAAGATAAAACAGTGTATGTTGTATATCGAAGTATGGCACCGTTTTAATTAGATGGATGAATCAGTTGTAATATAATTCAATTAATTATAGTGTTTTATCGTTATGCAATTTCCCAATTACATTGAACAGTAAAATTAATGCGCAGACTTTCACTTTTGCTTTATAATCCAATTTAATTCACAAATTTTGGATTGCATCACGGCACATGTTAATTCGTAAGTTATTTAAGTTTGAAAATGCTCATATCGTGCGAAATTGCACATCGGATCGCTGTAAGCGTTCAATTCATGGTCATAGTTATAAAGTTGAATTATTGCTTAAAGCTTCGAAGCTAGATCATGGTCAAATGGTGTATGACTTTGGGTTATTGAAGGGTGTCATTAAAGATATTTTCGATAGTTTCGATCATGCCATTTGCTTTTGGCAACATGACGATGCTGAATATATTGATGCCTGCAAAAAATTTAGTGCGCGTTGGGTATCTTTGCCAGTTTCTCCATCGGCAGAACAATTTTCACGTATTTTTTTCTATTTAGCTCAACAAGTATTGGCATCTACAATTACCCAAAATGGGGAAGGTGATGTGGAGGTTTACTCGGTCATTGTGCATGAAACAGATACAGGTTATGCACAAAGCTTTGTAGAAGATATTGAAAATGAGCAAATGGGTGTGCTTCGTCTTGAACAAATCGTGTTCTCTGAACAAGTTCAAGCTGAATGGGCAGACTCAACGATGTATAAAAAACTACAACAAGGAATTAAATTCCAAAACCCAAGTGTCGATCTTCAAGTCAAAATTTAAAGACGGAACTACATTTGGGTCAGTTTTCAACAAGGATTAGGAAGTAGTCATGTCTTTAACTGAACAACAGCAGATTAAATTGGATAAAATTCAATTGGATGCGGGTTGGAAAAGTGGTTTGAGTGAATTTTTGCTCAGTCCAAAAATGGATGAGTTAAAAGACTTTCTTGTTCAGGAAAAAAAAGCAGATAAAGTGATTTATCCACCAAGCGCACTGATTTTTAATGCATTAAATACTACGCCTTTGGCCAATGTTAAAGTGGTTATTTTAGGGCAGGATCCATATCACGGACCGAATCAGGCACATGGATTAAGTTTTTCAGTTCAGAAAGGGGTTGCAATCCCCCCATCTTTACGTAATATTTTTCATGAGCTAAATACAGATTTGGCTGTTGTTAAACCCATCCATGGTGATTTAACTCGTTGGGCTGAACAAGGTGTGTTGTTGCTTAATGCAGTATTGACTGTTGAAGCTGGTCAGCCGACTTCGCATCAAAAACGAGGTTGGGAAGACTTTACTGATCATGTGATTGATGTTTTAAATGAACAACGTGGCCATGTGGTTTTTATTCTTTGGGGTGCGTATGCACAGCGTAAAGGACAACGCATTGATCAAAATAAGCACTTGGTATTAAAGGCTGCTCATCCTTCACCATTGGCGGCAAATCGTGGTGGTTTTTTTGGTTGTAAAGTATTTTCGAAATCGAATAATTATCTGAAACAAAATGGCATTGAGCCTATAAATTGGCAGCTGGACGCATGACACTATCTCCTGAACTAAGAAGTTATCATTCTGATCTAATTGTAGAGGAAGCAAAGAATGGCTGGCGCATTGTTCGCCTGAATCGCCCGAAATCTCTACATGCTTTAGATGAATCAATCGTCACTGCACTATTAAAAGTGTTCCAAGATTTTCACCATGATGATGCCGTAAAAGCAATCTGGTTGGATTCCACGACTCCCAAAGCATTTTGTGCAGGTGGGGACGTGCGTAAACTTCGTCAGTTGGTAATTAACGATGAAGTTGATACCGCAAATAAATTTTTTGAACAAGAATATGCATTAGATTTATTGTTACATAATTATGCTAAGCCTGTGCTGGTTTGGGGTGAAGGCTATGTTATGGGCGGTGGGCTAGGGTTGTTTATGGCAGCACCATTTCGCCTTGTGACTCCATATTCACGTTTAGCGATGCCTGAAATTAATATTGGTTTATATCCAGATGTGGGTGCTACACGTTTCTTGGCAGACCGTGGTGCAATCGGTTTGTTTACGGGATTAACAGGTTCAATTATGACCGCAGCGGGTGCTTATGGTATTGGCTGGGCAACTCATATTTGTGATGCACAACGTGATAATGTGCTGGAAAAACTAATTAATATTGATTGGGGACATTATCCTGCTGGTGATTTTCGTGCTATCGATGACACTTTAAATAGTATGCATCGTCCAGTCGGGCCTGGTCCGCTACAAAATTCATTAGATGTTATTCAAAGCGTTTGTCGCGGTGTTAGTTTTGAGCATGATTACGAATCTATTATTGGTTTGAGTGATGCAAGAAGTGATTGGTTGCGTCAAGCCAGTGAAAACTTACAAAAAGGTTCACCGACCACAGCTGCTTTAACATGGTTGTTATGGCAATGGGGTAAACAAGTCCATTCTTGGAATGAAGTTTTTGAACTGGAAACTCAAATTTCGGATTGGAAAATTCGTCATCCAGATTTTGTCGAGGGTGTTCGTGCGCGTTTAGTGGATAAAGACCTCTCTCCAGAATGGAAAAAGGGTGTTGATTTTTCACTTAAAGCAATTTTGTCAGATTGCCCGCCTGTGACAAAAAATGAAAGTTGGAATAACCTGTTGAAACATTATGCTGTGATCGGTTAAGAATGGCTGATGAAATACAACTGACTGACGAATATTGGATGCAGTTTGCTTACGAGCAAGCTGCCATCGCAGCATCGAAGGAGGAAATTCCTGTTGGTGCAGTTATTGTCAGTCAAAATCAAATTATTGGCGCAGGCTATAATGCGCCCATTTCACTGAATGATCCGACAGCACATGCTGAAGTTCAAGCATTACGTCAAGCTTGTTTAAATCTGAATAATTACCGCCTACCAGAAGACTCTGTACTTTATGTGACTTTAGAGCCTTGTACAATGTGTGTCGGTGCTTTAATTCATGCACGGGTCTCTAAAGTCGTGTTTGGTGCAGCTGAACCGAAAGCAGGTTCTTTGGTCAGCGCAAGAAAGTTATTTGAAACAGGTTATTATAATCATCAGTTTGATATAGAAGCAGGCTGTTTGAATAAACAATGTTCCAAACAACTGAGTGATTTTTTTAAAATGCGTCGTGAGCAAAAAAGACTGCAAAAGTTACAAGAAAAGTCCTTAAATGATCAGAATAATTCATCTATAAGTATGTAAAATAGAATGACAATAATTATTGTCAATTCAAGGTTAGGATAATTCATGAATTCTATTCAAATTAAAAAAGAATTTAATGCACCTGTCGATCAAGTTTTTAATTTGCTATCAAAACATGCGACTTATAATATCGCTTTTGCTCCAATTCAAGTGGTGCGCGTAAAAGATTCTGCCGATCCAGAGCGTCCTGATGGCGTAGGTTCGGTACGTCGTATGGGTTTTGGTCCGATCAAACCTTTACAAGAGCAAATTACTTTACTTGAGCCGAATCAGCGTATTGAATATCAAATTATTAAAAATCCTTTGGTTAAGCATCATTTGGGGATTATTGAGTTTCAAGCAGTTGATACAGATAAAACGTTAGTGACCTATACCATTGAATTACAAGCACGTGCACCCTTTGTGAGTAAATTAATCCTTGCGCAGCTTAAATCTGCGATTAAACTAGGTTTTTCGAAATTAGCTAAAACTGTATAGCGTAAAGTGGAAAATTAATGACAGTTCAAATTATTACTATTGATGGTCCGAGTGGTTCTGGAAAAGGCACACTTGCGGCTAAACTCGCAGTGCACTATCAATTTCATTTGTTGGATTCTGGTGCTTTATATCGTCTGTTGGGGCTGTCATTACATCAACACAATTTATTGGATGCTTTGGATTCAGCACTTGAGCAATGCATTAAAATTGCAACAAATTTAGACATAAAGTTTGTTACAACTGAAACTAGTCATCCCCAAGCCCAACTTGACGGTAAAGATGTTAGTCAAATCATTCGTACTGAACGAGTGGGTGAATTTGCATCAAAAGTTGCCGCAATTCCTGAGCTTAGAGCAGCACTTTTAGAGCGTCAGCATGCTTTTGCACAAGAACCTGGGTTGGTTGCAGATGGGCGAGACATGGCAACGGCCATTTTTCCAGAGGCTCAAGCCAAGATTTACCTCACTGCATCGGCTGAATCTCGAGCGGCGCGACGTGTAAAGCAGTTGCAGGGCATGGGGCTAGATGTTAAAATAAACGACATTTTAGCTAATATCGAAGCTCGAGACAAAAGAGATATGGAGCGCACAGTCGCACCACTCAAGCCAGCAGCAGATGCTTATATCATTGATAGTTCAGAATTGGGCATCGATGAAGTATTCCAGTTGATGACCAGTTTTGTCGATAAGCAATTATTAGCCAATTAAAGAATTTTCAGCCAAAGCATAGCTAGATCAGTTTATTACGGACTATGTGGAAGCTTTATTAAACCGGCCTTGTCTGATCCAAGACCGCTGACTTTATCAGGTATATCATGACCGAATCTTTTGCAGCCCTCTTTGAAGAAAGCGAATTAAACCTCAACGTTGAAAAGGGTGCAGTCATCCAAGGCGTTGTAGTAAGCATCGACTCTGATTGGGTAACAGTTGACACTGGCCTTAAATCAGAAGGTATTGTTGACCGCGCTGAATTCTTAAACGACCAACGTGAACTTGAAGTTCAAGTTGGTGATACTGTTGACGTTGTTGTTGAAGCTCTTGACAACGGTATGGGTCAAACAGTTTTATCACGTGAAAAAGCAAAACGTGCTGAAACTTGGACTAAACTTGAAAAAATCTTTGAAGACGGCGAAATCGTTACTGGTGTTATCTCTGGTAAAGTTAAAGGCGGTTTCACTGTTGACATCGGTCCAGTACGTGCGTTCTTACCAGGTTCTTTGGTAGACACTCGTCCTATCCGTGACACGACTCACCTTGAAGGTAAAGAGTTAGAATTCAAAGTAATCAAACTTGATGCTAAACGTAACAACGTTGTTGTATCTCGTCGTGCTGTTATGGAAGCTGAATCTTCAGCTGACCGTGAAGCTCTTCTTGCTCAGCTTGAAGAAGGTCAAACAGTTACAGGTACGATCAAGAACCTTACTGATTACGGCGCATTCGTTGACCTTGGCGGTATCGATGGTCTTCTTCACATCACTGACATGGCTTGGAAACGTATCAAGCACCCTTCAGAAGTTGTTGAAGTTGGTCAAGAAGTTACTGTTAAAGTACTTAAATTTGACCGCGAACGTAACCGCGTATCTTTAGGCCTTAAGCAATTAGGCGAAGATCCATGGTTAGCGATCATGAACCGTTACCCTAAAGGTTCAATCGTTAAAGCGCGCGTAACTAACCTTACTGATTATGGTTGTTTCGCTGAAATCGCTGAAGGCGTTGAAGGTTTAGTACACGTTTCAGAAATGGATCACACTAACAAAAACATCCACCCATCTAAAGTTGTTCAGATTGGTGATGAAGTTGATGTTATGGTTCTTGAAGTTGATGAAGAACGTCGTCGTATTTCTCTTGGTATCAAACAAACTCGTGCTAACCCATGGGAAGAGTTTGCTAAAGACCATGACAAAGGCGAAAAAGTTTCAGGTACGATCAAATCAATCACTGATTTCGGTATCTTCATCGGTTTACCAGGTGGTATCGACGGTCTAGTTCACTTGTCTGATATTTCTTGGAACGAACAAGGCGAAGAAGCTATCCGTCGTTACAAGAAAGGTGACACTGTTGAAGCGGTTATCTTGTCTGTAGACGCTGAAGGCAACCGTATCAGCCTTGGCATCAAACAAATGAACAACGATCCGTTCAATGATTTCTTGGCAACTAACGAACGCGGTGCGCTTGTTAAAGGTACTGTAACTGCTGTTGATGCTAAAGGCGCAACTGTTAAGTTAGCTGACGAAGTTGAAGCTTCTCTTAAAGCTTCTGAAATCAACCGTGATCGCGTTGAAGATGCAACTAAGTTCTTGGAAGTTGGTCAAGAAGTTGAAGCTAAAATCATCAATGTAGACCGTAAATCTCGCTCTATCAACTTGTCTATCAAAGCGAAAGACGAAGCTGAAGAGAAAGAAGCTGTTGCAAACTTAAAAACTGCAACAACTGGTCAAGACAATGGTCCTAAGACTATTGGTGATTTGATCAAAGCTCAAATGAATCACTAATAAGTAGATGTTGAAATGTATTGTTAATGTAAATTAACCAATACTTTTTACACAAATACTGTAAACGGTAGCGTAGTATTAACTTATTACGCTACCGTTTTGTATTTAAACAGGTTATTATCGGATTATCTACAAAGTAGCTTGATAATTAAAGAGGTCAAAAATGACTACGGAAGCACTTAATAAGTCTGACTTAATAGAGCGAATTTCCCTTAAAAACCCACACTTAGCAGAGCCTTTAGTCGAAGAAGCTGTTAAAATTATGATTGATCAAATGATAGCCGCATTATCATCTGATAATCGTATTGAAATTCGTGGTTTTGGCAGTTTCGCTTTACATCACCGTGATCCACGTGTGGGGCGTAATCCTAAAACAGGTAAGTCTGTTGAAGTGGCTGCAAAAGCAGTTCCACATTTCAAACCTGGTAAGGCGTTACGCGATGCAGTAAACGAATCTGCAGAGTAATAAAAAATTCCAGAAGGGGTATTTATGCGTTACGTATTAGTCGCTTTGTTAATTGTACTATTTGGCTATTCATTGGCTTTGGTCTTGCAAAATGGTACTGAGTTAACGGTAGACCTATTATTTACCCAAGTTCCTGCTATGCGTTTAGGTCTATTGTTGTTATTAACATTGGCTTTGGGTGTGGTGTTGGGTTTGTTGTTAGGTGTGCAGGTTTTCCGAGTATTTCAGAATAGTTGGGAAATTAAGCGACTTCGTAAAGATATTGAACACCTCCGAAAAGAGCAAATTCAAGCTGCTCAGTTGGCTGCTGCTGAAGCTGCTGCACATACTCGACATGAAAAAACAGTGTTAGATATCAATCCTAACGATCGTTCATCTAATTCATTGTAAGTCGAATCATTTAGCTTCTGGTTGGTGTTTCTATACTGGCGTTGAACTAAAGTGTGTGCAAATAAAAAACTTATAACACTCCAAAGTATTTGTTTGGGGTGTTTTTTTATGGCTGTAACTTATAACGCTTGTATAAAATTTCTTAAAAAGTAAGGCACTTATTTTACCAATTTTGCTTAATGCAATTTTTTCAACTATCAGCGTGCAGGGATATTCTTTATAATGAGCTTTCTTTTTGTCAAAATGAAGGGTAAGTCTCTTGAGTATCATTGTTGCATTAGATGCTAAAAGCCAATATGACGCACTTACAATTGCAGAGCAGTTAGATCCTGCATTATGTCGAGTAAAAGTTGGTAAAGAGTTATTTACCCATGAAGGCCCCAGTGTTGTTAAGGCATTACACGACAAAGGCTTTGAAGTTTTCCTTGATTTAAAATTTCACGATATTCCAAATACGACCGCACAAGCAGTTTGTGCAGCAGCAGATTTAGGGGTATGGATGGTAAATGTTCATGCATCTGGTGGTCGTAAGATGATGGAAACTTGTGTCCAGCGCTTAAAAGCAGGCAATTACAGCACGCAATTAATTGCAGTGACTGTGTTGACGTCAATGGGGCGTGAAGACCTCAAAGACTTGGGGTTGGATATCGAACCATTTGAACAAGTGAAGCGTCTTGCTAAATTAACTCAAGAGAGTGGTTTGGATGGCGTGGTGTGTTCTGCTCAAGAAGCAAAAATGCTGCGTGAGACATTAGGACAAAATTTTGCTTTGGTGACACCTGGTATTCGTCCTGTAGGTTCAAGTGCAGATGATCAAAAGCGTATTGTGACACCGAAGCAAGCGATGATAGATGGTTCAACTCATTTGGTGATTGGTCGTCCAATTACACAATCGGAAAATATGCGTCAAACATTGAAAGATATTTTAGCATCGTTATAAAATCCCTCCCTTGCGAAACAATGTTTCTCCCCCGTTATAAAGGGTGACTTGCCTCCCTTTATAACGGGGGAGGTCAGGAGGAGTTTATATAGCAGCCAATATACTCACGACAATTGGTGCAAGTACAGATAAAACAAAGCCGCTGACCATCGCATGTGGAATAAATTCATTGCCACAGGCTTGTTTAACCATGGGTAGGGTGACATCCATTGCTGTTGCCGCGGCAGATGAAATGGCAGAGCGTGGGTAGCGCCAACCAATGCTATACATTAAAAGAATGGCAATAATTTCTCTAAATAAGTCATTCATCAGGGCGATGCTACCCAGTTCGGCATTTTTTAGTTCAGTCACAACAATGCCTGTCATGGAATAAAAGCCATAACCTTGCGACAGCATAATTAAATCTTTGAGGCTAATATCTTTGATGATTGTTGCCGTAAATAATGCACCAGCGAGTGATCCGATAATACAGCCTATAGGAACCAGCATAATTTTCCAATTAAGCCATGAGCGGTCTAGTGGTGAATAAGCTAAATCTAAGCCAATTAAAAACATAAAAATAAGCAGTAAATTCCATGTGCTGACATGCAATGTATAGTCAAAATGATTAAACAGCTCGGCAAGTCCATAGCCCAATGCGAGTGCAATAAAAGCATAGCTAATATTGATGAGTGATTTGACCAGAAGTTCTGCGGAAACTTTGCCTTGCATCGGTTGGTAGCCAATACTTTTAAACAGAAGGTAGCAACAGAAAAAGGCACCGACGGATGTTGCAATCGAGAGTGTGAGTGCATTGGATAAAATTTGTAGTGGGCTGCTCATGTTATGCAATGTTTGAGAGAATTCAATTGCAATCGTAATCAGCAAAATATAAGTAAAATACGGCAGAATTTTAAATGCTAAGCTTTCTAGCCAATGAGGGAGTTTACGTGCAAGAATGAACCCAAAGCATAAACAGATAAGAAGTTGAATAATCAACCAAAGCGATTGCATACAAAACGTCAGCAGGTGAAAAGACACCTGCTTATTATGACGATTAAGTGATTAGGCTGCACGACTTCCAGAGGTTTTATTTAGCAAACGGTAATCTGCGGGATTAAGTTTTTTAGTTCTTAGCCAATATTTCCATGTGTATGTTGGCCACAGTGCAAAGTTTTTCCCGCCATCTTGTTGATACCAACTGACACAGCCAGATTGCCAAACAGTTCCATTGAGTAGTGTTTGTATATCTTGATTAAATTGCGCTTGTACTTGGTCTTTCACCACAATTGCATGGCTATGGCTTTGTTTGACCAGTTGAATCATCTGTAAAATATAGTTGACCTGAGCTTCAATCATAAAGATGACAGAGTTATGTGCTAGTACGGTATTCGGGCCTAATAACTGGAAAAAATTTGGGAAACCTTTGGTGCAAATGCCATAAAAGCTTTCTGCACCATCGTGCCAAGCATCACGTAGATCCAGCCCATTTTCGCCAAGACATTGAAATGATTTCAAGTAAATGCGCGGATCGGTAATAAAGCCCGTCCCATAAATTAAGCAGTCAATCGTGCGTTCTTTGCCATCTTTGGTAATGATGCTGTTGCTGGTTAATTCTTGAATGCCGTCGGTAATCAGTTCAACATTGCTACGATTAAAGGTCGGAAAATATTTGTTGGAAATTAGAATGCGTTTGCATCCCATAATGTAATTCGGGATCAGTTTGTTGGCGATATTTTTATCTTTGACTTGGTACTTAATATAAGCTTCAGCTAATTTTTGCGCATATTTCATCACGGTTGGCTTAACAATCGGCACAACACGAGATTCATTTGACCAATATAAACGTGCGCGGTGAATTTTTCGCAACCAATCATATTTGGCAAAGAGTTTCTTTTCTATATTTTTATAAGTTCGTTCATCGCGTGGAATCACCCAAGCTGGGGTGCGTTGCATCACATACAGTTGTTTAACTTGTTCTGCAATTTCTGGAATGTATTGAATGGCACTGCCACCAGTCCCAATTGATGCAACAGATTTGTTATTGAGGTCATATTGATGATCCCATTGCGATGAATGGAAAACTTTGCCCTGAAATTTTTCAATGCCTTTGATATGTGGAATTTGCGGCACATGTAACGGACCAGATGCAAAAATAACAAATTGTGCGATGAGGGTTGCGTCATTATTTAAAGTAAGTGTCCAATCACAACGTTGTTCATTGTATTCGGCAGCGATAACTTCACTGTTCAATTGACAATATTTTTTTAAATCATAAGTACTGATTAAGCTTTGTATATATGCAAAAATTTCAGGTGCTTCGGCATAGCGCTTTGACCAATCACTTTTAGGTGCAAAAGAAAGTGAATACATATGGGATTGCACATCACATGCAGCACCTGGGTATTGGTTTTCACGCCATGTCCCACCGATATCACTGGCTTTTTCTAAAATAACAAAATTTTGAATGTTATTTTGCAATAAACGAATTGCCATGGCTAAGCCACCAAAACCTGCACCAATAATTGCAATTTGAGTTTGCTGTGCTGTTTGCTTTATTTGAGTTGTATTGCGCATTATTTTATTTGCCTTGTACATTTTTATTTTTTATAGCTTAAATGAATAACAGAACAAGTAACATGATAAGCATGACAAAAAAATTGATAGATTCGGCAATTTGCAAGCATGAAATTTTATAGTAAAAAATGTCATATTACTTTAATCAGAAAATGCTATGAAACGGTCAGTTCTCGGCTTGATGTATTTAATTCAAGGCATGCGTAAAGCTGGAGTCGAGGTTGATCAAAAACTTCAAAGTATTGGTTTGCGCGCTGATGCCTTAGATCCAAGTTCAATTATTCATCCTTGCTTGGAGTGGAATGTATTAAGTGTGATTGGGCAAGATGTCGCGCCTGAAACGGGTTTATTTATTGGACAACATTATGCACTTGCAGGCTATGGTCCTTTGCTCATGTTATTGGTGACCAGTAAAGATATGCGTACAGCTTTAGAGCTGGGAGTTCAATATCAAGCACTTACCCATTTAACAGGGGTATTAAGTTTGAAATATACAGCGCACAAAGTTGCACTGTGTTATGAACCACAAGATTTAAACAGTGATTTGGGGTTGCTGCGCGCGCAATGTGAAATTTCAGGAACTTATAAATTTATTCAAGATCTTTATAAAATGATGGGGTTGGACATTCCTCAAATCCATATTGAATTGCCATTTGTACAATCAGAAAATCGGCAGTGCTTAGACATTTATCATGATTACTATGGTTCAGAGTTGCAGTTTGGATCGGAGAGTGCAGAATTTTGGTTTGATGCTGCGGTACTGAATGTACAAATTCCATCGGCAGATAAAATGACTTTTATGATTTATGAAAGAAAATGCGTTGCCGAATTGGAGCGCCTAAGCATGGATGAACATGTTCCTTCATTGGTACAACGGGTGCAAGATTATTTGGAATTACAGCAAGGTGTAATGCCTACGATGGCAGAAACAGCGCAAGCCTTACAAATTCCAGAGCGAACTTTGCGGCATCAATTGCAACAACTGCAAAGTAGCTATAAACAAATACGTGAACAGTTAATTAAAGATAAAGCATTAAGACTTATAGAGTATAAGGAGTATTCCATTGAAATGATTGCCGAGTTGTTGGGGTATTCAGAGCCGGCAGCTTTTAATCATGCTTTTAAACGGTGGTTTGGATACAGTCCACGTCAGTACTCTAAATAGCCTAAGTTTATTAATCCCAAAGTGCTATATATTCCTTCTCAATCTTCGCTATACTTTGCATAGCCTAAAATAGTATTCAATGATATGTCTGATTTAAATTCTAAGCACAGTACAGCCTTTACTCCGTTGTCACCTGCGGAACGTTATGCGCAAGCGATATCTTCTGGTCAGTTCATGCCAGATGATGCGCAGGCGCAAGCTGTTCATGAGTTAGATCGTGTTTGGCAAGAACTGATTCAACGCTTTAAGGCATCGAAAAAAGCCTTTCGTCGTTTCCGTCGTCAAACATCTCCACAAGGTGTATATATGTGGGGCGGTGTGGGGCGTGGTAAAACATGGCTAATGGATCAGTTCTTTGATTCAATTCCTTTTCGCCGCAAAATGCGTATGCATTTTCATCATTTTATGCAGCATGTTCATCGTGAATTAAATAAGTTGTCGGGACAGCGTAATCCACTTGATTTGGTGGCTGACCAAATTTATCAACAAGCAGTGGTGATTTGTTTTGATGAATTTTTTGTTTCAAATGTCACCGATGCCATGATTTTAAGTGAATTATTCCAAAAATTATTTAATCGCGGTGTCACGCTGATTGCGACCTCGAATATTGCTCCAGATGGTTTGTATAAGAATGGTATTCACCGTGACCGCTTTATTCCAACCATTGAAATGGTGAAAAAGAACTGTGCGATATTAAATGTCGATGCGGGGGTGGATTATCGTTTACGTGTACTCAAACAAGCTCAATTGTTTAAAAACCCATTGACGCATGATCATAAAAATTGGATCGCACAGCGTTTTAGTGCATTGACCCAAACGCAAATCATTTCTCAAGAGCCAATTATTATTAATAATCGTATCGTTGAAACGATAGGCCATACTGAAGATGTTTTATGGTGTGAATTTTCAGAATTATGTTTTAAACCACGTAGTCCCGCGGACTTTATTGAAATTGCCAATATTTACAATACGGTATTGGTGAGTAATGTTCCGCATTTGACAGATCACTTGTCGGAAGGGACGCGTCGTTTTATTTATTTGGTCGACGAGTTTTATGATCGTGGTGTAAAACTGTTACTCACCTCTGAAGATTCAATTATCGATATCTATCAAGGTGAAAAATTAGCCTTTGAAATTGAACGCACGCGTTCACGTTTACTTGAAATGCAATCCGACGATTACTTGAATGCTGCACATAAACAAATTCAGAAAAGAGAGTCGGAAGTTAATTAAATAGCAAGCGCCAGAAATGGCGCTTTTTTTATAACTAGAAAATATCTGTTTTGTCGAAATTTAAGACTGGTTTTTGTTCAACCTTTGCTCTATAACTATAGTAATGTTGAATTTAAGCGCTATTTTTCTTTATAAGTCTGCACTTAAGTCTAATGTTGACATTTTAAAAACTTTATACACTATAAAAAGGTATTTAAGCTGATGATAATATCGCCTTTGTGATCTGTGTTTTATTTAATAATGGATTCCTTTATTCTATAAAAAATGATCACTATTTAGGAATGTGATAGTACTATTCAGCTAGATTTAAATCGGTATACTAGAATCTCTTGTTATAAAAAGTAGCAATATCAGGAAAGACAATGACTGCACGTATTCAAAAAGGCAAGTTAGCGATTGCTAAAGAACTTTACGATTTCATCGAAAATGAAGCATTACCAGGTTCTGGTTTAGATAGCGAAACATACTGGAAAAACTTCGAGCAAGTCGTTGTTGATCTTAGTCCTAAGAATAAAGCGCTTCTTGCTAAGCGTGATGATATTCAGGCTAAAATTGATGAATGGCACCGCAACAACAAATTTGAATTAGAAGCTTACAAAGCTTTCCTTACAGAAATTGGCTACTTATTACCAGAAGTAGAAGATTTCCAGATCAGCACAGAAAATGTCGACGAAGAAATCGCATTATTGGCTGGCCCACAACTTGTCGTACCTGTACGTAATGCACGTTACTGCTTGAATGCAGCAAATGCGCGTTGGGGTTCTTTATATGATGCACTTTACGGTTTCGACGTCATCTCTGAAGAAGCTGGTGCAGAAAAAGGTAAGGGCTATAACCCAGTACGTGGTGAAAAAGTTATCGCATTTGCGAAAAACTTCTTAAATGAAAATTTCCCACTTGCAGCAGGTTCGCATGCTGATGCAACGCAATATGCTGTAGATCACAATAAACTTGTTGTGACCTTAAAAGATGGCACTCAAACAACGGTCGCACATGAAGCACAATTTGTAGGTTATAACGGTGAAGCTGCTGCACCTACAGAAATCGTATTCAAAAATAATGGCTTGCATGTCATTATCGAAATTGATGCAACCAGTCCGATTGGTAAAACAGATGCGGCAGGCGTTAAAGATTTAGTGCTTGAAGCTGCTGTAACGACAATTCAGGATTTAGAAGACTCAATTGCAGCTGTTGATGCTGAAGAAAAAGTTGAAGGCTACCGTAACTGGTTAGGCCTCATGAAAGGTACTTTAGAAGAATCAATCGAGAAAAATGGTAAAACTGTTACTCGTAGTTTGAATAAAGACCGTACGCATAAAAACTTAATTGGCGGTGAAACCATTATTCATGGTCGTTCATTGATGCTTCTTCGTAACGTGGGTCACTTGATGACAAATCCAGCCATCCTTGTGGATGGCGCGGAAATTTATGAAGGCATCATGGATGCATTGGTTACACCTTTATTGTCTTTTGCAGACATTAAAGGTGAAAACGAAATCAAGAACTCGCGTAAAGGTTCTATGTATATCGTTAAACCAAAAATGCATGGTCCTGAAGAAGTTGCTTTTGCTGTAGAGCTTTTTGAACGTGCTGAACAATTATTAGGTTTACCAGCTAAAACGCTTAAAATCGGTATTATGGATGAAGAGCGTCGTACTTCTGTAAACTTGAAAAACTGTATCGCTCAAGCAAAAGATCGTACGATTTTCATCAACACGGGCTTCATGGACCGTACAGGTGATGAAATTCATACCTTTATGGAAGCAGGTCCATTCGTTCGTAAGGGTGAAGTAAAAGCGCAAATTTGGTTCCCTGCATATGAAAACCGTAACGTAATGGTTGGCTTGAAAGCAGGCTTACGCGGTAAAGCGCAAATTGGTAAAGGCATGTGGCCTAAACCAGATATGTTGCTTGATATGTACAAAACTAAAACTGAACATCCAGATGCTGGTGCAAGCTGCGCATGGGTTCCATCACCAGCAGGTGCGGTAATTCACGCGATTCATTATCACCAAATTAATGTTGCAAGCCGTCAAAAAGAATTATTGGCGACTGAAGCATTACCTTTAGATGATTTGTTAACTCCGCCTTTAGCGAAAGACACCAATTGGTCTGAAGAAGAAAAAACCAAAGAACTTGAAAATAACTGTCAAGGTATCTTAGGTTATGTGGTTCGTTGGGTTGATTTGGGTGTAGGTTGTTCTAAAGTTTTAGACATCAACAACGTAGGTTTGATGGAAGACCGTGCGACGTTGCGTATTTCATCTCAGCACGTTGCTAACTGGTTGCGTCACAGTATTGTGACACGTGCACAAGTTGAAGAAGTGATGAAACGTATGGCTACTATTGTGGATCAGCAAAATGCAAATGATCCAGAATATACTGCTATGGGTCCAAACTTTGATGGTATTGCATTCCAAGCAGCGTCTGATTTGATCTTTAAAGGTGGCGAACAGCCTTCTGGTTATACAGAGCCGTTGTTGCATGCTGCACGCTTAAAACTAAAAGGTTATACAGGGGACTAAGTTTCCACTGTAAATAAAAAAAGCCTCTTCGGAGGCTTTTTTTATTGCTGCATGTCAAGAAGCTATATCTAAAGATCGTCGTACTAATTTATATCGGGTTTTTAAAATATAAGTGAAATTGTCCGATCAGTGAGTATGATTATGATGGGACGATTGATCATTCCAGAATGAAAAAATTATGAGTCTGCTCATGTGATGCTCAATGATCGTTCTTTCTCATGAATGTTTAGAGGATACGGGTTAAGTTGGAAATATTTAGATATTCAATTCCTTATAGAAATATTCCCAGAGGTAGCGTTTGAATGTTTACATTGACCTAAAGCAAAAATTAAAAGAATTCATCCTTAACTGAATTCTTTTAATTGAATTAGGTTTTGTTTAATGCGCTAAGTTTTTAAAAATATGCTTAAGGCTTTCCATCATTTTTTCAATTTGTAAGGGGGTTAAACCTTCAAAAGATTGTTCCAAAACGACATTGGTTAGATCATTAATCTTTTGAGTCATTTGTAGCCCTTTATCCGTTAAAACAACCCGAGTAATTCGAGCATCGTCTTCACATGAATATGTTTCAGCTAAGCCTTCATCCTTTAGGCGATAAACAATTTTTGTTGTTGTTGACATCTTAGAGACAACCATTTCAGATAAATCTGAAACGCTGGCATGAGGCTTTGACTTTAAGGCAAGCAAGATACGACGGCGTGAATTGTCTAAACCATATTTTTTCAAGGCATGGTCTACGTTTTGTACATATTGAGCATGTACTTGAGTAACCCAATAGTATGGAAAATTTTCTAAGGTAAAATCTTCCGCCAAAGGTAAAAATTTACTGTATTTTTTAGTCATGAATGGACTCCCCTGTAAGCTTTGTAATTGTAATTCGTTAACGCACGCATTTTATTATAAAGTTAATTTGCTGCGCAGAATATACTAAATTTTTTTAGAGCTAATCAATCTATATATTAAGTTTTTTATAATGTAATAAAGAAACTTATCTAAGAAATTTTCTTTATTATAAACAATTAAAAATTAAGCATGCTCGCTGAGCAGAGGCATGGTGTAGCTGTCTTTATCTTGATGAAAGACCACAATACTTTGGGCAAACTTAAGTACTTCTTCTTGAATTTCATAATTTTGATAAGAATCTGAAGATAACATTGCCATAGGAGTGCCGTATTGTAAAATGACAGGTAAGAGTATTTTAAAATTTTGCTCATGATGCGTGATTCCGATCTTAACTTGATGCTGATAAAACGATCAATCCAGATGAAGATATGCACCTTCATAGCGTGTATTCGCAATCGTTTTCGATGTTTTTTGAAGGTTAATGCTTTTTCATTGGTCGTAGCGAATAATCCTGTAAATTTTTTTGATTGGATTAGAAATGTACACATCTAAGTTTCGCGAATAGATTATTTCATTAATTAATCTTGGCTATGTTTCATTCTAGTGAAAAAAATAGATTTAGGAATTGATTTTTTTAACAAAAAGTTTCTGATATTTTTGTCACAAGTTGAATAAATTGATGTATTTATTAAATAAATATTAATATAATTTTCATAAACAATAACTTATGCCGAGGCTTTTTTATTTTTCATTATATTTTTCAAATATGACTGTATAGTTTGTTTCTGAAAAAACAAACTATTGGATGAATAGCTGATGTCAATTACAGAAAGAAGTATGAAATTTATACAATTTTAATATTTAGTGGCTAAAAATACAAAAATCTAATTACAAATTTTATAGATTGTGCATAATAAATTTATCTATTGTTGAACAGGTTACATATATGGATCCGTCGCCGTGCAGGTCTACGTTTAGTTTTTGCCAAATTCATAAAATCGGAGATATAAACTAATGGAGTTTTTATTAGATCCGGGAATTTGGATTGGGTTACTTACCCTTATTGTTTTAGAAATTGTTTTAGGTATTGATAACCTCGTCTTTATTGCTATTTTGGCTGACAAGCTTCCTCCTGAACAACGTGACAAAGCCCGTATAGTCGGTCTTTCTCTTGCGTTAGTAATGCGCTTGGGTTTATTGTTTGCTATCTCTTGGTTAGTCACCTTGACTAAACCGTTTATTACCGTCTTTGACTGGACTTTCTCAGGTCGAGATCTCATTCTTTTATTTGGTGGTTTATTCCTGCTTTATAAAGCAGTAAGCGAATTGCACGAAAGAATGGAAGGACAATCTGAAGTTAAAGTTACAACGAATGTTGTTTATGCAAGTTTTACCGCAGTTGTAGCACAAATTGTAGTACTGGATGCCGTATTCTCTTTAGATTCGGTCATTACCGCAATTGGTATGGTCGACAATATCTATGTGATGATGGCTGCAATGATTGTTGCCATGGCTGTGATGCTACTTGCTTCGAAACCATTAACTGATTTTGTAAATCGTCATCCGACGGTCATTATTCTATGTTTAAGCTTCTTACTCTTAATTGGTATTAGTTTAATTGCCGAAGGTTTTGGTTTCCATATTCCAAAAGGCTATATCTATTCGGGTATTGGCGTTGCAATTGTGATTGAAGCTTTCAATCAGTTTACCCAACGTAATGCTACAAAGCATGAATCAAAAATTCCATTGCGCCATCGTACCGCAGATTCCATCTTTAAATTGATGGGCGGAAAAATGGAAACGGTCACAGATAGTGCTCAACACGCTGAAGCGCAAGAAGCATTTGCTGATGAAGAGCGTTATATGATTGGCGGGGTATTAACCTTAGCCGAAAGATCAGTAGCCTCGATCATGACACCAAGAAGCCAAATTTCGTGGGTGAATATTGATGATGCCCCTGAACGGATTCGTGAACAAGTCTTATCAGTACCACATAGCTTATTTCCAGTTTGTCGCGGCAGTTTGGATAAAGTCTTAAGTGTTGTGCGTGCAAAAGAATTGCTTGATGTTTTGGATGATGAGGAACAACTTAAAGCACTCATCAAACGTCATCGCCCGATTTATATTTTTGAAAAAATGAAAGTGATTGATGCCATTAATACCTTGCGTACCTCAAAAGGTTCATTGGTTTTGGTCAGTGACGAGTTTGGTAATGTACAAGGTTTAATTTCTCCACTGGATGTTTTTGAAGCTATTGCTGGTGAGTTTCCTGATGCAGATGAACAGCTTGATTTAGTCAAAATTGATGAGCATACATGGAAAGCATCTGGCATGTTGGATGTCTATCAACTTGAATTAGAGTTGGGCATGATTGATTTGGTTGATGAAGATGCTGGTTATATCAGTGTTGCGGGTTTAATTTTAGATAAAACCCATGGTGAAGTTGTGTTGGGTACTCAGTTGGAGTATCACGGCGTTCACTTTGAGGTGACTGAATTAGACGAAAACCGAATTAAATCTGTTTTAATTACGTATCGCTAGAGCATACCTATAACGGTATTTGATATCTTTGTTGTCGTAATTTTTTGAATTAATTTGAAAAACCCAATGGGCACGTGCTGTTGGGTTTTTTATCCTGTGTCATTTTTCTTTTAAGCTGTAAATTTGATGAGATGGCGGGGAAGGTAATTGGTTTTATGTGCTATTAAAATCCCTATTTTTTGTGATGTTAAAATAAGTAAAATGAGTAATACTGATTATATAAGAATAAAAGATGAGTCACGCTCATGTTCATTACAGAAACGGTTACAGATTTTTCAAAGCTTGCATCTGGACAAAAAAAACATTTTTTTAAAAAGATATGGGCCTTTGATCAGCACATTTTCCCTAACTCTACGGTAAAAGAAATTTATAATTTTGTGCATGATGTCGATGCAGTTTCAGTCCAAGTTATTCATTATTATCATGAAGGAAAATTAATTGGACAAAATGTTCTGCCAATTATCAAACTTTTTTTAGATGGAAAACCAATTTTTGTTTTGAGTTCTCGAGCAGGTATTTTACCTGATTACCGAAGCGGAAATCGAACACTCAATAGTGCTATTCGTGTGGTACTTAATCATCAAATCCGCCATTTGACTATCCCATTATGGTTTGTAACTACAGTAATACAGCCTAAAGTGTATACACTTTTTGCTTCACGATCACAGCGTTTCTTTCCACGTGCAGGAAGGCAAATTCCTCAAGATTATTTACAGGTTTTAAATATTTTTCAGCAACGTAAACATGAAGTGCAAAAACGTCGAGAAGATATTTTTGTTCACCCAATTGTGCGGCCTAAAGTAAGCTTAGACCAATTGCGGTGTTTGAGAAATAAAGCGACTACGCATATCAATTTTTTCATGCAACATGTCCCTGATTATTTTGATGGTATGGGCTTGATGTGCGTCTGTAAATTAGATTTAAAAACGATTTTTGAGATGATGTTTAATTTATCTTTTAATCGATACGTGTATTAGAGAACTTGACCTTTTTTAGAAGTAGAGGTCAAGTTCTTTAATTTAAATTAAAGCATCTACTAGAGTTTAAGAATTTTGATATCTGCATATTGTTGAATTAAATCTGGATTTAAATAGTGGATATAATCCATGAATGCCACATTAAAATGCCCCAACATTTGGGTTTGTTCAAATGCTAATTTCCCTGCAATGGCAAAATGCGTGTGCGCAGCTAGGGTGGCAATGGTCGGTGTTGCTACGGCACAATAAGCGGCAATTAAAGCACCCAATGCACAGCCTGTTGCTGTGACTTTAGGTTGTAAATAACTTCCACCATTGACTTGAATGACTGCATCGAACTCTTTGGTTAAAATAAAATCAGACTCACCTGAAATAGCAATACATTCGGCATGTTCTAACAGTAGTTTAGCTTGGCTATACACATCTGCACTGTTTAAAGTGCTATCGACACCTTTAGATTCAACTTGATTGCCTGCAAGCGTACTAATTTCTGAAGCATTACCACGAATGACAGTCGGGTTATAGTGTAGTAATTCATCCACCATATCTGAGCGCCATTTTAGAATAGTGCCATAGCCCACAGGATCGAGTACCCAAGGTGTGTGGGTGCGCTGCGCCGTTTGTGCAGAAATTTGCATGGCTTGCATTTGTTCGTTGGTTGGCGTACCCAAATTAATGCTGAGTGCTGCGGCAATGGTGGTAAAACTTTCGGCTTCAAATGGATTATCAATCATGGCAGGAGAAGCACCAGCTGCGAGTAAAACATTGGCTGCATAGTTGGCTGCAACACTATTGGTAATACATTGCACCAGCGGCTGCTGAGTTTGCAGCTGTGTCCATGCTTCAACAATATGCTCGATTAATGTTGAAGTTTGATCCATCGGATTATTCCTTAAGTTATACAGGGTGTGATTAGAGAAACTAGACATATTTATCACCATTTATTGGGTGAAATAATGGTCTTGGTGCTTACAGGTACGACAGCATAAGGTCACATAATTTTCTGCATCGTAATCCACAGTAAGCTCATTTGAACCACAATACATACAGCGTTTTTGTGAATAAAAACTTAAACGAGGTTCAATTTTTTTCCATGAATGTCGAATGGGTTGGAAAAAAATATGTTCATCGTAGCCTAAAAAGCGAAAAAACAGGATTTCGCTCATTTTACTAAAAGGGATATTATATGGGCGTGGTAGGGTGGATGTTTCCCATTTTTCAGTCACAGCACGTTCACGATATTGTTGTAAAGTTTTCTTTAATAAATTGGTATTAATAAAGTTTTCATTACGTGCTTTGAGCGCTTTTTGTTGGTTTAAGTATTCCAGTGCTGTTTGCACCAGAAAATAAATTTGCCCGACCGCCAACGAATCCATCAAGCGATAACAAAAAGTCTGAAAAGCATTATTTCCTGCAATTTGTACGCCCCACGTTCGGCAATAAAACTGGGCAAACTGAATAATTTCTTGATACAGTACCAAATAGAGTGCATTTTTGACTTCATCTGCATTTTTAAACGGCACTCCCATGGTTAAATTTTCATAAAACCAATTTCGTAGTTGCTGGGTAATACTAAATAAACTGGGTTCAGAATAGCCATCTAAGCGTACATTGACATAATAATGATGTGCCTCAGACGCAAAATCTTTAGCGATTAAGATTTGATCTTTAACCAATTGTTTAATCAAATAATTTTGAAATAAATAATTGGGGGTAATGGAATGGTATTTAATGCTTTCCCAGTCAATATATTCATGATGTGTGGTATGTTCTTGAACTTGGTTGTCCAAAATACTCAATAAAAATAATTTATTGAGAAAACTGATTTGATCCAGCCTGTATTCAATCTGATCTTTGTTTTTATCTTTAGATTTAATTTTACGTTGCTCTTGCAGTCGTGTTTCCGTGAGCATTCTTTTTCGATTGGCTAAGCATTTGTCACAATGACAGTTATTGCGTTGGTCTTGAAAAACACGATGTTGGCAGTGACTACATTCATGAAAATTAATGGCTTGATCGTATTGTTCTGCTTCAATCCAGAACATAGATGCCTGACATAAAGGGCATGATGTACTTTCATCTAACTGTTTTTGCAGAATCTGAAGAAGCATGGAAAGAGTCAATCACAAGTCTGGTTAATCATGAGATCAATTATACACAGGTCTTTTGTGATGACGTGATGCAATCGTGTTGAATGGATAAAAATGCTTATAGCAAGAGCGGTTCAGTATGATTAAAAATAGCCTAAGTATTTTGAAAATCTCTATCTGGAGATGAAAAATAAATCTTTCCATCTCCAGATAAGGAAAATTTGTGAGATGAGAGCTTTTAAATTCTTGAACTAATAAGAGGCGGGGCAAGGCAATGACTCATCGTCCTCGCCTAATTGCTTTGCATCGATTAAAGCCTTCACTTTTTTAGATGGAAGTCTTTTGCTGCCCAATGTATCGTAGTTGTTCAAAATTGCACAAATATCGGGCGATTGCATCGGAATACCTTCGCAACTCATAAACATCGCAATGACTTTATGATCAATTCCTGCGGCATTGAGTGTTTGCATAGTTTTGATATTTTCCACACGGACAATATGTTCTTTTAGATACATGGGAACACCTCTTTTAGTTCTAACTTAATTTTATAGTGCGCTTTGCACACATGATTACAAGCAAGAAACGTGCTCAAAATGTAGTTATCTTGAAAATAAGTGTCAATTTAAGTGCGATGAGTTGAGATGCATGGTAACAACACGATATGAAATAGCATGGGGTGTTATTTTTATGTGGAATATTGTTTCAGTCATGCTGTATCAGCGCCATTTTTTCGAGTTATGCATGCTAAGTAAGCAACTAACAGAATAATTGCACTGATGTTGAGGTGATGAATTGAAAATGAACAACAATGTGCCCATATATAACTCAAATCAATCGCGCAGACAGATTGTGAAAGTTGTCGTATGATCGAGGCAGCTCACAAAAACAAAGTTTTGGCTTAAAACTACAGGATTAGGACATTATATGAATATCGCGGCAAACCCAGTGGTTGAAGCAGACCAAACTGTTTACTTAAAAGACTATGAAAAACCATCTTTTGCGGTTGATTCAATCAACTTGGATATACAAGTATATACAGATCATACCAAGGTGAATGCAACCTTGGTCATGAAGCGCCAGACAGCAGGAGATTTAGTGCTACTTGGGCGTGATCTAGAATTAAAATCGATTACTTTGAATGGTAAGCCACTCACTGCCAATGATTATTCATTAGATACAGAGCAGTTGGTGATTGCCAATGCACCAGATGAGGTCATTCTAGAAACAGAAGTGATTATTCATCCAGAAAGCAATACGCAACTTGAAGGCTTATACCAAGCAGGTAGCGATTTATTTGTTACTCAAAATGAACCTGAAGGTTTCCGTAAAATTACGTTCTACCCAGACCGTCCAGATGTACTTTCAGTGTTTACCACACGTGTAGAAGCGGATAAAAAATTTCCTGTGCTTTTAGCCAATGGAAACTTGATGGAAGCGGGTGAAACAGGTGAAGGTCGTCACTATAGCATTTGGGAAGATCCAACAAAAAAACCTGCCTATTTATTCGCTTGTGTAGTGGGTGATTTGGCTGTATTGAAAGATTCGTATGTGACTTCTGAAGGTCGTAATGTTGCTTTAGAAATTTATGCAGTAGAAAAAGATATTCCAAAATGTCACATTGCGATGGAAGCTTTAAAGCACTCAATGCGTTGGGATGAAGAACATTATGGTCGTCCGTATGACTTAGACAATTATATGATTGTGGCCACCAGTGCTTTTAATATGGGTGCAATGGAAAATAAAGGTTTAAATATCTTTAATACTTCATGTGTGTTGGCAGATGAGGAATTCACCACAGATGCCGCAATTATGCGCGTACAGTCGGTTATTGCACATGAATACTTCCATAATTGGACAGGTAACCGTATTACTTGTCGTGATTGGTTTCAGTTGTGCTTAAAAGAAGGTCTAACCGTTTTCCGTGATCAGTCTTTCTCTGAAGATTTACAATCGGCTGCGGTACAACGAATTGATGATGTGGCTGTATTAAAAGCACATCAATTTCCTGAAGATTCAGGTCCATTGTCTCATCCACCACGTCCAGACCATTTTGTCGAAATTAATAATTTTTATACCGCAACTGTGTATGAAAAAGGTGCGGAAATTAACCGCATGATGTCGACTTTATTGGGTAAAGAAAAGTTCCGTCAAGGTACAGACGAATACTTCCGCCGTCATGATGGTCAAGCCGTTACGGTTGAAGATTGGGTTGCTGCACTGACAGCAGGTTCGGGTGTAGATTTATCAGCATTCCTTATTTGGTACAACCAACCAGGCACGCCAAAATTGGAAGCGGAAGGTGAGTACAATGCAGCTGCGCAAACTTATACTTTAAGTTTTAAACAAAGTTTAAAAGCACATGCCAAATATCCAAACTTAAAAGCAGTGCCAATTCCAGTGGCATTGGCGTTGTTTAATGCTGAAACGGGCGAGCAATACGCACTTAATTCAGCTGCATTATTTGAAAATGGTGTGAAAGATGGCGTGTATTTATTTGATCAAGATACGGCAACCATTGAGTTCACTGGGGTAACAGCGAAACCTGTAGTGTCTTTACTGCGTAACTTCTCTGCACCCGTGAATCTTGAATTTAATTATTCAGATGAAGAACTTGCATTTTTAGTGCGATATGAAACCAACGGTTTTAATCAATGGCAAGCAACACAAACTTTACTTGAACGTATTTTGTTAAATGGTCATGACGCTGAAATTTATATTCAAGCGATTAAAAATACAATTCCAGAGCTTGTTGAAAAAGATCCATTGTTGGCTTCCCGTTTGTTTGATGTCCCTTCTGAAGGGTATTTAGGCAGCCGTATTGATGCTGATTATAAGCCAGCAGAAATTCAAGAAAAACGTAATGCATTGTTAAATACCTTGGCACGTGAACTGGGTGAATTCTGTAAAGCTACTTATTTGGCTTTAGATCCAGATTTACAAAAAGAGTTTTCACAAGCCATGGGTGTACGAGCGCTGAAAAATATCATGCTGAGTATGCTGGCACGTCAAGGGGATAGCGAAGCTTTTGATTTGGCACATGTACAATATTTAAATACAGGTAATATGTCGGAGCGCTTAGGTGCGCTTAAAGTCTTGGTTTGGAATGATGCACCACAAGCAGAAGATACTTTGGCTGATTTCTATAGTCGTTTTAAAGATGAAGCATTATCGCTTGATCAATGGTTTATGCTACAAGCAGCGCATCCAAAAGCCACTGTGGAAAGTATCCAGTATTTAACTTCGCATCCAGACTATGATTTGGGTACACCAAATCGTATTCGTTCGGTCAGTGGCGGTTTAAATGCCAATCCTGTCAATACATGGGGTTTTGGTGTTCAACATTACATCGATTTAGCGAAATATCTTGATGAGAAAAATCCAATTCTTGGTTCACGTTTACTACAAGTGCTTTCGCGCTGGTATACCTTGGCTGAGCCGCAGCGCAGTGATGTAAAAACTGCACTTGAAGCGTTAAAATCACAAGTGAAATCGAAAAATGTAGCAGAGACCTTAAATAGTATGTTGAGTATCTAACAGCTGATATGTGTTATTGCTCTGGTTTTATAGGGTGATAGCACTCTAGGTTAAAAAAAAGACTTGCTGAATAGGCAAGTCTTTTTTATAGATTAGAAGTATTTCAAAAGAGGAATGTGCTTGTTCTGATGTTTAAAGTTTGAGAATTTAACCATAAGAGGATATAAGCCAATACACAAGAAAAATGAAATGAACCAAAGCATTGCAACACTACTTACGCCGTAATAGTCACCATAATTTTTGCCAAATACTTCGACGGCAATTAGATAGAGTCCTTTCAATACATATAAGTGAACAATATAAAAGAACATAGGCACTGAACCGAATACGATCAATGGTTTGATCCAGTTTTTTGTTTCCACTTTTTGTAGCAAAACTAAGAGTATTAACCCAATACCGACATTCCATAAAATGAATAAGAGTGAAGGTGGGTACTTGGTCACATTGAAAAAACTCATCAATGATTCGGTAAAGGTCGGCATGATAGACCACGCTTGATCACCATACACATTTATAAATCTTAAGATGAAAAATAAAGTAAGACTCGATAAGCCAAAAGTGAGTAATATTTTATTTCTTTTATTGGACTCTACCGATTGATCAAAGACTTGAGTGCCGATGCAATAGCCAAGAGTGATGACACCAATCCACGGTAACACAGGGTAAGACGTTCTAAAGCGGATCACATCACCAAATTCAATCCAACCTCGCTCATGAAGAATGAGCCATAAACTATGAATTACAGGTACATTGGAAAATGAAATTTGATCAAGCAAGTTATGACCAAAAATAATGACTAGACTAATCACCCATAAAAGTTTTTTAGGTAACCCGATTAAGGCTGCCAAAGCCAGCATACTTAAACCAATAGCCCAAATGACTTGTAAATAAATAACATCAGGAGGGAATTTGCCCGTCCACGCAAAATTAATAACGATTAATTCAAGGAAAATTAAAAAAAGACCACGTTTAATCAAAAATTCACGAGTCATACGAAGACTATTATTCTTTGCTTGATAGAGATAGGCAGATAAACCAGTCAATACTACAAATACAGGAGCACAGATATGAGCTAAAACTCGACTAAAGAACAGAGATTCTTCTGTGCCCGGAATCATCATGGGATCTGGAACTTGATAGTGAAGATAAAAAGTTTCCCTAACATGATCAACCATCATAATAAGAATAACCAACCCTCTTAATGCATCAATTGCTTGTAAGCGTTTAGAAATATTAGACATAGATATAGAGAAGGTAAAATATGTAATGTTATATTGTATCATTATTGTTTGATGGAACATTACTGCTGTGTAAGTTTTAGTTTAAGTAAAATTTACCTTGAGTTTTGAATTGATCGAACATCTTACGGAGCATGCTTTTCATATTCAAAGTGAATGTCACGTTATTTTAGAGAGAAGTTATATCCATTTGGGGCTAGGTTAATCATTTAAAATGAGGCTTAGTCAGCTTGTGTAGGTGAATATATTCATGCATAAATTATGTATTAAATATCAATAAATATAAGTGTAAAATTACAGTAGATAATTGCTCGTTTTATCGCTTGTGCAACCTGTCTAAAGCTAAATAATTAAAAAAACATAGCCGCTGTGAATTCGACGTGAAGAATTACTTAACACCCACTATTTTGCTAAAAAACTCAATAAATCATTTCTTTACTTCAAACAGTACAAATTATAGTTTTGTATGTGTAATAAATTTTAATCAGTTTATCTCGTAAAAAAATTGAAATAATTTTATCTAAGTAGATTTAAAAAGATGAACATAACTTATTTAAATTATTTTAAAACAAGACTTAAAAAATAGGATATTTCTACTCGATTTTATCCGCATATTGCAGGGATTAAAGACATGAAAAAAAGTATGCTTACTTTCGCACTTGCCTCGGTCAGTTGTTTTTCTTTAATGGGGTGTAATACCAGCTCAGAGCAGAAAAATAATTTTATTTCCGCAGTCTCTGGCGATACCATTATTTTAACCAGTGACGGCATGATTAGCTCAATTAATCGAGATAATCCAAATAACGTTGTTTCCTCAATTAAAATTCGATTGCTAGAAGCAGAAGATCAGTTGGTGGGGATTGATTATCGACCTAAAGATGAGAAGCTCTATGCTGTTGGGTTACTTGGCAATTTATATACCTTAGATCCCAACACGGGAGTTGCTACATTTCTTCGAAAGCTCACCGCTGATCCAACAGATACAACGGATGGAAATGAACCTTTTAGTAAGATTTTAGGGGATGCTAACTTAATTACTGTAAATTTTAATCCTGCCGCTGATCGCTTACGTGTGATCACCAACACAGGACAAAATTTAAGAATTAATGTTGATACAGGTGCAACGATTACAGATGGTGTAATTAATCCTACAGCAAATAATCCTGTTATTGTCGCAGCTGCCTATAGCAATGCTTTTGCTGGAACGGCAACCACTAAACTCTATAGTATTGATCAAACATCGGATCGTGTTTACTTGCAAAATGCAAATGCTGGAACTTTAGGTGTTTCAGCACCATTGGGCGATAATTTGGATACCCAAGGCGGTGGGGGCTTTGATATCGATCCAATCAATAACGTCGGTTATGCCGCATTAAAAATTTCTGGAAGCTATAAATTTTATCAATTGAATTTGGCAAATGTGGGCACAGCAAATAATACGGTTTTTAACACCAGTGACTTAGCAAATTATTATACAACGGGGGGAATACGTGGTATTGCGTTAAAACGCGCTAAAGACGCTACAGCAGCAGGGATTGGACTAAGTGCTAATAATAAATTAATTCGTTTTGCTTTAAATAACCCAAATAGTGTGACAGAAAAAAATATTACTGGTCTATTGGTAGATGAAAAATTTGTTGGTATTGACTATAGACTAAGAAATAGCACAGAGCGATCAGGTCAATTATATGGTTTAACGAATAAAGCCAATTTATATACGATTAATCCTGAAACAGGTATAGCAATCTTAGTGACTGCGCTTAAAGCGGCAACAGATAGTACCTTTACCAGTTTAGATGGGACTGCATTTGCTGTAGATTTTAATCCTGCGGCTGATCGTTTGCGTGTAATTAGCAATACTGGACAAAGTCTCAGAATCAATGTGGATACGGGGGATACGATCCGCGATGGTGATATTAAAGGTATTGCGGGTGCAATGATCAGCGCAGCTGCATATAGCAATAGTTTTAAAACCAGTGTCGTGGGATTAGCAACAGAACTTTTTGATCTCGATCAAACCAATCAAATTGTTGTCAAACAAGATCCACCCAATACTGGAACATTAAACCGAATTGGTGGATTAGGTATCAGTTTAGGTTTAGACAATGGTTTTGATATTGCTGGTGGAGACAATGGTTATGCTCTAGCGACAGTTGCTAATGCTTCAGGCCCATCCGTTTTATATCGTATTGATCTCAATACAACAACAATGAGTGATAGCCGTGCAAAACCTGCAATTAATGTGGATGGAACACCCAATGTTGCAGCGTCTACTATAGGGACAGCAGCAACTTTACCGCTCATTGATATTGCAATTTTATTAAAATAATCCAACACTATTTAGATTGTGATTGTAGGCAGATTTCTGTGAAATACGGAAATCTGCGCTTAAAAGCTGCCTAATTAACCATGCAACTTTCGGGGGAGGTTAATCTAGAAGTTCTTTTATTAAACTTTAATAATCAGCACAGGAATAGGGGATTGTGTCAAAACTGCTTGTGCCACACTTCCTAAAACTAATTTTTTGAATCCAGTACGCCCATGTGAACCCATAATAATTAAATCAGCACCGACTTCATCCGCAACATGAATAACACCTTCAGCAGGTGATACACCACGAATTATTTTGGTATCTACATCTATACCGTCACGAAGGAAGGATTGTTTAATATCAGCTAAGCGCAACTGCGCATTTTTTTCAGCCTGCATAAAGTAATCAGTCACTGCTGGTGCAATTTTATAAAAATCCACACCAACAAATGGGTCTACAGCAATCACACTGGTAACAGTGACTTGGCAATCAAGTGTTTTAGCTAAGGCTAACGCTTGTTCAACAGCTGCATAAGAAATAGGGGATTCATCTACTGGAACTAAAATATGTTTATAAGTCATGAAATGATCCTTATGGTTATAGTTGAATAGAAAAGCTTTTGTAATTGTGATCGTCAGTCATGAAGACAAATTAAAGAGATATTGAAAGCATTTAAAGAACCCACCATTCATTGAAGGGTTCTTTATTCAATTTTTATTCTTTAACCACTAAAACAGGAAGTTTTGTGCCACTTAAAACATCTTGTGCAAAGCTACCCAGTAAAAATTTTTGGAATCCTTTTCGACCATGTGAACCGATCACAATCAGATCCGTTTTTAATTTTTCTGCGGTATCGAGAATACCTTCTTCAGATACATTACCTTTAACAATTTGAATGTTAGCCGTTACACCATTTTCGCTGGCAATCGCTTGAGCTTGTTGCAATGCTTTTTCGGCATTGTCATAAGCTTGTATGAAATATTCTTTCATAATTGGAGATGGATAGAAGTCTACATCTGTAAATGGGTCTTCAGTGACTAAACTAATGAGCGTTAATTGACTGCCAAAAGCCTGAGCAATTTGAGCTGCTTTTTTAACGGCTGACAAAGAAATTTCGGAACCGTCAACAGGGACTAAAATATTTTGATAAGACATAAAAGTGTTCCTTTGAGTTTATTGTATCGCTATTATTTATAGATAGCACATTGTCCCAAAATGATCAATTTAGTCTCTGAAAATTGTTTTAAAATTCATTAAATTATATAAATATCATAGATATAAATGTGTCCTGTTTTGCATTTAAATCTGAGTTAAAAGCTCAGCTTTGCTGTAAGTGTTTCTAAATGTTTAGACAAGCATTAAAATCTAAGAAAATAATCTTTTCTGTTCAAAGTAGCAGGAGAAATAATGGCTGGGGAGCACATAATGTATTCAAAATATTTAGCTTTAATACTGTGTGGAATTACGGTGCTACACAGCAGCGGTTGTCAGAATATACAAACGAGTACCAAGGTCATTGCCAGCGTATTTAATGCTTCGACCAATGTTCAAAAAAAGATGCTTGATAAATATGCACCAGAAGAAATTCTAGTACAAAAAAATATTATTTATATGCAAGAACCTAAGTTGACTTTAGATGTTTATCAGCCAAAAAATGTCATGCAACTTGAGTCGCGTCCAACGGTGGTTTGGATTCATGGTGGTGGGTGGGTTTCAGGGTCTAAAGAACATGCTCGTGGTTATTTTAAACTTTTGGCAGATCAAGGCTATAACGTCATTTCAGTACAATATCAATTTGCCCCTGAAGCGATTTATCCGAATCAGTTGTTACAGATGAATCAAGCATTAAAATTTATAACCGATCATGCGCAGCAATATCGTATTAATGCCAATCAAATTTATTTAGCGGGCGATTCCGCAGGGGCAAATTTAGTCAGCCATTATGCGGCACTCATTAGTAATCCCACTTTTGCCCAGCAATCAAATTTCAGGCCGCTCATTCAACGTGAGCAAATTAAAGGCTTAATTTTGCATTGTGGGATTTATGACATGAATGCATTTATTCATACCGCACCAGATGAACTAAAATTGATTGAATGGGGAGTGTTTAACTTAGTTCAAAGCTATACTGGTAATAAGAAAGATGATGTCGAATTTTTAAAAAGTATTTCTCCAATTCAATATTTAACAGCAAATTATCCGCCAGTCTTTATTAGTGGTGGAAATAAAGATTTTTTAACCAAGACTCAATCTGAACCTTTTGTGAAAGTATTGATGAGTCAAAAAATACCGGTTACAGAAGTGTTTTATCCAGATACCAAAGAATTTTTAGTACATGAGTATCAATTCATGATGAGTAAAGCTGCCAGTCAAGAAACCTTTAACAAAACCATTACTTTTATCAATCATTATAGTTCGTCATCTGAAAAATGATTACATTCCAAAACTTGCAAAATATGAGCTTTTGATTAAGATACCAACCAAGCGGTATGTTTATTTTGAAGGTAAGATAATGAGTCCTATAATGATGGCGTATGGATTGCTTGCGCTGGCAATTGTTTCTGAGGTGACAGGTTCAACATTTTTAGTAAAATCAGAAGGTTTTACTAAGCTCGGTCCATCTGTGGCAGTCATTGTTTTATTTAGTATTGCTTTTTATTTGCTATCTCAAGTCATTAAAGTTATTCCCTTGGGAATTGCTTATGCTATATGGGCTGGGGTTGGTATTATCTTAACCGCGATTATTGGATATTTTGTTTTCCGCCAAAGTCTTGATTTGCCTGCTATGCTGGGTATTGGCTTGATTGTATCAGGCGTTGTCGTGATTAATTTATTTTCAAATTCTACTGGGCACTAGTATAAGTATGGAAAATGTGTATCAGCGTAAAAAAGAACCTGAACTTATTCGGCAAAAAATTTTAGCACATGCAATTCAATTATCTGCTGATAAAGGTGTGACAGGAGTTTCAATTCAAGCAGTCGCCGATTTAGTTGGCGTTTCTAAAGGTGGCGTTTTTCACCATTTTCCAAGTAAGCAAAAATTACTTGAGGCGATGGTGATTACCGTTTTAGAGCATCTGGATGGTGTGATTGATCAATTCATTCAGGCGGATGATTGTGAATATGGTTGTTTTACCCGTGCTTATATCGAAGTGACGTTGCAGAAAAAGATCGTTGGTATGGAGCATTCGTGGTCAGCAATCTGTATGATCATGCTGACGGATCGTACGTTCAATGATCTTTGGATTCACTGGTTAAATGCACGTTTAGAACGGCATGCTGCAACAGATGCGGATTTAGAGTTAAAAATTTTACGTTTTGCTGCCGATGGTGTTTGGTTGACGGCATTTACAGAAGTTGAAAATCCTGATGAGACGCTAGAAATGAAACAAGAATTGATTCGCCGTAGTTATCAATAGATAACTTGCATAAATTAAAAAATGTTCAATATTCGATTCTTTAAAATTAGCACGGCCTCATTTTATTGATTTAATTTTTATACCTTTGCGTAGGCATTACCTCTACTTTTGAAAGGTCAGAATGAGGATCTCAAAATATATTTTGAGTCCGCAAGAAAAACCTTTTGGTTCCCATACACGACATCCTGAGCCAGTTTTAAGGCACTGCTTTAAAATGCAGTGCAAGGATGGGAAACATATGGGCATCCATGCCACACTCATGAATCCAATACTTTCTAAAGTTTGTTTTTTTAAATTTTGACTTAACTTATATTGACCAAAAAATGATTTATGAGATAAGCCTAGTAAAAAGTACCAATACAAGTGCTTTTTTTACTCAAAAAAATCATGCTTAAATTTTAGATTTGCTTTTGAATTTGAAAATAAAAGACACCGCAAAACCGAATAATAGTCCCCAAAATGCAGAACCAATCCCAAAGAATTGTATGCCTGATGCACAGAATAAGAAGGTCATTAAAGCAGCTTCTCGTTCATTGACATCATGAAAGGCAATCGCAATGTTGTGACTAATAGTGCCAAATAAGGCAATTCCTGCCAAAGCCACAATAAAAATATGCGGAAATGACATTAATAAGCTGGTTAGAGTCGCAGCAAAAACACCCATCACAATATAGAAAAAGCCACAACTCATGCCTGCAATATAGCGTTTTTTAGGATCAGGATGAACTTGGTCATCTAAACTAACAGCGGCACTAATTGCAGCAATATTAACGGTATAGCAACCAAAAGGAGCGAGTAAGGTTTGAGCAACCCCAGTCCACCCAATAAGATGATTAATATGTGGTTGATAGCCATAACTTTTGATCATGGCAATCCCGGGTAAATATTGAGATGCCATATTAATCACAAATAAAGGCAATGCTAAGCCCAAAATGGCTGACCATGTAAAGTCAGGTGTCATCCATACTGGTTTGGCAAGGCTCCATTGTAAAGCTGGAACATGAAACTCCATAAACATTGGACAAAGCACAAGCCCTGCAATGACGGTAATGACAATGCAATAACGTGGAGACAGTCGTTTTGATAGAATATATACCGCTAAAAGTGAAAGGATGAAACCCCAATCATTTTGCATACTTGCAAAAAGTGCGATCCCAAATTTCAGTAATACACCGGCAAGCATGGCGCTGGTTAAACTTTGTGGAATATAGGATAAAACTTTCTGAAAAATACCTAAAAAACCTAAAATTGCGGTTAATAAGCCGCAAATGAAAAATGCACCAATCGCTTCATATAAGCTATAACCACTGCCTGTTGCAAGAATGAGTGCCAGACCTGCGGTTGACCAAGAGGTCGCAACAGGGTATTTAAACTTCCATGATAAAATAAAACCAGAGAGTCCGATCCCTAAACCTAAGGCCCAAAACCAAGAGGTAATTTGTTCTGGCGTTGCACCTAATATTTGTGCGGCTTGAATGACCAGAACAGCGGATACACTAATACCAATCAGAAATGTAATAAAACCAGCAAATACTGCGGGTATAGAGAAGTCTTGAAGAAGTTTTTGCATGATCCCTTGCTTATCTTATTTTGACTGAATGTAGGGGCTGAAATGTCAACAGAGCCTAATATAAATGTCGTTTAATCATACGCCTTTTCATTATGATTAAAAGGTTTTCTGTTTAAAAATAACATGAATATTTAAAGATATTTCATTTATTTGTTGTACCGAAATCTAAGCAAATAGAGGGGGTGGAACTATAAGGTTGCACTCGCCAGCTTAAGACCAAATGCACAAAATAAAATACCGACAGCAGCGACACATGTTGCAGCAACTTTATAACGATAATTAAAAAATGATGCCAGTTTAATCCCTGAAAAAATCAAAATGGTTAAATAACCCATGCTCATGATTTGTAGGATGGCTGACAAAACAGCAAAGCTGATTGCTGGATATGGATAGGCAGGATCGACAAACTGTACAAAGAAAGAGAGATAAAACAAAATCGCTTTTGGATTTAAAAGGCTGATGGTTAAGGCTGTACGATAAGGATGAACATCTTCAATGGTCGCAGTTTGTGCGTTGGCCGTTATTTTTTGTGGGCGGTTTTGCCATGTATGTACACTGGCAATCAGTAATTTAATGCCTAAATAGGATAAATAAAGTGCACCAACAGCCTTAAGCAGAATAAACAACCAAGGGAAAGCATGAAGTAACGATGCTGCTCCCAATACTGTGCAAAGAATCAGAATTAAATCACCAGTAAAAACGCCCCAAGCACCTTGATAGCCCGCTTTAATGCCAAAACGGGATGCGATGGACATCACATAAAGAGAGTTTGGGCCAGGCAAAATGATAATTAAAATGGTACCAATAATGTAGGTAGTCACATCAGTAATGCCGAACACAAGCTGCTCCAAAGGATAAAAAGCCGATGTTGCATGATAGCAAAATCGGCTTTATTTAACTGTAAAAATCACATTTTTAAGGTTGAATTTCAGCATCTAAGCCAAAAGACTGACGCAGTAGGGTGCTGAGTTGTTCACGGGCTTTAATAAAGCCATCAATGCCACTTTGTAAAAGTTGGAAAGACATTAAGTCATGTTCAAGTTGTGCTTTAAACGTTTCTTTGGTTAAAGGGGTAACAATACGTTGGCAATGCGCTTGTGCATGGTTGTTTGAAAGTTGAGCAACCACTTCACGTTGATCTTGTTCAAGTTCTGCGAGCAGGTTTGGAGAAACGGTGAGTAAGTCACAGCCAGCCAATCCTAAAACTTGATCTATACTACGGAAGCTTGCACCCATAATTTCCGTTTTAAGACAGTGTTGCTTATAAAAATGAAAAATTTGCTTTACAGACAATACGCCTGGATCTTTATCAATCGGGTAGTGATCGACATTTTCTGCTTTTTTGTACCAATCTAGAATACGACCGACAAAAGGTGAAATAAGGGTGATATTGGCTTCAGCACAGGCTTGAGCTTGATGTAAACCAAATAATAACGTGAGGTTACAGTGAATGCCTTCAGCTTCTAATGCTTTGGCAGCTTGAATACCTTCCCAAGTCGAAGCAATTTTAATTAAAATACGATTTTGCTCAATCCCATAGGTCTGGTACAAGGCAAGGAGTTCTTTGGCTTTGGCAATCGTGGCTTCGGTATCATAAGAAAGTGCGGCATCAACTTCAGTCGACACACGACCTTTAATCAGTTTTAAAATTTCAACGCCAAATTTGACTGTAAGAATATCAATGGTACGTTCAACTAAAAGATCATCATGATAACCTTCAGACTTGGCTTGCTCAAATGCAGCTTCAATCAGCGCTTTATTTTCAGGTTGACTTGCAGCAGCAGTAATCAGTGAGGGATTGGTTGTTGCATCCAGTGGAAGGAATTTTTCAATAGCTGAAAGGTCGCTACTATCGGCAACAATGGTGGTTAAGTTTTTTAATTGGTTTAAGGCTGATTGAGTCATTGGTGTCTAGTTCTTAAAGTTATTTCCCGTATATTTGTTATATCACAATCTCCTTTTATCAAAAGTAAAAAGCGGTATAACACATGTCTATTTTGTATATTTTCTTGAATTTCGGATGTGATTAATCAAAAAACGAGCAGCTGAGCCCAATTGGCTTTCACGACTCCAGACTAAATCGACATAATATTCAAATTTAGGACTGAAATCTAAAAAGTTAAGAATTTTAAGCTGCTGTTTAATATGTGGATTCTGATTTAACATTTCTAAAGGTAAAACGCCCCAACCCAAACCTTGCATAATCATCGAGCAGGCAGAAAGATTATTATCTGTACGCCAATATTTTTTTGAAAAGAGTAATTCAGGCTTAAGTGTACGGTCACGACTGGCCACAATAATTTGACGACTTTGTAATATTTGTTCATAGCTGACTTGCTCAAGTGTAGCTAAAGGGGCATGAATGGCAGCGACAGGAACTAAAGCCTCACGCTTCAGTTCGACAAACTGTTCGCTACTTTCTAATTGTTCACGTTCAAACATCAATGCCAGTTGAGCAGACTGATTGAGTAGCATTTTTTGTGCATCTTCTTGTGGTGCTGAAAAAACATTGATTTGCAGTTCTGGAAATTGCTTTTCGATCAGTGAAATGTAGTCAGTCCACTGGATATGCAGCAGTTCGGATACCACCACAATATTTAAAGATGATTCTAATCCTTCACTTAAGGCAAAAGCATGTTGTTTCCATTGGTTAATTTCGATCAGTAATTGTTCGGTTTTTTCATACAAAATCATAGCTTGTGGTGTTGGGATAGGTTCGCGCCCAACACGCTGAAACAGCGTTAAATTAAGATCAATTTCTAAATTGGCAATCGACATACTGACCGCTGAAGGAACTTTCCCCAGTTGTCTGGCGGCAGCAGAAAAAGATCCCGTTTCAATTACGGTTTTAAAAATAGTCAGTTGTTCTTGATTGATATTCATCTGTTTATTTAACCTATCAATTATTTTGAAAGAATCTGACTCGATTAATCAATAATACAAACATAAAATACCAAACATCAAGTTAAATTAAAGAGTATTTAAAAATGTTGATTTCCAAGAGAAGGATTATTCATGCACTGAGTTATGAGATCATCCTGTTGGTCATCATCGCAATTGCATTAAGTTTGATTTTTAAAATGCCGTTAGAAGTGACAGGGCTTCTGGGTATTGTGATGGCTGTGACATCGGTGATCTGGAACATGGTATTTAACCATTTTTTTGAAAAATTTGAAGCCAAGCACCAGCTAAAAAGAACGGTGAAAATTCGTATTTTGCATGCGATTGGTTTTGAGGGTGGTTTGATGTTGGCCACGATTCCGATGGTGGCTTATGCTTTGCAAATGTCTATTTGGCAAGCGATTGTGCTAGATTTTAGTTTAACCCTATGTATTTTGGTCTATACCTTTATTTTCCAATGGTGCTATGACCATATTGAAGCACGTATGGGGTATCGACCTGCACACTCAGCTTAAACACATTTGATGATGACGTTAAGTTGTATTGATGGTTAATTGTTGGGCGTTTATAACTGTTTTGGGTTGTTCAGTTTTATTTGAAAGATTGAAAAAAACCGCTTGTATAAACAAGCGGTTTTTTGATTTAAAAAGCAAAAACAGCGCTCTTATTTTTCAATAATGGCGGTTACACCTTGACCACCGGCAGCACAGATCGAGACTAAGATACGACCTGAACCTTTTTGATTCAATAATTTTGCCGCAGTCGCAATAATACGACCACCTGTTGCAGCAAATGGATGACCAGCAGCAAGCGATGAACCTTTTACGTTGAGTTTAGTACGGTCGATTGAACCAAGTGGCGCATCTAAACCTAAACGTTCTTTACAGAATTTTGGGTCTTCCCACGCTTTCAAGGTTGAAAGCACTTGAGATGCAAATGCTTCATGAATTTCGTAATAATCGAAATCTTGTAAAGTAATGCCCGCGCGCTCAAGCATACGTGGAACTGCATAAGCAGGTGCCATCAATAAGCCTTCTTTCTTCGTCACGAAATCTACCGCAGCAGTTTCAGTAAAGGTTAAGTAAGCTAATACTTCATGACCATTGGCTTTAGCCCATTCCTCTGAAGCTAAAAGTACACAAGATGCACCATCAGTCAGTGGAGTTGAGTTGCCCGCAGTCATAGTACGTGCATCACCTTTACCAAAAGCAGGTTTAAGTTTTGCTAACTTTTCTACAGATGAATCTGCACGTAAGTTATTGTCACGTTCTAAACCTAAGAATGGTGTAATCAGGTCATCGAAGAAACCTTCTTCATACGCCGCTGCCATTTTCTGGTGTGAAGATGCAGCAAGTTCATCTTGCGCTTCGCGTGCAATACCCCATTCAAGCGCAGTAATCGCTTGATGGTCACCCATAGAAAGACCTGTACGTGGCTCACCATTTTTAGGTGCATCCATCAAATCTTTCAGGTTAATTTTAGTTAATGCTTTTAAGCGGTCTTTCGCTGTTTTTGCGATGTTCAATTCAAGCAAAGCTTTACGTAAACCGTCACCAAAAGCGATAGGCGCGTCAGAAGTGGTATCTACACCACCCGCAACACCCACTTCAATTTGACCGAGTGCAATTTTATTCGCCACAAGGAATGCGGCTTGTAAGCCAGTACCACACGCTTGCTGAAGATCATAAGCAGGTGTTTCTGGAGCCAATTCAGTATTAAGCACACATTCGCGAGTCATGTTAAAGTCACGGCTATGTTTTAAAACTGCACCTGCAACGACTTCGCCTAAACGTTGACCTTGTAGATTAAAACGCTCAACAAGACCATTTAACGCAGCGGTAAACATATCTGAGTTTGATGCAGTGAAATAAGCACCGTTTGAACGAGCGAATGGGATACGGTTACCACCAATAATAGCAACGCGGCGAACTGTGTTTTGACTCATGGTTTTATCCTGTTGAACAGACGTTTGAGTTGTAGATTCAGGTTTTTTTGTAGTTGAAGGGGTACTTTGACTACGAGGTGACGCAGAACGAGTGCGAGTCGTTTTGGTCGTATTCGTTGCTGGTTGTGTTGCAGTGCCTGAACTTTTAGCTGTGCGTGAAGTTCTTTTTGATGTATTTGACACTGTTTCCGCAGCAGAATTTTCGACTGCTGGATTTTCTTGAGTTGTCTTGCTCATAAGGCTTTTCCAAGCATGCTTACAGTATTCTTGGCGCTTACATTAACACAATACAGAATACCCTGAATTGACTAAAATGACATTGCGCAAAGCATTCAGGTCAAGACATCTACGGTTTAACTCAAGTATGATTCTATGGAAACTGATGGATCTATTGAAATAAGAGTATCTGACATCATATTGAAGTTAAAAGGATATCTTTAAATCCATCAAAAATTAATTAGTATGAGAGATAATAAACATGACTGACCAATACCAAACATTTGCAAAATCTCCTATTGGTAAATTTGTCATTAAAAATTTAGGTCTGCCAGCACCTACTTTTTTAGAACGTTTTGAATCGGCTACGCCTGTAGTAAAAGGAGCAGTTTTATTCGGTGCTGCACCTTCAAGTACATTATCTGCTGCGATTGCACAAGTTTTGGCAAATATTCATGCCAATAGCTATGCAGGTAACAATGCTGAATTGCAACAAACAGCGGCTAAAACAGGTTTAAACCTAAGTGCATTTAATGCGGGTGATAAAGAGTCGAAGTTTAAAGCGGTCATTTTTGATGCTTCAGGTATTCAAAATTCTGAACAGTTAAATGAGCTGTATAACTTTTTTAACCCGATTGCGCGTCAAATCCAAGCATCTGGTCGTGTGATTGTGGTTGGTATTACACCTGAAACTGCAAAAACTGTAAAACAAGCCATTGCACAACGTGCGCTTGAAGGCTTTGTAAAATCAGTGGGTAAAGAATTCAAAAAAGGCATTGCTGCAAACCTGATCTATGTGGATGCAGGCGCTGAAGCAAATCTTGAATCTACAGTTCGTTTTGCCTTGTCACCACGTTCAGCTTATGTGTCTGGTCAAGTGATTCGTGTGTCTAAAGCGAATGTTGTAGACGTAGATTGGGCTAAACCACTTGCAGGTAAAACAGCAGTGGTTACAGGTGCGAGCCGTGGTATTGGTGAAGCGATTGCCCATGTTTTGGCACGTGATGGCGCGCATGTGATTTGTTTAGATGTGCCACAACAACAGGCAGATCTTGACCGTGTAGCAAGCGAAATTGGTGGTTCAACTTTAGCCATTGATATTACTGCTGCGGATGCAGGCGAGAAAATTAAAGCGGCTGCGGCTGCACAAGGTGGTTTAGATATCATCGTTCATAACGCAGGGATTACCCGTGACAAAACTTTGGCAAATATGAAGCCAGAGCTTTGGGATTTGGTCATCAACATCAACTTGTCTGCAATTGAACGAGTAAATGATTATTTACTGGAAAATGATGGTTTTAATACCAATGGTCGCATTGTTTGTGTATCTTCAATTTCAGGCATTGCGGGTAACTTGGGTCAAACCAATTATGCAGCATCAAAAGCTGGTGTTGTGGGTGTGGTTAAATTCACAGCGCCAATTTTGAAAAATGGCATCACCATTAATGCTGTTGCGCCAGGGTTTATTGAAACGCAAATGACGGCTGCTATTCCTTTTGCAATTCGTGAAGCAGGTCGTCGTATGAACTCGATGAGTCAAGGTGGTTTGGCGGTTGATGTGGCTGAAACGATAGCATTGTTTGCATCTTCTGCTTCTACAGGTTTAAATGGTAATGTTGTCCGTGTATGCGGTCAAAGCTTGTTGGGTGCTTAAATAATCCCTCCCAGCCTCCCTTTTTCAAAGGGAGGAGAAAAGTCCTCCTTTCATAAAGGGTGATTAAGTAGAAGTGTATAAAACATATCCTAACCCTCTCCTAAAATGGAGAGGGTTTTTAATAAGATAAAATATAAAGGTTCAGTATGAATACTCGCCATTTTAGTCAACTTCCAAAGCCTTATTTAGCTTATCCAAAAGTAATTCAAGGCTTAATTTTTAAAAAACCGAAAGGTGAAAAAGTGCTACCGCAAGTTGAATATGTGGTGGATTCATTTAAGGTCGATCAACAGCATTTAAAAGCCTACAATGCAGTGTGTGGCTTTAAAAATAATGGTTATATTCCTGCCATTTATTTGGCGGTGTTATCGCAAAGCTTACAAATGCACATGATGACCACTGAAGCATTTCCATTTGCCATTTTAGGTTTGGTGCATATTCGGAATCAAATTAAGCAAACGCGTAAAGTGGGTGTAAATGAGCAACTGAGCTTGTCTTGTCAGTTTGGTGCGTTACAGCCACATGATAAAGGTGTGCAATTTGATTTTATCACTACCGCAAAAGTGGGCAGTGAAGTGGTAATGGAAGGTACAACGACGTATCTTGCGCGTCAAAAAACCGATGGAAAAGTTGCAGCGAAGGCAGCCGAAACAAAAACACTCGCTTATGAATTGAATGCAGAATGGAATGTTTCTGAAAACACAGGTCGTCGTTATGCATTGACCTCAGGTGATTTTAATTTAATTCACATTCATGCCATTACAGCCAAAGCCTTTGGTTTTAAACAAGCGATTGCACATGGGATGTGGAGTAAAGCCAAAGTATTGGCAAGTTTAACTTTACCAGATCGCTATGAAGCCGATGTTTGGTTTAAGTTGCCAATGTATTTGCCTTCAACAGTTGAGTTTTTAACAGCTCAAGCGGGTAAAAACACCGAGTTTTTAATTCGAAATAGCAAAAATCAAAAGCCCCATGTGACAGGAAGTGTTAAAGCACTTTAAAACGAAGAAGCCTAAGTCTTTTTGATTTAGGCTTTTTTATGCGCTAAATTCGAATAAAAATAAGCGCTAAGGACAGAACCTAAGATGAACACTATTAAAGAATATCTTTTTGCCAATACAGCACATTATCAAGGGCAAGTGGGTGAGCGATTTATAGACCTAGCCAAACAATTTAGTCGTATGCAAGATGCGCGAGCTGAACAAGGTGGGGCTGCGTTGGTGGTGTATTTTCAAGGGCAAAAAGTCGTTGATATTTATACGGGGAAAAAGTCAGCCACTGAAAACTGGCAGTCCGATACTTTATCGATGTGTTATTCAACGGGGAAAGGTGTACTTTCTACACTGGCGCATATTTTAGTCAGTGAAGGTTTTTTAGATTACGATGTCCCTGTTGCGCACTATTGGCCTGAGTTTGCACAAAATGGTAAAGCGCAAATCACCTTAAGGCATATGCTGAGCCATCAAAGTGGCTTATATGACATTCGTAACTTGATTGCTGATGCATCTGAAATGACCGATTGGCCGCACATGCTTGATGTATTTGCACAAGCCAAACCACGTTTTGAAGCTGCGACAGATGCTGCCTATCAACCCCTGAGTTTTGGTTGGCTAGTAGGTGGTGTGCTTGAAAAAGCCACTGGAAAAGCTTTGTCAGATTTAATGCAACAGTATCTTGTGCAACCGCTACAGTTAGATGGGGCATACTTTGGGGTTACAGCGGCTGAATTAGCCCGTGTTGCTCGCCCATTGCCCAAATTAAAAACAGCACCAAACCAATTATCCCCAGTAAAATTGAAAGCAAAGAAAGCCTCACCCTTAGATAAATTGATTGAGTGGTCAGGACAAGATCCGAAGGACTTTCAAGATGCGATGATTCCAAAAGGCATGAAAAATTTTAGCTTCTTGAGTGATGAAGGTTTAAAAGCGGTCATTCCTGCTGCCAATGGTGTTTTCACTGCCAATAGTTTAGCTAAAATTTATGCCATGCTTGCTAATAAGGGAAAAGTGGGGGGCCAACAGTTGATTCGAGCTGAAATATTTACAGCGTTAAGTACAATACAATATAAAAAACGTGACCGCATTATGCCTTTAGCCATGCATTGGCGCTTAGGTTATCACCGTGTATTAACATTGGGTAAATCATCAAACGGTTTTGGGCATATGGGCTTTAATGGTTCTGCTGCTTGGTGTGATCCTGAACGACATTTAAGTTTTGCTTATACGCATAATTTCCCAACGACCTCGATTGCAGGTGACTATCGTCTTTGGGGTTTAAGCCAAGAAACTTTACGCTGTGCAGATGCGCTATTAAAAGGGCGAAAGGGATGGTTTTAATGTTTAAGATTGCTGTGTAATGTGATGGTACATTTTGCCGTGATGGATTTTGTGAAAAGTATGATATTTTCCTTGCACTAAAATGGTTAGTTTAAGTTTTTTGATGAAAAAGCCGCTTCTTATTCCCATAATTGCGTCATCTGTGTTATTGGGTTGTCAGGATTCTAAACAGTCTGATCGTGAAGATAAGACCCAAACTGACTCTATTTTGCAGCATAAAATTACGGTTGCGAAGTGGGTTGGTGAGTATCAAGGAACAACGCCGTGTATGAGCTGTATTTCACGTTGTGAGGAATGTCTTGGCATGGCTGTAGATTTAGTGCTCAATCAAGACCAGACTTATACTTTAAAACGTGAAAGTTTAAGTGGAAATGATAAGCCGGAAATTTATACAGGGCGGTTTCAGTTTAGCAATAAGGATCAGAGCAAACTTGAATTAATACAGGTCAAGACTCGCAATTTAATTTATGTTGATTTAGAGCAGCAACTACTTGAAATTTTACAAGATAAGACGGGAAACCTGTATGCTTCGGAAGATGATTTTCTTTTAGAAAAGAAAGTTTAGTTTATGTTTTAAGTGATTGTAAAAATCTAAAAAATAGATCTACTTATGGCGTTGTTGATCTAAAGCTTTTGCAGATTGTTCATTCACTCTTAGGCAAAAAAACAGTATGCTTAGACCTGTAAAAAGGAGCATACATGTATCAGGTACTTGCGCGTAAATATCGTCCACGTAATTTTAATGAATTGGTTGGACAAAACCATGTGTCACGAGCACTGACCAGTGCCTTAGATCGTGGTCGTTTACACCATGCGTATTTATTTACTGGCACACGTGGGGTAGGTAAAACCACCATTGCACGTATTTTAGCGAAGTGCTTGAACTGTGAAACGGGTGTCACCTCAACGCCGTGTGAAGTATGTCCAACGTGTAAAGCGGTCAATGAAGGTCGATTTATCGATTTAATTGAAATTGATGCTGCATCACGAACCAAAGTTGAAGATACTCGTGAACTGCTCGATAACGTGCCTTATGCACCCACCCAAGGTCGCTTTAAAGTTTATCTAATCGATGAAGTGCATATGCTTTCTACGCATTCTTTTAATGCGTTATTGAAAACGCTAGAAGAACCGCCAGAACACGTTAAATTCCTTTTCGCCACCACCGATCCGCAAAAGCTTCCAATTACCGTGATTTCTCGTTGTCTGCAATTTACTTTACGTCCACTGGCTGTAGATGAAATTACAGTACATTTGACGGATATTTTACACAAAGAACAGATTCAAGCGGAACAAGATGCGATTTGGCAAATTGCTGAATCTGCACAAGGTTCAGTGCGTGATGCCTTGTCTTTAACCGATCAAGCGATTGCGTATGGTCAGGGGGCAATTCAACATCAAGATGTCAAAGACATGCTGGGTTTGATTGACCGCACCATTATTTATGATTTGATTTTAGCCATTCATCAAAATCAAAAGCAGCGTGTCAGCGAATTGCTCATGCAATTTAGACAGCAGGCTTTAGATGTATCATTGGTTTTAGATCAGTTAATTTCAACTTTGCATGAATTGGCACTGTTGCAATATTTACCCGATTTAAGCCTCAAATATAGTGCTGAAATTAATAAAAAAATTATGCAGTTATCGCAGCTTATTTCAGCGCAAGATTTACAATTGTATTATCAAGTGTCATGTAAAGGTCGTGCAGATTTACAATTGGCTGTAACACAAGAGCAAGGTTTTGAAATGTGCGTGTTGCGCTTATTGGCGTTCCGTCCATTACAGCCGAATGAAGTTTTAGTGTCTGCAACACCACAGGTTCAGCAACAAGTTCCACAGGTCGATGTCCAAGCAGTTGTACACAATGTACAGCAACATGTCGTTGATGAATATCCAGCACAAGAAAGTGTTTTAGAAACTCCAGCAATGGTCACTCAGCCGAATATAGAACCATCTTCAGATGACTTCTTGGATGAGCCTATACTGGATATTGTAGAAACAAATGTTACACCAGTAATGCCAGCGACGAATTCAGATCAAATGATTTTTGATCCTGCTTCTGAAGATGCTTTGTTTGATTTAGATGAGTCGAATGATGATGTCAATATTGTGGCAGATGATGAACCCAATAGTGATGATTTCCTATTTGATGAAATCGCACCGTTAAGTGATGTGTTAGAAGCGGAAACTTTAAAATCACAAGATGACATTGCTGTGGCGGATCAAGAAGCAGATTTATTCTTAAGCCAAGAACAAATGCCGATTGAGTCTGTACATGCTGAAGTTGCGGCAGCTAAGGTTATCGATGAACCTATTGTTGAATTAGAACAACCGAGTCTTAAAGAAAATCGAGTTGTGGTTGAAGCTGTATCGAATCAAAATGAAAACTTGATGCCGCAAGATATTTTAAAGCTCACACCGCAACAACTTGACGGTGAGTGGACGGTAGATAAGTGGGAATACTGGTTTAGAAATAGTACATTAACGCCTGCTGTACAAGAGTTAGCTCAACAGGGTGTGATGACAGGTCAAATTGATGGTGAGTCATTATTTCAGATTGCACCAAAATATGAGCAGTTGTTAAATCAGTTACAACACACTTTAGAGCAAACTTTAAAAAATGAATGGCCCAACACACATTTTCAAGTGAAATATGCAGAGGTTGAAGTCACAACCCCCTATAGTTTGCAAAATGAGCGTAAAGAAAAAGCCTATGCACGGGCTTCAGAATTACTGCATGCGGAATCTGCGGTGAAGGAAATTTTGCAAAACTTTGAGGGTGAACTACAAAATATTCAATTGAAATAAGTTTACTTATTCATACTGTATTTAAATAAAGCATCTCGCATTTCAATTGGAATGGAGGTGCTTTTTCGTGTTTGTCGATCCACAAATACATGGACAAAATGACCTTGTGCAGAGGCAACATCGTGGAATTGTTTAAAAATAGCTAGGTCGTATTGTACCGATGAATTCCCCAGTCTGGAAATGACCACACCGACTTCAATAATTTCAGGATAAGAAAGCTCTTGAAAGAAGCGACAAGTGGAATCCACCACCAACCCAATGATGGGTGAATGTCGAATATCAAAGTTGGCTTTTTCAATCAGTAAAGCATTGGCGGCTGTGTCAAAGTAGCTGTAATAAGTGACATTATTGACATGACCGTAGATATCATTATCTGACCATCTTGTTTGTATCGGTAGAAAGTATAAAAAATCAGCGCGTTGTTTGGGTGTTTGCTTCATTATCATTTTATTTTTAACAGGCAATGAACATTCAGTTGTACTGTTAAAAATAAAGGAATGCAAGAGGGGAAAACATGGTCATTTATAGCGTGTTAAATGACCATCAGCTGAAACTTATAAATTATGAATAAATAAATTATGAGTAAATTGCTTGATAAATCTGTAAGGCATCTTGTTGGATCAGTTCCCGTGGATTGTTTTGTAAAAGTCGCGTTTGCAACATGGCATCATTGGCAAGTTGCTCAAGCATATTTTCAGCAACATTCAAATCTTTTAATTTTAAGACTAAACCACTTTTATCTAAGTGATTTTGCATGTGGTCAATAAATAAGTCACATAAACCGTCAGTACAGCCCGTACTTCTTGGGTCTAACCAGCACATCAGCTCGGCATAGTATTGTTTTGCATGGGGTGCATTAAACTTTAAAACTTCGGTTAAGACTAAAGCATTGCTATGACCATGCGAAATATGGAAATGTCCCCCAAGTGGATAAGCCAGCGCATGTACTGCGGCAACAGGTGCATTGGCAAAGGCTTGACCTGCAAGCATGGAGCCAACCAGCATATTTTGACGTGCTGCTAAATTTTGACCATCTGCCAAGACCAGACTTAAATTATGGTTGAGTAATTTTAATGCTTGTTTTGCTAGCATATCGGCATAAGGGTTCTTTTTGATTTTTGAGGTATAGGCTTCAATGGCATGCACCATCGCGTCAATTCCTGTTGCCGCTGTAATATGCGCAGGCAAATTTTGAGTAAATGTGGCATCTAATATGGCGACATCAGCAAATAAAACGGGAGAGACAATCCCTGTTTTCGTGGTTTCACCTGTGGTGACAATAGAAATAGGTGTGACTTCAGACCCTGTACCTGCTGTAGTGGGAACTAAAAATAACGGCAGTCGAGGTTGTTTGGCATTATTAATACCATATAAGTCTGACAATGTTTGCTGTTGTTGTGGATGGGCAAGTACGGCAATGACTTTGGCGACATCTAATGAGCTTCCTCCACCAAAGCCTAAGACAATATCGACTTTTTTATTTTTTGCGAATTGAACAGCATCTAAGACGATATGTTCGGGTGGGTCTGCTTGAACACTGGAATAAATGACATAATCAAGGTCAATGTTTTCTAAAATTTCAATAATGGGTAAATGCAATTGTTGTTGAATTATGCCTGCATCAGTGACCAACAACAGTTTTTTATAGGGCTGCTGTTTTAATAATTGCTTGAGTTCATAGATCGAGCCGAGCCCTGAAATAATATTCGAGACGGTCTGGAATTGAAAATGGCTCATCTATTGCATCCTTTTTTATATCAAATTCAAGATTATTGTTTTAGCGTTCTATAGGGTCTATTGATATTTGAAAAATGGATTGCGTTGTCGGCTAAAATGGAGCAGGCAAGGTATGAAACGTAGACAATAGCGAGACTATTTTCAAGTTTCATTACGAAGACTGAGATCATTTTAGCCACAACCTTTCAGGACAAGCATGTTTTTGCCTCAACTATGTTACGGATGATTCACTTAGAATAACTAAGCTGCATCATCCGTGCCTTGTATCGTCTAAAAAACATGCGTTGTCGCAACCACTTTGAAATGTCAATAGACCCTAGGATTCATCCTGTAAATAACTTAACATAAGACACCTGAAAATAAAGCTGTTATCGAGGTTGTTTATGTCATCCCAAACGCCATATAAGGTGTTATGTGTCTGTTTAGGAAATATTTGCCGCTCTCCAACGGCAGAAGTTGTACTTAGACATTTTTGTGATAAACAACAACTCAATATTGTCATTGATTCTGCTGGAACCAGTAATTATCATCCAGACAAAGCACCCGATGGGCGTAGTCAACAACATGCTTTAAAACGTGGCTATGACTTGTCTGCATTACGTGCTCGTCAACTCAAAGCTCAAGATTTTATTGATTTTGATTTGATCTTAGCGATGGATCATGAAAATTTATTCAATATTCAAGCGCTTTTAAATCAAGTTCAGACAGAATATGGCGCAAGTCAAATTCGGGCAAAAATTGCCTTGATGAGTGAATATGATCAAACTTATCTCAAACAAGCCCTACCAGATCCCTACTATGGCGGGCAAGATGGTTTTGAACGTGTATTGGATCAGTGTGAATCGAGTAGTTTGGCTTGGGTCAGTATTTTTAAACAACAGTTCAAACAACAGCTAGATGTGAAATAAAGGTTTAAGAACAATGAATATCCAAAATCAAATTCAGCTTAAGCCTTTTAACACCTTAAGTCTTGATGTAACAGCATCGCATTACATCAAAGTTCAAAGTAATGAGGCATTAGTTGAAGCTCTAAACTATGCCAAACAACATTCGTTAAATGTTTTGATTTTGTCTGGCGGTAGCAATATGTTATTGCCTGAACATATTCATGCACTGGTGATTCATATGGATATTCAAGGGATTGAATATCTTGCTGAAGATGAGCACAGTAAAACTATTCGAGTGGGTGCAGGACAAATATGGCATGACTTTGTGTTATGGACGACTTCTCAGCATTTATATGGCTTACAAAATTTAGCTTTAATTCCCGGTTTAGTCGGTGCATCTCCCGTGCAAAATATTGGTGCTTATGGCGTTGAAGTCGGTGAGTTTATTGAATCCGTTCAGGTTTATGATCGTCAATTGGAAAAGTTCAGCACCATTTTTGCAAGAGATTGTGATTTTTCATATCGACATAGTATTTTCAAAGATGATCCAAACCGTTTTGTGATTACACATGTGATTTTTAAATTGCTTAAACATGCCGATTTAATGCTGAATTATGGTGATCTGAAGCAGGCGGTGGGTGATGAACAAACCGCTGAAAATCTGCAAAAGCAAGTGATTGAGATCCGTAAAAGCAAGTTACCCGATCCTAAAGAATATCCTAATGTCGGAAGTTTCTTTAAAAATCCGATTATTACAGAACAGCTTTATGACCATTTAGCGCTAACATTTTCAAAGTTGCCTCATTACCCTCAAGCGAAAGGTGGGGTTAAAATAGCGGCAGGATGGTTGATTGATCAATCTGGTTGGAAAGGTAAACAGTTAGGGGTGGTGGGTATGTTTCATAAACAAGCCTTGGTTTTGGTCAATTATGACAAGGCTACGTTGGCAGATGTGCAAGCAACGTATCATGCAGTACAACACGATGTTTATCAAAAATTTAACATTTTATTGGAGCCTGAACCTGTATTGTTTAATGAGTCAGGTTTAATTCGTTCACATTTGGAATAAGAAACTATGGCGAAAGCACATTGGATGGTTCGACTGGTACAAATAGCTTCTGTGTTATTTGTACTGTTCGGCTGTTTTATGGTTTTGATTTATTCGCCATTTTATTCGCAGTGGGTTGTGAAGGGGCTTAACCATTTTGTTCCTGTCGAAGTCAATCAAGTTGCAGCAAAAAGCCAGCAAATGGCAGCATTAAGTGAACATGAGAATTTAGAGCCGGGTTCTAAACTGTGGATTGCACGCCAAGCCTATTTAAAGTTGATGGAAGAAGCGATACAAAGCCACAATTCTCAAGATTTGACTGTGATTCAAGCGCGGTATAAAGCCTTGCAACAAATGATTGAGGAAGCACAGCAACAAGAAAAGGATGAGCAAGAAAAGCCCCAGATTCCACTGCTTGCAAAAACAGTGGATGAGGAAGTAGAACAAGCAGATCCCACACAAGTGGTCAAAGATTTATTGGATTTGAACAGTACTGAAAATAAAGCGTTAATGGAAAAATATGTAGAATTCCTTCGTACACATAAAGTAGCAGAGCAAGTGGCTGCTGAAGAACCTGTAGATGAAACGATTTATCAAGATATTGCATTAATTCACGAACAGAATGCACAGCCTCAACCGCAAAGTTCAAAACCTTATGCCATTGTGGTATTGGGTGGTGGACTCACTTTAGATAAGAATGGTCAAGATATTGTGGTCAATGATTACACACGGCTACGCTTAGAAAAGACGCTAGCGATCGAAAAACAATATCAGTTACCGATTGTTTTAAGTGGCGTAGAAGCACCTTATATGCAGCGATGGTTAAAGAAATATGATGTGGATGCAAAATTACTGGAAGATCGAAGCATGAATACTTGCGAAAACTCGCGTTTTAGCTCGTTATTATTACAAAAAAAGGGTGGAGCACCGAGGGTGATTTTAATCACAGATCGTTATCATATGCCGCGTACACGTCGTTTATTTGCACTAAATGGTATTGAAACCGTACCTGTTGAAGCACCGATGCCAACACAGTTGACTAACTGGCGTCCAAGTCAGCAGAATTATGATCATAGTCGCCGTGCAAATTATGAAATGTTAGCCACGATTCGTGATGTTTGGTTTGGTTCAAGTGACTGTCGGGAGGTGCCTTAAATGTCAGATATCCCATTTTTAAATCCCACGATTTTAAAACAGTTAGATTTACCTGTTCCGAGTCGAGAAACCACACCACAATTACTCGAAGCATTAAATCTAAATCGACCTTATCAACCTTCGGTTGAAATTCAAGCTTATCGTAAGCTGTATGGTTTAAATTTATTAGCGTGTGAGCAGTGGCAAGGCTATGTGCAAATGCCTTTATTTAAATTGCATGTACAAGTCTTTCAACCGAATTTAGAAAACCTGCCGTTTGATCAAATCCGTGGTACGGTATTTTTATTGCATGGTTATTTAGAACATAGCGGTATTTATCAGCCGATTATTGCTGAATTGCTGGAACAGGGTTTTAGTGTAATCACCTATGATTTACCCGGTCATGGTTTAAGTGATGGTTCGCCTGCGAACATTAAAAACTTTGATCATTACCAACATGTTTTACATGCAGTATACCAATATGTGAAAAATGCCAGTCAATTGCCTAAACCGTGGTTGGGTATTGGACAAAGTACAGGTGGGGCAATTTGGCTACATCATTTATTAGATTTTGCACAGCGCCGTGAAAACCCTTATGTAGAGCGTGTTTTATTACTTTCTCCATTGATTCGACCTGCGAAATCTGCTTGGTGGCATAATTCGGTTGGCTTGGGCATTATTCGACGCATTAAACGTCAAGTGCCACGTCATTTTAGACGCAATAACCACAATCCTGAGTTTCTACGCTTTGTACGGTTAAAAGATCCTTTACAGCCACGGATGATGGGCATGGATTGGATTTTAGCGATGTCTAAATGGATGCAAGAGATGGAAGCACGTCCAGCCTGCCGTATTCCTGTGTGGTTGGCGCAAGGTGCGTTAGATGAGACAGTCGACTGGCGTTACAATATTGAGTTTATTCGTCGTAAGTTTCGACTTCAAACCTTATTGATGTTGGAAGAAGGTTCTCATCAATTGATTAATGAACGTGCTGATATTCGTGCGGCATTGACTGGCTTAATTCCTGCCTTTTTACATGCACAAAGTTCAGATGGTTATTATTAAAATTTTGTCGTAGTTTTGATATAAAAAGAGGTCAAATCAATATGACCTCTTTTTTTGATTAAAAATATGGTTTTTTAAGTTAGATAACGTTCATAAATCAAAAAATGTTCAATATTAGACTCTTTAAAATTGGCACTGCCTCATTTAATTGATTCAGTTTTGATGCCTTTGCGTAGGCATTATTTCTACTTTTGAAAGGTCAAAATGAGGAGCACGGCTACGCGAGAAAAAACCTTTTGTTTCCCATACACGACATCCCGAACCAGTTTTAAGCACTGCTTTAAAATGCAGCGCAAGGATGGGAAACATGTGGCATCCATGCCACACTCATGAATCTAATACCTGCTAAAAATTATTTTTATTTTTGGCTTTACGAATTACTTAAGTTAATTAAAAAATGACTTATGAAAGAAGTCTATTAAAAACATGGCTTTTTAGATCAGAAAAATTTAAAAAGGGAAATAAAGGTTTGACTGATTTGAGTTCTGAATACATTTTGATTTATACCCATGATTTCATATAAATTCAGAATAAATGCTTAATAAAAATTCAGCTTTAATTTGCTGATCTTATGATTTCTCAAAAGTTTTATGCTGCGTTAGATTGGTTTTAGTTTAGTCACAAGAGGTCGCTAATATGACAATGAAATCAATTCGGTATAACAGTGGAGATCTAGCTTGCTAAAGCTCAACTGCACCAAAAAAATCAGTAATGATCAAACTTTATCTCGGGGTGAAAAAATAAAGTTTGATACGTCCTTTGCACAAAGTAACGACAATAAAAGAAACATACAATGATAATGCTTTTGAAGTCCCAGCAATTGGGACTTTTTTTATTTCAATGACTTGGTTTAATCTGTAATTTGACGGACTGCATTAGAAAGGTTAATCGGTTCAATATGTTGAATTTTGTTGCCAAAACTTCTTAACCACCAAACCAGTTGTGAAGTGAAGGGTACTGTAGCGGTAATTTGTGCTAAACCATTGTCCAGTTTTTGTATGGTTTGATCTTTGCTGAGTTGGCTTTCATCAAAATAGTGCGCATCTTCTTCGGACATGGTTAATTCTAAAGCAATGTTTTCGGTTGCCTTGTTATAATCTACTCTAAAACCTAATGCACCCGAGTCAATATAAGCATCAATGTCAAAGTGAATTGGATGCATTGCGCGTGAGTTTAAAACAATGGCTGATTTAAAACGGTGCAAGGCAAAAGTTTGAATGTCGGTTTTATCATGGCGGGTACAAATTAAATAAATAATCGCACCTTTTTGTACCAATGCTAAAGGATTTAACGTATAGGTTTTTTCTTCGCTTAAGTGACTACGTCCTTGATAAACACACTCTAATTGTTTGTCTTGCAGTAAACCTTCATAAATGGCTTGTTGAGCGAATTTATCAACTAAAGGCGGAATAAGCGGCTGATTTGCTGGAACAATACGCACGCGATTAATCCATTGGCGTACATTATTCTGAGTGGATAAGCTACGACGTGCCAAATCAAACCAAGGGTTCATTTCTTCAATTAGACTTGGTGGCAGTAAGTGCTTTAAATGTTCTTCTACCATCATGAACGTCACTGCTTGAGAGCTGGTCATATGCGGTAAGCTTTGAATCGGGGCATCTGAACGCCAACGCCAACCTTGAGGAACCGTTTTACTGCTTTCAATAGGGAAGCGTAGCGAGATTTGATTTAAATCACGCTGAATGGTGCGCAGGCTGATATCAATACCTTCACGTTGCAAAATTTCTTGTAATTCTCGAGTACCCATCCACTTTCCAGTAGAAAGGCGAGATAAAATTTGCCATTGACGGTACAAACTGTTGGATGTTTCTTTTTCTTGTGAAGACATAACTGAAATTAAAAATCGAGTAGCTTGTTTATATCTGCATTGCATGCCGAACACAATAAAAAAACTGAATATTTTTCCAAGCTTTTCCAATTAGAACAATCTATATTAGATGAATAAAGAGGCAAAAGTATTTATCGCTGATTGGCATGCTTGTTGCTTAATTTTACTTACAATAGATAACAATGATGAGGTTTGTATGCTTAAAGAAGATAAAGATACAAATTCGATTTCGACGCTAGAATGTTTTCCTAATGATATCGGATTAAATGTGAATACATCTGGAACAACTCAATTTACAACTTCGCCTAAAGAAAATACTTTATTTCAACAACTTAAATCACATTTTTTCAACGAATTGCTTGATGATCACAGCATGTCGGGTGAAACCTGTAACAAAATCGAGCAATGGTTATCACAACATACGATTGAAGAATTAAAATCATTAAATCAAACCGCTAAAGATCATTTTTTATATGAGGGGATTACTTTTACCGTATATGGCGAATCTGAAGGGATTGAACGAACCATTCCGTATGATTTAATCCCACGGGTGATTGAGAAAAAGCAATGGAATAAAGTTGCACTTGGCTGTACACAACGGGTTCGCGCGCTGAATTTATTTTTACACGATATTTACCATCAACAAGATATTTTAAAAGCCAATATTGTCCCTGAGTTACAGGTATTGATGCATGAAGCCTATCAACCACATATGTATGCACATGACTTGAAAGGTAAAATTTATAGTCAAATTAGCGGCATTGATATTATTCGTGACCGACATGGTGAGTTTTATGTTCTGGAAGATAATTTAAGAACACCATCTGGCGTTTCTTATATGCTAGAAAGTCGCAAAATCAGCCAAAAACTTATGCCTGAATTATGTCAGCAAAATAATATTTTAGGCATTGAACAATATCCACAATTACTCAAAGAAATTTTGGCTGAAAATGCCTATGTAGACCGACCTTTTATCGTGGTACTTACACCCGGACGTTATAACAGCGCATATTATGAACATTCTTTCTTGGCAAGGGAAATGGATGTGCCTTTAGTGACATCGCGTGACCTTTTTGTAGAGAACGATAAGGTTTATGTCAAAACGATTCGTGGAAGACAGCAGGTTGATGTAATTTATCGTCGAGTCGATGATGAATATTTGGATCCTTTATGTTTTTTGCCTAATAGTTCCTTAGGTGTTGCTGGCTTAATGTCCGCTTATTTAAATCACAATGTCGTGATTGCAAATGCACCCGGTACAGGCGTGGCTGATGATAAATCAATCTATCCGTATGTGGATAAAATGATTCATTTTTACTTGGGTGAGGACGCAATTTTAAAAAATGTACCAACGTATCAATGCCGTGAAGCTCAAGATTTAGATTATGTGTTATCTAACTTAGCTGAGTTGGTGGTGAAGGAAGCTCAAGGTTCGGGTGGCTATGGCATGTTGATTGGTCCACAATCCTCGAAAAATCAAATTGAACTATTTCGAGATAAAATTATTGCTGCGCCGCATTTGTATATTGCGCAGCCGACTTTAGAGTTATCGGTTTGTCCAACAATGACAGACTATGGTGTGGCAGAGCGTCATATTGATTTACGTCCATTCGTTTTAAGTTCGCCATATCGTACTGAAATCGTTCCAGGGGGCTTAACACGTGTGGCAATGCAAGCAGGTTCTTTAGTAGTGAATTCTTCACAAGGTGGCGGAGTTAAAGACACATGGGTTGTCGATAATCTTCATTCATAAACACTTAACCATGGGGATGAAATTATGATTTTATTAAATAGCAATGCTCAACATATTTTTTGGTTAGGACGATATTTAACCCGTATTCAATATTTATGTGGTCAATTTCCATTTCATGATAACCAAGATGCGTTGGGATATGCACATGCTTTTTGCTTGCCCGCTTTTGATGCGAGCTCATTGAATACTTTATTACTGGATACAGAACAACCTTCATCCTTTCATCAACAATTCCAATATGCAAAAGATAATGTACAAGATTTACGTGGGGTACTTTCCGCAAAAGCCTATGCTGAACTGAATCAACTCATTAAAAATGCCAATGAAAATGCAGCGTATATCTGTGATGTTGCTGGAGAGTGTCATGAGGTTTTAGAAGCAGAGCCTGAAGATATTTTTCTGTTTTTTACTTTGGGTCAAAATATAGAACAGTTAGACCTACAAATTCGTTTGAAACACGATCAGGTGAGCACACTCGAAAAGATTGATCAGATTGTCGGTTTTTTGCATCAGATTGGTTGGAATGGACTGAATCATGCATGGCAGCAACTCAAATTAACCCCAGATAGTATGAGTTTTTATCAATTTAGTGATCATATTCAACATTTATTTGAGGTGGATGTATGAAGTTGATGATTAACCACCAAACTCACTATAGCTATAGCGATCAGGCATGTAACAGTATTCAGTATATTAAAATGACTCCGATGAGCAATGCACATCAGCAGGTTCATTATTGGGATGTGAGTGTGCCAGGTCAGAAAGAAGTTAAAGCAGATGCATTTAATAATATTTGGATTACCAGTTCACAGCGACAACCCTATCAGCAAATGACGATTATGGCGCAGGGGATCATCGAGATGAATCCCCACACCCAATTTGGGATTGATACAGCAATAAATCCAAATTTATTTTTGCAACCGACAGCAAATACTTTGTGTAATGCTGAAATGAAAGATTTCGCCAAGCGTCATGTGCCATATTTAACACGAGAACATTTAATTCATTTGTCTGCTGCGGTGTTACAGCATATTCCTTACGTGCCTGATCAGACCTCAGTGCAAACCTCTGCTATTGATGCCTTCCAACATCGACAGGGGGTGTGTCAAGATCATAGCCATGTCTTTATCGCCATGTGTAAGTATTTGGGTTTGCCCGCACGTTATGTATCTGGGTATTTATTTGTCCCAAATACATCTCACCTTGCAAGTCATGCTTGGGCAGAGGTTTTTTTTGACAATACGTGGTATTGTTTTGATACAAGTAACCAATTATTTGCGCTAAATTCACACATTTATGTGGCTATAGGTCGTGATTATTGGGATGTTGCACCTGTTCGAGGTATAAGAGAGCGTGGTGGTATTGAGTCTATGAATTCTATTGTTCAAGTACTCGCTTGCTGAAAATTTGAAGGTCATAGGAGCTGTTAATGACGTATTGTTGTGCGCTACGTTTGAAAGATGGATTGGTTTTTGTTAGTGATACGCGTACCAATGCGGGTGTAGATCATATTTCGGTATTTCGTAAGCTCTATACTTTTGGTGTAGAAGGCGAGCGATTTATAAGCATACAAACATCTGGTAATTTAGCGACAACTCAAGCAGTCATTAGTCATCTACATAATCATTTAGAACTTAAGCAAGAACCGAATTTATATAGTGTGAATACGATGTTTGAGATTGCAGAGTTGGTTGGTCAAACATTGAGAAAAGTGATTTCAGATATCACGGTAGACCCTGATGAGCACAATAATTATTCGTGTAGCCTATTGCTTGGTGGGCAAATTAAAGGTGCAGATATGCAACTTTATAATATTTATTCTCAGGGTAACTTTATTAATGCAACAGAAGACACGCCGTATTTTCAAATTGGAGAAAGTAAATATGGCAAGCCTATATTAGATCGAGCTTTGGTTTATGAAATGCCTTTAGATGAGGCAGTACGGTGTTGTTTAATTTCTTTTGATTCTACTTTACGTTCCAATGTCTCAGTTGGCATGCCACTAGATACCATTGTTTATAAAAAAGATTCATTGCATATTCCAAATGGCAAACGCATTTATGAAGAAGATCCCTATTTTAGGCAGCTGAGTAAACAATGGTCCGATACGTTACGCCGTGGTGTGCAAGAATTGCCAATCCCAACCAATGATTATTTAGAATAATATTTTGCTATTTATAGTCAGAATATAGAGATTTAGCTTAGCGACTGAGCTTAATAAAAAACCCAAGTTAAACTTGGGTTTTTTAAACTTCAATTTTTTACTTTCTGATTGGGCGAGCACTTAAGCGGCACAAAAGTTCATAGCCAATGGTGCCATTAGCTTCTGCAACATCATCAACCAAGCGGTTTTTACCCCAAAGTTCGACTTTAGTGTCTAAAGGTGCATTTAACCCAGTGACATCAATGGCAATCATATCCATAGCGACACGACCAACCACAGGTGCAGTTTTGCCTTGAACGGAAACATAGTTTTGTTTTGGAAAGGCACGTGGATAGCCATCACCATAGCCAATTGAAACAATCGCCAACTGCATTTCTTTAGTTGCAACAAAGTGCGAACCATAACCTACAGATTCACCTGCTTGAATGGTATTTAATGCAATAATTGCTGCTGTGAAGGTCATGACGGGTTTAAGATCTAAATCATTAGCCGTTTGATCTGCAAATGGAGAGGCACCATACAGCATAATACCGGGGCGAACAAAATCAAAATTCAATTCAGGCCATTTGAAAATTGCGGCTGAGTTACAGCACGAAGCCATTATTGGAGCGCAAGCTTCTTTGACGTGTAAAAATTGATTTTTTTGTTGTTCATTTAAAGGGTGATCTTTTGCATCTGCATTGGCAAAATGCATGGCAAGAACACATGTAAAACCTTCTGCTTTTAGTGTATTAATTACTTCAATAATTTCAGCTACTTTAAAACCTAAGCGATTCATACCACTATTTAGTTTGACCCAAACTTTTAGGTTTTTAGCAATATAGGCATCTTTATGTGCGCGTAGCCAATCCAATTGTTGTTGATGATGTACGATACACTCAATATTATTGTCAACCACAACCTGCATTTCATCTTCAGAAAAAACGCCTTCAATGAGTGTAATGGGTTGTTGATAGCCGAGTTCTCGAATCTCAAGTGCCTCTTCAAGACAAGCGACACCAAAAGCATCCGTTCCACCTAAGGCTGCTAAACAGTCTTTGACTCCATGTCCATAAGCATTGGCTTTAACCATACTTACAATTTGAGCAGTTGGTGCAAGTTGTTTAACACGGTTTAAATTATATTGCAGTGCTTCTCTGTCAATATAAACTGTTGCTTGGCGCACCCTCGTTACTCCTTGGGGTTACAAATATTGCATTACGAGAGGGCAAGCCCCAGACGTAAATTAATTTTTGAGAGATTTAAATGAAGAATTTCAGTGGGATTGATAAAATATTTATCATGAAAATATTGAATTATTGTAGTCCTCTCAGTTGAAAATGGACATTATTTTAAATAATTTTATTGACAGTTAATTTAGATCAAACCTAGACTTTGCATATGATTTTGCTAAGACTCGGTAATCCCCCCTCAACTTGAACTGAGCAATTTATTGTTGGAGTTATTTTATAATGAGCGTTTGTCGATATTTCATAATGTTTAAGATGATGGTTGCCAGATAAAGATATAAGTTAGAGCCATAGTATTTTCATGGTTCCATTTTGGCTTGGTGAGTCGTAAATTTAGTTTAGCAATTGAATTTGACTGGACTCGTTATTTTTGAATAGAAAATATCAACAAACCTTTGTTTTAAATTGGTTTTAAAGAAAATTTTAAGTAAACTTTAAAAAAGAGCAATAACAAGATTTTGTATTGATATAAAAAGGACATAATTATGGGCGCTTGGTCACATGAACCATTTGGTAATGATACTGCGAACGATTGGGCTGATGAATTAGAGAAAAGTTCGGATTTTTCAATCGTTGAAAAAGCTTTTAATCAAATTATTGAATCTGCGCAAGAATACATTGATGCAGATATTGCTTGTGAGGCCCATGCAGCAGCAGAGGTACTTGCTCAAGCTCTGGGAAAGGGGACACAAGATGATGCTTATACTGAAAAAGTTGATGCGTGGTTAACAAAACTGACGATTAAACCTCATGATCTTCTTATTCCCAAAGCACTTCAAGCATTGGGTTTATTGACCACTGAAGATTCAGAACCAGATGAACTGTGGCAAGATTCAGAGGAATATAGCCAGTGGAAAGCAAATATTGATGAATTAAAAGAACTTTTAAAAGCTAAACTTTAGATGCTTTTTATCTAGACTTAATTTAACAGGGTAATAAAAAACGGACAGCTAAATGTCCGTTTTTTTATTTTTGGAGCATGTGAAAATTATTCTTCATCATTATATTGAGAATAAAACTCAGGTGACAGGTTGCTAAAGCGCGTGTATTGACCTTCAAAAGCCAAGCGAACAGTACCAATTGGGCCGTTACGTTGTTTACCAATAATAATTTCCGCTGTGCCTGCTTCTTTAGATTCTTTGTTATAAACTTCATCACGGTAAATAAACATAATTAAGTCGGCATCCTGCTCGATTGCACCTGATTCACGAAGATCGGACATCACAGGACGTTTATTGGGTCTGTTTTCCAGTGAACGGTTGAGCTGAGATAATGCAATCACAGGGCACATCATTTCTTTAGCCAGAGCTTTTAAGCTTCGTGAAATTTCTGAGATCTCACCGACACGGTTATCACCCATGCCTGGGACTTTCATCAATTGTAAGTAGTCGACCATAATACAGCCAATTTTACCACCATGCATTTTGGCAATACGACGCGCCCGCGCTCGTAATTCTGTCGGTGGTAGGGCTGAAGAATCATCAATATATAGATGTTTTTCCTGTAATTGCAAAATGGTGCCAGTCACTTTCGACCATTCATCGCCATCTAATTTACCAGAGCGTAAGTGTCCTTGATGAACCTTGCCGTAAGCTGAAATTAAACGCATGGCAATTGAATCTGCGGGCATCTCCATGGAGAAAACCAGAGCAGGCAAGTCGCAGTTAAATAAAACACTTTCCACTAAGTTCATCGCGAACGTGGTTTTACCCATAGAAGGACGCGCAGCAACAATAATCAAGTCACCTGACTGCATGCCAGATGTTTTGTTATCCAGTTCCATAAAACCTGAAGTTAAACCTGTAATGCTGCCTTCCATTTGTGACAGTTCATTTAACTTGTCAAAAACATCGGCAACGACAGCATTGATTGGTTTTGGCCCTTGAGCTTTAGCATTGTTATTATGTTGTTCAGCAATGGAGAAAATATTCGTTTCTGCTAAATCTAAAATTTCACTCACGCTACGACCTTTGGTGTCATAGGCATTTTGCAAAATTTCAGAGCTGACTTTAATCATGCTACGTAAAGTTGAAAATTCTTTAATTTTATTGGCATAGGTTTCTAAGTTGTAAAAACTAGAAGGGGAATCTGCCATCAATTGCATCAAATATTCTTCGCCACCTACAGCATCCAATAGGTTTTGTTTGATGAGCCAATCATTGACCAATACAGCATCGTAAGGTGAATTTTCTTGAGTTAATTTTTCAATCGCACGAAAAATATATTTATGTCGTGTCGCATAAAAATCATTTTCACTGAGTACATCACCAACTTGTTCAAAAGATTCAGCTACCGTCATCAGGGCTGCAAGTACAGCCTGCTCAATCGCTAAGTTGTGCGGTGGAGTACGAAACTCTTTTAATTGGCTAGGCTCATTACTTTTATTATCTACTTTTGATGCGTTAAGCGTAGCATTGGCATTCGCCTGTGACATATAAAACCCTAATTTTAAATGCAATAAATGAGTAATTTAGAAAGATGGCACGAAGAATAAAATTTCAAATATTTTCGTACAAATAGATCATACGCACTCTTAAAAAAAATGCGAATCGAAAATTTCATTCATCTAAAAGCAGTCAAAATAAGTTGTGCTAACTATTTGTTGTTAAAGCGACATAAGCTATTTTGACTATTTTCAGAAATAAAAAAGAGCATGCAAAAGCATGCTCTTTTTCTTGCAGAAAATTACTCAGATACGATAGTAACGAGAACTTCAGCAACAACATCATGGTGCAATTGGATTGCGATGTTGAATTCGCCAGTGTGACGAAGTGCACCGTTCGGTAAACGAACTTCTGCACGGTCAACTTCAAGACCAGCATTTGTCAACGCGTCAGCGATGTCACGAGTACCGATAGAACCGAATAGTTTACCTTCGTCACCAGCTTTCGCAGTGATTACGATGTTAACTTCGTCTAATTGGTCAGCACGTGCTTGAGCAGCAGCTAAAACATCAGCTTCAGCTTTCTCAAGTTCAGCACGACGAGCTTCAAAAGCAGCAGTATTCGACTCAGTCGCTGCTACTGCTTGACCTTGAGGGATAAGGTAGTTGCGGCCGTAACCAGCTTTAACTGAAACTTTATCGCCTAATTTACCAAGGTTTTTAATGCGTTGTAGTAAGATAATATCCACAGCTCAACCTCACTTATGATTGTCAGTGTAAGGGATCAATGACAAGTAGCGAGCTTGTTTAATAGCAAGCGCTAATTGACGTTGGTAACGAGCTTTAGTACCTGTAATACGGCTAGGAACAATTTTGCCGTTTTCAGTGATGTACTGTTTTAAAGTATCGATATCTTTGTAGTCGATGTAAGCAACTTTCTCAGCTGTAAAGCGGCAGAACTTGCGACGACGGTAAAAACGTGCCATTTATGTTCTCCTTATGCTTCAGCAGAATCTTGAGATTGTTGTGCTTCTTCACGTTGTGCTTTACGCGCACGTTTTTCTTCAGCACTTTTAGCAAGCAATGACTCTTCAGTGATTGCGTGTTCACGACGAATAATAACATTACGAAGGATTGCATCGTTATAACGGAACAATTCTTCTAATTCATTAAGCGTAGTTTGACCACATTCAACATTCATTAAAATGTAGTGAGCTTTATGAATTTTGTTAATCGGATAAGCCAATTGACGGCGGCCCCAATCTTCTAAACGGTGAATTTGACCTTCAGCTTCTTTGATGTGAGTTAGGTAACGTTCTACCATACCCACAACTTGATCGCTTTGGTCTGGATGTACCAAAAGTACGATTTCGTAGTGACGCATTGTCAGCTCCTTACGGTTTATACAGCCTCTAAATAAAATTCGGAGGCAAGGAGTCACAACCGAGGTTGTGTCGCAAAATTTGCGAAGCGTGAATTTTAGTGGTTTTAAGCTGAAATTACAAGAGCAGCTTTCTGAAATACTGAATTTATATACGTGGCTTCGAGCGTAATAGGAAAACTACATAGCCTTTAAATTGAGGATCTTGTTGTATAAAAGCTGGATTTGTCCATTCACCATTTTGTACCAGTCCAACTTTATAAGGTAAATGTAGAGTGGAAATTCGTTTTAAGTAGGCCTGATAATTTGGAATGGTGCTTGTGCCTTGATACGTTTGAATGACCAGTTCATTAATATTTTGTCGTAGCAAATTTAAAACTTGCGGATCTTGAACATTGGTCCAGTCGAGTAAACCTGTAATACTGATTTGATATTGTTTGGGTAATTGCTTTCTTAATGTTTGAAGAAATAGGGCATATTGCTTTAGATTTTTTGTCTTTGCATCGAAGTCAATTTGAATGCCTTGAATTTTATTTCCCGCATTTTCCCACTGTTTGATGCGGGTTAAAATTTTTTCTAATTCAGATTTTTGCCAATTTAAATGATGGTTTCGATAGACCAGCCAAACTTTTTGATGCGGTATTTTTAAAATCGAGACACCTTGAGGAGTGAAGATTGAACTTTGTGTAGATTGATCTAAACGGATTTCGCCTTGTAAAATATAAAGTTCTTTGGCTTGCTTTAAATAAGCAGCAGTAGAAATATCGCCCCAAATCCAAAAACTTGAGTATTGATTGGCATCAACCATGATTTTAGCTGAAGCAGATTGACTTGGTTGGCATGCGATTAAACTCAAGCCACAAAGTAAAATAACAATAATCGAGTGAATCCGCTGTAGCATCTGACATTTACCAATAGAATTTTAATGATTTTGCCCAAGTTGTATTAGGATAATCACGTTTAATTTGATCGAACCATTGTTTTCTTACGGATTTCTCAACCGCTTGATCTTGGCAATCATTTAAACCTGATGGTGCATAACATTGGATTGCACGGTAAAGAGCATAGGCTTTTAATTCACCATTGGGCTGAGTTTTAATTATATCTTTATAGACTTGCCCACGAGTAAATATCGAACCTTGAAAGGTTGGATTTTCCTTCTCGCTATAAGTGAATGAACTGAGCATGTAACCATTTTCACTTCTAAAATATTCACCTAAACATAGTCGTAAATTTAAGTCTTTAGGGGTGTCTGCCAGTTTTTGAGTCAAGGTTTTTAAATCAGAACATTTAATTTGCGGGGTAATGGTTATTCCTTTCCAAATGAAATTGGCTAAAGGTGGCTGACTACGAAATTTTTCTGCAGTGTTTTCTGTGTGATTAAACTGGCTAAGATTGCTCGGTAGGGCTGCATAAGCCTGATTAAACAAATTGTAATTTTGATGGACTAAAGATTTATTCAGGGCTGTGTATAGGGCTAAATTTTTATGCTCTGTACTTGTTGTGGTCTGAATGATTTTCATCAGACTATTTTCATTGGCAGATTCAGAAATAAAGCTTTTTTGTAAGGAGGCCTGTTTAATTTTGGCATTTGAACCGATAAAAGCATCTACATTTTGTTGTTTTAAATAATAAGGATATAGCGTTAATTCAAATAATCCACGTTGATCAGCTGTTTTCGCTTTTGCGAGGAAGGATTCCCAATAGTGTTGTGTAGATTGCGATTTCTCCAATTTTTCAAGAATTCTTCCTTTTAGAAAAATCTGACTGAGTTGCAGATAGTTGTTTATGGCACTGGGATTATCTTTAGGAAGTAAATTTAAGGCCTCTTGCGGTTTATTTTGAATAAAGAATAAATGATTGGCCTGTAAATACTGAAACAGTTCAGGTTGGTTTTTGAATATTTCTTTTTGACTATTGAGCTGTATCCATGTGATGACTTTGTCATCTGCTGTTTCTGGTTTACGCATTTGCATTAAGTCATAAATGGCCAGAAATAGAGGGTCCTTTAAATTTTGAACATTAAAGTTACTATTTTGAAAAACGTGGCGATCTATTTCATAAGCAACATTATTCATTTCAAGGTTATAAAACTTAGATTTTGGATTGTTGATTTGCCAGATAAATTCATTGACCAATAAATCATGTCGACCATTTAACCAATAACCACGACGTAATAGACCACGCGCACTAGCGGCATATTCTCCGCTTGGATATAGCTTTAGATATTGAGTAATACTGTTAAAGAGCTCTTTAAGCAGGGTTGGATTAAGTTTCTCTCGTTGAAGATCGCCATATTCCCCAACGCCACTTTGAAAAGTAGCATTTAGATTGCTACGAATTAACATGTATTGAGCTGTTTCTTTTAACCAAGGATTATTTACATTGGTGAGTAGGGAGTAAATTTTAGTTGCTGTAGAAAAGTTAGTATTATAAAAAGCAATTGTTGCATTTAAATAGGATGCATATTGACGCGTGGTCACTGTCCAGTTTGGATTAACATTAATTAAACTAATTTGTTTTTCACATTCAGAAATTTTGTTACGTTCACGAATTAAAATATCTTTTTCAGCACTGGGAATTGTTCGATCATTTTTCACCTGTTGAATAAAATCAGAACTGCCTTTAGTCATGGAATTGCAGTGTTCTTGATACGGATCTAGATCTGTTGCTACAAACTTACGCGCATTGGATGCTCTATTTTGAGCAGATGAGGTGAGTTGTTTGGTTTCAAAAGGAACATTACTATAAGTGGTATCCCAAAGAGATCTTTTTTCAGTTGTGGTTGAAATACTGACTAAATTTAAATCACTGAGCAATAATAATAAATTGGTTTGGTTGTCGTTGGCAGGCGTAAGGGCGGGTAAATTATTACAAGCAGTATATTCGTTGTTTTGAAGGATAGTGCTGGGTTCACAGGAAGTGTCAGCACCAGCATAGCCAAAGTTTGAATAAAGAATACATACTGGAAATAAAGACGTAAAAATAGTGTGGCGTAATATATTAAGTTTAGAATTCATATGGGAAAAGTAACTTTATAATTTTGGGTGTAATATTAGCAACTGGATTGTTGTAGTGAAATAATTCTAGAAGTAAAAAATAAAAAAAAGATAGAGTAGAACTCTATCTTTTTTAAAAAAACACGATTTTTGTTGCGGGTACTTGCGAAGTGAAACTAAAGCATAAACTCACAATTGTAATGAGAATAACCGAAAATAGGAAAAAACGTTTTGCCCATAGTTGGTCATTTTCAGCTTTAAATCCAAGTACACCAATATAAAACCAGTAAATACATAAAGCATTTAGAATGACAAGATAAAGCCAATTTGTATAACCATATACATATAAAGCATTCATCGAGATGGTAAATAAAACAACATAAATCAGTGATTCAATTTTAGTACGTAAAATAGAACGTGCTACAGGAAGAATCGGAACACCTGCATTTTTGTAGTCATCGAAACGATATACTGCAATTGCCCACGAATGTGGCATTTGCCAAAGCGCATAACCAATAAAAAGAATTAAGGCAGCTAAGTCAAATTCATGGCTAACAGCGGTATATCCAATCACTGGTGGGCTTGCACCAGAAATACTTCCAATAACGGTTTGGTGAATTGTTGTGCGTTTTGTCCAGAGGCTATAAAAAACCACATAAACTACAAAACCAATCACCGCAAATAAAAAAGCGTACGCATTTACCCAGAACCATAAAATACTAAAACCAATCGCACCCAATACAAAAGCATAAGCTAGAGCAATAGAGGGAGAAATCGTTTTTTGAACTAGAGCACGGTTTTGTGTGCGCTGCATTTTGTGGTCGATGTCTTGGTCAATAACGTTATTGACCACACAACCAGAGGCAACAACTAAAGTTGTACCAAGGAGGGTAATAAGCAATAAAAGGAAATCTACAGAACCTTGAGCGGCTAAGAAATAGCCGCCCAAAGTGGTAACAAAGTTACCAAAGAGAATTCCTGGTTTAGTCAGGAATATATACTTTTTCAGCATGACAATCAGTTTAGATCATCATGTTGTAGTGAAGGTAGTTCATGATCCATACAGAACCAATCAGCAATACCGCAATACACAGTACTGTGTAGATAAATGCAATCACGTTCCAACGTTGTTCAGAAGACGAGTTCATGTGCAAGAAGAACATGAGCTGTACAAGAACCTGAGCAACTGCAGTAATAGCAATTACAGTAACCAAAATACCACGTCCAAAGCCACCGCTCATAACCATTCCAAAAGGAATAAGAGTAAGAGCAACTGACAAAATGAAACCGATGGTATATTGCTTCACGTTACCGTGCGATGCACCAGCAGAGTTGTGATCGTGACTCATTAGAGAACTCCCATCAAATAAACGACGCTGAATACACAGATCCAAACGATGTCAAGGAAGTGCCAGAACAAGCTTAGGCAAGCAAGACGACGAGTGTTTGGAAGAGTCAAACCATTTTTCTTGATTTGAATCATCAAAATGATCATCCATACCAAACCCGAAGTTACGTGAATACCATGCGTACCTACTAGCGTAAAGAACGACGATAAGAACGCACTTGTGCTTGGGCCATGGCCTTCATGAACTAAGTGATGGAACTCATAAAGTTCCATGCCGATGAAGCTGGCACCAAATAGCCATGTAATGATTAACCAAGTTAAAACTTGGCTAACATTCTTTTTGTATGCAGCAAGTACGGCAAAACCGAATGTTACAGAAGAGATGAGGAGAGCGAAAGTTTCAGTTAAAACGAAACCTAAAGACTCACCAAAAAGCTCTTTTGCACTTGGAGTACCCATTGGAATGTGACTGCTTAATACAGCGAACGCAATGAAGAGTGTCCCGAATAGGATCAAGTCACTCATCAAGTAAGTCCAGAAACCAAAGACGGTGATGTCGGTATCATCGTGGTGATGATCATCATGTCCATGGTTGTCGTGATGAAGTACTTCAGCCATTGTCTTAGTCCTTCTTCAAGTGTTTTTCAAGAATCGCATAGCGTTCGTTTTCAATGCGTTCTACTTCAGCAGCAGGCACATAGTAATCCACTTCTTTCGTGAATGAACTTACGATAAACGAAACGATAGCACCAATGAATCCAACAGCAGCTAACCACCAGATATGCCAGATTAAAGCAAAGCCCATAACAGTAATGAACATTGCAATAACAAAACCAGCAGCACGATTGGTTGGCATGTGTACATCTTCATACGACGTAGGACGTGCGTATGCAACACCGTTTTCTTTGTCAGTCCAGAAGCGGTCGATACCGTCAGCTTGTGGTACATGAGCAAAGTTATAGAACGGAGCAGGTGAAGACGTAGCCCATTCTAATGTGCGAGCATCCCATGGATCGCCAGTCAAATCGAGATTGTCGTTGCGTTGTAAGAAACCAACAATGATTTGCATTAAGAAACATGCAATACCAATCGCGATAAGGATAGCACCAAACAAAGCGATAGCGATGTATGGATCCCATTCTGGATTGTCATATGTATTCAGACGACGCGTCATACCCATGAAACCAAGGATATAAAGTGGCATGAATGCAAAGTAGAAGCCGAAGAACCAGAACCAGAAAGCTGCTTTACCCCAGGCTTCATTGAGTTTCCAACCAAACATTTTTGGCCAGTAGAAAATGATACCTGCGAACATTGCAAATACTACACCACCAATAATTACGTTATGGAAGTGAGCAATTAAGAATAACGAGTTATGTACTAAGAAGTCCGCTGGTGGAACTGCCATTAATACACCTGTTAAACCACCGATACCAAAAGTCACAAGGAAGCCAAGTGTCCATAGCATTGGTGTTGTAAAGGTAATACGACCCTTGTACATGGTGAATAACCAAGAGAAGATTTTCACACCAGTTGGAATCGCAATAACCATGGTCATGATACCGAAGAACGCGTTAACGTTGGCACCAGCACCCATTGTAAAGAAGTGGTGAACCCATACTACGAACGCAAGTACTGTGATCGCAATAGTCGCATACACCATTGATTTATAACCAAACAATGCTTTACGAGAGAAAGTAGATACAACTTCAGAGTAAATACCAAATGCTGGTAATACTAAGATGTATACTTCTGGGTGACCCCAAGTCCAAATCAAGTTTACATACAACATTGGGCTACCACCCAAGTCATTTGTAAAGAAGTGGAAATCGAAGTAACGGTCAAGGGTTAACATTGCAATCGTTGCAGTTAACACTGGGAAAGATGCGATGATCAATACAGACGTACAAAGTGCAGTCCAAGTAAAGATCGGCATATCCATAAGTGTCATGCCAGGCGCACGCATTTTAATGATGGTAACAAAGAAGTTAACACCCGTTAAAAGAGTACCTAAGCCTGAAACCTGAAGTGCCCAAATGTAGTAGTCGACACCTACGCCAGGAGAGTATTCGATACCTGAAAGAGGAGGATAAGCCATCCAACCAGTCGCAGCGAATTCACCAAGTGCAAGAGAAGCCATCATGAGACCCGCAGCACCGGCAAACAACCAGAAGCTTAAAGAGTTCAATAATGGGAAGGCAACGTCACGAGCACCAATCTGTAAAGGTACAGAGATGTTCATTAAGCCGACAACAAGACCCATTGCTACGAAGAAGATCATAATTACGCCATGCGCAGTAAAGATCTGATCGTAATGTTCAGGATGTAAATAGCCTTCACCACCACCTCGTGCGAGGAATTGCTGAAGACGCATCATGATTGCATCTGCGAAGCCACGAAGTAACATGACTACAGATACTAAGATATACATGATACCAATTTTTTTATGGTCTACAGAAGTGAACCATTCAGTCCACAAGTAATTCCATTTTTTAAAGTAGGTGATCCCTGCAACAGCAGCAAGGCCACCTAGGATCATCATTGCAACAGTTGCCAATACGATTGGATCGTATGGAATTGCATCTGGTCCTAACTTACCTAAAAAGCTCATGTCTTATTCCTCTACAGAAGCAGTCGCATGCTCAACATTTGCATGAGCTTCAGAAGCCGCAGCTTCATGACCTACAGTTGCTGAGTGATCAGCACCATGGTAGTTGCTCATGTATCTGTTAATCACGGATTCGAACAATTTAGGCTCAACTGAAGAATAGTAAGTCACTGGGTGTGGCTTAGTCGGATAAGGCTTCATTGCTTCAGCAGCAGCCTTTTCTTCTGGAGTCGTTGCTTTTGCCACTAATGCTTCGATTTGGTGCTTACCACGGTTACCATCACGTAAGGTTGCAAATTCAGTTTGGTCTAAAATACCTTTTTGAATTGCTTCAGGATTAACTGAAGTACCATTACCTGCTTTAACTGCTGCTACCCAATTGGCAAACTCTGCATCTGTTACAGAATGAGCTTTAAAGCGCATTTGCGAGAAGCCATAACCTGAATAGTTAGAAGAGAAACCACGGAATACGCCAGTCGTGTCTGCTAACATGTGCAAGTGAGTTTGCATACCCGCCATTGCATAAATCTGACCAGACAATGCAGGAATAAAGAACGAGTTCATTGTGAAGTTAGACGTAATACGTAAGCTTAACGGAGTTTTCTCTGGAAAGCGCATTTCGTTAACAGTTGCAATGTCTTGTTCTGGATAAATAAAGACCCATTTGAATTGTTCAGCAATAACTTGAACAGTTAACGGAGCTTTATCTGATTCGAGCGGGCGGTAAGGGTCATACTTGTGTGAACCCCACCAAGTTAACCAAGCTAGAATACCAATAATAATGACTGGAACACCCCAAACTATAATTTCAATAGCGGTAGAGTGTGCCCAAGTAGGTTTATAGTCTGCATCTTTATTCGACGCGCGATATTTCCAACCAAACCACAATGCCATAATAACTGATGGAATTACCACCAAAAGCATTAAGTAGATCGCAGTCATCATCAGGTTACTTTGACCTTCTGCAACTGGACCTTTTGAGTTTAGAAGTACCATATCACCGCCACACCCAGTTAAGAGTGCAGCCATCGCAGATAAAGACAATACAGCTAAAATCGTTTGTCTCATTTTACAACCTCGGTGAAGAGTCCCATTCCCTAATTTAATATGGGATAGCGATTAAAGTGTCGCATGATTGGAAATATTTATTTTCACTTAGAAATTCTAAGCATAGAAAATCCTTCCCAATCATGAGACACCGCTACGTTGTAGGGCATTATGCCTCATATTGTTGAACTAAGCTATATGTAAAGTGGCTTTAAATGACTGTTATAAAAACTGATTTTTTTACTCGGAATTAAAGTTTTAAGATAAAAATTATTATTTTAATATCAATATTCTGGGGAAAAACAGGGAGATAAAATCATCCCTGTTTTTGATGTTTATTGTTTAATCACTTTGGTTTTGGCTAATTTGTCATGTAAAGTTTGACGTTTTTCGCTCAATGCGAAAACATGGTCAATAATTGTGATCAAAGGCATAAAGAGCATATTTAAAATAATGAAGATAAAACTACGTAAAGTGAAGACACGCATTAGGCTGACTTTTTCACCATTTTCGGCATCGACAATTTTAATTTTGGTGAGTTTTTTACCAATACTTTGCCCAGATTTTGCCAACATAAAGGCTTGAATACCTAGCATAATGATGATGTATACAAACATTGCTTGCCAAGCTTCTATAGGAATAAGGGTAAATAATTCCTGTTGTAATTGTACAGCTTGAGTTGATGTGTCAGCAGATTGCATCTTTTGTTGAATATCAGACAATTGATTAAATTGGTCAGGTTTTAGAAAAAATGAAGGAATAGCTGCTGCGGGTAACCACAATAATAAGTCGATAATTTTTGCTAAAATACGGGTAGTAATGGAAGCAAGTTCGCTATTTTGAGTTGGTTTTTTCCCCGATTGTACTTTACCCATAGTTGAATTTTGTAAAGGTGTCTTTTCGAGGAAAGGGGTTGGGGCAGTATAACCTACAGGTTCATATACAAGTTTACCCTTGGTTAATTCACCTAAAGCTTTCCATTCTGGCATACCTTGGTGCCAAGCTAAGTCAGTGAGCATGACTTGCTGACTCGCGAGCATTTGATTGAGTTGCTCTAAGGTGTATGGACCCGCTTGTTGATTATCACGTGCCAAGTAAATTTGCATAAAATTGAATTCTCAAAACTAAATCTTAAAAGATGGATAAAAAAAAGACCCACTAGTGGGTCTTTTTTTAACACGTTTTATTAAACTTGTTTAGTCTTTTCTTCTGCTAAGAAGAACCAAGTGTCTAAAACTGAGTCTGGGTTTAATGAAACAGATTCGATGCCTTGTTCCATCAACCATCGAGCAAGGTCAGGATGATCAGAAGGGCCTTGACCACAAATACCGACGTATTTGCCTGCTTTACGGCATGCATGAATTGCCATAGAGAGTAACGCTTTAACAGCAGGATCACGCTCATCAAACAGATGAGAAACGATACCAGAGTCGCGGTCTAAACCAAGTGTTAACTGTGTCAAGTCGTTTGAACCGATAGAGAAACCATCAAAGTGCTCAAGGAATTGTTCAGCTAACAATGCATTGGTTGGTAATTCGCACATCATGATGACTTTAAGGCCATTTTCACCACGTTTAAGACCATTAAGCGCCAATAGTTCAATAACACGTTTTGCTTCTGCAACTGTACGTACAAAAGGAATCATAATTTGAATGTTGGTTAAACCCATTTCGTCACGCGCTTTCTTTAATGCGCGGCATTCAAGTTCGAAGCAGTCACGGAAATTGTCAGACACATAACGGCTTGCACCACGGAAGCCCAACATTGGATTTTCTTCTTCTGGCTCGTATAACTTACCGCCAATCAGGTTCGCATATTCGTTTGACTTGAAGTCAGACATACGAACAATCACTGGTTTGTCAGCGAAAGCAGCAGCAAGAGTTGAAATACCTTCAACCAATTTTTCGACATAGAATTCGATTGGAGAAGAGTAACCTGCCGTACGCGCCATGACCGCAGCACGTGTTTCACGTGGAAGGCTATCAATATTCAATAACGCTTTTGGATGCACACCAATCATACGGTTGATGATGAATTCTAAACGTGCAAGACCAATACCTTCATTTGGAATAGTTGCGAAGTCGAATGCGCGGTCAGGGTTACCTACGTTCATCATGATTTTGAACGGAAGTTTAGGCATAGATTCAATCGAGTTACGTTGAATTTCGAAATCTAAAGAGCCTTCATAAATGAAGCCTGTATCGCCTTCAGCACAAGAAACTGTCACTTCTTGACCATCAGTCAATACTTCTGTTGCATTACCACAACCCACGATTGCTGGAACACCAAGTTCACGTGCAATAATTGCAGCATGACATGTACGACCACCACGATTCGTCACGATGGCAGCAGCACGTTTCATCACTGGTTCCCAATCTGGGTCAGTCATGTCAGAGACAAGAACGTCACCTGGTTGTACTTTGTCCATTTCTTTAATTGACGTTACGATGCGGACTTTACCAGAACCGATACGTTGACCAATTGAACGACCTTCACAAACGACAGTACCTTTTTGTTTAAGCAGGTAGCGTTCCATTGTGCCGACATTTTCACGGCTTTTGACTGTTTCTGGACGTGCTTGAACGATGTAAATTTGATCATCATCGCCATCTTTGGCCCATTCGATGTCCATTGGTGAGCCGTAATGGTTTTCAATGATCAACGCTTGTTTAGCAAGTTCTTGAAGCTCATGATCATTCAGTGCGAATTGTTGACGATCTTGTTTTTCAACGTCTACAACAACAACTGATTTACCCGTAGAGCCTTCTTCACCATAAATCATTTTTTGGTGTTTAGAACCAAGGTTACGACGTAGGATGGAATGTTTCCCTGCGTTTAATAATGGTTTAGACAGGTAGAATTCGTCAGGGTTTACCGCGCCCTGAACAACCATTTCACCCAAACCATAAGATGCAGTAATAAATACAACATCACGGAAACCAGATTCTGTATCCAGTGTAAACATTACACCCGCAGCACCCGTTTCAGAACGTACCATGCGTTGAATACCAGCAGATAAGGCTACAACTTCATGTTTAAAATTTTGATGTACGCGATATGCAATTGCGCGGTCATTATAAAGTGAAGCAAAAACTTCTTTAATTGCGATCAATACATTATCAATGCCGCGAATATTTAAGAAAGTTTCTTGCTGACCAGCAAAAGAAGCGTCTGGTAAGTCTTCTGCAGTTGCAGATGAACGAACGGCAACCGCGATTTCAGGGTTGCCGTTAGAAAGGTCTGCGAAAGCGTTGCGAACTTCTTTTTCAAGTTCGGCTGTAAGCGGAGTATCGATAATCCATTGGCGAATTTTAGCGCCAGATTCTGCAAGAGCATTGACATCATCAACATTTAAAGTTGATAGCTCTGCTTGAATTTTAGCGTTTAGGCCACTTTGCTCGAGAAATTCACGATAAGCAGCAGCAGTCGTTGCGAAGCCACCTGGAACTGATACGCCAGCATTGGATAAGTGGCTGATCATTTCACCTAAAGATGAGTTTTTCCCACCTACAAGTTCAACGTCGTGTTTCCCTAATTTTTCTAGACCAATTACGCGCGCTTCCAATGTTGTTACTCCACTTTTGCAGTATTAATCACTATCTTGCATGAAATTATAACAAATCTACTTAGCATTTTGATTTTACTAAGCGAAAGTTATATAAGATCAGTTTACTATAAAGATTTTATAGCACTTAGACAAATATTTAAGGAGAATTTTAATGTCAGAAGGTAAACAAATTAAGCGTAGTGTATTTTTTGTCTCTGATGGTACAGCAATTACTGCTGAAACCCTTGGGCACTCACTGTTAGCGCAATTTCCTCATGTTAATTTTGACATTCATATTATTCCTTATATTAGCTCTGAAGAAGCAGCCATGAATGTGGTTGCAGAAATTAATCAACGCGCTGATCGTGATGGGCAGCAACCTTTGGTATTTGATACTCTTGTAGACCCGTATGTACGCGATATTATTAATACTGCAAATGCAGTGAATCTTGATGTTTTTGAAGGCCTTATTGGTAAGTTATCTGAAGTTTTAGGTACTCCTCCTACAACTTTAGTCGGGCAAACCCATGCAGTGACCGATTCAGAGTCATATAAAGCCCGTATTGATGCGGTTCATTTTGCGCTCGACAATGATGATGGTGCGCGTACACGTCATTATGATAAAGCTGATTTAATCTTAATTGGTGTGTCGCGTTCAGGCAAAACGCCAACCTCAATTTATTTGTCATTACAGTTTGGTATTCGTGTAGCAAACTATCCGCTGACTGAAGAAGACTTGGATGACAATCGTTTGCCCGCGGTATTAAAAGCGCATAAACATAAGTTATTTGGCTTAATGATTGATGCTGAAAGACTTGTAGCAATTCGCTCTGAACGTAAAGCCAATAGCCGTTATGCAAGTTTCAGTCAGTGTCAGATGGAGCTTCGTGCCGTTGAGGGGATTTATATTTCTGAGGGGATTAAATATTTGAATGTTTCTGAAATGTCGATTGAGGAAATTTCAACACGTGTTTTGCAAATGACAGGTTTGAAACGTCGTATTGGTTAATTGTCATTACATTATTCTATAGACATAAGAGCCTCTGTGTAGGCTCTTATGTCATGTCATAAATAACAAAGATAATGGATGAGTTAGATGAAAAAAATATTAAAAATAGCTAGCTTTAGTGTGTTGTCTGTTGGTTTTTTAAACAACAGTTATGCCAATACCACGACTTTAAGTGCTTTGGAACAACAGATTTATACAAAATACGCTGTGCAAGACTTTTATACAGTCAATCAACAACTCGAAAGTGATGTAGTGAAGTTGATTGAAAAAAATGCAGATAGTTATACTTATCGCTTTCCAAAACTTACCGAGAACTTTGGCTTAAGTATTCGCTACACACCTGATCAATTGCTTAAAACCTATACTTTTGATGTGGGTGGTGGTGGCACTATGGGGACATATTCATCTTATGCACAGTTTAAAAATGCGCCCAAAAAGAAACTTCAAGCGATTGAAGCTGGTTTTATTCGAAGTGTTGATCAAATCAAGATGTCTGGACAGCCTATTTATTTAATTCAAAGTTACTATAAAGGCGATAGTTGTGTTGGTGCTTATCAAATAAAAGCTTATCAACAACAGAAAAACCAGTTGAACCCAGTACCAATTTTCCAAACTAAAACTAAAAAATTAGATACAATTAGTGTGGATTATAATTGTCAATATGATGCCGAACGTAAAGGGAATTATATTCGTGTTTCGAAAGATATGAGATTTATTGATATTAAATTATTAGATCAAAATACCAAACCAACGGGTAAGTATTTACGCTATCAAAAAAATAATCACAATTATCAATATGTCGGTACGGTGAAATAAGTTGATGTAAAAAGAGGTCAAGATGAATTGACCTCTTTTTTTATCTTTAAAATTTTAGTAAGTGCTAATAATGACATCCACTTTATGTTCAGTACCATCCATGCTCTGTATTGCTTGATCTGTAATTTTAACGATGGGCCAAGTAATTAACTTGCAATTTTCACGTTGTAAAGCTGAGTAATAAGTATCTGATTTTAGAAACAGCTTGTGTTCAGAAGCCGAATTCGGCATTAACTGTCGTTTTAACCAATTATCTTGAACTTGTGACTCAAGATAACGAATAGCCAATAATGCTTTGATTCGGTTGTTAAATAAACGGCGATTTTTAATAATTAAAGGGTGTGAAAGGAGTTTATGTAGTCCTTTTTCTGTTTGAGGTAATAAAAAATGTGGCGTGATTTGAAATACTTTAACCAATTTAGCATCATTACAAATTTGCGCGAGATGCGTCACAGTCATTTGGTTTGCACCAATAATAGCCACATTTAAACCTGAAAAATCAAATCGTTTGATATCTTCAGCGGCAACGATTTTCCCTTTAAAACTCTGAAAAAAATCGAGTGAGTTTTGAAAGAAACCATCCAATGGATTCTTTTTCTTGTTAACCATTTTCATATCCTTTCTTGTTTTTACTTCGTTGCAGTTGGTTCTGCAATTCATTGGTATATCCAAGATAGAACTTTTGGTAAAGATTTTTCTGGAATCTGGTCAGTCATCGTCATCATGCTATGAATGGAAATGCCAAACCATTTTTTGTTAAAATTGACGATCTTGCGTGTGAAACTGGATGAGCTGATCATAAAAATAAGGCTTGTTCTGAGACAGTAAGCCTTATTTTTAAATGTCATAGAGGATTTGACTGGGATCAGACGTTGCAAAAAAGATTATGCTTTAACACACCTTAATTTTTTTCATCATCATGTTCTATATTTTCAAAGGGTGTTTGTGAATAATGCGGCACACTAGGTGGCTGTGTATGCATTCTAAGATAGTCTAAATCGCGAATATTTTTTTGTACGGCAACTGCACCAAATAAGCTCAGTAAAAAAGCCATGATATAAAAGCCTTTTTCACTCAATTCAAGTGAAGCATTCCATAAACCAATACTCAGCAGTGCAATGCAGATCACGATGGAAGCCCAACATAGCCCAAAATAAATAGCGGTGACATGAACGCCTTCGAGCTTATCTCGGATGATTTTTTGTAAAGATACTGCTGCGAATAAACCATATAAAATGAGAATTAAATAATAACCTTTTTCGTTGAGCAGCATATCTGCATTCCATAAACCGATCATATATGCTGCTGCACCTGCAATTAAAGCAACCCAACTTGCAGCAATAAATGCAGATGTTGGTTTATTAATATATTGATTCATTCTATTTTCCATTTTTGTATTGGATTGTTTTTTATATCACCATTATGCAGCAGCTGAACAGGATCGCAAATGCTGTTTAATCTGAATAGAGTAAAGTCAATAATGCCGTAAAAAGCATTATGGTGATTTACAATAAAAATAGCACCTGTTTGAGGTGCTATTTTGGCAGTATTAAAGGGATTAGGCGTTTTTGATATTCATTAATAATTCAAAGTTTTCAATACGCTTGTCTGTGTCATAAATATCACAAGTGAAAATAAATTCATCGACATTGTATTTTTCTAATAGCATTTCTAAACCAGTTTTGACTGTGTCTGGTGAACCAATTTGAGCCATGGCATAGAAATTATCGACAGACATTTTTTCTGCGGGTGACCACAGTCCATCCATCGTTGTAACAGGGGCTTTAAGTTTTAAGCTTTGTCCACGCATTAAGCCAAGTACACGTTGGTATGCGCTAGTGGCTAAATATTCAGCTTCTGCATCTGTTTGCGCGACTACAGCTGGAACGCCCATAGAAACATAAGGTTTGTCTAAATATTCAGAAGGTTCAAAGTTTTCTCTATATAGTTGGATGGCTTGATCCAACATGCGTGGTGCAAAGTGTGAAGCAAACGAATAGGGTAGTCCTAGTTTTGCCGCCAATTGGGCACTAAATAAGCTTGAACCTAATAACCAAACTGGCACATGAGTATTTTGTCCCGGTGTGGCAATAATACGTTGCTGTGGAGCAGGTGCTTTAAAATATTGTAGTATTTCCAAAACATCTTGTGGAAATTGATCTTCAGTTTCTTGACGACCACGACGTAAGGCACGCATGGTCACTTGGTCTGTTCCGGGCGCGCGTCCAAGACCCAGTTCAACACGGTTAGGATAGAGTGTTGCTAAAGTACCAAATTGTTCTGCAACAACCAGTGGTGCATGATTCGGCAACATAATGCCGCCTGAACCCACTTTTAAAGTTTGAGTATTCGCTAAGATGTAACCCAATAAAACGGCGGTTGCAGAGCTGGCAATACCATCCATATTATGATGTTCTGCAAGCCAGAGGCGTTTGTAGCCTAATGCTTCTGCTTTTTGTGCAAGTGCCAAAGCATGATGAAGTGAAAACTGAATGCTTTTATCATCACGAACGGGAGCAAGTTCAAGGATTGAAAAAGGGGTGTCTTTTAATGAGCGCATCTGTTTTCTCAAATATAGAATCTAAGTAGAGCATACGATGCCTGATTGAACTTGTATATCGTTTTTTTTCGATATGTGTGTTGTTTCGAATATATTAGATAACTTGTATAAATCAAAAAATATTCAATATTCGAGTTTTTAAAATCAGCACTGCCTCATTTGATTGATTGGATTTTTATGTCTTTGTGTAGGCATTATCTCTACTTTTGAAAGGTCAAAATGAGGAGCACTGCTACGCAAGAAAAACCTTTTGTTTCCCATACACGACATCCTGAGCCAGTTTTAAGCACTGCTTTAAAATGCAGCGCAAGGATGGGAAACGTGTGGCATCCATGCCACACTCATGAATCCAATATTTCCTAAAGTTTGTTTTTTAATATTGGCCTTATGAATTACTTGTATTGATTAAAAAAGAACTTATGAAAGAGGTCTGTTGGATATTTTGATCTATTTTAGGTGCTTCTTTAGCAGCCATAAAAAAAGCACCCGAAGGTGCTTTAAATTAAGTCTTTAGGATTAACGATGGTTTTTATAATGTCCGCGATGACGACCATTGTCGTGTCTGTAATTGCGGTCATTGTAGCTGTATTTGCTGTTGCGATAACCATTGTTGTTATAACGGTTGCGGTCATCACGATCTTCATCATAGCGACGGTCTTCACTGACTTTTTTACCCAGTACAGAACCACCCGCAGCACCTAACGCTGAACCAATATAACCACCGTTTGTACCGGCAACATTTTTACCTAGCGTGTAACCACCCACACCACCTAGACCACCGCCAATTGCCGCACCCGTACGGTTACGACGATCGCTTGAGATTGCAGCACCACCAGCCCCACCAATTGCAGAACCAATCATTGCCCCAGTATTGCCACCCATTTGTTTACCTAGTGCAGTACCGACCACACTGCCTAAAGCAGAAGTCGCTGCTACACGTGTAGAACTATCAGCATAGGTTGTTGTTGCTGTTACTGCTGATGTTGCAACTACAGCGGCAATAATCATTGAATTAAATTTCATGGCAAACTCCTTTTTGAAGCTTTCGTTATATCTTGAGTCTAATGTAGTCAAAGATTTGGAAATGAAGATGAACAGCGTGTTAATCGTTTGTATTCTTTATCTACTCAATTTATTCATGATTGGGGAGAGATAGAGGGGAATAGCATGTTTATGCTGTAAAAAACATCAATTCAATGTCATGCGGGGAAATTTTGGGTTTAAAAAAAATATTCATTTTTTTGATTTATGACGGTGGATTACTTTTAAATCAATATTTGGAGCGGGTTGGATTCTTTGCTTTAGCCGAAAGGGATATCGTATCCAGCACAGAATTCATCAAAAGCTTTTTATTGCAGCTTTAGTGGCAGAAATTTTATTTTTCCAAGTGATTTTATTGAGCATCGTCCTGAATGAAAGTTTGGTGAAAGCACATTGAATCGAAGTTAAAAAAATGCCAGTCAGTTTTTGAACTGACTGGCATTTTTTAGAATAAGAAATTTTATTATTCAGTTAGCTAATGATAACTTAGCGATGGTTGCGACGGTATTTTTTAGAGTGCTTTTTATAAGAGCGTTGGTCAGCATGACGGTCTTGTGATACTTTTTTACCGAGTACAGAACCACCCGCAGCACCTAAAGCTGAACCCACATAACCACCAGTTGTACCACCTACGCTTTTACCTACAGTATAACCACCCACACCGCCTAAACCACCACCAATCGCAGCGCCAGTACGGTCGCGTTTGTTTGCTGATACAGCAGCACCACCCGCACCACCAATAGCAGAACCAATCATCGCGCCAGTATTGCCACCCATGCTTTTACCAATAGCCGTACCTGCTACACTACCTAATGCAGAAGTTGCAGCTACGCGAGTTGTATTATCAGCATGAGCATTCACTGCTATTATTGAGGTTGCTGCTAATGTCGCGCTTAATAATAATGCATTAAGTTTCATAGTTAACTCCATGTCCAAAAAGCGGACCATTGTAATTGCTTTCGATGGCAGTAAATGTAACAAAAATATTTGGTGAAATATGGAGATGACGAAGCAGAGTTATGTGGTTTAGTGTCTGCTTTGTATTAGTTTTATTAAAAATGTGTAAAAAAGTCTGTCAAAGATACATTTGTAATTGAAATATGAATAAACCTAGGAGTGATTTAAATCACATTTTCAAAAAGTCCTTTTTTAATAAGAGGGTTTGTCGCAACAATATCTATGTCATTTACACCCTAGAATCGTTACACTAAGCACAATTTTTTTGAGCTGATTTATGTCATGTAAGGCATAGAGATAGCCATTGTCTTGAGATATTTTACACAATGAAAGAATCGTTACGTTTACGATTAGATCAACTTTCTGACCGTCATGAAGAATTAAACGCATTGCTTGCGGATATAGAAGTCATTTCTGACAACAAACGCTTTCGTCAACTTTCGCGTGAGCATAATGACTTAACAGAAATTACTGAAGTTTGGAAAAAGTACACCCAAGCAGAAAAAGATATTGAAACTGCTGAAGCGATGCTTTCTGATCCTGATTTCAAAGAAATGGCGCAAGAAGAGATTAAGGACAATAAAGCCATTATTGCTCAGCTTGAAGCTGATTTAAATATTTTAATGATTCCGAAAGATCCCAATGATGCCAATTCTGCTTATTTAGAGATTCGTGCTGGAACGGGGGGAGATGAAGCTGCGATCTTCTCTGGCGATTTGTATCGTATGTACAGTAAATACGCTGAAACTCAAGGTTGGCGTCTTGAAGTACTGTCTGAAAATGAAGGTGAGCATGGCGGCTATAAAGAAGTCATTTGCCTGATTAATGGCGATGGTGTTTACGGTCGTTTGAAATTTGAAAGTGGCGCGCATCGTGTACAACGTGTTCCTGCGACTGAATCGCAAGGGCGTGTTCATACTTCTGCATGTACCGTAGCAATTTTACCTGAAGTTGATGTCGATACTTCGGTGGAAATTAATTCATCTGAATTACGTATTGATACTTACCGTGCTTCGGGTGCGGGTGGTCAGCATATTAACAAAACTGACTCTGCTGTTCGTATTACCCATTTACCAACGGGTACGGTGGTGGAATGTCAGGATGAGCGTTCGCAACATAAGAACAAAGCTAAAGCGATGGCACTTTTGGTATCACGTTTAGAAAATGCCAAACGTGCGGCTGCTGATGCTGCAACGTCTGAAATGCGCCGTGATTTGGTGGGTTCAGGCGACCGCTCAGAACGTATTCGTACTTATAACTATCCGCAAGGGCGTATGACCGATCATCGTATTAACTTAACTTTATATAAGTTAGATGCCGTGATGGAAGGTGATTTAACAGAATTACTGGATAGTTTACATCGTGAATATCAAGCAGATCAGTTAGCAATGCTTGCACAGCAGAATGGTGGTTAATGAATATTGCACAGGCATTAGCCTTACGCGGTGAATCGGAAAGTTACGAACGCCAAGAAAATGCGTGGTTGCTTGAACACATTACTAAAATCGATTCTTTTGATTTGGTGATGAAAAAAGCGCAAGAATTAACAGCAGAGCAAGAACACGCCTATGTTACGGCATTGGCACGAATTGAAGCTGGCGAACCTTTGGCTTATGTGACAGGTTCACAACCATTCTGGACTTTAGATTTAAAAGTAACCAAAGATACTTTAGTTCCGCGACCAGACACTGAAGTTTTGGTGGAAACCGTTTTGCATTTAAACTTACCTGAAGATGCTCGGATTGTAGATTTGGGCACAGGTACAGGTGCAATTGCTTTATCACTTGCCAGTGAGCGTCCAGATTGGTCTATCACGGCAACTGATATCTATCAACCGACTTTAGAAGTTGCACAGTTTAATGCAGATAAACATGACTTACCGCACGTGAAATTTTCATGTGGTAGTTGGTTTAAAGCGTTAGAAAAAAACCAATTCTTTGATGTGATTGTATCCAATCCACCCTATATTGACCCTCAGGATAAGCACATTAAGGATTTAGCGGCAGAGCCTCGACGTGCTTTAGTGGCAGGCAATAATGGTCTAGCTGATATTGAATTTATCATTCAAAATGGTAAAAAATGGTTGACTGCCAACGGTTGGATTGCACTTGAGCATGGTTATGACCAAGCAGGTGTGGTGTATCAACTGTTTAAGAAATATGGTTATAAAGATATTCAAACCATTAAAGATTACAGCGGTAATAATCGCGTAACAATTGGTTGTTCAAAATAGCTGAAAAAGAAAGAGATTTTAAAAAAGCGTATTATGCGCTTTTTTTTTGCCTATTTATTTAGCGTTTAATCATTGTTTTTCGATTTTTGATTAAAAAAGGAGTAGCCGCACTTTTCTCTAAATGTAATTCTTTTGTAATTACATTGTGCGTTTCAAGTACTTGCAATTATCTTCAGGTAAGACAAAGAAAAAGTTATTGCAATCAGCACTAGTTTAAGTAAAGTGATCACCATAAATAGCCTATCGTACAATATAGAACATAAGTGTCGACTATAAATTTCGATCAAAATAACGTATTAAATAATGATTTATTCATAAAAAAGCGACTCAAAAGAGTCGCTTTTAAAAGCCATTTACAATATTACATTGGGTAATCTTGTAGGCAATCGGATACTTCAACTTGCTCTAAAGCATCTGTTTCGAGTGCAAGGCAAAGCGTCACAATTTTCTTTAGATCAGCTAAATATTGTTCATCTTTAAAAGATGCACCTAACTGAAGGGCTTGAATATGGTCAGCACTAATATCAAGTGCTTGTATTACTTCAATGGCATCGACTTCATTAAAAAATGCAGTTACAGCATGATTTAAATCAAGATCTGATGCATTTAGAATGCCTTGATTCAGTTGCTCTTCAAATTGTGGAGTAGGAGACTGCAAAGCTTGGGTGAAGTTTTGCACGAGACGTTGATCGAGAACATCAATCATTTTAAGCATGACAGAACCTTTAATTTAAGGTGGTTTTACAGGAGAAGAACAGCGGGTTAAGCATAAAATATGCTTTTAAATTGAGTGAAAAATAACCTATTTAAAGGCTTTATGCAAACATCTTCCGATGAATGAAAAATTGAGTTTTTAAGCGTATGAAAACCTTAAAATTATTTAATAATAGGGTCTGTTGATGCTTCATCATGGTAATTAGATAAGGTATGTACATGGATTGGTGTTTATATAAAATTAAGTACTGAGTTGAGATATAGCTAGATTTTGGTTTTAAGCTACCTTTAAATTAATTCTAAAGATATGAAATAAATATACTTATTTTAATAATTTTGCTGTATGGTTTTTATTTGACGATAGCTGATTCAAACTAAAAAATATCAAAGAAATTCAAGCCATGATGACAAGCTAAAGCAACATTATTTTCATAACTTTGCTTTAGCTGTGCTTTTTTTGGGTAGAAATGGTGAATGCTTAAGCCACTAATTAAAGTGCTTTTGTCGTAGTTGTTCCAGCCGTAGTTGATATTGCTGCTGCCAAGTACTTTCAGGCAAGCTTTGTTTTTGCTGGTTCATTTCTTGGTTTAAAGTCGCAAGCTCCGATTGATAACTCGCCACTTGTTGCTGTTGCTGAGCGACTTGTTGTTCACGCGCAGCCAATTGTGCGGCTTCTTTAGGTGAGAAGTAATTGTTAAGCAACTGTTGGGTAATCTTTTGTTGTTGTGCAGGGTCGGTGACACCAATTAAAGCCAATTTAAGTGCTTTATCATAACTGCCACTTTGGCCATCAATATTTTTGCTTGAATTTTTATATTGTTGTTGCAGTTGTGCAAGTTCACTCAGACGTTGCTGTTGCGTCATCTGCGGTGCTCGATTCAGGAGTTCGCCATAGGCAAATTGATAGCTAGCAAATTCTTTTTCTTCAGCAAAGCCGAGCTGTGCTTCTTTCTGACCTAAAATTTGCTCACGTAAATTCCAAATTTCCTGATAACGCTGCTGTGGTGTCATTTGCGTTGACATTATTTTAGCTTGCATTTCTTTTTCATAGAGTGGTAAGCGTTCAAGCAGTTGCTCTAAAGTCTGGGCAAACTGTTGATCAGGATATTCGGCTAATACCTGTTTTAATAGTGCCTGACAGTTTGCATCAGGGCAGTTTTGCTGTAACTGGGTCAATAATTGTGTGATATTGCCTGGATTTTTTTGAAAGAATTGAATCATTTGTTTGATCGATTCTTGTTGCTGCATTTTTGACTCGTCATTGTTTGCAGCGGCAAGCTTATCTTGCAAACCCATTGGCTGACCCGTTTCTGTAAGGGATGGTGATGACGTCTGAGTTTGATCCGATGTGGCATATGATGGGTTAAGACCCAACCATATACCAACACCCATCACCAATAAACTCAGCACCAAAGCAATAAGCCCAAAGCGCTTCATTGATATTCCTTATGGGTTGTATTGGAATTGACCCATGACAGGGAAGTGGTCAGATAAATCCCAAGTCATAAATAATGGATCGGCAGCTGAGCGAATAATGCGTACATCGTTACGTGCTTGCATGGGTTGACGATGATTATTCGATGACACCACATAGTCTAAATATTCGACTGTAGAACCACCACTTAGGCCAGCACCCGATAGTTTATTTACACGTGGATCAAAGGTTGATTCTGTATATCCTGTGCTGACTGGAGCAGTGCCATTGAGGTTACTCAACATCTGGTCATAATCTTGCGGCCACAGTAGTTTGTTGACGTTAAAGTCACCTCCCATTAGTACTGCATCAAATGATGGGATATTTTGTTTATCGACCAAAGCACGGATTTGTTTAAATTGTTGTTGGCGTAAGTCACGTGCGGCAACGGTATCGAACGATGCGGTATGCGTTGAGGTCACATGGTAAGCCTTACCATTTTTCAGAATTTCAGCATAGACCACGCCTTTATCTGCAAAACAGTCAGTGCCTGTACAGTTAGGATAAATTAAGTGATCCGTCTTCACGATAGGGTAACGACTCGCAACCAGTATGCCGCTGTCATAAATATTAAAGCCAGAACCCACTGGAATATAAGTTTGGTAAGGATATTCCTGTGCTAATTTTGCCAACATTGCGGTACGACCAGAAGCAAAAGCTTCTTGAAATAAAATGGCGTCGTAGCCTTTTAAGTTTTGTGGCAGTTGATCTAAACGCTCATCAATTTTACTTGCAACCACAGGAAGCGCATAAATATTATAGGTTAAAACTTTAAATTCATTGGCACTGCTGTTGACTGGTTCTGGCACCGTGTTTTGATGGATGGTGTAGTGGAAGTCATCATAGCCGCCCGTGAGTTCAGCTTTAAATGCAGTTTGGGCTGCTTTACCCGCATAGTTGGTGTTGAAGCGCTGAATATTACGATTGTTGAACCACGGTGCAGAAAAATCACTACCAGAAGCAGAATGTTTAATATCACTGCCAGACCACGTACCTGTCATCGATTGTTTTAGCGTTACACTTGAGCCACCGCCCGTAATTACGGTATCAAAATTATAGGTTTGACCCGACTTTACCCCCGTATAACGATTATAACGCAGGACACGTTTGGTCTCGTAAGGGGCAATTTGGGTGGCTTCTTGTGCCCATTCGTTACCCTGAACTAAGGTTCGTGTACCGTGATGATTAATATTGACGGATACCGTTTCAGGGGTGGTATTGGTCACATAAATGTATGTGTCAGCAATCGCTTGCTGACTGCATAGTAACAATGATAGCCATGCAATATTTGTCATTAAGTTTTTATTAAATTGGGTGCTCATTAGTCCCCTCCATGATGTTTTTATTAAATATTATGTAACAATATGAAGAGATCACTATGGCACGAAATTTTTTCAAGTCAGTGACAATGTGCGACAGCAATATTACATTCCGACGAATGAATGTCAAAAAAATGATTTAAATTTAGGAGGCTGTTGACATTTCATCATGGCAACTAGATAAAGCTACAAGCTAGAGCAATAGAACTTTTATAGGATCACTTTGGCGATTGAATTTGATTTATTCGCTATTTTTTTTGCACATAAAATGTCCATAGACCCTCATTGCAGTCTATGTAAATAATAGACGTAAATTACAGTTCTTTATTTTGACGATAAGCACCCGGACTGACACCCGTCCATTTCTTAAAGGCACGATGGAATGCACTTGGGTCATGAAAGCTTAAGTCATCACTAATATCTTGTAGGGTTTTGTTTGTTTTAGTCAAAAATTCAATGGCTGTGTCACGTCGGATATCATTTTTGAGCTGTTGGTAACTCACGCCTTCACTTTTTAAGCGCCGTTGGATGGTTGCATCCGACATATTTAAACGATGGGCAATTTCATTAAGTTCTAACCATTCTGCTGGTGGAACCTGCATTAAATGTTTACGTATTTGCGTGCTAATGGCATGTGGGTTTTTAAAGCGAACCAATAGGTTTTGTGGCGTTTGTTGAATGAATTGAGACCACGATTGTTGGTCCTGCTTGATTTGAATGTTTAAATAATTCGCATCAAACTGAATGTAATTTTCATTGCTGTTATATTGAATATTTTCACAAAAACGAACTTTGTAGTCTTGATCATCTACGGGTGAATCACATTTAAGTTGAATCTGGTTGAGTAAAACGCGTTGCCCGCTTAACCAACACATCAAACCATGAATGAGCATTAAATAAGTGGCGTAACTGAACATTCTTTTAGTCTGTTTTTGTTCATAAATCACAATATAAGCATAGTTTTCTTGTACAAATAATTGACTGATAAAATCATCTAAGATCAGATTTAAAAATTGCAAAATATGTTGAACTGCATGTTTCAGTGTTTCAGCATACATAACGGATTGCGATAATAGTTTAAAACTTCCACGACGCATCGGATGGCTGTCCATACCAAAAAATTCATCGTTCATGGCATCCGCAAGTTCAATCCAGAGTTGTGCGTATTGAGAAACTGAAACACGAGCTTTACTGGACTGCATTAACTCTAGAGGAATGCCAGATTTGAGTAAGATGCTTTGCGTGTTTAAGCCTTGATGTTGCGCAGAAAGTAATGCCTCATGCACAAGATTGATCGAGATTGTACCTTTACTATCGTTTAAATCTTGTTCATTCATGTGCTGATGTCCATGTTTAGTTCATTGGTCCGATAGTTTGAATTGTCCAAATCCATCATAGATGATGCAATATTTGGAAATTGTACTCAAGCCTGACTACATTTACTCTGCATCTTAAGTCGAGTATTTATTCAAAGAATTGATAGGAAAATAAAATGAAAATTCAAGGGAAGGTCTTTGTAGTAACGGGCGGTGCATCGGGTTTAGGTGCTGCAACGGCCACGCATTTGGTTGGTCAGGGAGCCACAGTCATCATGGTGGATATGAATGATGAGCTGGGTATGGAAATGCAACAGCATTTAGGCGAGCACGCTGTTTTTGTGAAATTGGATGTGACCGATGAACATGCAGTAAAAATATTCTTTGAAAATATTGAGCAGCAATATGGGCAATTGAATGGTTTGGTCAACTGCGCAGGGATTGCACCATCAGCCAAAGTGCTGGGTCGCGATGGCATGCATGATTTTGCCATGTTCCAAAAAGTACTGAATATTAATGTCAGCGGAACCTTTAATATGATTCGTTTCGCTGCAAATTTAATTGCTAAGTATGAGTTGAAAGTAGGTGAAGAAGAACGCGGTGTGATTATAAACACGGCTTCAGTGGCTGCATTTGATGGTCAAATTGGGCAAACTGCTTATGCTGCTTCTAAAGGTGCTGTGGTTGCTATGACTTTACCTTTAGCACGTGAACTTGCACGTGAAGCTATTCGTGTGATGACGATTGCACCAGGGATTATGGAAACACCCATGCTGAAAGCAATGCCGCAAAATGTGCAGGATGCTTTGGGGCAAATGGTGCCATTTCCACCACGTTTAGCAAAGCCAGAAGAGTTTGCACATTTGGTGGGACATATTTTTGAAAATGCGTATTTGAATGGTGAAGTGATTCGCTTAGATGGTGCGATTCGTATGCAGCCTAAATAATCTATTTTGATTTGTGATCGTGATCTTTGTGGTGGAGTCTTTGCATTATTAAGTAAAGGTTTTGTATAACCTTCGGTTCGACCTACTTTTCTTTCGGGAAAAGTAGGCAAAACCATCTCCATTCGCAAAACCTGTTTAATCGAATTTACAGCCCACTTCCTCGCAGAAACATTATCTTTTTAGAAATGTCTCAGGTTGCGAATGGGATTGTCGTGTATCAAATATTTCTTAAATTTTAATAAATGTCGAATTTAACAATCTGAACACAAAAGGGACGCTCAATGCTTTTAAATGAAGAACAAAAAATGGTTCAGGACATGATGCGGAATTATTCGCAAGCTAAACTCAAACCAACTGCTGCACAGCGAGATAAAACCGCAAAATTTCCCGCACAAGAACTAAAAGAACTGGGTGAGTTGGGTGCTTTAGGCATGACTGTGTCTGAACAATGGGGCGGTGCGGGATTGGATTATGTTTCCCTTGTGGTGGCACTAGAAGAAATTGCTGCAGGTGATGGCGCTATTTCTACCATAGTCAGCGTTCAAAACTCACTGCCATGTGGGATTACTCAGCGTTATGGTACAGAAGATCAGAAACAAAAATATTTAACCAAATTAGCAACAGGTGAATGGTTGGGCTGCTTTTGTTTAACAGAGCCTCAGGCTGGATCAGATGCAGGCGCACTCGAGTGCAAGGCCGAACGTGATGGCGACTTTTGGGTATTAAATGGCACGAAGCAATTTATTACTACAGGTAAACATGCTCAAGTTGCAATTGTATTTGCGGTGACAGACAAAGCCGCAGGAAAAAAAGGTATTTCCTGTTTTTTGGTTCCTACTGAAACAGAAGGCTATGTTGTTTCTCGTCTTGAAGAAAAAATGGGACAACATTGTTCAGATACGGCAACCATTATTTTTGATCATTGTCGAATTCCTGCCGAAAATTTATTGGGTCAGGAAGGTGAAGGCTACAAAATTGCTTTATCTAACTTGGAATCTGGACGCATTGGTATTGCTGCACAATCTGTTGGGATGGCACGTGCGGCATTGGATGCAGCGGTGGAATATGCCAATCAACGTAAAGCTTTTGGGGTGGAAATTGTTCAGCATCAGGCTGTGGCATTTCGTTTAGCCGATATGGCAACCCAGATTGAAGCGGCACGGCAATTGATTTTCCATGCGGCCACTTTAAAGGATGCAGGCTTAGCGTGTTTAAAAGAAGCCTCAATGGCGAAATTGTTTGCCTCAACCATGGCTGAACGTGTGTGTTCAGATGCAATTCAAATTCATGGTGGTTATGGCTATGTCTCTGATTTTCCAGTCGAACGAATTTACCGTGATGTACGTGTGAGCCAAATTTATGAAGGTGCATCAGACATTCAACGTTTAGTGATTGCACGTGAAGTGACCAAGCTTTGAATAGGCTCAATTTAAGACTTTAGTGGGTGTTCAAATCCTGCATATTTTTTGATGGATTCGGAAATTGTAGGATTTCGCTAATCATGTTTATCTAGGTCATGAGTGAAGTAAAAATGGTTAAAATGCTGAATTTTTTTGGCATTTGAAAATGAAAACAACAATGAAAATGGACAAAATGTAATTACATAAAGCAACTGCATAAAGTAATTACATTTTTATAAAAATGGATAAGAGGTTGTTGCTATGAAGACGCTAGAACAAGCATATCAAGAGTTTAATTTTGATCAATTTCTTGCTGAGCAATTGGTAGGTACACCTCAAGCAATCAACGCCTATGTTGAATGTTGTGAGCGCCATCTTGGTTCAAATAAAACTGCCTTAATTTGGGAAGGTAAAAATGGTGAATCGGCTGAGTGGACATTTGAGCAACTGGCAGATTCATCAGGGAAATTAGCCCATTATTTTACGTCACTGGGCTTAAAAGCAGGTGATTGTATTGCGGGTTTATTACCACGTACACCTGAATTGCTCATTACCATTTTAGCAACTTGGCGAATGGGGGCGATATATCAACCTTTGTTTACTGCATTTGAGTCTAAAGCGATAGAACATCGTATTAATACGGCTAAAACTCGATTGATAGTCACCAATGAAGAACAACGTCCAAAACTTAATAGTGTTGATGTACCTCATATTTTAACAGTGTATCAACTTGATACCTTAAGTCAGCAAGATGGTGATTTTTGGACAGAACTTACCAAGAAATCTTCAGCATTTGAACCTGTCATGCAAACATTTGCAGATGATTTTTTAATGATGTTTACCTCGGGAACAACGGGTCTAGCTAAATCTGTACCAGTCCCATTAAAGGCTGTATTGGCATTTAAAGGTTATATGGCTTATGCCGTAGATTTGCGTGCGGAGGATTCTTTCTGGAATTTAGCCGATCCGGGTTGGGCATATGGACTGTATTATGGTATTACAGGACCACTAAGTTTAGGTCATAGCATTATTATGGATGAACGTGCATTTAGTGTAGATAATGCTGTACAGATTATAAAAAAATATAAAGTAAGCAATTTAACAGGTTCACCGACAGCATTTCGTATGTTCTTTGGCTTTAAAGAAAAGTTTGATCCATCTATTAAAGCGCATTTGCGTGTCGTGAGTAGTGCAGGTGAGCCATTAACCCCTGAAGTGATTCATTGGTTTAACCATGATTTAAATGTGAATATTTATGATCAATATGGACAGACCGAATTAGGCATGGTAATTGGCAATCATCATGCATTAGCACATGAAATTAAAATTGGTTCAGCAGGATTTGCAAATCCGGGACATCGCTTTTGTGTTTTAAATCAGAACAATGAAGAAGTGGAGAAAGGTGGCGTAGGTACACTAGCAATTGATTTTTCACAATCACCACTGGTTTGGTTTAAAGGCTATGATGGAAATAATCGTAAATCCTTTGTAGGTCATTATTATTTAACGGGTGATACAGTTAGATTGAATGAATTAGGTGGTGTTGACTTTATCGGTCGTGCTGACGATGTCATTACAACATCAGGCTATCGTGTAGGTCCTTTTGATGTAGAAAGTACATTGCTGGAATGCAGTGAAGTTCTTGAATCTGCTGTGATTGGTAAGCCAGATCCAGAACGGACTGAAGTCGTTAAAGCTTTTGTGGTTTTAAAACCTCAATTTTCAGCTTCGGATGCGTTAAGTCATAAATTGCAAGAATATGTACGTTCGCGTTTATCTAAGCATGCTTATCCAAAAGAGATTGAATTTGTAGAAAGTTTGCCTAAAACCTCAAGTGGAAAAATTCAGCGAAATTTATTGAAACAACAGGAAATTGCCAAAATACAAGGGATTCAAAAAGTCGGTTAATTAGGTTTTGCCTTTTCTAAGAGCATTTTATTATTGTTAAATTAAAAACCGTTCTTTAGGGCGGTTTTTTTAAGGTTAATCATTTTCTAAGCTGCCTATATGGCAGTGAACGTACCGCAATATCGCTTTGTGTTAATTCTAAATTTCTAAGCTGCCTATCTGGCAGTGAACTATACAGACTTGGCATTACACCTAAGTCTTGATTTCTAAGCTGCCTATCTGGCAGTGAACCTGAATCTTCAGGAACTTCACGCCAGTCTTCAGGTTTTCTAAGCTGCCTATCTGGCAGTGAACTCTGTAAAACCATGGATAGACTCTTGGTGTATTTTCTAAGCTGCCTATCTGGCAGTGAACAGTAAATATAAAGGACAAAGCTTTAAAATAACAAGGAGTTAATGCCAAAAAATGCAAAATACCCAAAGTTTTTTTAAAAATTGTAACCTATTGATTTTATAGGGCTGTTAAAGAGTGCTTGAAATATTGGGGTAAAAAAGGGTTCTTGTCAAAGACTTCTACAGAACAGAAAGAGGATATCCTTTATAATCTACGCAGGTTATAAATCAGCAAATGCAAGTGGGACAACTTAGTGACTAATCTACTCGACATGGACTTAGAGTTAAATGATGATGAAATGCACCTTTATTCACGCCAAATTCTTCTTGATGGTTGGGATATAGAAGCACAAGAAAAACTTAAACTTGCCAATGTCCTTATAGTGGGTTGTGGTGGCATAGGCTGTACAAGTGCGGAACTATTAGCACGCGCAGGTGTGGGGAAAATCACCCTAATTGATGCCGACACCATTGAAATAAGCAATTTACAACGTCAAATAGCCTATGTAGAAGAAAATATTGGCTTTTACAAATCGGAAATACTCGCAAAACGCTTAAAGCAAATTAATCCACATATTCGCATAGAAAGTTATACCTCTAAACTTGATGAAACCAATGTAGAACAACTCATTTCTACTCAAGATTTAGTTTTGGATGGTTGCGATAATTTCACTACTCGTTATTTGGTGAATCAAACCTGTACGCAATTGAATGTCGCCTTAATTAGTGCATCAGCCATAGGCTTTCAAGGTCAATTGTTTATGGTAGAAGGCGATTCCGCTTGCTATGAGTGTTTATTTCCAAAAGAAGAACATGCAAACGAAAGTTTACGTTGTGCAGATTCAGGCGTACTTGCAACAACACCGAATGTCATGGCAAGTTTACAAGCACATCATGCCTTGCTTTATTTAGGTTTAGCTCAAACCCCATTGAAGCAAAAACTGTTGCTTTGGGATGGCTTAAGCATGAAACAACGCTTACTGGCTTTTGAAAAAGATCCAGATTGTTCAGTTTGTCAGGCAAGATAGTCCTGCAAAAGAATATTTTTTTGCTACACTCACTACAATTTAATTCTACTTAGACATTATGAAAAACAATATCTGGTTAGATGGACTGCGTTCAGTTGCCCGAGTCGGGGAAACAGCTGTCATTGCGGCCAAAGCAGGCATTAAATACGCCACTGAAAAACCAAGTAACGCAAAATTGATGCGCGAAACTTTTGAATCTTTAGGTTCAACCTATATTAAACTTGGGCAGTTTATTGCCAGTACACCATCGTTATTTCCACGTGAATATGTGGAAGAATTTCAAGGTTGTTTAGACCAAACACCATCATTGCCATTTAGTTATGTACAAGGTGTTTTAGCCTCTGAATTTGCAGGCAGAAATTTAGATGAAATTTTTGCTTCGATTGAGGAAAAACCTTTAGCTTCAGCATCGATTGCACAAGTTCACGCAGCTAAATTGGTCACTGGTGAAGATGTTGTGATTAAAGTGCAAAAACCGGGCGTAGAAACCATACTTTATACCGATTTAAATGTCTTACACTGGGCAACCAAAGTTTTAGAAAAAGCTGTACCGAAAGTAAAATTTGCATCACTTGCTGATATTGTCGATGAAATTAAAACCCGTATGGTACGTGAAGTTGATTTTATTGAAGAAGCACAAAATTTAGATGATTTTGTCAATTATTTGAATGTCACTCAAAACAATAAAGCCACTGCACCAAAAGTCTATCATCAATATTCAACGCGCCGTGTGCTGACCATGCAGCGTTTGTATGGCGTACCTTTGACCGATTTTGATGTGGTCAAAAGAGTTTCTAAAGATCCATCTCAGGTTTTAATTACAGCCATGAATACATGGTTTGGTAGCCTGATGATGTGTAACAGTTTCCATGCTGACTTACATGCAGGTAATCTGATGTTACTTGAAGATGGTCGTGTGGGTTTTATCGATTTCGGTATCGTTGGGCAGTTAAATCCAACAGTGTGGACGGCATCAATTGCATTTATGGATGCACTACAAAGAACGGATTACAACCTGATGGCAGAAAACATGCTGAAAATGGGCATGACTGATAAGAAAATTGATACCCAAGTTTTAGCAGCTGATTTAGAGCGCTTATTTAGTGGAGTATTAATGGCAGATCCTCAGCAAATATTAAGTTCAAATCCTGCCGATTTAAACGATATTATGATGGATATGGTTGGTGTGGGTGAGCGTCACGGTATTCGTTTCCCACGTGACTTTGCCTTGTTATTTAAGCAAATGTTGTATTTTGATCGCTTCATGCGCATTCTTGCACCGTATACCGATATTTATGCAGACCAACGTTTGCAAATGGTGCAAACGCTTGACCCGAATGTGTTGTTAAAAAACTAAGTTGTTTTAAGAAAATCCCCCTAAATCCCCCTTTTTCAAAGAGGGACTTAAAAGCTCCTCCCTTTTAAAAAGGGAGGTTGGGAGGGATTAAAAAGTCAAAATCTGTTAAGGGTAAAAATGTGGACGCAATTATCATTGAAGGTTTGAAAGTTGAAACAGTGGTTGGCTGTTTTAATTGGGAACGTCAAATTATTCAGCCTTTAATGCTTGATATGACTATTCAGACCAATTTAGAGCAAGCATCAAATTCGGATGAATTGAAAGATACGCTCAATTATGCGGAAATTTGTGAAATTTCAGCCACTGTGATTCAAAAAGCACAGCCAGAATTGATCGAACATGCAGCAAAACTGGTGCTAAATGCACTTTTTACTACCTTTCCCGCAGTCGAATCTATTATGATTACGATCAGGAAGCCTGCCATTATCGCGCAAGCAAATTCTGTAGGAATTCGTCTTGAACGCCACCGAAACGATATTCGCCTTAGCTCTGGCGAGTAATTGCAATCCTGAACAACATTTTAAGCAGGCATTTTCCCAGATTGCTGAAATGGGGCAGGTTCAATTCTCTGAAATTTATTTAATTCCATGCCGCGATGCGATTGGGGCAGACTATTGGAATGCCGCTTGTTTGCTTAAGTCTCATTTGCATGTTGATGAAATTCTTCATTTACTGAAAAAAATGGAAGTGGATTCAGGTCGTGTACGTCCTTCCCATTTTATTTCGTTAGATGTAGATTTGATTGCTTGGGGCATGGATTTAGAACACATGCAATTTAATCCGAAAAAAATACCCTTGGCTTTAGATGTAAAAATTCCAATGCAAGATGTGTGGAAGCATGTGATATTTATATACGATACTGCTATTGATTATCCCATTGTGCATTTGACTCAATCTAATCTTAGTTCGTAGCGGGCACAAACTGCTTTGCTTGACTATAGTCTTTGGTATGTAGTTTTCTGAGTCGGTCAAATCGTATTGCTATATAGCTTGATTTTATTGAGACAAATGCAAGAACGGCGCAATCTGTTGGCTGTTTTTTGTTTTTAAGTTATTTAAAAAGTGTACTTATGGATATAAAGAACAGCAAGATGGCAAAGATAAAACTTTTAGGCATCATGGTCATGTTTTTGACAGGGTGTAGCAGTATGAGCGTAGAACAATGTCATACTGCACAATGGTTTTCTGTTGGCGAAATTGACGGCAGTTCAGGTCACGTGAGCCGCATTGATCGATATTTTAAGGCCTGTGAAAAAGCGGGTATTCAACCCAATCAACAGCTTTATCAGCAGGGCTATCAACGTGGTTTAAGTTATTATTGTACGGCTGAAAATATATTTGATCAGGCATTAAAAGGTTCAGGATCGTACAGTGTGTGTCCTTTAGAAAAACGTAGCCAATTAAAGCCCTATTATGATGTGGCATCTGATTATTATAATGCTAAAAAACAACAAGATGATTTATTGGATAATTTAGAGCGTTATCGTACAGCGCTACTTGATGATAAAACCAGCCCCGAAAATCGGGACAAATATCGTAAATTAATTCAAGAATTAAGAATTAAACAAGACAGAGTTGAATTTAATTATTATGAAGCTGATCGTAAATTAGAACGTTTTAAACGCCAAAATAGGTTGTAAATTTTACTTTTATGATTCATTAAAAAGCCCACAATAATGTGGGCTTTCATCATGCAAAAACACTTAAATATAATAACTGGTCTTGGTCATCAGCTTAGAAATTGCAGTCATGGTAATGCGTACAGGTGCGGGTAAATCCACACCGCCAGCATTAAGCGCTGTATCTCGATGCTGTAATTCATCTTCATTCATTTGCACTAGAATTTTACGTGAACGATCATCTTGCGCAGGTAGCTGTTTAATATGGTCTTCTAAATGTAAACTCACTTGACGTTCCGTTTCAGCCACAAAACCTAAGCTGTATTTATCACCTGCAATGCCTGCAAGTGCGCCCATACCAAATGAAAGTCCATACCAAACAGGATTGAATAAGCTGGTATGGCTATCGAGTTCTTTTAAGCGGTCTTCACACCAAGCCAAATGATCTTGTTCTTCAACGGCAGCTTGTTCCATTTCATGGCGTACATTGGGCAATTTCGCAGTCAGTGCCTGACCATGATAAAGCGCTTGTGCGCACACTTCACCACTATGATTGACGCGCATTAGGCCCGCAACATGACGCGCTTCACTCACGGCTAGTTTTGTTTCAACATCACTGCTTGGATTTTCACGATGTGCAGTGGTTGTTCCTGGAACGAGGCTGCGTAGCGCTTGGTCAAATGAATGAATAAATTTGTCGATACCCGTATATTGACGCATAAAATTAATCCTCTAAAGCATTTTGGTGATGTGCAGCAAGCATAGGTTTGAGTTTAAACAAGAGCCATGTTGTGAAAATAGCACTTAAAATAGCGGTAATACTAAAAAGTATTTTAATATCAATCTTGAATATACTTAAGATGATAATGGAAAATACAGCAGAGGATACCATGAATACTGCATTTAAGATGTTATTTGCCGCCACCACGCGCGCACGATGTGAGCGCGGAGAAAAGGCTTGCATCATGGCATATAGCGGTACGATATAAAAACCACCACTAATCCCCAGTAATGTCACAGCAAGCATGACATGGTAATAACTTAACCCTTGGGTAAAGATATCTTTTAAACCCAGCATTTCACCTGTACGTTCGGGAACAAAAGCCAAACTTGCCGCCAAATAAAAAGCAAAAACAGTTAGGCCAGTTGCACCCAAAGGCACCATCTTTAAATTCACTGCTGAACCGCCAATTCTGCGACACAATAATGAACCAACACCAATGCCTACAGAGAAAAAGGTTAAGAGTAGACTGACCACATTTTCAGAGGCATGTAAATTTTGTTGTGTCAGTTGTGGGATTTGGGTCAGATACGTTGCGCCATAAAACCAATACCAAGAATTGCCCAGTAAAATGAGAAAGACAATCGGCAAGCTTTTGGCATATTTCAAGGTTTGAAAACTGGTTCTAAAAAAATTCCAGTCAATTTTGAGATCAGGCGACGTGACATTTTGCTTTAATACAAAGCGACTCGACAAATAACCAAAAATGGCAATAGTCACCACAGTTAAGCTAATCCAAATTAGATTGCCTTGTGACATGGAAATCACTGCGCCACCTAAGATCATCCCGATTAAAATTGCCATGGATGTACCCGATTGAAATAATGCATTTCCAGACATCAATTCATTCGGTTTTAAAATTTCAGGCAAAATGGCATATTTAATTGGCCCAAAGAAGGTGGAGTGCGTCCCCATTAAAAATAAAGCCAATAATAACAGCCATAAATGACCTAAAATAAAGCCAGCCGAACCAATCAACATGATCACAATTTCAAGAATTTTAATGCCACGTACAAGTTGTGAGCGTTCGTACTTGTCTGCAATTTGTCCAGCTGTCGCAGAGAAAATAAAATAGGGTAAAATAAACAATAAGGCTGCGAGATTATTGAGTGTACTGACATCCGCGCTTTGTTGATTAATCCAGCCATAGGTAATGACCAATAACAGCGCTTGTTTATAGACATTGTCATTGAGAGCACCGAAAAATTGAGTAACAAACATCGGTAAAAATCGACGCGTGCCTAAAAGATGTTCATTTTTTTCCATGGTTTCTGGACTTCATTAAGTTTTATTAAGAAATGTGAGCATTTGGTAAAACACGATAAAAATCATGTATGATGCTTTTAACCTATACTTTAGTGAAAATTCCAATAGATTTGAGCTTGTTAGCAGGCTTTCATTGGGCATTTTCATTATAAATATTATACGAGTTTAGAGTTTTTTATGCTTTCAAAACTGGATTTTAAACAGTCGACTCTTACACGAAGTGTCCATTCCATCATACAGTGGAATGATCAACATACACGACTCTGTTTAAGTCTCTTTTTAAGCTTACTTGCGCAGCAAAGCTTTGCACAAGTGACGCAGCCAAATGCAATAAGCACTCAAGCAGAATTTCAACAACAACTCAAGAGTGAAGCTGTTAAACAAGGTCCAAATAGTACCGAAGAAATAGAAAAAATTGAAAATTTTCAAGCAAAAAAGCCCGAGCCTGATAGCTTACAAATGCTGCAACAACAAGAGCAAGCCGTACAGCCTTTGGATGAATTTAAACCGATTGAATTTGAAGCGCTAGAAGAGCTACCGATAGAACCTGTTAATCAAACGATGGCAGATGAAATTTTTCGTGTAGCAGAGAGTGCGAAAAATGAAGCACAACAGTATCGCGCAGGGCAAATTTCTGAGGTTGTGGTTTCTGATGCAACTCAACAAGAGTTAGTTGAAATTAATCATGCACCTGTAAATGTTGATCAATTAATCACAAGTATTCAAGCAGACAGCCAAATTGTTGTTGAAGCCAATGAATCTGGAATAACGTTACCTGAATTAGGTCCAACTGATGGTGATGAAATAGAAGAGCCGAATTTTTTCAAGCGCTGGTTCTATAAAATACGACCATCACGCCAATTAAGTGCGACAAAAGTGCAGCGTATTAGCGCGGATATTGTTATTAGTTCGACAGAAAATAATAGTGATGTTTCAAATCAAGCCTATACTCAAGCTGTAGAGAATTTAAAAGCCAATATGAAGGGGAAGCTGTCCAGTTTTACCCAAGAATCATTTAGTGATTTTCCCTCAGCATTGCCACAGCTTCGAACATTGTCCAATCAAGCAGCACAGGCTGTTGGTTTTTATAATGCGACGTTTAAATTTGAAAAACTCAGTGAAAATCGTGTTCGAGTTAGAGTAACGCCGAATGCACCCGTGCAAATTAAACAACAGAATGTGGAATTTAGTGGCGCGGGTGAAAATCAATCACAGTTCCAAGTCATTCGTGTTTTACCCGATCAAGAAATCGGTGATGTTTTTAACCATGGTTTATATGAACAGACCAAAACACGTATTACAGATGCAGCAAGCAATAATGGTTTCTTTGATAGTTATTGGCGATTACACGATGTAAAAGTTGCTCAACCGCAAGATACAGCAGATATCAATTTACGCTATGAAACAGGTGAGCGCTATAAACTAGGCGCTGTTGAATTTCGGATGAGTGATCCATCGAAACCCTTTCCAATTGATTTAGATGTTTTGCAAAGTATGATGTCTTGGCAAGATGGTGCAGATTATGCTTTTTGGCGTGTCAACGGTTTGGCAAATAATTTAACCAACTCACGTTATTTTAATTACACCTTGGTCGATGCAGTACGACCTGATCCAATCGAAAAACCGTTAGAATTAGCACCTGATATTCAAGCTTTGGTCGATCAGCAAAAAATATCAGAAAGTGATGCCAGTATTCAGGATAAAAAGAAAGTTACTTCGTCTCAAGAAGTGACTCAGTCTGTGGTGAATGAACGCGAGTTTGCAGGCACGACCGATGCTCAAAGCGAACAGAATTTACGTCAATTACGTGTAGAACAAGAAAACAAAGAAACTGAAGAAGATCGCTTAAAAGCCCAAGCACGTGAAGAAAAGAAAGTTCCTGTCATTGTGACATTGAATGCTGATCGTTTAAATAGTGCCGAAATGGGTGCGGGTTATGGTTCAGATACGGGGGTGCGTTTGCGTGGTCAGTATCGCCGATCTATTGTGAATCGCCGTGGTCATTCCTTTGATGCCAACTTGGAATTATCGCAAATTCGTCAGTCGCTGGATGGGCATTATAATATTCCATATAACCATCCTTTAGATGACTATATTAGTTTGGTCGGTGGTTATGAGCGTGAAGAACGTGAAGGTGTTGCACAAGGCATGGGCTTGATGATTGAGTCTGCCGTTGCGGGTGTGGATCGGGTGATTAAAAACCCACGTGGAAGTTGGCAACAAGCCTTTGGCCTACGCTTTCGTTCCGACCGTATTACTCAAGATGGTTTGGTTGATTTTTCTCAAATTCCAGAAGCATTTTTGGTGAATAAAAATGAACAACAACAATCATTATTGTTTGGTTATGAAGTGTCACGTACCACCAGTGATAAACGGGTTAATCCAAGTAAAGGCTTTAAGCAAACCTATAAAGCAGAAATTGGCAGTGAAACGTTACTGTCCGATGCTGATATGGCCATTGTAAATGCGGGTTGGCGTTTCATCTATTCATTGGGCGAAAATGATAACCATCAGTTTGTCGGGCGCGGTGATTTAGGTTATATCTTTGCACAAGACTTTAGTAAAGTTCCTTACAATCTGCGTTATTTTGCGGGTGGTGATCAAAGTATTCGTGGTTTTGATTATAAGAGTTTAGCCGCTGAGCAAGATGGATTTAAAATTGGTGGGCAAGCTTTAGCTGTCGGATCTTTGGAATATAACTATCAATTCAAAGAAGGTTGGCGCGCAGCTATATTTAGTGATGTGGGAAATGCCTATGATCAAGATTTTAGTACGCCAACAGCATATAGTGTTGGTTTAGGGGTTCGTTGGGCATCGTCAATTGGCCCAATTCGTATTGATGTGGCTTCAGGCATTTCCGATGATAGTCACCCAATACGCATCCATTTCTTTATTGGTCCACAACTATAGATTTTAGGTTTTAGAGAGCATTATGGCTGAAGTAGAACAGCAACCAGAAATAGAATTACCTCGACCTAAAAAACGTCGTATTCTGAGAAGTGTGCTATTCACATTGCTCATAGTGTTGGTTTTGCTTGTTGCTTCCTTCGCTGTCATGTTCACGACCGATAAAGGCAGTAAATTTTTACTTGATCGTGTTTTACAAAGCCAAAAAATTATTCATTATGAATATGAGGGCGGTAATCTTTTACACGGCATTATTCTCAAAAATATCTTGGTCACATTAAAACCTGTTGACGTTAAAATTGATCGTGCCGATGTGAGCTTAGGTTGGCGCGCGATTTTAAAAAAAGAAATTCATCTAAATCGTGCCGATGTGCGTAATCTACAAATTATCACCAAAAATCCACCGAGTGATGAACCCTTTAAATTTAGTGAAATCCGTTTACCTTTTGTTTTACGCTTAGATACGGCAGATCTAGACCATCTGGTGATCAAGACCTCATCTGCAAGTGTGAAATTTAATGATATTCATTTAAATAATGCACTTTGGTCAGGTACAGAACTTAAGTTTGAAAATTCCCGTATGGATATGGGATATTTGGCAGTTAAAAATGCAACAGGAGAGATGAAGTTTGAAGGAAAATATCCTTTAAATGCTGTTGCTGATTTGAATATTCCGTCATTGAATAAGACGCTGAATATTCATGATATCAAAGTCGTAGCGAAGGGTACTTTAGATACCATACAGGCGGGTGTTGCGACAAATACGCCTGATTTATTAACAGGTTGGGCAGTGGTGCATCCTGTACGCAAACATGTTCCGATGTTTGGTGAGTTGCAGTTTAAAAAATATCATTGGCCCTTAATAACTGAGCAAGAGCTATTTAGCAAAGATGGCGTAGCTAAATTTAATGGTGATATCGAGCGTTTAAATTTAGATGTGACAACGGACTTGAGCGGCAAAAATATTCCACAAGGTCAATACAATGCATCTATGTATACCGATTTAGTGCATCAATTGGATATTGTCAATTTAAACGGTCAATTGATGAAAGGGGCTGTTAATGTTGCTGGTGTTGTTAGTTGGAAAGACCATGTGACTTGGGATGTAAATGGGCGCATCGATAAAATAAATCCAAAAGACAAATTGATTCCATTGGTCATTCAGGATTTTTTGCCTCCAAGTCTTGATGCAAAAATCGCGTCCAAAGGTCGTTTAGAAAAAGGCATGCATTTAACTGCCTTGGTTGATTTTGATCGTTATGAAACATGGAATTTAAAACTGGATCAAGCTGAGCAAAAAGGCAAAAAGCCAAATCCAATGCTCTTGGATGTGGCTTGGAAAAATATTGATCGCGCCGTACCTTATGTCGGTTGGTTAAGCAGTAAATCAGGCGATGTTAAATTGGCTTTGGTTGAAGGTAAGCAAGATATTCAAGTAACAACGTCGATTGCTAAACATGATAAAGGCGTGTTGCCTGAAGGTTTATATAAAGCACAGTTAAACCTTAAAAATAATAATTTAAATGTACCAAGTTTTAGTTATGTCGTAGGTAAAGGCAGTTTAAATGGCAGTGCAAAAGTCGAATTGCCTTCGGACAAGCGTCAATTGAAGTGGAATGCCGTTTTAAATGCAAAAGATTTTAACCCGCAAATAGTGGTGGATGCTGCACCTGTAAATTTAATCAATGGACAGGTTAAGGCCAATGGTTTTGCCAAGCCGAATCAACAAATTATTCAGTTAGATGCAATTAATTTAACTGGTCGTTTGGCACAGCAAAATAAGAGTGAAACGGTTCGTTTAACTGGACGTAGTACCGCAGCGATTTTATTTCATGATCAAAAATCAGGTGGTGCTTTTAAAAGCTTTGCAGTGAATTATGATGGTGCACTCAATGCTAGTCATATTCAAGCCAGTCAGGGTGTGCTGAAATTAAAAGTTTCTGGCACTCCAGAGTTGATTAAAATTGCTGAATTACAGCATTCAGGTGTTGCAGGGAAAATTTTTGCCAGCGGTTTGGTGAATCTTAAAAATGGCATTGGTTGGAATGTAAATGCATCTTTGGTGCGTTTTAAACCACATTATTTTGTGTCATCTGTGCGCGGTGAATTATCTGGTAATGTCAAAACGCAAGGTGTCTGGTCAGACACATTAAAGCGGATGAATATCGAAAAATTAAATTTGGCAGGTGTGATTAACAATAAACCTGTTCGTGGCACAGGAAATTTGGCGGTTGTGTTAAATTCCAACCAGAAAGGTTTCTTGCCGCAACAATTTGAAGCGAATAATTTGTATTTGGCTTATGCAAAAAATCAAATTCAAGCGACAGGTAATGCGCAAAATTTAAGAGTAAAAGTCAATGCACCAGCTTTGTATGAACTATATAGCGGACTTCGTGGTCGTGCATATGGTTATTTAAATGTGCAATCACAACCCAAACTACAAGCAAGTGCCAATTTCGCTGTAGATAATTTTGGTTTTAATAATTTAGTCAGTATTAAAAAATTACGCATACAAGGTCAATTACCGACTTCAGAACTCACCCCTACGTTACTAACTGCAAAAATGGAAAGTTTACGTAGTGGTTCGCGTGAAATTAGGCAAGGTGAAATTTCACTGGCAGGTACACGCAAAGCACATATATTAAAAGTTCAAGCAGAAAACAGAATTTCTAAATTTTATGTGCAATTGGCTGGTGGTTTTAATGCACAAAATGATTGGCTGGGACAAATTCAAAAAGGTGATTTTGACTCATTGCGTGCGCGTTTAGTACAGCGTCAAAATGCTTCAGTGGTTTACAACTCATCAAAATCAGAATTGTTTGTCGGTGCGCATTGTTGGTCAAGTCAGCAAAGCCAGTTATGTTTCGATCAACCGATTCGTGTTGGTAAAACCAAAGGTAATGTGTCTTTTATTACCCAAAATGTCGATTTAAATGATTTTGCTGCATTTATGCCAGAAGGTTTGGCCATTACAGGCAAAGTGAATGGTTATGCAAAAGCAGCATGGGCTCAAGGTGCTAAACCAAAAATTGATGCAAGATTGGTGACACGCAATGGTGTAATCGGCTTGGCAGCAGAAGACCCACAAGATATTGGTTCTACACTAAGTTACAACGAAATTGCTTTAATTGCGAAAAGTGTATCAGAAGGTTTGCAGCTTCGTTTAGATGTTAAAACACCTGAAATTGGGACAGGTTATGCCAATGTTATTATCGACCCTTATAAAGACAGCAAACCAATGCGCGGTGAAGTTGCCTTCGATCAAGTACAACTCAAAGTCTTTAAACCCTTTATTCAAGATGTTCGGTCACTTGCTGGAGTTTTATCCTTTGCAGGGAAAATTTCTGGCACCTTAACTCAGCCTTTATTCAATGGTGAAATGCGCCTTAAAGATGGTGCGATCAGCATGATTTCATTGCCTGTGAATCTAAGTAATATTCAAGTGTACTCTTCGATTCGAGAAGATCATGCCAGTATTAACGGGGCATTCAATAGCGGTCGAGGCGTCGGCTTGTTAACTGGTAATGTGGATTGGAAAAATGATCCACGTATTCAATTGCATTTGAAAGGTCAGAATTTACTTCTTCGTCAAGCACCATTGATCACGGCAGTTGTTACACCTGATTTAACTTTAGATGTCTTGCCATTGAGTAAAAAATTAACCTTAAATGGTAAGGTTGAAGTTCCGCGTGCCTTAATTTCAATGCCTGAAGCTTCAGCTCCTGTAGTCAATGTTTCATCAGATGTACGTATTGTTCATGAAGGACAAGACCAGCTTGCAATATTGAAGTCTGCTCGACCATGGGATATTCGTGCAGATCTTATGGTTAATTTGGGTAATCAAGTCATTTTCCAAGGTTTTGATAGCCGTATTCCATTAATTGGACGTTTGTATTTATCACAACGTGGGTTTGAAACTGCGATGCGTGCTAATGGTGCCATTGGTGTAAGCCAGCGGGTGAAAATTGAGGCGTATGGACAAAGCTTAGATTTGAACCGAGCGATTGCACGTTTCAATGGGCCTTTGTATAACCCAACTTTAGATATTGATGCCAATAAGAGTGTACAAGGCAGTACAGTTGGTGTTCGTGTTACAGGAACTGCAACAAGTCCGAATATTCAGGTCTATAATGATGCAGGTTTATCTGAGCAAGAAGCTTTAAATGCTTTAATTACTGGGCGTATTAATGAAGGCACCAGCGGTATTAGTCAAACAGAGGGTTTTAAATCCGATGTAAATAATACGATTGCTGCTGCTGGGATTAGTATGGGATTGGGGGGGACGCGTGCCTTAACCAATCAAATTGGTCGTACTTTTGGCTTAAGTGGCTTGGCGCTTGATGCACAGGGAACAGGTGATGATACACAGGTTAGTGTGACGGGTTATCTTACGCCAGATCTCTTTATCCGCTACGGTGTAGGTGTATTTACCCCAGTCAATAAACTGACCTTACGTTATCAAATGAATAAACGTTTATATTTAGAGGCGAGTCAATCTGTGGAACGTGCCATTGATGTTTTCTATAATTGGCGTTTCTAGGTTTGAATTGATATGTATTTTTTAAGTTGTTGTTATTAATAATTTAATCTTAATATGTATTGATATCTTAATTCGCTTGTATCTTATTTGTATAAAGTAAAACTTATATTGTTAATCTTAGATACAAGGGCGATTTTTCCCGTATTGTTATTGGAAAAACAAATGAAATAACGCAAGCTAAAGCTAGGAAAAAAGCACAAACAATTTTAGCTGAAATAGGCAATGGTAACTATAACAAGGAAAAAAAGTATTAAATAATTTGATGATTTTCTCAAGCTTTTGATGTGTACTTGAGTCAGCGAAAACTAAAATCTCTTTCAATCATAACTTATAATCACTGTATTGATACTTTTTTGAGTGATTGGAAAGATAAACCTATTTATTATTCGTCATGACATTTCTTCTTAATGCGCAGAACGATGGCTTTTAGAGCATTTTTATAATCGTCAGATTGAAAGTGGTCAGTATTTTCTAGAATCGGGTTGCGCTCAGTATTACGTTTTGCGTTACGGGCAGTTATTAATGTTTTGATTAACTAATCTGCTGCCGTTTCTTTTTTAATGAGAGTTAAATTACCTTGGAATTCTTTATATAGTAGAATCGTTAAAAATATAAGACATTAGTTTGATGAGTTATTCAGAACATTTTAGAAAGAAAGTATGAGCTAAGCTTGAGGAAGGTTATTCCATTCGATCTGTTGCTGCACAATTTGAAATTGATAAAAATACAATCTTAGGTTGGGAAAAAAGGATTGAAATTAAACGTACAAGAGCTCGTGAGCCCTCAAAAATAGCAGATCAAGTATTAAGGGATGATGTTGCAAAATATTCTGACGATTATCAATACGAACGTGCTCAGCATTTTGATTGTGGTACATCCTCTATTGGAGATGAATTAAAGCGATTAGGGATTACTGTTAAAAAAAGACGTGATCCATCCAAAAATAGCCCCTGAGCTTAGAACGAAATTCATTGATTCTCTTGATGTATTAAAGATCACACATCCCTTGCGGCAATGCTGCTCATTATTTTGATGAAAGTGGATTTAATCCCATGATCATCGACCTTATGTTTATGCGCCAAAAGATTCTGCCTGTTTGGGGGCAGTATAATTGGCAATTGAAGAATCAGCCCAATGTGATTGGAGCAGTGCATCATAATCAGTTATTCACAGTCGGTTTATTTGATTGTAAGATTAATTCAGATGTTTTTCATTTTTGGATAGAGAGATTTCTTATTCCAGAATTACCAAAAAATATTGTTGTTATAATGGATAATGCAACATTTCATAAAAGATCAGGCACACAAGAATTATTAGAGAACTATGGTCATCAAATTTTATGGTTACCTCCTTATAGCCCTGATCTAAATCCAATAGAAAAAATGTGGGCATGGGTTAAACGCAAGCGTAAAGAGTGGATTGTTGATTCTATTGATCAGCCATTCCAGTTATTTTTTCATTTATGTATGGGGAATTAGATAGTTTGACTATAGATGAAAGTGGTTTTCAAAGTGACAGTACACGCTCTCATAGCTATAGCGGCAAAGGCATGCGGGCTGAAGGAGAGTTCAACTGGCAGTTAAAAAATTGTAGCAATGCGATCGGTGCATTAATTGAAAATAGATTGCTTACAGTTGGAGTGTTTGATTGTTCAGTGAACACAGAAGTATTTGAATGCTGGATTGAACAGGATTTATTACCCAAACTGAAAGAAAGCAGTATTTTGATTATGGATAAAGCAACCTTTCACAAAGGAAAAAGGCTTGATTTAAAATTCAATTTGATCGCTGGAATTTACAACATGGAACTGTCTAAAAAATGATTTATGAAAGAACTCTTATGTATCATCCTTAGAAGGAAATCCTATAATCAGAAGAAATTAAATGAGGATATATGCAGTTATCTTCAAGGGTTTTCAAAATAAAATTATTGGTGTTATTCATAATTATCGAACCAAAATGAATTCAGTCTAATTGACCATTTTTATGTATGTCGTTCTCTCCACTTTACAGCTAGACCAATAAATCGTTTAATCCATATTGTGAAATGATTTAAAAAGTTGATGTAACGAGATGGCTAAACAAAGTAGATTTTTTTGTATCGGTGGATTTCTAAACGGTACAGCTATTAAAGACCAAGGTGATAGTTTTGAGTGTGTCGAAAAGTCAAAAAAAGTGACCTATAGAAAACTTGAAATTTTTCATCCAGATTCGTGGGATCATGACTACTATGTTTGTGAAAAGACTACAGACAAACAAGCTAAAAATTGGGTCTATGATATCGAATAGAGTAAATTGTTTTTCAAGGCATAAATTTTCAATGAAATGCTCAAATATTTTTGATTTCTGGCGATATGTGAAAATAGATGTTTTTTGTATTACCAAAAAACATCTGCATATTTCATGTTTTTAATCTTTCATACTAAGTTTTTAGTTGATTCTCTACATTACTTGTATGTATTTTATAAATAATAGTATTTGTACAAATGAAGTCTATGTGGTTTCAGAATGAAAAAAATCGTGTCCATAACTTACGATTCTGTTTAAAATTAAGTAAGCATTAGTGGGTATTTCATGGATTATCAATTCGATCTATTTTTAATGACTCTGCTGACAGGTGCATTTTTGTCGATATTGTGAATGCAGTTGTTATTCAATTTTCAATTGAGCTGTTTAGCTGAACAAATCTAATAAGCATCGAAAGGTACTTTTTTATGAAATGAATCATTGTTCGCTTGATGTGTAGTCTTTGAATTAAGCGTTATTCAAATTTCAGACATTAAAAAGCCCCATGGTTAGGGGCTAGTCGTATACAAGTCAAAGCTCATATACTGTAAGAGGCTCATCTCAAACTAAGTGTATTAAAACACAAATTCAGATCATTTTCAGCAAAAGAATGCGAAAGTCACTCAATCAAAATGAAATTCGCAGTATTTCACTTTTTCTTTATTTTCAACCAATACGCCAGACTCAAACATGCAATCCAAACAGGAATTAGCATCACGGCAATACGCATATCTGGTGTCATCCACATAATCACTAAAATACACAGCATGAAAATCACACAAATATAATTAGTCAGCGGATAAGCAATACTGGGAAAAATACTCACTTTTTTAAGCTGAAGCATACGCTGCTTAAACTTAAGGTGTGTTAATGAAAGTACCATCCAATTAATCACAATGGCTGAAACCACAAGACTCATCAATAACTTAAAGGCTTTTTCAGGGAACATGTAATTTAAAATGACACAGATCAGCGTCACAACCGCAGAGGTTAAAATCGCGGTATAGGGAATACCACGTTGATTAATTTTGCTTAAAAACTTCGGTGCATTGCCTTGTTCAGATAAGCCCAACAACATACGGCTCGTACCATAACTGGTGCCGTTATAAACTGAAATTGCAGCCGTTAATACCACAAAATTAAGAATAGTTGCGACAGATTGGCTGCCTAAAGAATCGAAAATTAAAACAAAAGGACTACCACCTTCTGCAATTTGGTTCCAAGGATATAAAGACAATAAAATAAAAATGGTACAGATATAAAACAATAAAACGCGATATACTATTTGGTTGACTGCTTTAGGAATGGTTTTTGTTGGATCTTTGGCTTCAGCTGCGGTAATGCCGACCAATTCAATGCCCCCGAAGGAGAACATAATAATCGCCATGGCCATGACTAAACCAGAAAGACCATTTGGAAAAAAGCCACCGAGTGCCCAAAGATTAGATACAGAAGCTGTTTCGCCGGCATGACCACTCGCCAGTAAATAAGCACCAAAGCCAATCATGCCAATAATGGCTAAAATTTTAATAATGGAAAATAAAAACTCCATTTCACCAAAAACTTTGACATGCATTAAATTAATTATATTAATTAAAATAAAAAAGCCCAGTGCGGAAACCCAAGTTGGAATTTCAGGCCACCAATATTGCACGTATAAGCCAATAGCACTCAGTTCAGCCATACAAACTAAAATATTGAGTACCCAGTAATTCCAGCCCGACATAAAGCCTGCAAATGGACTCCAGTATTTATAAGCAAAAAAACTGAATGATCCACTAACGGGTTCTTCTACCACCATTTCACCGAGTTGGCGCATCATAAAAAATGCGATTAAACCCGCAATAGCATAACCAAGTATGACTGCTGGACCTGCAAGTTGAATGGTTTGGGAAATTCCGAGGAAAAGACCGGTTCCAATTGAGCCGCCAAGAGCAATCAATTGAATGTGACGATTACTTAAACCATGCTTGAGTTGGCTTTGTTTGTGTGAAGACATAAATGATCCATTTATGTGGTATAGGGGAGTGAAAAACAGCGGGGCTGAAAATAGCTGACTAATATAATAAATATTTATCAATTAACAAAATTAAATTTATGAATTAGGGGTTTTTATGCTGAAAAAAATGTGGATAGTTGCAATAAAAAAGCCACCTTTCAAAGAAAGGTGGCTTTTGTTGGAGCTGTTTAGGCTAAATATGCAGTTGTTTTTCTATGGTTGACCATAAGTTCTGATGTGATTTTTTAAACATCAGCATATGACCAATTGCTTTATGGTCGTAGCTTTTAGGCTTTAACTCGATCATTTGTGTATCTGCATTTGGATACAAACGTAGTAAATCTTTCACATTTGTAGCAGTTGCAATTTCATCATCTGAAGACCAAAGCACGGTAATCGGGCAATCAATTTTAGTGTGATAATCTTCAAATACTGTTTTGCCAATTGCATTTATGACATAACCTGGTTTACTGCAAAATTGAGCCCACTGTTTAGCCACATCTTTGGGGAGGTTTTCACCCATGCCAATCGCTTGAGTTGGCCCATAGCCTTTAGTAATACGTGCTAATGGGAAAATAACATTAAACATAAGCGGGGCTAAAAGCTTGGTTTTGCCTTTTAAACCTTTCACATGTCCTGTGGAGCCAGAAACAGCAATAACTTTTGCAACCTTTTGATAATTCGGCACAATACCTAAAAGCTGACCGCCAGCACTATGACCCAGTAAAATGACCTGATCGGTTTGGGTTTTACATAATAAACTATCTATTGCGGCAGGAATATCAAGCTGCCCCCAATTAACAATACTGGCTTCAGACTTATTTAAAGGGCCATGTAGAGAGCGACCAATGCCACGGAAGTCAAAGCTCAAAACATCATAGCCTTGCGTGGCTAACCATTCTGCAAAAGCTTGATAGAAATGCTGAGTAATGCCAGTTGCAGGACAAACTAAAACGGGGTGATTTTTTTTATGAGAAGTTTGCTTTGCATAAAACCGACCACTGAGGGAATATCCATCTTTACAGCTGATTTCTAATGTTTCAAATGTACTCATATTTAGAACATACGTTAAATTTAACTTAGGACTACTGTAGCGAAGTTCTAAAAAGAAACTTGCATAAAGAATGACTTTAAAGTCAGAATAGTGTTCTAAAAATAAGGATATAACGCAATAAATATGGAAAATTTAACTCAATCTGTTTCGCTCGCAATTATATTTAGCGGTGTTTTTCTTGGGGTGGGGATGCTCACTGGGGTGTGGAAATATTATCAAATACGGCACTCTGAACAGGCTCGTGCACATTATTATGTCGATATTGCACATAGAAGCAGCTTACTTTATGCGCCAGCCAGTTTGATTATTGCAGTTTTAGCCTATTTTTCAGTATGGTCTGAAGGGGTTAATTTAATTTTTGTGTTGATCAATCTTTTCTTTTTTAGTTTTTCAATTTTAAGTTATGTGTTGCATGGTTGGTTGAAGGATACCAGTAATCAATTTAAAGTTCCGCATCAAATGGGACGTTGGCAATTACCCAGATGGATACTTACCAGTGCGATGATTGCTTTAGTTGTAGGGGAGTTGGGTGCGACAGCGGGGTTGTTACTTGGGGCAATCTTGGGCTTAGGTGTATTTTAATTTTAGTTATAAATGTATCAATGATTATTTTTCTTTTTTAAGATGGGTGAAAGTTCACCCATCCTCTATTCTTTAGAATTATTTTGTTTCTGCTGACGATACTTCTGATCGGCCACAGCCCAAATATAAAAAGCAATTGAGACAATAAAAGCATATATAAAGAATTCAGGTTTTAAATTGCCTTGAATTAAACCATGCATAATGAGTGTCAGCATTAGAGCAACGGTGGTACTCAAATAGGTGACCATATTCTTATTTGCTTTTAGAGCGTTAATGAAGACTTCCTTATTGAAATGTAATGATAACATCTCCACCCCTCCTGTCATTTTGACCTAAACCCTATTGTTTTAGTCAGATTGGTTTCTATTGTTTTACTTGTTATTTATAACTATTTCAATAGTAAATGTCATTATTTTGTAATAAAACTATGCTATGTAGGTAAAATCATATGCTAATTTCATTAAAAATGTAAATACCAAGTATTTATTGAATAAATGTAATTTACACTTTTAGTGTAGCAAGCGTTGGATTACTGCAATATTCAACAATAGTCGAAGAATAAATAGGCAATATTGATGCCAACAAACTGAATAATTTTATTTGAGTGTGGCGAGAGATATGAAGGTGTATCTGTATTGAGGGAAAAGATAGGTCTAAGGCAGTCACATGTGTATAGCATAGCAAATAGAGTGCTTTAACCAAAACAATGTCTGAGAATGTAAACAATAAAACGCTGTTTGGGTAAAACATGATGTTTTATTGATCACGACTAAAATCAGGTTTGGATAAAACTTGATTTTAATGACATTAATTTTGGTTATTTTTTAACTTTATCAATCACGATAGCAATAATTAGCACAATAGAGGATGGAATAAGCCATGCTAAATTTTGTGCATTTAAAGGTAAATGCTGAACAATTTCAGGTAAATAAGCTTCAAAACCTGCTACCTTAACGCCATCAAGAATACCGAATAAAAATGCAATTGCTGTGACTGGTGCAACAACATGAGTTGGTCGATTGAAAAATTTCCAAAAGAAACTTAGTAAAATAACGACAATTGCTGGTGGGTAAATTGCACTTAACACAGGTACAGACACGGCTATAAGTTTGGTTAAACCCAAGTTTGAAATAATGAAAGAGAAGCCAATTAAAACAAAAACTAAAATTTTATAAGGAATTTTAGTGAGTTCTGAGAAGTATTCTGCGCAAGCACAGGTTAAGCCAATCGCTGTTACCATGCAGGCAAGGAAAATCATACCCGTTAAGAAAAGAGAACCGACATCGCCAAAAGCATGTTGTACATATGCATGCAGGATCACTGCACCATTTGCTGCATTTGGAGCGACTTCATGGCTTCCTAAACCGAGTTTGAACAGACTTAAATAAACTAAGGTTAAACCGACACCTGAAATTAAACTTGCGATCACTGCATATTTGGTCACCAGTTTTTTATCAGTTACGCCACGTGAATGAATCGCGTGAATAATGACAATACCAAAGACCAGTGCACCTAAAGTATCCATGGTTAAATAACCATTCACAAAGCCTTCAGAAACAGGAGCAGCCACATAGTTGTTAATTGCTGGTGGAATGAATCCAGCAGGAATTGCAAATGCGGCTATACCTAATACGGCTAAAGAAATAATCTTTAACGGTGCAAGGAAGTGACCCACGGTATCTAACAGTTTATTTGGATATAAAGATACAGCAGTCACAACTGCAAAATAAATTGCACTGTAAATGAGCAAGCTGCTACTTGATGTACCAAAATAAGAAGAAAAACCGATTTCATATGAAACCGTTGCTGTACGTGGAGTCGCAAATAAAGGACCAACTGCTAAGTAACACGAGATCGTTAAAATCAGACTTGCGATTTTACCCAAAGGAGAACTTAAGTTTTGAATAGATCCTTCTACTCGTGATAGCGCCATAATGGTGATAACAGGAAGACCAACAGCAGTAATTAAAAAACCAAATGCGGCCAACCATACATGTTCACCGGCTTGTTGAGCCACAATAGGTGGAAAGATAATATTGCCTGCACCAATAAAAAGTGCAAAGGTCATAAAACCTAAGGCAATAATATCTCTTGTACGGAGATTTGTCATGAAAAGGAGATGGATTGACTAAAAGGGGTGATTTTAGAGGATACGAAAGTTTTTTGGTAATTTATTTTATGCTAGGTATGAATTTTATTTATATGAAAATTAATGTAACTAAACAAATGGCTAAATTTAGGTTGATTTATAGTGTTGATTATTGAATAAAAAATAAAAATACTTTTTGTTTTTAAAAAATTACTACGTTTTATTTTCTTTGCAACAGCGTTTTAAATGTTTGTTAATTAGACATTAAAAAACTGAAAAATCTAAGTTTAATTGCTTTATACACACAGATTAAACAAAAAAATACGAAAAGGTCTATAATCAAAAGCCTTATACATGAGGATGAGACAATGAAGGCTTCCGCTATTACCATTAAAACTGAGCAAGATATAGAAAAACTCCGTATTTCCGGGCGTTTAGCAGCTCAGGTTTTGGAAATGATAGGGGAGTATGTCAAGCCCGGTGTAAGCACAGAATACTTAGATGATATTTGTAATGATTTCATTGTGAATACACTCAAAGTGATTCCAGCAAATGTTGGTTATTATGGCTATACCAAAACCACCTGTATTTCTCCAAATGAAGTTGTCTGTCATGGTATTCCATCTGCAACAACTATTTTACAAGATGGCGATATTATTAATATTGATGTTGCCATTATTAAAGATGGTTATTTTGGTGATACCAGTCGTATGTATTACGTGGGTACAGTTAAACCAGAGGCTAAAAAATTAGTTGAAACAACGTATGAAGCCATGGTTGCAGGGATTTATGCAGTAAAACCAGATGCAACTTTGGGTGACATCGGTTTTGCTATTCAATCTGTGGCGCATCGTGAAGGTTATAGCATTGTCCGTGAATATTGTGGTCACGGTATTGGTCAGGTTTATCATGAACAACCCAATGTTTTGCATTATGGTCAAGCAGGTCAAGGTCTGAAGCTTAAAAAAGGTATGGTCTTTACCATTGAACCTATGATTAATGCTGGGAAACCCAATGTTAAAGAATTAAAAGATGGTTGGACTGTTGTGACAGCAGATCGCTCTTTAACTGCACAATGGGAACATATGGTTGTTGTCACTGATACTGGTTTTGAACTTTTATCCCCTTGGCCAGAAGGTACAGGTTCATATCCAGAAATTTAAAATCTGGTGCTTTTGGATGGTAAGTTTATCACTTTATACTTTAGTATAGTATTATCTATATGATAGATGAATAAAGTTGTTTAAACGATTAGTTTATTTGTTAAGATATTGTTTTATTTTAGTATTTTTTATTTCAAATGGAAGATTAATATTTTTTAACTATTAGTTCTGGTTGTATTTTATTTGTACTATACGCACATAGATTCTAGCTGTAGTTTCTTGTTTTTAGTTTATAAGCTTACCCACATCGGGTAAGTTTTTTTTTGTCTCAAATTTTTACTTATTGCTTTTTATCATGCATCTAATAAGTGGTGTGTTGTAGTGTGAAGCGTAATGACTAAAATTGATTGATTGACCATTTCAAATCTTGAGCCATTACGTTCTTTATTGCTTTATATGGAGTACTTTATTGTTTGCTAAGGTGTGCAACGAGGTAATCAATAAAGACACGAACAGCAGGAAGTAGCCCACGACGTGATGGATAAACCGCATGTAAAATGCCATGCGGAGCTTTCCAATTTGGCAGTACGCGGACTAATTCACCACTTTGTACGTAGTCTTGTACAATGGTGTCAGGCAGTAGCGCAATCCCGCAATTTTGTCTAGCCAATTGGGCAAGCATCATTAAGTCAGAACCCATGACAATGGGGTTAACCTTAATTTTTTTCTGATGATTATTTTCATCGTGTACCACAATGTGCTGATCTAAATGTTCATCAGCCATACTCAGAATTTGATGTTGGCTCAAATCTTCAGGTTGTTTTAAATCACCAAATTCATTCAGATAAGCTTGGCTGGCAAATAAATGTTGTTCAATGTTTTCAAATTTGCGCAATATTAAACTTGGGTCATCATCTAAATTTGAACGTACACGTAAGGCAACATCAATGCCTTCATTGATGATATCGACACGGCGATTGCTGACAATAAGTTGGACTCTAATTTCAGGATATGTTTTTAGAAATTGAGGTAAAATTTTCGCAATTTCATTTTGTGCAATAGATACCGGTAAACTGACCTTAATCACGCCACGAGGTTGGGTACTTAAATGATCGACTAAATCATGCGCAGCTTGGGCGGCATTCATCATCACTTGCGCGTGGCGATAAATATTCATGCCAATTTCAGTCACGGCAAAATGGCGTGAACTGCGCTGAATTAATCGAACGCCCAAATGCTCTTCAAGATTATAAACTCGACGACTTAATTTTGATTTTGGAATATCTGTTGCGCGTTCAGCAGCACTAAATCCGCCGTGTTCAACCACCAATGCAAAGCAATAAAAATCATCAAGATCAGACAGCATTTAAAAATTCCATTTATGCAACAATATTGATGATTAAAGGTTTATCGTTGCAATTTGTCAATTTTATATTTGTTTAATTTTTTAGGTTTGTACTGTTTGTAATCAATAACTTTCATAGTTTAAACATGTGCGTATATTTTCTTTTTGCAATCCGCACAGCCTGAATTGGATGTTAAAAATTTTGTATCACTATTGAGGTAATAAAGCTCATTAAATTGTTCTAAAAGGAGTGAAAACCATCCGTTTCATTATCTTATTTACATTAAAACTTTATGCTGAATTTTTGAGAAACTGAGCAACTTCATGAGTAAATTTGATTGGTTCACTGATCAGTGGCATGTGCCCAGACTTTTTAAAGATCACTTGTTTTGAATTTTTTACACTATTGGCAATGATTTTTTGCCCTGTTGATGGGTAAAGCCTCGATTTTTCTCCAATGAAAAAAGTGCTCGGGCAAGAGAGCTGTGCAATGGCATGGCGATAGTCTTCATTATGATGTAAATAATTATTTACATACCATGCTAAATAATCTAAACGCTGAATAGGTAAAATAAGGGGCTGCAATTTAACTTGCTTCAAGGCCAGTTGAAACAGTAAAGGGGTAACCTTATTGCTGGCTTGGAGCTGAATAAATGCCAGCCAAAGTTCTAATAAGTGTTGTCGAGCTGCTGGATTCAGGTCGGATAGCACACGTGCAGACGCATTACATGCAAGCAAATGTGATATTTTAGCCAATAGTTGTTTAAATTGAGCTTGTTTTTGGCTCAATAAACCATACTGCCACATGGCATCAACAGAAATTTTCGGTGTTTGATCGATATGTAAATAACGGTCTAGTTGTTCATTTAAATGACCGTATTGCATACCATGCATTGCCGTGGTTGCACCCATAGAATAAGCAATCACGGAAAATTTATCGAACTGAAGTTGTTCCATTAAACTGTTGATGTCACGCCAATGGCTGGAAATGGCATCTAGTTGCGGAATAGCACAACGATGAGAGCCACCAAAACCACGCCAATCCGGAATAATAAATTTATTGTTTCTGGCTTGAGGATAGAGGAAAGGCAGCCATTGCCAGCTTTGCATGCCTAAACCCGATAAAACTAAAACAGGCTTGCCTTGACCAAATTCACGAACAAAAAGTTGTTCACCATCAGGCATACGATAATGTGGCATGGTTATGTCCTTATTTTGTTATTTTTCATCAAATACTTTTAATTGTGGAATCATGGTTTCCAACCAGCTAATCCAGCCCATTTCTAAATCAATTCCAAGTTGTAAAATCATTTTATGAATAAATTGGGTTCGATCTTGATCATGCCGATTGGCAAAGTCTTTTGCAAAAATAGTTTGGTAAATTTTTAGGTTTTCTCGGTGCAAAATTAGATGGCGTTCTAATTCAGGGAGGACACTATTGCCTCCCAATTGTGCTTCAGCACGTAGACGAACCATCAATTCTTCACGTAATTGGGCTGGAGGACTCTGTTTGACCATCCAATCGGCCAATTCGGCACGCCCTAATGCTTCAACCTGATAGGTCTTTTTACGACTATTTGTATTGTGTTCTTCAATGGTTGAAATCCAGTTTTTTTGCTGCATACCATTGAGTTCACGGTAAATTTGCTGATGTGTTGCATTCCAAAAGAAACCCATAGAACGGTCAAAGCGACGTGCTAAATCAATTCCAGTACTTGGTTTTTCAATTAAGCTCGTTAATAAAACATGGGCTAAAGACATAAACGACTCAGTCAGTAAAAATTTACCAGATCATTATGCAACATGTTGCATAAAAATCAAATCTAGAATATAACTTATGCAACAAGTTGCATTAAATACATTATTAGCTAGCTTAAAAAGCACGCCAAGGAGATCATATGTCTAATTACCCTCATTTGTTAGCACCTTTAGATTTAGGCTTTACCACACTCAAAAACCGTGTATTGATGGGATCTATGCACGTGGGATTAGAAGAAGCACCGGGCGGTTATGATCGTATGGCAGCATTCTATGCTGAACGTGCTCAAGGTGGTGTGGGGCTTATTGTCACTGGGGGGATTGCACCGAATGATGCTGGTCTGACATTTGCACATGCATCTAAGCTAGATAGTATTGCCGAAGCAGAAAAACATAAAGTGATTACCCAAGCAGTACATGCTGCTGGTGGTAAGATTGCATTACAAATTTTACATACAGGTCGTTATTCATATCAAGCCGACTTAGTTGCACCTTCTGCTATTCAAGCACCGATTAACCCAATTAAACCTAAAGCCCTCACATCAGCAGAAGTTCAGCAAACCATCGATGACTTTGCTAACTGCGCTAAGCTTGCCCAATATGCAGGTTACGATGGCGTGGAAATTATGGGCTCAGAAGGCTATCTCATTAACGAGTTTATTGCAGCACGTACCAACCATCGTGATGATGAGTGGGGCGGTAGCTATGAAAACCGGATTCGTTTCCCGATTGAAATTGTGAAACGTACCCGTGAAGAAGTAGGCGAAAACTTCATTATTATTTATCGTTTATCTATGCTGGATTTGGTTGAAGGCGGTTCAACTTTAGATGAAGTGGTACAACTTGCCAAAGAAATTGAAAAAGCAGGTGCAACCATTATCAACACAGGCATTGGTTGGCATGAAGCACGAATTCCAACGATTGCCACTAAAGTACCACGTGCTGCATTTACTTGGGTGACTGAAAAACTTAAAGGTTTGGTTAATATTCCACTGATTACATCAAATCGTATTAATACGCCTGAAATGGCTGAGCATGTATTGGCTTCTGGTCATGCCGATATGATTTCTATGGCACGTCCAATGCTTGCGGATGCATTCTTTGTTCAAAAAGCTGAACAAGGACGTAGTGATGAAATTAATACCTGTATTGGTTGTAACCAAGCTTGTTTGGATCATATTTTCTCAATGAAAATTGCAACCTGTTTAGTCAATCCACGTGCTTGTTATGAAACAGAACTTATTTTTAAAGAATCTGCTGTGGCTAAAAATATCGCCGTGATTGGCGCAGGCCCAGCAGGTCTCAGCTTTGCAACGTATGCAGCAGATCGTGGACATAATGTCACGCTTTATGAAGCTTCCAATCAAATTGGTGGGCAGTTCAATATTGCCAAAACCATTCCGGGTAAAGAAGAATTTTACGAAACCTTACGTTATTTCCAACGTAAAATTGAATTACAACCGAATATTAAATTAGTACTCAATCATCAAGCGACGTATGAAGCATTAAGTCAGTCCGACTTTGATGACATTGTGGTTGCAACAGGTGTTATACCGCGTGATTTAGAAATAGATGGCATTGATCATCCGAAAGTACTGACTTATATCGAAGTACTCAAAGAACGTAAGCCTGTTGGTCAGCGTGTTGCCATTATTGGTGCTGGCGGTATTGGTTTTGATACAGCTGAGTACTTAAGTCATGAAGGTGAGAGTGCGAGTTTGAATCCTGAGAAGTTTTATAATGAATGGGGCATTGATACCAGCTATGAAAATGTCGGTGGTTTAAAATCAGCAGAATTAGAAAAGTCGAATCGTGAAATTTACTTGCTACAGCGTAAAGCAAGCTCTGTTGGTGCGGGCTTGGGTAAAACGACAGGTTGGATTCACCGTACAGGTTTAAAACATCGTGATGTGAAAATGGTTTCAGGCGCAAGTTATGAAAAAATTGATGATCAAGGTTTACATATTTTAGTCAATGGTCAGCCTACAGTGCTTGAAGTCGATCATGTAGTGATTTGTGCAGGACAAGAGCCATTTACGGCGATGTTCGATCAACTTAAAGCAGATGGTAAAAATGTTCACTTAATTGGTGGTGCTAAAGAAGCGGGTGAACTCGATGCAAAACGTGCCATCCGCCAAGGTGCAAATTTAGCCGCGGTCATTTAACGAAGTCGCGAGGGGGAAATAGAAATATTTCCCCTATTTTTATGCTGTAAAAATAATGGAAAAGGACTTGAAAATGTCAGTACAACAAACACAAGCATCAATAAAGCGTTGGCATGAAATGCTAGATACAAAAGATATGTCAATTTTGAATGAATTATTGGCTGAAGATGTGGTTTTTCGTTCACCCGTTGCATTTAATCCTTATCCAGGAAAACAAGTGGTTTTCTTCATTTTGACCAATGTGATTCAAGTTTTTGAAAACTTTACCTATCACCGTGAATTTTATACAGAAGATGGTTTAAGTGTAGTCCTTGAGTTTTCTGCCAATGTGGGTGAAAAGAAACTAAAGGGTATCGATATGATTCGTTTTAATGAAAATGGTCAAATTGTTGATTTTGAAGTGATGATTCGTCCGAAAAGTGGTTTAGAAGCACTTGCAGTTCAAATGGGACAGCGTATGGCTGCCTTTATGCCAAAAGCATAATAGCCTAAGCTTAAGTGTGGTTATCTACAAATGAGTGCTTGCTGTTATTTAAACTGAACTTATGTTTTAAATTCAGTCATGACAGGCAAGCATTTTAATTTGCTCAATGAAGGTTTAGAAACAATGTGGTCGGTGCTTAAAAAAATTAATCAATTGACGCAAACATGGCTTGATCAAGTGACAGGGGCAGAAGTGCCAACGCTGTATTATGATCCAAATGGTCAGGTTAAACAGTTATTAGATGAGCTACCTCAACTGAAACAAAAGTATCGACCAACGCCATGGTTATCGAATAAACACGCGCATTTGCTGTATTTCGATTTAATTAAGAAACAGACTATTCATTTAAAATACGATGCAATTGAACAATTAAAAATGTCTGACGGTGGTATCACTGCAATTGCATGGCATGGTTTACATTTACCTGATACCACACCCACCATTGTATTAATGCATACCATAACGGGTTCACCAGAAAGTATGCGTGAATTGGTGCGTGATTTACATGCATATACAGGTTGGCGTATCGCATTATGCTTGCGCCGTGGACATGCTAATTTACCGATGCCTGTACCTAAAATGTCTATTTTTGGCTCAACGGATGATTTACGTGAGCAAATTACGCATATTCAAAATAAACTTCCAAATTCAACTTTATATGCAGTCGGTTCTTCTGCTGGAACAGGGTTATTGGTTCGCTATTTGGGTGAAGAAGGTCAGAAAACACCATTTAAAGCCGCTTTTGCATTGTGTCCAGGCTATGATACAGAGCTTGGATTTAAAAATGTACATCCTTTTTATACCAAGGTCATGACCAAGAAATTGTTCAAAGTTTTTATTTATCCTTATGCAGAGACATGGAAATACGCAGCATCATTAGAGCGAGTTTTGGCAACAAAAAGCTTACAAGAATTTCAATCTCACTATTTTGAACTCGCAGGCTATAGTAGTTTTGAGGCTTATAATCAAGCAACAAACCCAATTTTTGTCTTTGAAAATATTAAAATTCCTCTAATGATTTTAAATGCCGAAGATGACCCAGTTTGTGATATTCGTAATTTTGAACCTTATAAAGAAGTGATTCAAAAAATGCCCAATATGATGGTGGTGACCACGAAAAAGGGGAGTCATTGCGGTTTTTATGAAGGTTTAAATACACAATCATGGTCAGCACGATTAATATCAGATTACTTAATGACACAACATCAAGTATGAGTGGACTTACAGTCACTTTGAACCTATAGGTTTGAAATATTTTGACGCAAATAATATGAGTAAGACTGATAAGTAATAGGTGATTAAATTTGTATTTCTGTTATACTAACTTCAACAATAAAAATGACATGAAAATGTTATCTTTTAAAATTGATATATAAGTCTTATCTAGTTTGAATTGTCAAAATTAAAGTTGTTATTTCGAAATGCCAATGGTGGTATTTCTATATGTGTTTGAAATTTGGTGTAAATGTTGAATAATATTGAAAATATAGTAGCAAAATCTGTAAATGGTAGTGAAATTGTTGTCTCGTTGGTGCCTTTAAAAAAAATGCAAAGTACTCGCGATGGGTTTAAATGGGTTGAAGTAGGAAAGAAAGTCTTGCTTCAGTCTGGTGTTGAAATTGATTTGAATCTTGATGGTCGTAGCTTCTATACAGGTGTTAATGAAATGTTTCGATTCACCTCACGTGTGAATTAAACAGTAAATAGTCACTGATTTAAAAACCGTCTTTAAGGCGGTTTTTTTATTACTCATTTTACGATTGGTATAAAATATCAATAGTAATAAATCATATTTTTACAGAACTTTAGTATAAAAATATTTCTTTATATTGGTGTAGTAATGGGCGTAGCAACGCTTTTAGCTCCAGTTGTAAGTAATTTGAATTCGTAGAATTTTTTCTTAGCCATAAATTAAAAGAAATTAAATTTTACAGATTTGTATATTTATAAGTATTTTTGTCACTTTTTGTCATTTATTGGTAATCAATATCTGGGTATAAATAATGTTCCACTTTAAGAGAAGTGAGTGGTCGATGAAAACTTTAGAATTATTAATAACTTCGTCATCTGCACTTATGATTATGTTTGTAATTTACGCATTTGGGCAAATGTTTAACTAAACAGTAATAAGTTGAATAAAAAAGTGCCTTAAGGTGCTTTTTTTTAGTTGTATCATCTAAAACCAGATCATGGTTAAGTTATTGTAAGGTGTTTGGGGGGGGGCGCCTAGAAAGTTGATGTGGATATGTGCTTTGCTTTTGATTCTGAATAAATCACTTTTTTTAAAAGTAAGGTGAACTAAAATTTTGAATAATAACCTTATTTGATACTATCCATAGTTGTTGTGATTTTAATATAATTAATTGATTTTTATGGTATATCTTAAATATAAGCAGCTATCTTATACCATTTATATTTAATCTATAATAAATAAATCGAGCAAAGCTATCTTCTGACTGAGCTTTTATTTTATGGCAATTCTATTGCGCCTAATTGTTAATATTTTGATTTAATTGAAATTTAAAAATTCTCTTAGTCATTATTCTTGATGATGACTTAAATTCAATTCATGAATATTTGTTCAAATAGCCTATAGAATTTATTTTAGTATTCCATGTTATGTATTTTAAAACTTGAATTTTCAA